>JAFSCP010000004.1 GCA_017436705.1 Bacillota bacterium
AACAACTTTAACATACCAGGTTTACAACAATGGCTTACTTGAAGACCCTGAAACAATCGACTTCCCTATCCCTGTGGTAGAAGGTTACCTTTGCGAATTCGAATTCACAAAGATTGACGGTTACGACAACAAGCCGCTGGCAGGCGCTACATTCGTTCTGGCACATGATTCTGAATGCTCCGTATGCGCACAGATCGGCAAAAATGTAAATATTGAAGCACAGTATGTAACTTCTGAAGTTACACCGGCTGCCGAACCTGTAACTCCTGAATCCGGAGACAGTGCTGATGGCACAGCCCCTGCAGAAGTTACCGCAGTTGCAGATGAAGATGGTAAGGTAAGATTTGAAAATATCCCTTCCGGCCACGAATATATTCTGTCAGAAGCTGATACAACAGGTATGTATCTTCCATCATCAGCACAGTACAAAGTAACTGCAGCTTATGACCAGCTTACAATTACTCCGCTTGCTGAAACAGGCGCTACTTCCGAAGCACCTTACAATTTCGAAGCAGGCACATTCGTAAACTTTGCAGGCGTTGATCTTTACGCAGTTAAAGAATTCAGCCACGCTGAAACAGGTGCACCAATCGCAGTAAATGCAGGACAGTTCACTTTCGAACTCCTGGATGCTGACAAGAAGGTTATCCAGACCAAGACAAATGATGCACAGGGCTATGTATCTTTCGATACTGAAATCCTCAGCGAAATCGCAGAAACAAAGTTCTACATCAGAGAAGTGAACACCGGCGCAGATGGTATCACCTACGACAAGACTGTTTACGAAGTAACTGTTACACCGGTTCTTGAAGACGGTCTCTACACACTTGATGTTGCATACCTGATTGAAGGTCAGCAAACACCTGAAGAAGTTACTGAAGAAGTTGATGTATCTCCTGTATTCAGAAACACTTTCACAGATCCTGTTTCCCTGACAGTACAGAAAGTATGGGATCACAAGGACAACGCACAGGATAAGTACCCTGAAAGCATTCTGGTTCAGCTCCTCAAGAACGGTGCTCCATACGGCGAACCTGTAACTCTCAATACAGAAAACCAGTGGACATGTACATGGACAGATTTATCCGGTACTGCTTCCTGGACAGTTCAGGAACTTAACACTCCTGAAGGCTACAGATCTGAAACAGCTCCTGCAAATGAAAACAATGTAATTGTCATCACAAACACTTACGATCCGTATACACCACCTCCAACAACTTATGTGGCAGTACGCAAAGTATGGGATGATAATGACAACGCAGCTCTTGCAAGACCTGAATCTGTAAAAGTTCAGCTCCTCATGAACGGCAAAGCTTACGGCAAGCCAGTGGAACTGAGCGAAGCTACAAGATGGGCATACACATGGTACGGCCTTGAGTACTTCGCAGACTGGGAAATCAAAGAAGTTGATGTTCCTGCAGGATACATTTCCACAGTAAGTGAAACCTACACCACATACATCGTAACAAACACTTATGCTCCTGATGTTCCTCCTCCACCAGGTGATGAACCAGAAAAGTATAACGAAGATGATGGAAACGGTGGCGGCGGCAGCACAACAGAAATTCCTGACGGTGATGTTCCTCTCGCAGAAATCCCTGAAGAAGAAGTTCCTCTCGCAGAAGTTCCTAAGACAGGCGCTGAAATGAACATCTGGCCTTTCATCACTCTGATTTCCGCATTATCACTTCTGGTAATGGCAGTTACAAACCGCAGAAAGACTGAAAAATAGCGGACCATAGTACAGGACATAATAATATATAACTAAAAAAGAAGGTATCCCGGGCGGGATGCCTTCTTTTTATATCAGTTATTTCAGCGGAGTTCAGGTTCTATAGGCTTGACCGTATATGTCAGTTCTGCAGGTGAGTGCGGGTACTGACGGTTAAAGGATTTTATAATTCTTTCGCAGACCATGCAGCTGTTTTCATAGTTAGCCAGGTGGAGCATAATTATGAACTGTGACACGCTGCAGCGGCTGACCACATCGCCCCGTCTGAGGTTGATGCGTATCTGTTCCTGCAGGTTTTCCATAACTGTATCGTGGCTGCGTTTGGAAAGCGCTTTGCCGCCTTCGCCGGAAACATTTATCATGCAGATATGCACCGCTGCGCCGGTTCTTTCGATAAGACGGGCTGTGGAATAGTGAAGAACTTTGAAAAAGTCATATTCGCACACCAGCGCGCCATTAAGGGCTTCCGGCTCCCGCAGCTGCTCCTGCACCACTTCCATAGGAACTGTAGTTTCATTGGAAGATCTGATTGCGTCGTAATATATATTGCGGATTTCCTCTGACGGCAATACGCCGAAATCAGAAAGAAAAATCTTGCTCATCTTTTCGTAGGTACTTATAACTTCCCTGCGCTCTCCCATGGCCAGATAGTTTATCATCAGATGGAGATAAATATCCTCACTGTAAGGCTCGATTTTCAGGGCCTTGACACATACAGTCACAGCTTCATCTCTTCTTCCGGCTCTTTCCAGCATTGCGAGGGCATCTTTTACCAGTTTCACATAAATCTCATGGTAGTGAAGAGCCACGGAGCGTGCCCAGCTTTCAGAAGAAAGTTTCACCAGAAAATCGTCATCATAGAGGCGGATTGCTTCAAGCAGGAGTTCCAGACGCTTTTCGTCAGAATCAGTTTCTTCAGCTTCCCTGACGAATCTGTTAAAATCAACAACATCCAGTTCCACAGGAATTTCCGGATTTACTATGTAGCCTCCTCCCTGATGCAGAATCAGGTCATGTCCGGCCCTTTCGTCCAGCTTGTTGAGCAATGTTCTCACACGATGGAAAGTAGTTCTCAGCGCACTCTGAGGATTATCTTTTTCCTCGCCGTCTTCCCAGAGCAGATCAATAAGTTCTTTCTGAGTAACTGTGCGGCCTTTATGGTAAAGAAGGTACGCCAAAAGCAGCCATACCTTTCTGGTGCGGCTGGAATTGTCATCTATTTTTTTGTCACCAAGCTGCACGGATAAGCTTCCGAACATCCGGACTATAAATTTTCTTTCCATAACTCCCTACGCCTTCCCGTTCTCTTTTTTTCATTTTAGCACAAGGAAACCACGAAAACAAGAAAACAGTAAAAAAAACTTGCCCGCCACATATAATGATTGTTATAATTATGGTAGAAATTTCAGGATTAAGAAAGGAATCAGCCCTATGAAACTTAAAGATACTCTTTTACTGGTAGGCAAATCTGCGGAAGTCCGCAGCATCCTCCGCAATATCTTTTCTGATACATATAATATAATCGAAGCTGCAAACAACGAACAGGGTTTTTTCCTCTTTGAGCAGAATATAAACTGTATTGCTGCAGCAATTCTGGACATCAGACCGCCAAAAACGCGCAGGAAGTCACTCACCGTAAAAATGCGCGAAACCGACAAGCGCGGCACCATTCCCATCGTAATACTCTGTGAGAAAACTGATGCCGAGCAGGAAATCAAAGGCTACGAATACGGAGCTTCTGACGTGATTTTCAAACCATTCAATGAATCGACGATTTTCCACAGAGTTCAGACTCTCATTGAGCTGTCCGTGCATAAAAATCATCTGGAGGTACTTGTTGAAGAACAGGCTGCTGTGCTGCGCTCTTCCAACGAAACCATGGTTGACGTACTTTCAACAATCATTGAGTACAGAAGTATAGAAACCGGCAACCACATAATGCGTATCCGCCAGTATACCAGAATTCTCCTGGAGCAGATTGCTGAAACATATCCTGAATATAATCTGACGCCCGATGATATCAATTCTATTGTCAGCGCAGCCTCTCTTCATGACATCGGTAAAATTTCCATACCTGACAGCATTCTGAACAAGCCGGGCAGGCTGACTGATGAAGAATTTGAAACTATGAAAGCACATACCGTAAACGGTGCTGAAATTCTTAAGAATCTCAACGAAGTCGGCGACCGTAAATACCTGCGTTATGCCTACAATATCTGCCTTTACCATCACGAACGCTGGGATGGCGGCGGTTATCCTGAAGGACTTGTTGGCGACGATATTCCTATCTGCGCACAGGTTACCGGAATCGCTGATGTTTATGATGCGCTCACATCAGACAGAGTATATAAAGAAGCTTACCCTCACACCACAGCCATAAACATGATTCTCAACGGAGAATGCGGGTCATTTTCTCCTAAGGTTCTGGAGTGTCTTAAAAAAGTCCGGGATAAGTTCTATGAAATATACTCCAGTCTCAGCGACTCTCCAGCTGATGCCCAAAAAGGTCTGTCCGGCGACCTTACTGCACCTTTACCTGGGCCATCTTATCAGATGCAGAAGGTTGATGCGCTCCAGTCCGTACAGGTAAAATACCAGACCCTGCTCCATCATCTCAATGCCACAGTTATAGAGGCAGAGCTGATAAAGGGTCTGTATCATATAGTATTCAACCCGGTTCCGGACTTTTATTTTCCAGGAAACAAAGCAACTATTCAGGAGGCACTCCATGATATGATTGACACTGTGGTCCATCCTGAAGACCGTGCTGATGCCCTTTCACTGATGCAGAAGAGTGAAGACTATTTCGTAAAACGCGGGCAGCGTAAATACAGTTTCAGTTTCCGCATGTATATGCCTTCTGCAGGCGATTATGTGCCTTACAGACTTACCGTAGCCCATGTAAAAGATAATATACCCGGCAATGCAGTTGTCATGCTGATTTACGAGCCTCAGAGCGCAGCTGCACCTGCAGAAATCAGTTCTTCTGAATTATTTACCATTGCGGGCAAACCACATGACCACTTCTATAATCTGCTGGGCAGCACATTAGTGTGCGAAAACACCAATAAGTTCAATATCGTGTATGGTGCAAAAAACCTTTTCAGTCTGACAGGCTTCACCTCCAGAGAAATCAAAACCCACTTCGGAAACCGGCTTATGGATATGATTATTCCTGAGGACAGGGACTACATCATCCACCAGATTGACGAACAGACAAAGTCCGGAAAAATCATGGAACTGGAATACAGAATGATTACCAAAAGCGGAATTCCTGTCTGGATTCTCGACAAGAGCCGCATAATCGAAGACGAAAACGGCACCGAATACATTTACAGTTCCCTCATAGACAATTCCAAGAGCAAAATAGTTCAGGAGCAGCTGGTGGAAGAGCTGGCAAGAAATCAGCTCATCATCAACCAGTCCAACGATATAGTCTTCGAACTGGATATCGAATCTGATCAGCTCTGGTGTTCCGACAAATGGGAAGAACGCTTCGGTCACAAGCCGCTCAGCGATGATTATACAGAACGTGTATATAAATACTCCCACATTCATCCCGATGATATGGAAAAGATGCAGGAGGGGATCACCACTCTGGTTAACGGTGCCAGCCACATTCAGGTTGATGTGCGGATTATGAATTCTGAAGGCATATACTTATGGAACCAGATACGTGCCACATCTCAGCGCGATGCCTCCGGCAAAGTGTCCAAGGCCATTGGCGTAATCGTCGATATCGACAAAGAAATGCAGTCAAGGCGAAGCCTTGAAAAAAAGGCTCAGATGGATGCCCTCACAGGTCTTTTCAACAAAGAAGCCACTCAGCAGCGCATCACCGCCCTTCTGGCAGAAAGCAACAGACAGTCTGCTTTCCTCATAATGGACCTGGACAACTTCAAAGCGGTCAATGACACATATGGTCATCTTTTCGGCGACAATGTGCTGATGGAAACAGCTTCTGAAGTCCGCAAATATTTCAGAAGCGATGATATTATCGGCCGTATCGGCGGCGATGAGTTTGCAATTTACATCAACTCCATCAACGACAGGAATATCATTTCAAGCCGCTGCCAGCTCCTGCTGGAAACCCTCAACGATATGTACAAGGAAATGCTTCCCGATATCAGCATTTCATGCTCCATCGGTGTTGCCCTGGTTCCTGAACACGCTGACAACTACATCGACCTTTATCACAAAGCAGACCAGGCCCTCTACCAGGCCAAGAGTGCAGGTAAGAACTGTTTCAGAATTTATGATGCCAGCACTTCCATTGCTGCTCAGAACCTTTCCACAGCAATCAACGAAAGAATTGACTCCAACGAGCAGCCTGGCATTGCCGGCAACAGCCTGCTTTACTTCCTATTCCAGAGGCTTTATGAGGCAACCGACAAATACAGCACAATACAGTCCATACTTGAAGAAGTGGGTATCCGTCTGAATGTGAGCCGCGTATATATCTTTGAAAGCAATGATGAAAGAACTGAGCTGTCCAATACCTTTGAATGGTGCAATGAAGGGATTACGCCGGAAAAGGACAATCTGCAGAACCTCAACTACATAGATGGTGAAATTGCGGGTTACAACGAAATTTACAACGAACGCGGGATTCTGTACTGCACTGACATTTCAACTCTGGAGCCGCGTTTCCGTGATGTCCTTGAGCCTCAGGGCGTAAAATCGCTTCTGCAGTGTGCAATCTACGACCGCGGAGAATTCTGCGGAATGATAGGTTTCGACGAATGTACCCTTAACAGAAGCTGGACCCATGAACAGATTGACTTGCTGACCATGCTTTCGCAGACCATAGCCATGTTCCTTCTCAAGGAACGCGGCCGCGAAAAACTTGAACAGCTAAAAGAACAACTCAAAAAATAAGCCCCTACATAATAAAATCAAGGAGCCTGCATCTGCTGCAAGGCTCCTTTTTCTGTTCCTATGTACTGTTATTTTGCTGCCCACATAACGATTTCCACCAGATATCCCGGCAGAAGTCCCACCTGGAGTGCTCTTCTGCATGGCAGGATGCCCGGCATCATTTCTCTGTAGACTTTGTTGAAATCGCCCCACTGGCCCAGATCTGTCATGAAAACTTCCACATTGAAAACGTCTTCCAGACTGCAGCCTGCCTCCTTCAGAGCATTTTCACACGCCATGATTGTGTGTCTTGCCTGTGTTTCCATGTCTTCAGGAATCTGTCCGTCGTAGTCATCGCAGCACATTCCGGATGTCACCACCAGTTCTTTGCCTTCAATGGACAGAACCGGTGAAAAGGGATAACCTGTAGGTTCTTTGATATATTTTCGGGTAAAGTTTTTTTCATGGTTCTACTCCTTGTCTTTTCTGAATCTGAGGAACCAGTCCAGCGCATATTCGTCATCATTTTCGGAATTCATTGCTGACTCTGCATCAGCCGCTGTAACCGGTGTTGAAATTATAAGGTCATCGCCCGGCTGCCAGTTGGCAGGTGTGGAGCAATGAGTCTGGTCGGATTTCTGCAGTGCAAGGATCATTCTCCTGATTTCATTGAAATTGCGGCCTGTAGTCAGCGGGTAATAAATAATTGAGCGGATTATTCCCTCAGGGTCAATCACAAAAACTGCTCTCACAGCCTGAGTGCTGGACACATTTGGCTGAAGCATGCCGTACTGTGTGGAAACCTTGGTATTAAGGTCTGCGATTACCGGGAAGTCAATTTTTACATTTTCCATGCCTTTCCACTTCATAGATTCAATAGTTCTGATCCACGCAATGTGGGAATAAAGGGAATCCACGGAAAGCCCCAGCAGTTCCACATTCATTGCCCTGAACTCTTCCTGCATTGATGCCAGAGTCATAAACTCAGTAGTGCATACAGGTGTGAAATCCGACGGGTGTGAAAAGAAAAGTACCCACTTGCCTTTGTAATCTTCCGGAAAGTTTATTGTTCCGTTGGTTGTAAGCGCCCTGAATTCAGGTGCCCTGTCTCCGATAAGAGGAAGTCTGTTTGCTGTGTCTGTCATAGTTTTACTCTCCTTCCAGCTGCGTAATCAGTTTGTCCACGGTCACATACCGTTCGTTTCTGAATGCCAGCATTATGTCTTCTTCAAGCTGCTGTTTTTTACGGTCAGTTTCCAGATACTTCTGGTCAAAATGCTTATCATAAACCATCTTGCGGAAATTGCGGGCACGCATGCGGCGCACAGTGCCTTCTTCCACAAGAAGAACATAATCTGCACAGTTGGCCACCAGATAGAAGTCGTGGCTTACCATAAGCACGGTGCCTTTGTAATCTGCAATGGCGCGTTCAAGAGCCATCTGCGCATAGATATCCAGATGGCTGGTAGGCTCGTCCAGAATAAGAAGTTCTGCACCTGATGCCGCAACCATTGCAATCTGCAGCAGGTTCTGTTCACCGCCTGAAAGCTGACATACTTTCTGGTCCAGCACATCCGCCGGCAGACAGTATTTTTCAAGGTAAGCCGCGATACTGGTTTTAGAGCCGAAGCCTGCATCCTGCATGGTGCGGTATACTGTACGGTCAGAGTCTGCAGCCTCTCCCTGAAGCTGTGAAAGACATGCGTACTTTATGTTTTCGTCAATATGGACAGACGGACTGTCGTTTTTCAGAATATCCTTTATGAGCGTGGTCTTGCCGGTTCCGTTGGCACCGACTATGGCAACCTTTTCACCCTCCATCACCTGGAAGTTAACGTTCTGAAGAAGCTCACTGTCAAATTCCACCTGATAGTCTTTTATTGTAATCAGGGCGCGTTCCTCAACCGGCAGAGGACATCCCATGCAGTCAGTTTCAACTTCTTCCTGCACAACTTCCGGAAGTACAATCTGCGGTTCGCGGACTTCGATAAAAGGTGCTTTGATGCGGCGTGCCAGAAGGCGGTCAAGCTGGGACTGCTTGGCATTTACCATCTTACCAACTTCCGGATTTACCATGTCAGAAGCACGCTTTCGGAAAATCGCCACCATTTCCTCTGTACGTTCAATTTCCTCCTGCTCTGCGATGCTCTGCAGTTTCAGTTCCAGCTTTTCACGGAGCTGAGCACAGCGGTACTGGCTGTAGCTTCCCTCGAATTCCTGCAGGTCGCAGTTTTCAAGATGAAGGATTTTGTTGAAGCAGTGATTGAGAAGGTAACGGTTGTGGGTTACAACCAGCAAAGTTCCTTCATAGCTGTTAATCAGCTGACAGAGGCTGTTAAGATTGGAGAAATCCAGGAACACGTCCGGTTCATCCAGAATCAGCAGGTTCGGAGAAAGGAGCATTTCCCTCATAATCTGCAGAACTTTGTACTCTCCGCCGCTGACATCAGCCAGCTGTGTTTCCGCCAGCTCTGTCATGCCTGCCACATAGAGCTGCTTGTGGATTTTGTTCTCCGAGTTATCGCCGTCCATGGCCTCATTCAGGTCCAGCAGAGCCTGATAACGGCCAAAAACCTCATCCATATCTTCAGCAGTGGCCATTTCTTCGCAGACCTTGGCAATCTGCTCCTGAACTTCCACAAAACGCTGATTCAGAAACTCAAAAACAGTTCTGTCCTGATTCTTGTCACGGATGCTGAACTGGCTGGCATAGCCGATGCGGCACTCCGGTGCTCTGCTTATTTTACCGTCATAAAGGTACTTTTCCGGGTCCATGATCATGTCCACCAGTGTGGACTTGCCGGTACCGTTGGAGCCGATGAGGGCGCAGTGCTGCCCTGCCTCTATGGTAAAGGATATGTCTTTATATAATTCTTTGGCAGGAAAGCCATAAGAAAGTTTTTCTACCTGAATCATTTAATTCACCTCTAAATAATTTCCTTGTTGAAATGGCCTCTCGTGTCTGTGGCAGGATTGAACAGCTGCGCATCAGACTTGCCGGCCAGTTTCTTTTTGGCTGCTTCGACAACTTTCGCAGTTTCTTCTGCAGATTCTGTAGTAAAGTTGAGCCTGAAAGCCTCTACCCCTTCAATCGCTGGCATTTCGTCCAGCAGGTTGAGAATCTTGCCGTTGAGGATTGTAGTAGCGCAGTTGTCATTGGCCAGATCCGGATGAGAAAGAACAGGGAAAGTTCCGTATTCATCCTTCAGTTCGTAACTCTTCGACTGGCATGTTCCGCAAAGTCCCAGCTTTTTAAGAGGGCAGTACTTGGTAAAGAGCAGCGGTGCGCGGCCGTACACTATCATTTCCAGAGCAGGGTAACCGCCGTTTTCTGCGTGATATGCGCTGATAAGGTCACCGATCTGGCTGCGGTTCAGCTCATAGGAAAGAGTCACACGCTTAGCGCCCATGCTGTGAAGCTGACGGCAGCTTGCAGAGTTGACCACGTTCATTGAGTAGTCAGTTACGAATTCATTTTTATTGCGGTATGCGTAAAGGCCGCCATAACCACCGATGAGCAGTTCACCTTCTCGTTCAGGGTAAGTCACCTGATTTCTGCGGACAATGTTGTCGTAATATATTGTTTCGATTCCTGCTTTTCTGCATGCGTCGAACTGCGCTCTTGTAGTTACGGAAGCTGTCAGGTACGGAGCTTTCTGTTCAAAGCAGATTGGCTGCGCTTCTGCAGCAGTCTCCTTCAGGCGCTTCTGCTTGCTGCTTATTTTTACATCGTAAAGAGCCTGTACAATTTCGCGGCGGGCATTGTTGAGCATTTTTACCGGCAGGAAAACATTATGTTCCTCGAACTCCACATCTCCCAGCGTAAAGATGGTTTCATTGAGCTTGCCCATCTGCTTCACTACCTGATCATAAGTAGCACCGCTGTTTTTTGCCTCTTCCAGCACCTCTTCACTTTCGTAGAAATATCTGCATCCCAGACCTTCCGCGTCAATCATCAGTCTGGAACCGGGATATGCGTAGATTTTCAGATTGAGCGGGAAGCGGCGGAATTCTTTTTCCAGCTGGCTTTCCAGTTCCTGATAGTAATAATAGTCCTTGGTCTTGTAGACGATATCACCCTTGCTCAGCTTTTCCTTGATTTTGATGTAGGCAGTACCTTCGGCCTTGCTTACCAGATTGCCCTCACGGTCGTAAAGCTTGACCACAGAAAGATTCACATCCTCATTGTCGTGGTCGATACGGATGATGTCGTTCTGGTTCAGGGTCTTATACAGGATGATTTCATACATGCTCTTGTGCATTCCGGCCACACGGCCGATTTCAAAACCGTAGTTGTTTGGTCTCTTTATATTGGTAATGTCCTTCGGGTCTTCTCCGAAAAGATACCCGCAGGTGTATGTTCTGTTAAAAGTTTTAGTCAGGTCGTCCTTGTCGCCCGCTGCCCCTTTGCCGTCAATTGCTGCACGGTACTTGGACACAACGTTGGACACATAGGCAGGTTCCTTCATACGACCCTCTATTTTAAGGGAATCTATTTCCTTAAGGTCCTCGATGTGATCGATTGTGTTCAGGTCCTTGGTGGACAGCAGGTAGCTTTCGCCCAGTGACTTGCCCGCTGTTACATCGATAAGCTCATAAGGCTTACGGCAGGAACCCACGCAGCGTCCGCGGTTGCCGCTTCTGTAACCGATGAGCCCTGACATAAGGCAGTTGCCTGAATATGACACGCAAAGAGCACCGTGGACAAAAATCTCAATAGGAATGTCCGCCTCACGGCGTATTTTCTTAACCTTGTCCATAGGCACTTCACGGGAAAGAACCACACGGTCCGCGCCCATTTCTTTAAGCAGCAGAGTGCCTTCCAGGTCGTCTAGCCCCATCTGTGTGGAGCAGTGAACTTCCATATCCTCAAAGTGCTTTTCCGCATATTCAAATACGGCCAGATCCTGAACAATGACACCATCCACACCGATTTCATTGAGCAGATGGAGCTGTGCCTTCATATCTTCAGTTTCACTTTCAAAAACTATGGTGTTCATGGTCACGTAAACCTTCACACCGCGTAGGTGTGCGTAATCTACGGCCTCTTTCAGAGTTTCAGCGTCAAAGTTATTGGAATATGCGCGGGCACCGAATTTCTGCATGCCCAGATAAACTGCATCACAGCCACCTGAAACTGCCGCTTTCAGCGCTTCCATATTACCGGCTGGTGCTAACAATTCAGTCATATTCTGTCACCCCTGTTATAATAATTTTCCCCACAGACAACTTGCATCATCGCGGAATTTGAACCGCGGAAACCGGTTTGCCTCATGGTCCTGCGTCTGCGCAGTGAATAAAGTGTCACATAATTTTATTAAATCGGTATTTTCTGCTTCTTCAAGCAGCTCCGCATAATCTTTATATATACCGAAAACATCCGTCAGCTGTGCAAATCCATCAGAGCAAGCAAAAAATGTTTTTACAGAATTTTCAGGCCAGGAGCAGATCAGTGCATGTTCTACACCCCTTCCAGACAAATCCAGGATCCAGTACCCTCCGTCCTTATTACGCATGCTGCGGTTGAGCAGAAGCAAATCATTACACTTTTCTCTGGCGTCCAGAACAGATATACCGGTTTGAAGATGCATTTCTGCCATCTTCCGGAGGACCTGTACGTCAAGCTCGCTGAGTCTGGTATCTTTCAGAACCAGAATCTGGTCATCTGCCTTACGCACAACTCCGGTACAATCCCCTAAACCAAAAAATTCAATCCTGCCGTCCAACTTGCGAAAAAGTGCAATGCCTGCAGACGGACTGTCACTCGGCGGTTCCATACCTTTTTCTGCTAAGGCATTGACATACGTATCGTTCAATTCTTTGATTATTTCTGAAATAATAGTGGCTGTAGGCGTTCTGTCATCATCCTCAAGGCGTGCACACAATTTTTCTTTAACCTGTGTGGCAAACCATGCTGCATCAGATTGTTCATCTACGATGTTGACTTTGCTGAGTCCCGATGCCCCGTCAATAACAAAGCAGTATCCTTTTCCAAATCCGATAGCATCCTCACAAGCTTTGGCAGAATTTCCCGCTATACACAGAGAATCCTTTACATCAAACAAAAATGCACACCTCCCAGTACAATAACTGCACCCATGATAAATACCGCCAGATTGCGGAAAGCTTTACGGTTCAGACCATGTAGAATAACCCCGAACCCTGCAAATACACAAAGCAGTGCCCCAAGCAAAACAATAATCAACCCAGCCGCTGCAGCCAAAGACTGTGCTGCGACAGAACTTGCAATTCCAATACTTCCGATAGTAAAACTGATTATGCCGGCGAAAAGTCCAAGGTATTCCATGTTTTTGATAAGTGAGTCTTTAGATTGCTGTTCTATGATGGCCTCAAATTTCTGAATTTTCTCATTGAGCTGCTGCTCAGTTTTGTCCAGCGCCTGCAGATTCTTTGCCTGCTGCAGATGTATCTGATACTGGTTTACACGAAGTGTGTAATCAGAACGTGAAGAGTCTTCTATCGCAATAGCTTTTGTAATATTAAGTATTGCTTCTTTATACCTTTTATTTACAGCAAGCAGGCGGCCTTTAGTACAGTAATACTTAGCGTAGTCATTGCTCTCGCTGATAACTTTATCTATAATATAGATTGCCTTGTCCAGATGTGCCGCAAGATTACCAGCGACTGCCTCATCAATGTCAGTTCTGTCAGTTCTGTTTTCATACAGCATTGCGATAGTCTCACAATAGGCATGCTTGGCACCAATATTCCGTGTAAGCTGTTTGCAGTTTTTATCTGCCAGCTCAAGAATTTCTTCAACGGTATAAGCATCCAGATTGTCCATCATGGCAAGCAGCTCCATATGGATGAAGAAAGGATGTGAAGGCATGAACATATGCTTGTATGTCTGAATATATTTTTCTTCTTCTTCATAGTTTTTCATTCTGCGCTGATAGTTGACCAGAATACAGTAAGCTATAAAGTCTTCATTTGTAATTTCTGCTGCGTTAAGCTCGTTATCCACATGATTTCTGATTTCATCAATAAATGCTTCGTGTGGCGGATTTGTAGCCATTTTTACCAATTCCACCTCAAAACGTCTTGTGATCTCACTTAATTTTCCTATCCGTGTCAATTCATTCAATGTTGCTGGCGTCATATCCGGTCTCCTTTTTTACTGATTCTTTTTCTGCAGCAGGCAGACAACTTCACAATGTGCCCCCTTATATCTGGCGACACACTTGTTAGTTCGCTTTTTTACATTCTCATTATACCCTCCGACAAGTACTTTTTCAATTATACTTTCGAAAACTCCCTGTCTAATTCTGTTATTTTATGATAATTCAAACACCAAATCGTCTTTAATTACAAAAAGGATGCCATGTTCGTGGCATCCCCATATATATTTCCAGGATTATATCTTCTTCAGTTTCCATCAATTGTAGAAATACCAATTGTTACTTCTTCCAGCACATCAAGCAGTATCTTTACTGTATCAAGTGAAGTAAACATAGACACATTATTCTGAGCAGCACAGCGGCGTATTGCTGCACCATCACCAGTGTGTATTGATGACATAATTGCACGGGTATTGATTACATAACTTACATAACCAGAGCGGATAGCGCCCAGTATTTCTTCACTTCCTTCACTGGATTTGTGACGTATCCTGGTTCGGATTCCATGGCTTTTCAGATATTCTCCGGTAGAAGTCGTTGCTTCGATATTGAAGCCAAGGTTATAGAAACGGCGTACCAGCGGTAACACTTCTTCTTTATCTTCATCAGCCACACTTACGACTACAGTTCCGTAATTCTTCAAAGTAAGACCGGAAGCCGTCATTGCCTTATATGCAGCTCTCTGCAGGGTTTTATCATAACCGATTGCTTCCCCGGTTGATTTCATTTCCGGTGACAGATATGCGTCCATACCGCTGAGTTTTGCAAAAGAGAAAGCAGGTGCTTTCACATAGAATCTTTCTCTTTCTTCAGGGTAGATAGAAAAGATACCCTGTTCAGGAAGACTTACACCCAGAATACATAAGGTTGCAATATCTGCAAGACTATAGCCGGTCGCCTTGGAAAGAAACGGCACGGTTCTGGACGATCTTGGATTTACTTCAATGATATATACCTGTTCATCCTGGTCCACAATAAACTGAATATTATATAAGCCGATGATTCCAATCCCAAGACCAAGTTTTTTTGTATATTCCAGAATCGTACGTTTTACATTCGCAGAAAGACTGTATGCCGGATATACACTGATGGAATCGCCTGAATGTACCCCTGTTCGTTCTACAAGCTCCATGATTCCAGGAACGAAAACTCTGCTTCCGTCACAGATTGCGTCTACTTCCACTTCTTTGCCCCGGATGTATTTATCGACCAGCACCGGTTTTTCTTCATTGATTTCGACAGCTGTCCTGAGATATTCGCGAAGGGCCTTTTCTTCTGCTACAATCTGCATAGCACGTCCGCCCAGAACAAAGCTTGGCCGTACCAGCACTGGATAACCGATTTCTTCAGCTGCTCGTATTCCTTCCTCTATACTGGTTACTGCCCTTCCATCCGGTTGCGGAATTCCCAGAGAAGAAAGAAGTTTTTCAAATGTGTCACGGTTTTCAGCACACTCAATGGCATCGCAGTCTGTCCCGATGATTTTAACGCCGTGCTGCCGGAGCGGTTCTGCAAGGTTAATGGCTGTCTGTCCGCCCAGCGTTGCAATGACTCCATCCGGCTTTTCCAGTTCAATTATATTCATTACATCTTCTGTACACAGAGGCTCAAAATACAGTTTATCAGAACAGGTATAATCAGTGGAAACCGTTTCAGGATTATTGTTGATAATGATAGCTTCATAGCCAGCTGCCTTTATCGTCTGTACTGAGTGTACTGTGGAATAATCAAACTCTACTCCCTGACCAATACGGATCGGGCCGGACCCCAGTACAATGACTTTCTTTTTCTGAGACACGATAGACTCATTTTCATCTTCGTATGTAGAATAAAAATAAGGTATGTAGCTTTCGAATTCTGATGCACAGGTGTCAATCATCTTATATACAGGAAGAATTCCTTCTTTCTTTCTCAGTTCAAACACTGCCCTCTCCGGCATATTCCACAGATAACCTATTGCAGCATCGGAAAATCCCAGCTTTTTCCCATACTGCAGGGTCATAATATCCCCGGGATTTTTGCGGATCAGATTTTCTGTTTCTGTTATATTTTTCAATTTACGTATAAAGAACCGGTCTATTCTGGTTGCCGTTGCAATGACATCCACCTCTGTTCCCATGCGAAGGAGCTGGCAGACAGCATAAATTCGGTCATCTGTTCCTGTTCTGATATATGCAAGAAGTTCTTCACTGCTCATACCATCAAACTTTTCATCGTAAAGATGCTGATGGCCTGTTTCAAGTGACCTTATTGCTTTCATCAGACTTTCTTCGAAGGTTCTGCCGATACTCATAACTTCCCCTGTTGCCTTCATCTGTGTAGAAAGAGTATTATCTGCATCAGCAAACTTGTCGAAAGGGAAGCGCGGCAACTTGGTCACTACGTAGTCCAGCGCTGGCTCAAAAGCGGCAGGTGTATTGGCAATCTGTATTTCATCCAGTGTCATTCCTGCGCCTATTTTAGCAGACACGCGGGCAATCGGGTAACCACTTGCCTTTGAGGCCAGTGCGGAAGACCTGGATACTCTCGGATTTACTTCAATCAGATAGTATTGAAAAGAATCAGGGTCAAGAGCAAACTGAACATTGCATCCTCCTTCAATTTCAAGAGCACGGATGATTTTCAGCGCACTGTCCCTCAGCATGTGATACTCTTTATTAGTCAGAGTCTGCGACGGACATACTACGATAGAATCCCCTGTATGAATCCCCACAGGATCCAGATTTTCCATATTACAGATGGTTATCGCAGTGTCATTGCTGTCACGCATCACTTCATATTCAATCTCCTTATACCCTTTAATACTTTTTTCGATCAGTACCTGATTTACCGGCGAAAGGCTGAGTGCATTTTTCATGAGAGAACGGAATTCTTCTTCACTTTCAGCAAAGCCTCCACCTGTTCCACCAAGTGTGAATGCAGGTCGAAGTACTACTGGATAACCGATTTCTGCTGCAACCTCCAGCCCTTCTTCCATTGTCCGTGCAATGTCGGACGGCAGGACAGGTTCTCCAAGTTTTTCACAAAGCGCCTTAAACAGTTCTCTGTCTTCAGCCCGCTGGATGCTGTCAATTTTTGTACCCAGCAATTCTACGCGGCATTCTGCAAGAATGCCCTTCTTTTCCAGCTGCATAGCCAGATTCAGCCCTGTCTGTCCTCCGATTCCCGGCAAAACAGCGTCCGGCCGTTCATGGCGGATTATCTTCGCTATATATTCCAGGGTAAGAGGTTCCATATAGATTTTGTCTGCAATGGATGTATCTGTCATAATGGTTGCGGGATTGGAATTACATAGAATAACTTCATAGCCTTCCTCTTTCAGTGCCAGACATGCCTGGGTTCCTGCATAATCAAATTCTGCTGCCTGCCCTATGACAATTGGTCCTGAACCAATGACTAGTACTTTCTTAATATCAGTTCGTTTCGGCATCTTTCCTTCCCTCCTTCATTATTTCAACAAACCAGTCAAATAAATATCCGCTGTCATGGGGACCAGGGGCACTTTCCGGATGATACTGCACACTGAACACCCTGTCACGGGTACATTCCATGCCCTCAATGGTGTTATCAAGAAGATTGATATGTGTGGGTGACAGATCCGTCCCCTCCAGGCTGCTGTTTTTAACAGCATACGAATGATTCTGCGATGTAATTTCAATTTTTCCGGTATGAAGATTCTTCACC
This sequence comes from Bacillota bacterium, assembly GCA_017436705.1. Classification (GTDB taxonomy): domain Bacteria; phylum Bacillota; class Clostridia; order Peptostreptococcales; family Anaerovoracaceae; genus SUG1106. The sequence continues at coordinate 17,413 of JAFSCP010000004.1, forward strand.
GGATGATTACCCCCACGGTGACCGAATTTCATTTTATATGTTCTGGCCCCATAGGCCAACGCAAGAATCTGATGTCCCAGACAGATTCCGAAGACCGGATATTTTCCAATCAGGGCTTTCACGGTTTCCACCACCTGCGGCACATCCTCAGGGTCTCCGGGACCGTTGGAAATAAAAATACCGTCCGGCTTCAAGCTGTCAATTTCTTCGGCAGATGTATTCCAGGGAACCACTGTTACCTTGCAATTTTTCCGGTTCAGCGTTCTTATAATGTTCATCTTAATACCGCAGTCGATGGCTGCCACATGATATTGCGGAAACTCTGCGGGATATACTGCTTTGGTACTGCAGCTGACAAGAGGCACAGCACCCTGCGGTACAGTACTTTCACTGAGTCTTCTTAAACCTTCCTCTAAAGAGGTCTTTCTATCGGTAATCAGAACTTTCCGACTTCCCAAATCGCGTATAGACCGGGCAAGTTTCCTCGTATCCACACCATAAATCCCAGGAATATCATACCTTTTCATTACATTTCCCAGGGTTTCCCTGCTTCTAAAATTGGACGGTTCATCGTTGTACTCCCGTACAATCAGTCCCCCAATGGTTGGATGTGCCGTCTCGTAGTCTTCTTCAGCCATACCATAATTTCCAATCAGAGGATAAGTCATTACAACAGCCTGATATGTATAGGATGGATCCGACAGAATCTCCTGATATCCCACCATCGATGTGTTAAAAACAATTTCACATATACTTTCTTTTTCTGCTCCGAAACCATACCCGTAATATTCCTGACCATCTTCCAGAATAATTTTGCGGTCAAAATCCTTCATCATAGCCGTTTTTCTCCTTTCTTCCGTTCAGACAGTTTCTGCTCAAAACGTTCTTTACCCTCATCCTGCGGTACAGCAGTGGGATAATTGCCATCAAAACATGCACTGCACAGTCCCTGTCCATCTGCAAGGTCGCCTAATCTGTCAAAAGGCAGGTACCCCAATGAATCTGCCCCGATAACCCCTGCAATTTCCTTTACGGTATGCTTGCAGGCAACAAGATGTTCTTCAGAATCAATATCGGTCCCGTAATAGCAGGGATGAAGAAAAGGAGGTGAAGATATACGCACATGAACTTCTTCTGCTCCGGCATCTTTAAGCAGTTTTACTACACGTCCCATGGTATTTCCTCTGACAATGGAATCATCCACAAGGACTACACGTTTTCCTTTCACACAGGATTCTACTGCAGACAGCTTGATTCTTACCCCATCGATTCTGTCCCCCTGCCCGGGTGCGATAAAGGTTCTGCCGATGTACTTGTTTTTTACCAGTCCGATGCCATAAGGAATCCCTGTCACCCTGCTGAATCCCAGCGCTGCATCCAGTCCCGAATCCGGAGCACCGATTACCACATCTGCATCACAGGGATGGGTTTCCGCCAGAATCCTGCCTGCCCGAAGCCGTGACTCATGTACACTGATTCCATCGATACAGGAATCAGGTCTGGCGAAGTAAATATATTCAAACACACACAGATGCTTCTCTTTTTCTCCGCAGTGTTCTCTTCGTGACGTCATACCATCTCTGCTGAAAACAAGAATTTCTCCCGGCTCCACATCCCTGATAAATTCCGCACCTACCGCATTCAGTGCACAGCTTTCAGAGGCTGCCACATACATACCATCCCTGGTTTTTCCAATGCACAGAGGACGGAAGCCGTGAGGATCCCTTGCGCAGATCAGTTTCTGCGGCGAAAGTATAATCAGAGAATAGGCGCCCTCCAGAAAGTTCATCGCCCGGCTGACAGCTTCTTCAATCGAGGAGGATTTCAGGCGCTCTCTTGTGATGATATATGCGATTGTCTCCGTGTCGCTTGTGGTATGAAAAATCGCCCCGGAAAGTTCCAGCTCGTTCCGCAGCTTCGC
>JAFSCP010000005.1 GCA_017436705.1 Bacillota bacterium
GATTCAAACATTCTGTTAAAGATAGAAAAAGGCGATACCTGGTTGTGAAAACCAAGTATCGCCAATTTTTCTTGTCGCACCTGTACGGCAGCTACCCTATGCCAGTAATGTTCTCATACTGTCTTATTGAGGGTCACCCGATACCGTCCTTTTGTTGTTTTTTGTAAAGTTTAAATCAGACCGTTACAGTAAAGGTGCCACGAGGATTGCACACAGTGCCAGCGGCACATTATAGCAGATTGCCGTAGGAATGCATGTGTCCCAGATATGGTCGTGCTGACCATCGGCATTGAGACCTGATGTAGGTCCGAGAGTCGTGTCAGAAGCAGGTGAACCGGCATCTCCGAGAGCCGCAGCAGCAGCGATGAGCATAATTGTTCCCTCAGTACTGAATCCGATCTGCGCACAGAGCGGAACATAGAGAACCGCAAGAACAGGAATTGTTCCGAAAGAAGTACCGATACCCATAGTTATAATAAGGCCGATTACCATCATTATTGTTGCTGCAAAAATTTTGCTCGTACCCATAAAGGCAACTGACGCTTCAACCAGCTGATCAACTGCTCCGGTTTCATTCATGACAGCAGCATATCCTGAAGCAACAAGCATAATAAAGGCAATTACGCCCATAATTCCGAATCCGTTCTTTACTACAGACTCCAGATCCTTCACTTTGACTGCACCGAAGATTACCATAATTGCAATCCCTGTCAGCGCTCCAAGCGGCAGAGAATCAGTGCGCAGGTTTATCACCAGAGTACCCACTGCAGCTGCAAGAGTAACCCAGTGGGAAATATTCATTTTCAGTTCAGATGCAGTTTCCGCAACAGCTCTTGTTTCATAAGTTCTTGGTCTGCGGAAAATAATAATTGCAGCAACGAGGCCGAGAAGCATTGCTGCGCCCAGCATCCAGGTGCTCTTCCACACATTTCCCACTTCCACATTCATACCATTGGCGTTGAGATTATCTGCAATCAGACCGTGGAAAATAAATCCGAAGCCAAAAGGAAGCGCAATATAAGGTGCTTTCAGTCCGAAAGCAAGAGCGCAGGCAGCATTTCTTCTGTCCAGTTTAAGTTCGTTCATCAGCGGAAGCAGAGATGGTACCAGAATAGGAATAAATGCAATATGAACAGGAATCAGGTTCTGTGAACAGCAGGCAATTACGGCAAGTGCTGCGATAAGCATCAGTCCGTTTTTACCAACTACTTTTGAAATCTTCTGAGAAAGTATTTCAGTAATTCCGGTATAAGCCATTCCACTGGCCAGAATTCCCAGAAGAATGTAGCTGAGTGCAGTCTGTGCGTTGCCGCCCATACCTCCGATGAGCACATTCATAATCTCTGTAATGTCCATACCTGCAAGAAGTCCCGCAGCCAGGGCAGAAATAAGAAGTGAAAGCAGCACGTTGATTTTCATCACGCAGAGCACAATCAGCAGCAGCACTGCAATCACTATAGGGTTAAATAAAATTTCCATTTAATAATTCTCCTTGATATTATCATTTTAGCGCTTTTTCGTGTTAAAACGACACTGCAATATCTTAATGCAAAATATGTGCCAAGTCAACACTTTTTTTCTTAGCATTATATTAACATTGTAATTTCAACATTTTAATTCTGTGTCCAAGGGGTGAATGCAGCCCATGTTCCATTATCGGGTCATTATTTTTACATTTTTGAGCCGTTATTGGGTCATTTTTTCTGCGCAAAGGCTCATTTTCCGGGCCATTTCTGAAAAAAGGTGCATTTTCTGGTTCTGAAAACGGCAAACCAAGTGAAAAATAATTTTTTTCATTATTTTTTAAAGTTGGCACGAGTTATGCATTTAGTATTTGCGAAGCAACCAAAAAGTGATATAATTTAAAAAACTGTTGCTTTAAAAATTAAAGAATGACTGAGTAAAACGGAGGAATTGGAAATGACAAACAAAAAACAGTTACTTGACTATGCATTTGAAGAAGCAGTTAACACTATGAACGCAGCTGTAATCGATGCTGACCTTGTTGAAAACTTTATTGCAACTGCAATGATGGGTTATGCAGAAAACAACGGTTATGAATTTACTAAGGAAGAAGTTCACGCTACAATCGTTGCAGGTCTTGAAGAACTTGCAAAGTCCGGAGCTAACCAGAACTTCCAGACATGGACAATGAAATAACAGTTCAATGAACTCAAAAGGATGCTTTCCCCAGGAAGGCATCCTTTTTTTCATGACATATTTACAGATTATGTTTTAATTTTTTACGAGCCAGCGTTGTCTGGGGCAGACCAAGAAAATCTGCCGCTTTGCGCGTTGTCTTTTTCTTTTTAAGAGCGTATTCTATCAGTTTCTTTTCCTGTTCGTCCATGATCAGGTTGAAGTCCATGAACTCTTCACTGCCGAATTCTTTCTTTATATCAATTACCGCACTCTCAAAAACACTCTGATTTATGAGCATATCAACAGAGTAGCCATCAATTATCTGACTTTTCTCTGCAATATAAAGCCTGTGTACAGTGTTTTCAAGTTCTCTGACATTTCCCGGCCAGTGGTATTCCTCAAGCTGCTTATATGCATCCTTTGAGAAAGACTTAGTAATACCATATTTCTTGCTGTAGTTGCTGATAAAGGCATCGGCCAGGCAGGAAATGTCGTCTTTACGCATGCGCAGAGGCATTACGTTGATAAGGCAGATGTTGAGCCTGTAATAAAGGTCCTCCCTGAATTTGCCTTCTTCCACCAGCTTACGCAGCGGAATATTGTTGGCGCATACAACACGTACATTGACATGTTTCGGGGTGACACCGCCTACCCGGTAATATGTGTTTTCCTGCAGTACGCGGAGCAGTTTAGACTGCATCACCAGTGAAAGGCTGCCGATTTCGTCCAGGAACAGCGTTCCGTTGTTGGCAAGTTCAAAGTAACCTTCCTTGCCGGAAGCCTGTGCACCGGTGAAAGAACCCTTTTCATAACCGAAAAATTCAGACTCAGCCAGGCTTTCCTGTATTGTAGCACAGTTTATCTTGATGCAAGGCTTGCCGCGGCGCGGACTGTTCTGATGAATCAGATTGCAGACTTTTTCCTTACCTACGCCGGTTTCCCCCTGTATGATTACGTTGCAGTCGTACTGGGCCACGTTGAGCACTTCCTCAATCATTTCTGCAGTAACCTTACTTTTATATATGAAGCCATCAATCTGCCGTGCTGCGGTCTGGGTTCTTTCTTTATTAAAAGCATCCCGTATTGCCTTGTACGGAGTCTTTTTCTTGCCTGAGTAGAACATATCCAGTCTGCTCAGCGGTTCTTCCGCATCATTTACAAGTTTCAGCGCGAAATCGTATGCATGTTTGCTGTATCCGTCCACGCTGTAGTTCATAACTTCCTTTCCCAGACAATCCACAATAAGAAGGCCATGACGGTACCGGCTGTTTAAGCTTGTATAACACACAAGTCCGTTGTCTCTGCTCATAAGAGATGCGACACTTTCACATCCTTTGATGTTCTCCAGATTTATAACTGCATCGAAATACCCTTCTCCTTCACCTTCCATTATGGTTTTAACGGCCTCAACAGGTTCGCTGAGATCCACAAAATATATATTATCTACCAGCGACCCAAAAATGGTTCGCAGGTCATGCATAGTAATCCCGCTGAAATATTCACTGTCAATGACGAAGCTCACCTTTACATCAGGATGAGAACCCCGGACCATCTGACTGTAAAAAATCGCCTCTGCCATATTGCTTCCGATAATCATTACCCGGCGCACATCTCTTTGTCTGAGTTCCTCACTGATACCATAAAAGCTGCCTTCTTCTTCTAGCGCTCTTATAAAATGCACCTCTTTCCGGTCGTCCAGATCAGGCACAGGCATAAGTTTGGCGGTTTCAAAGCATATTGCATAACCAGTGCAGGTAATCTGACCATAATATATATCCACATTATCAATTTTTTCTATATAAACAGGCTGGCCTGCCAGAGGCGTGAGACAGACCGTTTCATCTCCCGGTTTCAGTCCGCCCAGATCAAAATCTCTGCCGGCTTCATCAATGGTTCCCATGAAAAGAGCGCTGCTTTCGGTGTACGGATTGTGGAGTTTTCCCCTTTCATTGACAATCTTCATTATTCTCTCTTTGAGCAGATCCTCATCATAATCACACACACTGCAGAGCTGCATAAAGTTCTCTCTTTCAAAAGCGATTCGTTTCAGGTTCACTCTCACTTCTTTTGGGCGCAGCTGCCTTGAATTATCCAGTTTCCACGAGGTTACAGGCAAGCTTCCCTTAGGTTCAAGCACCCTGTCCAGTCCGAAATTTCTTTCCATAAGTCCTCCTTCTTGTCTTTTCGTTCCATTTTCGGGTCAGGTCTAACCCTATTGTACTATTTTCGGTTCGCTTTTGTCAAGCAGAGTGATAACTTTTCAGCGCACAAACCGACAAGAATCAAGCATTTTCAACATTGATAAGATTTTGTTAAGAAAATCGCAAAACTGGCATGTTTTTTGCTATATAATAAAATGTAATAATTACTAATCATTAATCACAAAAACAAAAGGAGAAAAATTATGAACTTTGTAACAGGTTTACTGAAATTCTCTCCAGTGTTCGTACTCGCTGGACTTATGATTTCAGGTCAGGATGCTTTAATCGCTGCTTTCCTTGCTTGCGTAGTAGCATTCGTTGTTGCTGGTCTCGTAGCAAAAGTTAAGTTCCAGGAAGCTCTGGACGCAGCTATGAACAGCGTAAGCCACATCTTAGTAGCGCTTTTCATCCTCATGTTCGCTTATGCAATGGCAGAAGCTTTCATGTCTTACGGTGTAGGTGCTTCCATCATCAACATCGCACTTTCCCTTGGTGTAACAGCTAAGTCAGTTGCCTGCGTAGGTTTCGTATGCTGCGCACTTCTTTCTGTAGCTACTGGTACTTCCTGGGGTACATTCGCTGCCTGCGCACCAATCTTCTTATGGTTATCCCATATCGTAGATGGTAACGTAATCTTAACAGTATGTGCTATCGCAGGTGGTGCTTGCTTCGGCGACAACATCGGTCTTATCTCCGATACTACTATCGTATCTTCCGGTATTCAGGGCGTAGAAGTTATCCACAGAATCAGACACCAGGGTGTTTGGTCAATTTCCTGCTTAGTACTCGCAGCAATCTGCTTCTTCGTAGCAGGTATCTTCATGGGTCTTCCTGGCGAAACTGTAAACGCAGCTAACGTAATGGCTGAAATTCCTGCTGATGTATTCACTTTCTTAAGCGAAGAAAGACCAGCTGCAGTATCCCTTCTTGAACAGGTAGCTTCCGGAGTTCCTATTTACATGGTAATTCCTCTTGTACTTGTAATCGGTCTTGCAGTTGCTGGTTTCAACACATTCATCTGCATCGGTTCCGGTCTCGTTTCCTCATATGTTCTCGGTCTCGTTGCCGGTACTGCTGGTTCCATCCAGTCCTTCCTTGACGACATCGTATATGTTGGTTTCGAAGGCGCTGGCGCATGGGTAATCATCATGATGATGTGGGTTGCAGCATTCGGTGGTGTAATGCAGAAGATGGACGCTTTCGCTCCTCTTGCAGCACTCGTTGTAAAGCTTTCCAAGAAGGTAAGACACCTTATGGGCTGGAACGCAGTTCTTTCCCTCTTAGGTAACGCTGCACTTTCCGATGAAATGGCTCAGATCGTTACAATCGGACCTGTTATCAGCCAGATTGTTGACGAAAACGTTGAAGGTTCCGAAGAAGATCTGTACACATTACACTTAAGAAATGCTACATTCTCCGACGCTCTCGGCGTATTCGGTTCCCAGCTCATTCCATGGCACGTATACCTTGGTTTCTATGTAGGTATCGCTTCCGGCGTATATCCATTAGTGCCTATCACTAACATGGACTTCTTAAAGTACAACTTCATGGCTTACATTGCAGTAGGTTCAATCATCATCCTTACATTCACAGGATTAGACAGATTCGTTCCACTCTTCAAGCTTCCTTCTGAACCTGCAGTTCAGTTAAAGAAGAACGCAAAGGAATCCAAGGCTGCTTAATCACTAAAGCAAAAATTCAGACCGCTCTCCCCCATGGAGGGCGGTTTTTTTATGTAATCATACTGCCGGCATGGCATACATATATTTCGATAACAGGAGGTGTGCAGAATGATTAAAAAAATGTTTTTTATGCTCGGCTGCCTGCTGCTCATGGCTGCCGGGCTTTTTTCGTATATACACGGAGTTTCGGAAAAGGAGCTGCTGACAGCTGCTCCCGCCGATTCCCGAGATTCGGTTGAGATTCCAATCATCATGTATCACAGCATTACGGCAGACCAGGCATCAGAAAGCGAATATGTCATATCAGCCGAAAGATTCGAAAATGACCTCATCTGGCTGCAGGAAAACGGCTTTACATCCATACTCCCCTCTCAGCTCGCTGACTATGTAATGTATCGCACCAGGCTGCCTGCAAAACCGGTTATTCTAAGTTTTGACGATGGTTACTGCAACAATTATACTCTGGCTTACCCATTGCTGCAGAAATACAACATGAAAGCAGTAATTGCCGTTATCGGCTATGAAACAGATATCAGTTCCCGGGAAATATACAGGAATCCTGCAAGCTGCAGCCTTTCATGGGGCGAAATTGCTGTCATGGCAAAATCCGGTCTTGTAGAATTTGCAAATCACACCTGGTCACTTCATAAAGCAGATGCCGGCGGCCGCAAAGGCGCTGACAAACTGCCCGGCGAGGATTTTGAAAACTACCGCCAGACCCTCATTGATGATATCGGAAAAAATCAGACGTTCCTTGAAAAAGCAGCAGGCAAAGCCCCGCAGGTCTTTGCCTGGCCTTACGGTGCATATCCCATGGATGGGTGCGCAGATTCAGTTCTGAAAGAACTGGACTTTGACGCTACTTTTGTGTCGTACCAGCATACCAGCAGCGTCAAAGCAGGCGCCCCGGACAGCCTGTACGGCCTGGGGCGCTGGCTGCGCACCCCATCCTTCGATATCAGCGTAATTTCAGAGTAAAGCCTTAAGGTTTTACTTTTCATTCAGATGCTTTTGTGGTAGAATATTAAAAGTATACACACAATGAGGAGGTTTTCCTATGAGCAAAGAAAAATCAGCAGTTCCGGAAGCTGAAAAGAATAAAAATGTAAACATTGAACTCACAGTTGATTTTACCAAAATCGCAGCAATTGCAGCCTCTGCAGGAGTTGCTATCGTAGGTATTGTTTTCGGTTTCAAAACCTATAAAAAATACCTCGAATGGAAAAGAGACTAGGCGGGAGGAACATTATGGCGTTACACGAATCCGGCGAAATGTACCTGGAAACCATATATGTGCTTTCCAAAGAACGGCCTGCTGTACGGGCTATCGATGTGGGCGAGCACATGGGATTCAGCAAACCAAGCGTGAGCCGCGCCCTGAGCCTTCTCAAAGAGTCAGGCCATGTTACAGTTGATGCCAATGGTCATCTTTCTCTTACCAAAACCGGCACAGCAGTTGCTGAAAAAATCTTTGAAAGACATACCATTCTCACCAGAATCATCATGGCTCTTGGTGTGGATGAAGAAACTGCATCCAACGATGCCTGCAAGATGGAGCACGTTATCAGCGACAGAACTTTTGAGGCCTTCAAAAAACATCTCGCTGAAAAAGGCACAGAATAACCAATTAAAAACGGGAACTTTTTCAGACCCTCTGAGGTCCGGAAAGTTCCCGATTTTTTTACCATAATCTACAGTTCCAGTTCGTACATGACCATAGTCAGCGCCACAAGTCCTGCTGTTTCTGTGCGGAGAATTGTTTTTCCAAGCGTTACTATTTCTGCGCCGGCATCTTTCAGCGCGTCTATTTCTTTATCGGCAAAACCGCCTTCAGGCCCGATGATGATAGCCACTTTCTTTGGCGCATTCCCACCTTCCGCCGCCTTACGCAGGCAGTCTTTCATAGAATAGCCGTCTTCGTTTTCATACGGACAGATTACAAGATCATAATCGTCCAGCTGGTTCATCATTTCTTTAAAAGTACAGTTTTCACGCACCTGCGGTATGATGCCCCGCTTGCACTGTTTTACTGCTTCGTCAGCGATTTTCTGCCAGCGGTCCAGCTTCTTGCCGAAATTGCCCTTTTCCACTACCACTGTTCTTTCCATGAAAACCGGCACTATGGAATCCACACCGATTTCAACGGTTTTCTGGATTACCGTTTCCATCTTGGACGACTTGGGTACTCCCTGGAACAGTGTGACGCGCACTTCCGGTTCGGAAGCAAATTTCTGCTTGTCCAGTATTTTAAGTGTGGCGCAGTCAGCTGTCAGTTCTTCAAGCTCTGTTTCGTACTCCCACTCGTCTCCGTCAGAAATATCTATTTTCATGCCCACCTTGCCGCGGAGAACCTTGGTCAGATGATGCAGGTCATTTTTATTCTCGATGTAAATATGGGAGCCGCTGATTGCAGACGGATCCACAAAGAATTTGCTCATCAGTTCAGTCCTTTCTTTCTACAGTTCAGCAACGATTGCACACCACATGCCGTCTTCTTTTATCTCAAGAATCTTAAATCCAAGGTCTTTCATGCAGCCAGCAACCACAGGTGCCTTTTCAACCAGAATACCGGAAGAAATGTACTTTGCGCCAGGAAGCATGTGCTTGGCAACGTCTTTGCTGAGCAGCATAACCAGGTCTGCCATAAGGTTCGCAACCACTACATCAGCCTTGAAATCAATGCCCTTTGTGAGGTCGCCAAATTGCGCTCTGGCCACGTTTTCCACTTTGTTGAGCAAGATATTCTCCTGAGCAATTTCGACAGCCACAGGGTCAATTTCGACCCCAAGAACCTCTCCTGCTCCCAGCATTGCACCTACAATTGCCAGGATTCCGCTGCCGCAGCCTACATCGAGAACTTTGTCGCCTGGTTTCATATAATCTTCCATGAGGCGCACACATAATGATGTGGTTTCGTGAGTACCTGTACCGAAAGCCATGCCCGGGTCAATTTCCAGAACCTTTTCATCTTCCTTTGCTGTATACTCTTCCCACGTAGGCTTTACAACGATTGATCTGCTGATCTTTGAAGGCTTGAAATATTCTTTCCATTTATCCTTCCATTCGCTGTCGTCATCTGTTCTAATTTCAACGCTCAGAGGCCCCAGATCAATACCTTCGCCGAAAACTCCTGCTGCCGCCGCACTTTTCAGCCCGTCAACAGCACTGCGGGCATTTTCAGCCTTTGCGCGTCCCTCTTCATCATCCTCCAGATACACAGTTACCTTAGGTTCCTGATTCTTAAGTTCAAGGACGCTGTCATCAATATAGTCCCACTCATAATCATTTTCCTTGTTGAGAAGGTCGTCGATGTCGGCCGGGTCTTCAATCACCACGTCAGTGATTCCCACTTCCATGAGGGCAGAAACCACCGGCTCAATTCCTTCTCTGTTTACGTTTATATCAATCTGTATGTACTCCATCAGCAAGTCCTCCGTTCTTTTTTCGTATAGATATAGTTATTATACACCATTTACAGCCCTTTGTGGAAAATTTTTGTGGCAGTTTCCTGCGTTCCCATGGTATACTGTTACTGTATAGTTTGTAATTATAGTTCAGACAAGCGGTTTTGCAGCAGCAATGAACGTTTTCCGCAGGAGCAGCTTGAAATGACAAGCGATTTTGCGAATATGAGTGGCTTGGAATTAAACACTGTCTGAGCCGCAGGCGAGTTTGTTTAATTTCCCGCGAATAAAGCAAAGAGCTTAGTTATTTCCTGCGACGAGGACTTAGTGAATGCTGCTGCAAAACCGCTTGTCTGAACCATAAAATACAAATATTACAGCAAGGAGGCACCCATGAAAAAGAATAAAGAATACTTTACCACCGGTGAATTCGCCCGCATTTTCGGCGTAAAGAAGCAGACACTCTTTCACTACGACCAGTGCGGCATTTTCCGCCCCGATGTGACCGGTGAAAACGGCTACCGCTACTATTCATTTGCCCAGCTTGAAACCTTCGCAGTAATTTCAATGCTCCGCGAACTGGATGTCAGCATAGCAGAAATCAAAGAACACATGGACCGGCGTTCTCCTGAAAGTCTCATATCCCTGCTTCAGTCCAAACGCCAGCAGGTCGACAGCAAAATCGCCTATTTACAATGGTCAAAAAAATATATAGAAACAAAAATACGGACTACCCAGGAAGGGCTCAGCGCCCCAATCGGCGAAATCATATTTGAAAATGCTCCTGACGAATTCATGGTCACTACCGACTACAAAGGTGCCGATGATGAAAAGCAGATTATGGAGGCAGTAGGCGACCACTTCGCTTTCTGCCACAATCTGGGGCTTTACAGTGCCTATCCTATAGGCGCCATGATACCAGCTTCTTCAGTTACCAAGACCGGTTACAAATACGATAAATTCTACACCGTGGTTCACCCCGACGAGCTTCGTCAGGCAGGCATCACCGATGCGGCCTTTGACCGCGGAGGCAACTATATCGCCATCTACGACAATCAAGGCTACACCAACATCCATGCCAACTGTCTGAAGCTGCTGGAATACGCCCGGGCTCACGGTCTTACTGCAGGAGATCATTTCTACGAGGATGTGATTCTCGATGACCTTGCTACAGACGGGTATTATAACTACCTGGTAAAATTATCAGTGAGAGTAGAGTAGTCAGTCAAAAAAATGCCCTCCGGCACTCAGCCGGAAGGCATTTTTTACTTTATCATTGTATTTTACTGTTATTATTTTGCCCAGCCTTTTACACAGCCCACAGCCTTTTTCCAGCCTGCAAGGAGTTCAGTTTTCTGGGCCTCGTCCATATCAGGACTGAAAGTTCTCTCAACCTGCCAGTTTTCTATAACGTCCTCTTTGCTTTCCCAGTAACCTGTCGCAAGGCCAGCAAGATATGCTGCTCCGAGAGAAGTGGTTTCAATGCACACAGGTCGCTTCACTTCGCAGCCCAGAATGTCTGACTGGAACTGCATGAGGAAATTGTTTGCACATGCGCCGCCGTCTACTTTCAGAGCCACCAGGCTTTCACCCAGGTCCTCGATCATTGCATCGATTAAGTCCTTTGTCTGGTATGCCATGGATTCCAGCGTCGCTCTCACCAGATGGTACTTGTTGGAGCCGCGTGTGATTCCAAGAACTGCGCCGCGGGCATACGGATCCCAGTACGGAGCACCCAGGCCAACAAAGGCAGGTACTACATACACACCGCCGTTGTCAGGAACTTTTTTCGCCATTTTTTCTGACTGAGGTGAGCTTTCAATTATGTCAAGCTCGTCTCTGAGCCACTGGACCGCTGCGCCGCACACGAACACTGAACCTTCCAGAGCGTAATTGACCTTACCGTCAAGACCCCACGCAATAGTCGTTACCAGACCGTTCTTGGAGAAAACAGGTTTTTCTCCCGTATTGATAAGGAGGAAAGCCCCTGTACCGTATGTATTCTTTCCTTCGCCGGCAGTAAAGCATGTCTGGCCGAAAAGTGCCGCCTGCTGGTCACCTGCTGCCCCTGCAATTTTAACAGGGCCGCCGAAAATTGTAGTTGCTGACTCACCGTAAATGCAGCTGGATGGTTTAGGTTCAGGAAGCATAGACTTCGGAATCTCCAGAATTTCAAGAATTTCATCATCCCACTGAAGAGTATTGATATTGAACATCATGGTTCTGGAAGCGTTGGAATAGTCAGTTACGTGTACCTTTCCTTCAGTCAGTTTCCAGATGAGCCAGGTTTCGATGGTTCCGAAAAGAAGTTTCCCTGCATCGGCTTTCTGACGTGCACCGGGTACATTGTCGAGAATCCATTTAAGCTTGGTACCGCTGAAATATGCGTCGATAAGCAGGCCTGTCTTGTTTCTGATCATATCGCCGTAGCCCTGTGCCGCCAGTTCATCGCAGTATTCAGCAGTTCTTCTGCACTGCCATACTATTGCATTGCAGATCGGAATGCCTGTATCCTTGTCCCACACTACAGTAGTTTCACGCTGGTTTGTGATACCGATGGCCTCGATATCTTCGTATGTACAGTTGATTTTGAGGAGTGCTTCCTGGGCAACCCCCATCTGTGTAGACCAGATTTCCATGGCATCGTGTTCAACCCAGCCAGCCTTGGGATAAATCTGAGTGAACTCTTTCTGTGCCACGCTGACCATATTGCCCTTCTTATCGTAGATAATGCAGCGGGAGCTTGTGGTTCCCTGGTCCAGCGCCATAATATATCTGCCCATGATATTCCTCCTTTTAAACGAAAATCGCCATTATACGATTTGATATATTCATTCCTTCAAGGGTCAGTCTCACCCTTCTTTCAGTCTCTTCAGCAAAGCCGCCCTTTACATATTCTTCAAATTCCGCCCTGCATTCCGGACCGTAAATTTCCCAGAGGCTGCGTCCGAATTTTTTTAGGAAAGCCTCAAGGTCAATGCCTTCATTCTTTCTCAGCCCTGTAAACATGTACTCAGCCACATTATCCATGAAAGTGTTTTCTGTACTGAAATCCACAGCCCCGCTGAAGTCGCCCGTTTCCATTGCTTCGCAGTACACCTCAAGCTTGTCCGTGTTGCTGCGGCGGATGTTTTCAATAAAGGAATGTGCAGACGCTCCGAAGCCCAGATAATCGTCCAGATTCCAGTATTTCAGATTGTGCCTGCATTCCCTGCCCGGCTGCGCCACGTTGGAAATTTCGTACTGATGGTATCCCGCACCGGCCATAATTGCAAGGGCCTCTTCATACATTCTCCGGTCCTCTTCAGCTTCAGTTTCAGCCATGGTCCCCGACTCCCTCATTTTCCAGAAAGGAGTTCCTTCCATGAACTCCAGGCTGTACAGGGAAATATGCTGCGGCCTGAGGTCAATAGCCTGCTTTACAGTTTCCTGCCAGGTTTCATGACTCTGCCCCGGTATCCCGAACATCAGGTCAAGGCTGATATTTTCAAAGCCTGCCCTGCGCGCAGCTGCCACTGTCTTTCTGGTTGCCTTAACATCGTGAAGCCTGCCCAGTGTCTTCAGCACATCATCGTCAAATGACTGTGCACCGATGCTCAGCCGGTTTACCCCTGCCGTTCTGTAAGCCGCCAGCTTTTCGTAACTGGCGGTTGCCGGGTTGCATTCCATGGAAATCTCAGCATCTTCTGCTATGTGGAAGTTTCTGCGCAGTTCCGACATAATCCGGCAAACTTCGCCGGCCTCCAGAATGCTGGGAGTTCCGCCGCCGAAAAACACAGTGTCAACTTCTCTGTCTTTTCCGTAGCGTCCGCCGTAAAAACTTATTTCTTTGCAAAGAGCGCTTAAAAAGCGCTCTCTTGTTTCCTTATCATGGCTGGCCGTGGAATAAAAGTCGCAGTAGGGACACTTGCGCAGGCAGAACGGTATGTGAATGTAAATACCAAGTTTCTGCATTTTATATTCCTCCGGTAGTCTATTTGTTTTCGTCATACTTCAGTACCGCTGTGAAAGCTTCCTGCGGAACTTCTACAGTACCGAACTGACGCATTCTCTTCTTACCTTCCTTCTGTTTTTCAAGAAGTTTTTTCTTACGGGAAATGTCGCCGCCGTAGCACTTGGCAATTACGTCCTTACGGAAAGCCTTTACGGTTTCACGGGCGATTACCTTCTGTCCGATGGCTGCCTGGATAGGCACTTCGAACTGATGCATAGGGATGATTTCCTTCAGTTTTTCGCATACGAAACGTCCTCTTGCATAAGCTTTGGACTCGTGAACGATCATTGAGAAAGCGTCCACAAGGTCACGGTTAAGAAGTACGTCCATCTTCACAACCTGTGATTTTTCGTAACGGTCAAATTCGTAGTCGAGGGAACCGTAACCTCTTGTCTTGGACTTGAGGGCGTCAAAGAAGTCGTAAATTACTTCATTGAGCGGCATTTCGTAGTGAAGCTGAACTCTTGTCGGAGTGATGTACTCCATGTGAATCAGCTTACCGCGGCGTTCCTGACAAAGTTCCATAATGCTTCCTACATACTCGTTCGGAATCATAACATCGGCCTTTACCATAGGTTCTTCGATATGGTCGATTTCCTGTGGTGCAGGAAGATTTGACGGGTTGGAAATCATTTCAACTTCGCCGTCAGTTCTTACAACTTTATATACTACGCTCGGTGATGTTGTGATTACACCAAGGTCGAATTCTCTTTCAAGTCTTTCAACGATGATTTCCATGTGGAGAAGTCCCAGGAAACCGCATCTGAAACCGAAGCCCAGGGCCTGGGAAGTTTCAGGTTCAAAGTGGAAAGCAGCATCGTTTACCTGAAGTTTTTCAAGAGCGTCTTTTACGTTTTCGTACTTTTCACCTTCTGCAGGGTAGATACCGCAGTATACCATGGACTGAGCTTTTTTGTAGCCAGGCATTGGTTCTGCTGCAGGGTCCTTGTCCAGAGTGATTGTGTCACCTACGCGGGCATCGGAAACCTGCTTGATACTTCCGCAGATATATCCTACTTCACCGGCTCTTAAAATGTCAGTAGGTACAGGGTTCGGTGCGCATACGCCTACTTCAGTAACTTCATACTTCTTACCTGTGTTCATAAGGCGGATAATGTCGCCCTTCTTGACCTGACCGTCAAAGACTCTTGTATAAATGATAACACCCTTGTAGTTGTCGTACTTGGAGTCAAAAATCAGTGCCTTAAGCTTGCCGTCAGGGTTTCCTGTAGGTGCCGGTATTGCCTTTGCGATTTCTTCAAGAAGTTCTTCGATACCGATACCTTCCTTTGCGGAAATCAGCGGTGCTTCGCTGGCATCAAGGCCGATAACTTCTTCTATTTCTTCCTTGATTTCGTCAGGGCGCGCTGAAGCCAGGTCGATTTTGTTAAGAACCGGAAGGATTTCCAGGTCTTCATCGAGAGCCAGATAAACATTGGCAAGTGTCTGTGCTTCAACCCCCTGGGTTGCGTCTACAACAAGCACTGCCCCTTCGCACGCAGCCAGGCTTCGTGATACTTCGTAGTTAAAGTCCACATGTCCCGGCGTGTCGATAAGGTTGTAGATATATTCATTACCATCTGCACTTTTATGAACCAGTCTGGTAGTCTGAAGCTTGATTGTGATGCCTCTTTCTCTTTCCAGGTCCATGTTGTCAAGAAACTGGGCCTTCATGTCACGCTGGGCAACAAGACCGGTCTTTTCGATAAGTCTGTCCGCCAGTGTGGATTTACCGTGGTCAATGTGCGCGATAATGCTGAAATTTCTTATATATTTCTGATAGTCCATATTGTCCTCACATCTGTTTTAGAATTGGGGTTATACAAACCCAATATATATTTTAAAGCATAATGTGTGGAATTTCAATACATTTTTAGTTTTCTGATACCATAGTTACGGCGCTTACTGCTGCCGCTTCCAGCCTGCCTTCCCGGTTATACATTCCCGAGCAGCGCCTGTCCACTTCAAGGAAAGCCAGGGCTGCCAGGAAAAAAATAGTCATTATGATAATGCAGTCTCTGAAGTTTTTCATAGCCGCGCCGCCTACATATCAGGGTTTTTAAGTTCCTCGATATCATCCCAGCCTGCTGCTTTGATTGCATTGGCAGTTTTATCATAGAAGTCACCGGTTCCCATGAGGCAGAGAGCCATGTTGCCCTTTTCAGCCACAAGACCATTGCTTGCAGACACGCACACCCACTTGTTCCATTCCATATTCTTCGCAAAGTCGTCACAGACATCATCAGTATCGTCATCATCTTCCACGGTAACAATCACAAAGGAATATGCGGTGGAAAGCATCATCGGTGCGCAGCTTGTACCGCTGGTAATACCTTCTGCCGAAGAAAGACCAGCCGCCTGGGCAAAGTTTTCATCCACAGGTATATCGGTGATTGTCAGAGTATCAACCGCTTCAATTTCAGACTTGCTGAGAATTCTGTGCATTTCTGCCAGAACTTCGCTGTTTACAGTTCCCACAACTTCCGGCTGCGGTACATAGACCGGCACATCTTTTGTGAGATCTTTAAAATATTCTTCCAGTGCATCGTAACCTTCTCTGAACTTTTCAGGAACCTCTCCTGTAAAATCTGCAGAAGCGGTGCTGCCATCCTCATATTCCACATAGAGCGATGCGTAAGCTTCGCCTTCTGTCTGCTGGCTCTGCCCGTCAAAATCCAGAAGCCCTGATTTCTGAAGCTTTTCTGTGATTCCGTGGAGAACTTCTGGTTCAAAGGTTGCAACCTTCTTTTCACCACCCACATATTCCACGTGTCCCTGACCGTTTTCATCCAGATTTGCAGTAAGTGATACAGGCTCTCCTGCTTTTTTCACTGTGGAAACAATCATATATGTCACAGGATTCTCTACTGTGACCGCCTCAATGTGATCGGGCAGCGGATATACTTCACTTCCCTGATTATCTTCAGGCAGCAGTTCCTCATCAGTCCTGTTTCCGCAGGCTGTGCAGCCGATAACAACCACAAAACATAATAATATGGCAATCAATCTCTTCATATCAATTTCTCCTTTGTCTTTTTTTAATATTCTGTGCATAGTTTCCGCTTTTATTCCCAAACAAAAATCCGGTACAGACTTCATTCATGTACCGGATTCATATTTTTTTAATTCAGCCTAAAACGGACATTCTTCCCATACCAGCGGAAGCAGGTAGTACGCGGCTAATCCCAGACATACCAACGTCAGGACTATGTAAAAGTTCCGCTTGTTAAAAATCTTCTTCCAAGGTATTTTGTGGGCAACCCAGGCAGAAAAAGCTGCACATAAACTGTAAAATGCCAGTTTTATGCGGGTGAAGAGTCCCATCTTTTTTCCTTTTTCTTCTTCAGCAGATTCCTCCACTATGGCCTCGTCCACTTCATCAATGGTCATCACCACAGGAGCCGGGGCAGAAAACAGTTCCTCTGCCATTTTCACATCATCGGGCGGCGGCGCCGTCATGGAAGCCACAGCAAAAGCAGCCGCTGCAACCAGTGCAGCAGCACCTTTCATCAGCCTGCCGGTGTTTTTAGTAAATTGTCCTGCGTCGAATTTTGCCATAATGTGTCCGTTTCTATAATTGTTTTCAGCGCGTCTGATTATTCACCTTCTACGAAAACTTTCTTTACAGTAGGGCTCATTGTAACATACATCATCTGTGCGTATCTTACAGTGAAAGTTACGATATCGCCTACCTTGTATTCTTTTTCTGCATCCTGAACGTCCAGGATTGTATGGTCGCTGGAAGCACCGATTACTTCAACGCCAGGTTCGTCAATGATAAGAGTTGACGGATCGCCGTAGTCAAGGCGGCCCAGTGCAATGATTGCTCTCTTACGGATACCTCTGTCCACATATGCAGGAGTGCCGCCCAGGAAGTAAACTCCCAGTTCGCCCACAGGATATGTAGGTTTGTCCTTGATTTCGATGATTTCGGCCTTAATTTTGAATGGGTGGAACTTGGTGTTTGGCATGTCATATCCGCGGAGGAAATGCATTGCATAAGCGTTGATCATTTCACCACCCACTCTCAGATGATTGATTCCTTCAGGCATATTCTTTTCAAGGATTCTTGCAATACTTCCGCTTGCACCGCCGGAAACGATTTCAAGAGGATGGCCCACTGCAGCTTCAACTTCCTTTGCCAGATCTGAAAGTTCTGTGAGCTTGGCTACTGTAGGCTGCACGCTGCCGTAACATCCAAGATTAGTTCCGATACCTGCAAATTCAATATTCTTAAGTTCTTTTTCGATATATAAAATATCACGGATCATTTCCTGCTTGTCCCAGTAACCTTCACGGAGGTCGCCTGTGTCAGCCATGATTACTACCTTGTGAATCTTGCCCTGCTTTTCAGCTTCTTTGTTAAGAGCTTCAATAACAGTCATTTCAGTGTTAAGGCTGTAGTCTGTATATGTGATTACCTGCTCAATTTCGCTGAGCATAGGCATTCTGATGAGCATCATAGGCTTCTTGCATCCCATCTTTACTGCTGCTTCCAGATGCTCGATACGTGATGATGCCATGGACATAACCGGGCTTTCATCGATTACTTTCATTACTTCAGGCATGCCGTTTACACCTTTGATAACGCCTGTAAGCTTAACGCCCTGCTCCGCACACATTTCACAAAGATTCTTAGCATTGTGTCTGATTTTTTCTAAGTTTATTTCCACTCTTGGATATCCTGCCATGATGTCTTTCCTTTCTTTACCGTCACTGCCCTCCTTCAGAGGGCTGTTTTTCTTTATTATAAGCCAAAACTTACATATATTCCAGTAAAAAAGCAAAAAAACAAAAAGAACGCTTAAAGTAAGCATTCTTCAGTATCCTGCCTTGAGGGTCTCTGCCAGGATTTCACCAAAAATTTCCGCTGTGTTCCTTGCCTCCGTTATATCGTTCCTGTTATAACCGATTTCAAGGAGCATGTATCGGGAAGAAAGGTTCTGATTATACCTGTATCCCCGCTCCAGAACTTTGCCCGTAAAGCCTGCAAAATTCTCTGCCGCCGTATTGTTCATGGCGTTTATAAATTTAAGATTATCTCCATAGGTTTCCACCTCGGTACTGATTACATAGGAATATTTTGCACAGGTCTTTCCTGCAACTGACACTGTTGCTGCAGGAGCATCAGATGCGATGGCATCACGGTGCAGGTCTATTACGCATATTATCGACGGGTATTTTTCCAGGAGTTCTGCCGTTGTATCGTAAGACCTGCTGTAGGACTGGTTATATGACGGGCTGTCGTGAAGTGTCTGGTCGTGGACCGATGCAATGCCGTTTGCCTCAAGAGTCTTCGCAAGGACATTTCCCACATCCCGGACGCTGTTTTCCTGAGCCTTGGTATGGTAATTGCCGTCTGAAGCCGGAAGGTATGATTCGGTTGCATGAGTGTGAACTATGAGAACTGCCGGCTCATCACCGAAGACCACAGGCTCCGGTTTTTCCTCATAATCACTTGTGACCACCTGCAAAGGCTCCACATCTCTTTTTACCGTTTCCACCTCAGGAGATGTTTCCGCTTCCATTTCCAGAGAAAGTCCAGGATAGGCAGCCGAAATACACATAACCCCGAAATCAGCCGCACTCACATGAACCTCTTCCAGTTCTCCATTATCATAAAAAAATATTGTGCTCAGCACATAAATCCCCAGAAACAAAGTTACAAAACCCTTTTTCACATACCCCTCCGCCGAAATATTCTCTGCTAAGAATATATGCCAGGATGGAGAGTAATATTTATGGCATTTGCAATTATCTCAGAAAAATTCTTTATAATCTGGTCAATATCAGTGGACGTTACAATCATGTCCAGTTCTTTTTGCCGGATGTATTCTTCCACATCCCAGTCTTTGATTTCTTCTGCTGCTTCCATGAGAAGTGTCCGCGAGTCTATCACTGTGGGAACTCCTATTGCAATCACTCTGCACCCGAGTCCGGCCTCGTTGATTTCCTTCCGGTTGTTGCCCATACCAGCTCCCGGTGCAATGCCCGTATCGCAGACCTGAATGGTGGTACTCATACGGCTCATGTCTTTAGCCGCCAGAGAATCAACAGCAATTACCACGTCAGGTTTCACAAGGCTCACAGCGCGCTCAATAAGCTCTGCCGTTTCCATACCTGTAACCCCGGTAACCGACGGATTGAAACCGCTCACATTGGCCATTTCCCAGTCCCCGTCGCATTCAAAAATCTTGAACAGGTGAGAAGTTATCTTCACCTTATCTACCGTATGAGGTCCCAGACTGTCCGGCGTTACCTTTTCATTGCCCAGACCCACTACCAGCACTTTGAGGAAATAGTCGAATTTAATCAATTTTTTAAGTTCCGCAGCCAGTGCCCGGGCAGCCCGCATGATTATATCGTTTTTTTCTTCAAGAACTCCCTCCACTTCCAGCGTGGTATATGTCCCCCGTGGTTTCCCGAAAGTCCTCTCGCCTTCTTCTGTGGTAATCTTAATTTCTGTTACTGAAATATCCTCATCAATCTGACTCTGTTTCTTTATATATCCCTGTGCCTGCTGCCGTGCCTCTGCAAGGAGAGCATCCACTTCAACGGCCAGGTCTGTTCTGTACTGCATAAAAAAACCTCCTTAATACTGTTTTAATTAGTATTTCAGGAGGTCTGAGTTTTTATTATTTATATTATTCCAGCAGGTATTCCACAAGTTTTTTGTCCGCGGAGCGCCACAATCCGAGACGGTAAAGAAGGCGGCCACGGAGAAGTTCCATTGCAATATTCTTTCCGAACCAGCTGATGTCGTTCTGAATCCACTGCAAAGCTGTGAAATCAGCCTTGTGCGGGTTGAAATATATGCTGGCGATTCTGTCAGTCTTGCAATAATTCCAGGCACCAAGAGGCCAGAGCTTTCTGAACTGTTCTTCACCGATGTTGGTAAAAATTGCAGTCGGCTCACAGCTTACTACTTTATGTTCCTGCCTGTCAATCTTTGTTCCGTGGTAATCCCAGGTATATTTTTCTTCGTCAAAAGTCAGTCTGATAAGGGCGCCTTCCTGGGTATGTTTCTGCAGACGCTGATAATCAGTGTCGCATACAAGATTTCCCAGGGAATAAAAAATCATCTTGTCGCCTACTTTTTCGTAATTCTGAAGTGTATGGGAGTGATGTGACACGATTGCATCTGCTCCATATTCAAGGAACTTATGATAAAGCCTGCGCACATATGGCAGCGGCATGCTTGCGAATTCCTCACCGCCGTGAACCACCAGCACGCACCAGCGATTTTTCTCTTTGATTTTTTCAATGATTGCCCTGATTTTTTCGGGTTCATCATAAGTAATACAGCCCGGTTTGTCAACACCTGCCTTGAGGAAATCCTTATAATAAACCACACCGAACATGCCTATTCCGCCTGCTTCGTCCAGTTCTACTATTCTGCCCGCATGCTCTTCATTCATACCTGCACCGAAATGTCTGATACCGTTTGCTTCCGCAAGGGCAATAGTGTCGCTCACGCCCTCAGGCCCGCAGTCCATTGCATGATTGTTTGCAAGATTCCAGATGTTGGCGTTGAGGTCATTTAACCGCACTATGGACTCAGGCGGGTTGGCATGGCTGATTGATCCCCCGCTTCCCCCTGCAGCACTGGTCATGGGAGCCTCCACATTGGCCACCACATAATCTGCTTCCTTCAGGTAGTCTTTGATTCCCTGATCAAACAGATCTTCTTTCTGCCAGCTTTCTTTGAAATATTTGGATGAAAATATAATGTCACCTGTAAATCCGATTGTTACCATGGTTTTCTCCTTATACAAAAGGCTGCCCTTTATCAAGGCTGCCTCTTATGTAATTCAGTTAATTCTTATTTGAATTCTTCGTAGAAGTTATCGGACTTAGTTACAGTTGGAGCTGGAGCGTAGTCGAGCTGTCTGTCTGCAATTCCTAAGATAACTTCTGGCTTAACCCATGGTCTGTTCTGGATACCGGATGTTTCTTCGTGAGTGAGGTAACCCTTGTATGTAGTTAAGGATCTTCTGAGGTAACCATCTCTTACGCAAGCTTCTGCAAGACCTAAGTTCATGATGTTTCTGAAGTGGTGAAGAACACCTGCAGCATAAGCCTGGGATGTGGAACCAGCAAATGCACCAGGGATGTTGGATACGCAGTAGTGTACTACGCCTTCTTCAATGTAGATAGGATCTTCGTGAGTAGTTTCGTGGAAAGTATCGATACAACCTTCGTCGTTGGAAACGTCAACGATTACGGAACCCTTTCTCATGGATCTTACCATTTCTCTGGAGATCATTGGTTCAGTAGCATTCTTTGGCCATCTTACGCAGTTAACAACTAAGTCAGTTGTAGGAAGTTCCTTAGCGATGTTGTACTTGTTGGAGATGATTGTGTTAACCTTACCATCGTACTTAGTAGCGATGTCTCTTAAAGCACCGATGTTGATATCAGCAACAGTTACCCATGCACCCATTGTCTGAAGAACTTCGATAGCAGCCTTACCTACAGTACCGCAGCCGCATACGAGAGCCTTGATACCAGGAGCAGCGCCAAGACCGGAAACGAACTTACCGCAGCCACCGTTAGTGGAGCACATAGCCCAGAGACCCATGAATGCACCGCCCTTACCTGCAGCTTCGCAGTTAGGGGAACCATATCTGTGGGAGTCTTCTGCTGTGATGGAGATAACTTTCTTTTCAAGAAGTGCGTCAACTTCTTCTCTGTGTCCTGCTGGGTGAATACAAGTGTAAATGTACTGGCCTTCTCTCATGAGATCGTATTCGGAAGCTTCGATTTCCTTAACCTTAGCTACGAAATCACAAGTTGCCCAGATTTCTTCGTTAGTAGCGAGGATTGTTGCGCCTGCTGCTGCATATTCTTCATCTGGGAAACCAGCCGCTGCACCAGCGTTGCTTGCTACGTATACTTCGTGACCGTCGCCTACGATAGCACCAACTTCTGCAGGTGTTGCGATTACTCTGTATTCACCAACTTTAATATCTTTTAATACACCAAATTTCATCGTTCTTCTTCTCCTTTTCATGAATAAAGAATTTTTTTAGATTTTGTTAATTTAACTTTATCCCCGGACAATACCTTTGTCAAGGGTTTAAGCGCAAAAATGCAGACTTTGAACATTTTCCGCTATTATTAATTATAGCACTTTTGCCATTATGTGACAAGCCGATTTTAGAGGTCTTTCCAGTATTCTTTCTTATTGATTTCGTCAACGATTGCTCTTACAGGAACATTTTCCTTACCGCAGATCATCGCAAGAACTTTTTCCTGTCCTTCAGAAGTAAGAAGGGAACCTGTGATTCTTCTGAACTTGTCAGCAAGCCAGTCAACGCTGATGTTTTCGTGAGCTTCGCCACGAGGTTCGCAGTCGCTGGATCTGAATACTCTTCCGTCCTTAGTTGTGATTTCAGCACGGCAGAATCTCTTTGCTGGGAAGAGTGCGTCGAATTCAGGGTCTACTTCGAATTCAAGCTTCTTCATCATTTCAACTACTGCAGGGTCGCCCAGGCTTTCCTTACGAACCTGTGCAAAACCGAAATCCTTGTAGATAAGAGCTGCTGCTACAGGGTAAGCAATGTTGTACTGAGCTTCGTCTACTGCCTTAGGAACGATCTTGGAAAGCAGAGTTGCTCTTTCGAAAGTCTGGATCTTGCACTTTTCGATATCTTCTGCTGTCAGGTTGTGGTCGTTTAAGATTTCAAGACATGCGTCGATTGCAGGATGGCCCCATCTGCAGCATGTGTAAGGCTTGAAGTAAAGATCCATTACCTGGTGCTTTGTTCCCAGGTCATCGAGGAAGTGGCCGTGTTCGTCGGATTCAAGAAGGTTCTTGTTGCCTTCGAAGCCCATCATGTGCGCCTGAAGAGCAAGGAGGCCGATCATTACGCCGAAAGGTACACCGTCCTTGTTCATGGAAGGATATTCAACACTTCTGATACCAGGAACCAGTGGTGCGTTGAAGTCTGCGATGGAAAGAACATTGTTCAGTTCTTCTCTTGTGAAACCGTAGATACGGCCTACACCTGCAGCCACGCCGAGAGTACCGAATGTACCGCTGGAGTGAGCGAAGTTGTAGTATTCCATCATAGCTGCGCCGCCGCGGATAGTTACTTCATAAGCAACATCCATTACTGCAAGCATTTCGTCTCTTGAAAGGTTCTTTTCGTATGCAGCTGCAAGAATACCGCCGATGAAAGAAGTGCCGGGATGTGCACGTGTCATATTGTGACCGTCATCGATGTCGTATGCGTTGGATGAATGTCCCATTGCTGCTGCAGCACCGAACATGTTAAACTTTTCGTCGGAACCTACTACAGGAATTTCTCTTTCTCCTCTGTGGAAAAGGCTTTCTGCAACCTTAAGACCAACCTTGAACTGTTCGCTGCGGCTTCCTACAACCAGCGCGCCCATTAAGTCAACAAGGCAGCCTTTAAGTCTTTCCTGTACTTCTTCAGGAAGGTCTTCCCATTTTGTGTTGAGGACGAAATCCTCTAATTTGTATGTGGTTTCGTAATGCATAATAGCGTCACCTCCGTCTATTATTGTTTTTTATTAATTAATTGTTTTATTTATTTTCAGTGCCGGGCCTTAAGCTCTGAGCCAAGGTCTGAGCACGATGAAACAGAATCTGCCAAAAAGGCTGTTGATAAAGGCATTCATTTCTTCTCCGCTGATTTCCTTCGGAGCCAGTCCTGCTTCAACCGGGCCGATAAGGCTTTCACCGGTAAAGAACATGGCATATGTCTGCTTGCCGAAAGCATCGTTGCAGCAGAGAATAAGATCCCCTGCCATAAGGTCGCAGGCTCTGATTTCAGTGGTTCTGATGTCGTGATTGTAACTGATTTCTCCTGTTACCACGCCTTTGCCGCCGAAAAGTCCGTAAGGACACATGTCCTTATATGGCTGCTGCTGGCGGCGCACCAGAATATTGTTATCAGTTCTTGCGCAGGTATCAAAATGATAGAAAAGCTTCTTTATGTAGTCCTTCTTGCAAGGGCTCATTTCAATGCCGTAATCTGCATAAACCTTTGCTGCAGCTTCCACAGCATTTGCACCGAGAGCGATTTCATCTCTCATGTCTGCAACTACCGCTGCCTTGTCTGCTTCGCTGAATTCTTTGCCCAGAAGAACTTTCTTTGCATGGATTTCAAGGCCGTTTACAGCAACATACGGTGGCTCAAGCCAGTAAGCGGAATCGTCTTCAACAGTTACTGCAAATACAAAGATTTTTTCTTCTCCCGCTGCGATTTCAGTCTGCAGAGTTTCATCGCAAATAAACGATGTACATTCAGGTGCTTCGAATTCCACAGCCACACTGCGTGATTCTTCATTGAGGTTCTTAACCTTTACTCTGTATTCCACAGTATCTCCCAGAGCTGCATTCTGTCCGCCCGGATGGGAGCTCTCAACTCCGCAGACAAGTCCTTTGCAGCTGCCTACTCTCAGCTTTGCCTGCTCTGTAGGTTCGCCCACAATATCAAGCGGACGGTGAATTGCGATGCATGTTTCTCTTCCGGAGAAGAAATTATAGCGAGGGAAGTTTGCAGGATCTGCCGCATCTTCACCTTCAACTATTGCAGTAAGATCAGCAACATCATTTATTGATATGCCCAAACGGTTCTTTTTGTCGAATCTTGCTGCATAGTCGTAGCTGTCGTCTGTACCTCTTGTGTAAGGAACGCTGTGCATGAACTTGCCTTCGCCAAGATACAGCATGATATGTCCTGACACACCCTGATGAAGCATGGTAATCAGGTCGCCAGGTTCCAGTGCTGCCGCAAAGTCAGAAATAACCTGCAGCTTGTCTGCAAAAGTTTCCTCAAAGGTCTTTTCGTACTTATAGATCAGCGGTTCCATGTTTTCGTACATGTGCCATGTGATATCGGCAGGCAGTTCGTAGCCGAAAGCCTGATAGTACACTGCTGAGCAGAATGCTGAGCAGTCAAGATGCAGAGCATACTGGGAAGTAGCCGCTTCAGGCGGGAAGAATTTTTTTCGGCGCGGCGTCATCTGGATGAATCTGTCCATACTGCGTTGGTCGTACTGGATATTTTCTCTGTGATTATAAAAGTCATAAGCAGTTGCAATAAGAACTTCCTGCTTGTAATTCATCATTTTAATAATGCCTCCAAATAAACTGATTGTATAAACAAAACATTTTTAATGCGAAAAAAAGCTCCGGCAGAAACTACGGTTCCGCCGGAGCTTGTCTGCCGCACGGAAAACTATGCGTCAGGAATAGTAATCACATTAAATTAGATTTCTCCAATTCTGTGGCAGGCTACGAAATGGCCTGGCTTGATTTCCTGTAATTCAGGCAGTGACTTACATTTGTCGCAAGCATAGTTACAACGCTTGTAGAATCTGCATTCATCAGGTGGGTTGATTGGAGATGTGATTTCACCCTTAATGATGATTCTTTCTCTCTTTTCGCCGATTTCAGGAACAGGGATAGCGGAAAGAAGAGCCTGAGTATAAGGGTGTACCGGATTTGCGAAAAGTTCTTCGGAAGGAGCCTTTTCAACGATCTTACCAAGGTACATTACTGCGATATCATCGGAGAAATGGTTAACTACGGAAAGGTCGTGAGTGATGAAGATGTAGGATAATCCTCTTTCTTCCTGGAGTTCCTTAAGAAGGTTCAGGATCTGAGCCTGAATAGATACGTCAAGAGCGGATACCGGTTCGTCGCAGATGATGAACTTAGGGTCCATAGCAAGTGCACGTGCAATACCGATACGCTGACGACGTCCGCCGTCCAGTTCGTGTGGATATGTGTTGAACAGACGAGGTGCAAGACCTACTGTTGCCATAAGTTCTTCAACACGGGCTTCAATTTCTTCTTTAGTCTTGAAGATCTTGTTAGCCTGAAGCGGTTCAGCGATAATCTGGCTTACTGTCTTACGAGGGTCCAGTGATGAATATGGGTCCTGGAAGATAAGCTGCATATCTTTACGCGCATGTCTGAGCTGGCTTGCGTTTAACTTGTTAACGTCTGTTCCTTCGAAGATTGTTTCTCCGGCAGTTGGTTCAATAAGACGCAGAATAGTACGTCCAGTTGTGGACTTACCGCATCCGGATTCGCCTACAAGACCGAGAGTCTTACCTCTTTCGAGTGTAAAGCTTACGCCGTCTACTGCATGAAGCAGACCACGTTTAGTTTTAAAGTGCTTAGTCAGATTTTTGACTTCAAGAATTACGTCTGCCATGTCTTATTTCTCCTCTCTCTCAATATGGAAGTCTGGTTCATTGTATCTGTCACAAACTACATAGTGAGTGTCTGAAATCTGTCTGAGATGCTGAGGCTGCTTACAAGCTTCAGTTGCATAAGGACATCTTGGGTGGAAAGCACATCCTTCAGGCAGATTTGATGGGTCTGGCATAAGACCCTTGATTGGTGTTAACTTCGCCTTTCTGTCGTTGATATTTGGCAGAGAGTTGAATAAACCTTCTGTGTAAGGGTGCTTAGTGTGGTTGAATACATCTTCCAGAGTACCCTTTTCTACTACTGTACCAGCATACATTACTGCTACTTCGTCACAGATTTCTGCTACGATACCAAGGTCATGAGTAATCATGATCAGGGAAGTCTGATACTGCTCACGCAGGTTTTTCATCATATCAAGAACCTGAGCCTGAATTGTTACGTCCAGAGCTGTTGTAGGTTCGTCTGCAATAAGAAGCTGTGGGTGACAAGCAAGTGCGATAGCTATAACTACACGCTGCTTCATACCACCGGAGAACTGGTGAGGATATTCGCCGGCTCTTTCGCCAGGGATACCTACGAGTTCCAGCATTTCGATTGCACGCTGGTTAGCTTCTTCTTTAGTGCAGTTTTCATGTAAGAAAACGGATTCTGCAATCTGTTCGCCTACAGTGAATACCGGGTTAAGAGCTGTCATTGGATCCTGGAAAATCATGGAGATGTCCTTACCTCTCATGCTTTCAAGGTCCTTGATGCCCATTGTAAGAACGTCCTTGCCGTTAATTTCCATCTTGTCGCATTCAACTACGCCTGGAGGAGACTGTACCAGTCTGAGAAGGGAAAGAGCAGTTGTTGTCTTACCAGCACCTGTTTCACCTACAAGACCGATGGCTTTACCACGTTCTAATTCCATGTTTAAACCGTTGATAGCATATACTGTTGCATCTTCGGTTACGAATTTTACATTTAAATTTTTAAGGTCTAATACTAAATCTTTTTCGCTCATACCACATTACCTCCTACTTCTTCAGCTTAGGGTCAAGTGCGTCACGAAGACCGTCACCCATCAGGTTGAAGGCAAGTACAGTGATCATGATTGCAAGACCTGGGAAAATTGTTAAGTAACCGTGGTCACGTATGTAGTTACGGGATTCAGACAGCATAGCACCCCATTCAGGAGCTGGTACAGGAATACCAAGACCTAAGAAGGATAAGTTGGATGCTGTCAGGATTGCGTTAGCAACACCCATAGTAGTCTGAACGATGATTGGTGAAAGAGCATTCGGAAGAATGTGCTTAACCATGATAGCACCGTCTTTTACACCGATAACTCTTGCAGCTTCAATATATTCCTGGTCACGTACAGGAAGTACGGCCGCACGGGCAATACGGGCAAACATTGGTACGTATACGAGACCGATCGCCCACATAAGTACTGCAATACTCTGGCCGAAAGCGGACATGATAGCTACACCCAGAAGGATTGAAGGGATACCTACGAATACGTCGCAGATACGCATGATGATGTTTTCAACAATCCCGCCGTAGTAAGCAGCAACAACACCTAATGTACTACCTAAGAGGCAGGAAATAGATACTGAGATAATACCTACGATAAGTGAGTAGCTTGCACCATAGAGTACACGGGTAAATACATCACGGCCATAATGGTCAGTACCGAACCAGTGCTCACCATTTGGATGAGCGAACTTATTCTGTACATCCTGCTGAACAATATCAGTATCAAAGTCGAAGTAGATACGGGCAAAAACAGCGATTAAAACCAGTGCAACTACGATAACCAGACCGATCATTGCAGATGGGTTCTTCTTGTAGTTACGCCATACTTCGGCCCACATACTTCTCTTTTTGTATTGTTCCTTATTTTCAACATTAATTGTAGTATTTTTCTTTGTCATTTATCTCACCTCACTATTTGCTATACTGAGCCTTGATACGAGGGTCAACGAATGCATAAGCAATGTCAACGATCAAGAGCGTTACATTAAGGAATAAGGTGAACATAATGATACAACCTGTAGCGAGGATTGTATCACGCTGATTTACAGCAGTAGTAGTCAGACGACCTACGCCAGGCCATGAGAATACTGTTTCAATCGCTACAGCACCGCCCAGTGCGTTACCAAGGTTGGAACCGAAAATTGTGATGATAGGAATAAGTGCGTTCTTAAGAGCGTGCTTACGGATAACTGTCTTTTCAGGAACACCTTTAGCGCGGGCAGTTCTCAGGTAGTCAGAGCTGAGTACATCCAGCATACCTGATCTTGTAATTCTTGTAAGGGAACCTGCCTGTGAAGTACCTAATGCAATGGCAGGCATGATAAGTGATGCGAATCCGTTGTCACCACCGGAAGGAAGAATTCCTAACTTGGATGAGAACAGGATAATAAGTAACAGCGCTAACCAGAATGATGGCATGGATACACCGATCATAGCTGTGATCATGGAAGCACCGTCGATTAATGTACCACGGCGTCTTGCTGCTGTGATACCAAGTGGTAATGCGATAAGTAAGGCAACAACCTGGCTGGCAAGTGCGAGCTTGAATGTTGCAGGGAAACGTTCAGCGAAAAGTTCCATTACCGGACGTTTCTGCATATATGAATCACCAAGGTCCCCGTGAAGCAGGTCAAGAATATAACGACCATATCTTTCAATCAGAGTACCATTAAGGTTAAGTTCTTCCTTTAACTGTTCGATCTGTTCAGGAGTAGCATCCTGTGGAGCCAGCATAGAAACTACGTCCCCAGGTGCTAAGTCCATGAGGAAGTACACTACGAAGGAAACGGCCAGTATAACGGGAATCAAGAGTAAAATACGCTTAACAATATAGCGGATCATAATGTCCCTCCTAATAACTGTCTAATTACTAATACGGGCCCGAGTAAATCGAGCCCGCATAAATCTTTTTAGAATTTTGTTCTACAATTCAACTGTGTTCTGCGTTTTAATTATTCAACAACGCTAACATACTTGAAGGAGTGAACAAGTGCAGGGTGTAATAATACGCCTTCGATTCTGTCGTTGGAACCAACGTAAATCTGGTGCTGTGCGATAGGAATCCAACCTACGATGTCGTATGTAAGAGTTTCCTGTAATTCTTTGTACAGAGCTGCTCTTTCTTCCTTGTCTTCACAACCAGCTGCCTTGTCGATTAAAGCGTCGATTTCAGGGTCGTTGAACTGAGCGTAGTTTCTACCACCTGTGGAGTGAGTAGTATTTCTGTACATGTAGTCGCCGTTCTTACCTGGAGTCCAGGACATAACGATGATTTCAGTACCGGAAGTTGTACCGTCGGATGTGCAGAGTTCCATAAGAGCTGCCTGCTGCATGAATTCACATTCGATTGTGATTCCGTATTCAGCCATCTGAGCCTGGAAGTTTTCAGCAATCTTTACACGGTGTGCTGCGTCGGATGTAACGAGCTTGAATGTCTGACCAACTGCGCCGAGTTCTTCGAACATAGCCTGAGCCTTAGCTGCATCGTAAGGGATACCTTCTAAGTCTACGTAGAATTCTACGTCACGGCACTGTACGGAAGTGGACTTAACTGCGTTGCCGTCCCAAGCTGCAAGGATCATTTCGTCCTTATCGATAGCGTAAGCTACAGCTTTTCTGAATTCAGGGTTTGTGATGAATTCGTTAGGGGACTTCTGGTTGAAGCAGATGAAGTGCTGAGTACGTCCAGTTACTTCAAGAAGCTGTAAACCTTCAGTTGTTCTGAGTCTTTCGTAGTCAGTTGCATCTGGTGACATGATCATGTCAACTTCGCCGTTTTCAAGAGCGATCATTCTAGCTGCTGCTTCTGGGATCATCTTGAATACTAACTTGTCAACATTTGTCTGTGGGTAAAGAGTACACTTTTCGTTCTTTACAAGAGTTACATGGTCGCCGGATACGAATTCGTCGAACATGTAGAGACCTGTACCAACCTTAAGCGCGTCTTCTTCAGGCATTGATTCGAATGCTTCCTTGGAGAATACGGATAACTGGTTAGCTGCGAATGTGTAGTTGAAGTCAACGTCGCCAGCTCCTACTAACTTGATAGTGAAGTTGTAGTCGTCGATCTTTTCCCAGGATTCCATCTTAGCGATGTAACCGGATGCTGCGGAATGTTCCTTACCTCTTTCGAATGAGAAGAATACGTCGTCTACGTTACATTCAGTAC
This sequence comes from Bacillota bacterium, assembly GCA_017436705.1. Taxonomy (GTDB): domain Bacteria; phylum Bacillota; class Clostridia; order Peptostreptococcales; family Anaerovoracaceae; genus SUG1106. The sequence continues at coordinate 30,805 of JAFSCP010000005.1, forward strand.
CGTCAGAGAACATGATACCTTCCTTCAGCTTGAAGTTCCATTCAGTTGGGGAAACCATTTCCCAGGATTCGAGTAATTCGCCCGCATTTTCCATCTTAGTCAGGTCTGTATCTGTAAGCATATCGAATACGAGGTCCTGAACGATCTGGTTAGCTTCTGCGGATGTTTCCATTGGGTCGAATGTTGTGAATTCGTCCGCTACTGCGATAGTTACTACGTTTTCAGTTTCTCCTGATTCAGAAGGACCGCCGCAAGCAGCCATACCGAATACGAGTACTAAGCACATTAAAACTGCAAATAATCTCTTCATTTTTTTCCTCCTACATTAAGGTTAAATTTTTTACCTAGTATTTTATAAGAAATTATAAAACCGGTACTAATATAATATCGCTGAAAACAGAATTTGTAAAGAGTTTTTTGTTAATAAGCCACACTGCATCTTCACATAATCTCCTTATACAGTGCAAAATCTGCGTACTCCCCGTATTATATTGTATACACACTGCATTTATTGCATTTCAGAGGCAGTTCCTCAAAGCCTTGAAATTCAAGGATTTGATAGTTTTAGTCAATTTTTTGACAAATTTTCAGTGCTCATCTGCCCTTGGTGACGGCGCTCCGTCGCTTTAACACGCTGCCAAAATCAAATACAAAAAAAATACATTCTTTAAATTTGGCACGATCCTTGCAATATAGCAATTCCAATGCCATAAAGCGCCTGAATACAAAAAACAAAACACCTGTGGCGGCAGGTGTTTTGTCTGGGTTCTCACCCTCTTATGTATATAACTTGGTCAAAAGTTATCGGAGATTATTCTACCTTCTTGCCAGTCTTGCCCTTGAGCATGTTGCCGTCTACGTCGTAAACGCCGAGACCTGTTACTGCACAGATGATTGCCATGATTGGGCAGATAATTGGCAGGAATGCGTATGGTAAGTATTCAACAGCTGATACTCCGAGTACACCGAAGCTGTAGATTGCTGCTGCTGACCATGGTACCAGGAATGCGAAAAGTGTACCGCCGTCTTCAAGAGTTCTTGATAATACGTAAGGAGCAACTTTTGCCTTCTTGTAGGAATCCTGGAACACTTCACCTGGAAGCAGGATTGCCATGTACTGGGAAGTTGTAAGCATTACTGTTGCAAGGCAGGAAAGCAGTGTTGCAATGATAAGGTTACGAGGTTTTTCAATCTTGTCTCTGATAGTGTCGAGAATTCTTGAAAGAACGCCCATTTCATACATGATTTCACCAAGTACTAGTGCGAAGATTGTGTAGCAGAGTGTACTCATCATAGAGTTTACACCGCCTCTGTTGAGGAGCTTGCCTACTGCTTCAACTTCGAAAGTTCCGCTGAAGCCGGAAGCAAATGCTGTTACAACCTGATTAAATGTGAACTGAGGCTGTACGATAAGTGCTACGATTGCACCTGCAATTGCACCTGCAAGGAGTGCCAGCATTGCAGGAACTTTCTTTACAACCAGTAAGATTGTAAGAATCGGTACGATGAGCAGTAATAATGAAATGTTGAATGTTTCATCAAGTGTAGTCATAATGTCCTGCAGACCCTGCATTGATTCTGCACTTGCATCGTTGTACTTCAGACCTAAAATGAAGTAGAGAACGATACAGATTACAAATGTAGGAATTACAGTCCAGAACATGGACTTGATGTGGGAAATTACGTCAGTACCTGATGCTGCAGGAGCCATGTTTGTTGTATCGGAGAAAGGTGACATCTTGTCGCCGAAAAGTGCTCCGGATACGCACATACCTGCTGTCAGTGCAGGATTGATTTCCATACCATAACCGATTGCCATGAATGCGATACCTACTGTACCAAGTGCTGCATATGCAGAACCTGTGAAGAAGGAAACGATACAGCCGATTACGAAACCTAATGCAAGGAATGATGATGGAGTAAAGATTTTCAGTCCGTAGTAGATGATGGAAGGCACGATGCCTGAAATAATCCAGGAACCTACCAGCATACCAACTACGATGAAGATCATGCCCACAAGGGCTGACTTTTTGAAGCCGGTTAAAATAACTTCTTCCAGTTTATTGAGGCCCATACCTGTACATAATGCGATGATTACTACTGTAATGAAGGCCAGAATAAATGTTACCATTGTGTTAAGTTTTAAAATTGCAAGTCCTACTGCCATAACTGCTGCTACTGCAGCGAATGTAAGCAGTGCCACCGGCAGAGAAACGCCAGCATATTCTTTTTTACTCATGACTTTACCTCCTTAACGTTTATAAAGTAATTTTAATTCCTGCATCCTCAATCCATTTGTCGTCGATAATACCCTCTTTGTATTCTTTTCTGATAAGTTCCGGATCTCTTTCTTCCACCGGACCGTAACCACCTGCACCAGCTGTGATCATTTCAACGATATCGTCTTTCTGAAGCTTGATGTTACGTGGCTTGGAACTATCAGAAATCACTTCACCGTTTCTGTAAATTCTGATACTTGAGTTTCCGCCTTCCTGACCACCATTAAGTCCCCACGGACTGTTGGAAGTTCTTTCGGTTGCTGCACTGACAAGCATTGAATCTTCGCTTTCTTCCAGAATACGGATCGTTCTCACGATTCCCATACCGCCTCTGTACTTTCCGGCGCCGCCACTGTTTTCAGAAAGTGCATATTTTTCCACCATCAGAGGATATTCCATTTCCAACGCTTCTACCGGCAGATTGGAAGTGTTTGTCATGTGGACATGAACTGCGTCCATGCCGTCCTTGTTATATCTTGCACCGGAGCCACCCCCGATGGTTTCAACATAAACATAAGGGTTGCCGTTTCTCTTGTCCTTACCGGAGAAGAAGAAATAGCTCATAGCGCCGTTACCTGCTGCGCATACTCTCTTCGGATCCATCTTTGCGAAAGCGCCGAAGATTACGTCCGCTATAATCTGTGTAGTAGTTTCACGGTCAGATGTCGGTGCAGGTTCCTGAGCCCATACGATGCTGCCCGGTTCAGCTTTGATATTGATGCTGTCAAAGAAGCCGGAGTTTGCAGGGATGGTGCTGTCAAGAAGGGCCAGCATTGAGTAGTAAATTGTGGCCTTAAGTGCGCAAGGTACGCAGTTGTGCGGACCTGTTGACTGAGGCGCACTGCCTGTGAAGTCGAAAGTAATCTGATCGCCCTCGATGATAACCTTGGTCTTGATCAGGATGTCCTTGTTGCCAGCGCCGTCATCGTCCATGTAGTCTTCGAAACAGTATTCGCCGTCAGGAAGTTCTGCGATAGCGATGCGGGCCTTTCTTTCGCCGTATTCAAGCCACTTCTGGCAGAATTCTTCATATGTGTCCAGACCGATTTTATCGATAAGTTCCACAAGTTTGTCGTCGCCGTACTGGTTTGTGATAATCTGGGCGTTGATATCGCCGTGACGTTCATACTTCATCTGGAAGTTGAGCATGATGATGTCGTGAATATCCTGAACCAGCTGTCCTCTGTCATAAAGCTTAACCAAAGGAATTCTGAGACCTTCATCGAAAATTGTCGGACCCTTGCGGGACTTGTCTGCATGGTGTCCTGTGTTAACCATATATGCCACCAGTTTTCCCTTGTAGAAAACAGGTTTCATAAGCACGATATCAGGAAGATGTGAACCGCCGCCTGTGTAAGGGTCGTTGGCGATGAAAATGTCACCTTCGTGGATATCTTCGATTTTGTATTTTTCTGTGAGTACTTCAACTGCTCCGGAAAGGGAACTGAAGTGAAGCGGAATGTGCTGCGCCAGTGAAAGGAGCTTGCCTTCAGGGCTGAAAACCGCTACGGAAAGGTCTTTTCTTTCCTTGATATTAGTACTGTATCCTGTCTTTGCCAGGATTACACCCATCTGTTCTGCTATGGAAGTAATGCTGTTGGCAATGATTTCTAATGTTATAGAATTGATTTCTTTCATTTTATAATCACCTCCATATTACTTACGTTCAATCATCATGTTCAGGTACTTGTCAACTGTAGCTTTCTGAGTGGAAAGTACGATGGTTGTGCTGTCCATCTGTTCGATGATGGCAGGACCCTGGATGATGTTGCCGTTTCTCAGTTTTTCCTTATCGTAAAGGATGTAGTCAGCATACTTGCCGTTTCCTTCGTATACGTTTCTGCTGCCGATGATTGCTGCGCTTGGGTCTTCGCCTGCGTATTCGTCTTCTGTGATTACAGGGTAAACGATGTCGCCGATTGCAGATAAACCGAAGTTTACAATCTGAATCATGTCGTCAGAGCTGAAAGAATAAAGTCTTTCGTAAGCCTTGGTGTAAGCCGCCTTGAGAGTTTCTGCGGATTTGCTGTCTTCAGGCTGGATAGGCACTCTGATTTCGTGGTTCTGGCCTTTGTATCTCATGTCGAGGAAATATTCTCTGCTTCTCATTTCTTCGCCGATTTCTTCTTCTTCGAACCATTCGTCTGCTTCCTTTTCGAGAGCTGCAAACTGTTTTTCAAGAATAGCTGCGCAGTCATCAGAGAGATCCATTACGAAAGTCTGTACGAAGTCTCTTCTCATGTTTTCTGTCAGGAGGCCGTATGCTGCCAGGAGGCCCGGAGTCTTAGGAATGAGAGCTTTTTTAATGTTCATTTCTTCGATGAGTTCTGCTGCGTGGAGAGGGCCGGAGCCGCCGAATGCCACCAGGCAGAATTCACTTGGGTTGTAACCCTTGGCTACTGTAGCGTTTTTGATTTCCTTGATGATGTTGGAGTTGCTGACGGAAATGATACCTCTTGCAGTTTCAAGAAGTTCCATGTTGATTTTTTCTGCCAGTCTGCCAACTGCTGCTCTGGAGTTTTCACTCTTGATAGGAAGTCTGCCGCCCAGAAGCACTTCGTTGTTAAGGTGTCCTAAAGTTACACGTGCGTCTGTGATTGTAGCTTCAGTTCCGCCCAGGTTGTAGCATGCCGGACCAGGGTTTGCGCCGGCACTCTGAGGACCTACCTTGAGGATTCCGCCGCTGTCAATCCAGCCGATGGAACCGCCGCCTGCACCGATTGTTGAAATATCGATGGAAGGAATTCTTACAGGGTAACCGCTGATTGTCTTTTCGTCGGATGCTTCGAATCTGCCGCCTACAACCAGAGAAATGTCTGTGGATGTACCGCCGATATCTACTGTAATCAGGTCTTTTTCACCGATAAGGTCAGTGATGTACTGAGCGCCTACAACGCCGCCTGCAGGACCGGAAAGGGCTGTCTTCACAGGGAATTTCATTGATTCGTCGATGGACATAAGTCCGCCGTTGGAGTGGTTGATGTATGTATTTTTAATACCGATGGATTCCAGTGTCTTTTTGAGATTGTCCATGTACTTCTTTACTTCAGGACCTACGAAAGAATTGAGCACTGTGCCGCAGAGTCTTTCATATTCTCTGAACTGCTTGGAAAGGTCGCTGGACACTGTAAGGAATGCTTCAGGGTATTTTTCTTCGACAATCTGCTTAACCAGAGCTTCGTTTTCAGGGTTGAGGTAAGCGTTGAGGAGCATTACTGCGATTGCCTTGGCATCCTGATCCTTGATTGTTTCAACTATCTTTTCAACTTCTTCTGCGTTGATTTCTCTCACTACTTCGCCCTGACAGCTTAATCTTTCGCTGATTTCGTGACGGCAGTCTCTTGTAACCAGAGTTCTTACCTTGTCAGCCTGAAGATCATAAAGGTCAGGTCTCTTCTGACGGCCGATTTCAAGCAGGTCTCTGAAACCGCCTGTAGTGATGAGAGCAGTCTTGGCACCTCTGCCTTCCAGAATAGCGTTGGTTGCAACAGTTGTACCGTGCATGAAACGGCTTACATCTTCGCCTTCGAAACCGTACTGTTCTGCGATAATCTGCACGCCCTTCACTACTGCTTCGGACTGGTCGTGAAGTGATGATGGGAGCTTATATACCATAAGTTCTCCTGTTTTTTCGTCGATTGCACAAATGTCGGTGTTGGTTCCTCCTACGTCAACACCGATTCTGATGTTTCTTTTAGCCATACAAACCTCCTGTTATGTGAACATAATTTGTAAAAATCTTCTCCGTATACCAAGTTTATCATTGATTTTCCATTAAGTCCAAGATATAATTGGTTATATAATTATAAGTTTAAATTTATATATTGTAAGAAAGGAACCCGCCATGGAACTTTTACAGTTAAAATATTTCCTGCTGCTGTCCAAAGTGCAGCATGTGTCGAAAACCGCCGAAATGCTCAATATCTCCCAGCCCTCCCTCAGTTCAACCATGAAAAAGCTTGAAGAAGAACTGGGAGTACCTCTGTTTACCCGCAAAGGCCGCAGCATCGAGCTTTCAGAATACGGCCGCGCTTACAGGGACTATATAGAGGAGGCTTTTCTTGCCATTGAAAACGGCCGCAGAACCATCGATGCCATGCGCGGCGAATCTGATAACAGGCTTAATCTTGGCGTCCTCAGCCCATATATATGGACCGAAATTTTCAGCGCTTTCCAGACAAAATGCCCGGAAGTACGCCTCAACAGATACTCTGTGGAAGGTTCACATTTCATCGGCGACCTCCTTGACGGCAAAATCGACCTGTACCTTGGTGCCATCAACGGTATAGAAGACATGGACCAGAGCAAAACAGCCTATAAGACTCTCTATGACGACGACATGGTTCTGCTTGTAAACGAAAATCATCCTCTGGCCGGCCGCAAGACCATTGACCTGTGCGAATGCGCCAATGAATCTTTCATCAATCTGGACGACGAAACCAGCCTGCAGCAGTTCATCAATCAGCTTTTTGAACAGGCCGGCTTCGAGCCTAAGGTTGTGATGGTCTGCGACTATACTCTCAGGGACCAGATGGTTTCCGAAAACCACGGTATTATGGTTACAACAAGGCTGTCCGCTATCAAGTGTGAATATAAAAATGTACGCTATATTACCATCACCAACCCGCCTGCAAAACGTAAGCTGGGGTTTGTCTGGCGCAAAAACGCAGTTTTCACTCCTGCCATGAAAAATTTTTACGACTGCGGCATAGAATTTTACGAAAAACTTTAATAAAACCCTTGCAATTCCAACATTCTTCGTATATAATCCAAAGTGCGAATTTATGTCCATCGGTCGCCACCTTTGGACTAGCTAAAAATATTAAGAATAGTGGGGTAAAAAAATTATGGCAAACATTAAATCCGCAAAGAAAAGAATCCGAGTTATCGACAAGAAGACTGCTAGAAACAGAAGAGTTAAGAACCATCTTAAGGCTGTTTTAAAGAACTTCGAAGCTGCAATGGCTGAAGGCAATTTAGAAGTTGCTGCTGAAAAGCTCAGATTAGCAGAAAAGAAGCTTATGCAGGCCGCTGCAAAGAAGACTATTTCCAAGCAGGCTGCTTCCAGAAAAGTTTCCAGATTAACTAAAAGATTCAACGCAGCAAAGGCTGCAAAATAAGTCTCACCCGTCCCCACCCGTGCATAAGTTAAATGCACAGCTTTGAGCACGAAAACCCCGGATGTGTCTCCCGGGGTTTTTTCTTAAAAAAATAAGTGTAGTATGTCAGACATAAAGAAAGGAATTGACCATGGCTAAGGACAGCATATTCACCAAAATGAGAAAAAAACTCGATAAAGAGTTTGCTGAAGAAATAACTGCAAAGGAACAGGCCGAAAAAGAAGCTGCAAGAGCCGAAAAGGAAGCTGCAAAGGCAGCACGCATCGAAGCTGCCAAGGCGAAATATAAAGAAGAAAGAACCATCACCGTAAGAAAGTTCTTTGAAATTGCCGGCCTTGATCTGCCCGGTCATATCGCAGATATTGCCGATGTTGAAATCTCCGGTTTCACAGCAGATCCCAAGCGCCTTGATGAAAAAGCAATTTTCACATACTGGGGAGGTCCGCAGACAAGCAAGTATGACTACGACGCCTTTGCAAAGGCCGCTGAAATGAACTGCCTGCTCATTCTCACCGACACTCCTTGCGATTACCATCACCATGTGCTTTTCCCTGAAACAGAAAATTACGAAGACAGCTCGGTGCGTAATGCTTACGTGGCAGTCTCAGAATATATCCGCAATATCCACAAGGCAAAGATCATCACTGTAACAGGTTCCGTAGGCAAGACTTCCACCAAGGAAATGCTTGAAGCAGTTCTCCGCCAGCACTACAAGAATCCTCTTGTTTCCCGCGGCAACAAGAACTCCATGTTTGCTGTAACCGAAAACATCCAGAACCTGAAGCGTACGACAGCAGTATACATGCAAGAAGTAGGCGCAGCTTCTCCCGGTGTTGTCCGTATTTCAGCTGAGCAGCTTGCCTGCGATATTGCAGTCTATACCAACATCGGTCTTTCACATATTGAAAATTACGGTTCCGTGGAAGAAATCGCTGCTGACAAGCTTTCCCTTTCCACTTACGGACGTCCTGACGGCGTTGCCATCATCAACATGGATGATCCTGTTCTCATGGGCCATAAATTCACCCAGAAAACAATCACATACAGCCTTGATAACGACAAAGCTGACTACTATATCGAAAACATGAAAAAAAGCGGCGAGGGCTACGATTTTACCATCGTCGATAACCTTTCCAGACCCGCAAAGAAGATTCCTGCCCGCGTAAACGTACTCGGTGAGCACAATGTGCTCCACGCAGCTGCTGCCATGGCCATGGGCCGCTGTCTCGGTCTTACAGACGAAGAAATCACTGCAGGTATTGCAGCTTACAGCCCTTCCGGTATGAGACAGAATCTCGTCAGCATGGGTGGCTATCAGATCTATGTTGACTGCTATAACGCTTCCCTTTCTTCAATTGATACTTCTCTGGACACCATGAACGAAATGTCTCTTCCGGGCGAAGGCGGCAGAAGAATTGCAGTTCTGGGCGACGTTCTGGAACTGGGCGATATTGCAGAAGAAACCCACAGAGAAATCGGCCGCGTTATCGCAAAGCATAAACCTGATCTGGTGCTGGCATACGGCAGCGATATGAAATTCGCCGTTGAAGAAGCAGCAGCGCAGGGAATTGATGCCCGTCACTTTGAAACAAAAGATGAACTGCAGCAGGTGCTGAAGAGTACTGTTACAAAATCCGACATTACCCTCTTCAAGGCCTCCCACGGCATGAATATGGGTTCCTGCATGGACGCAGTTTTCGGCACCGACATAAACGAAAAGTCCATCATCGGCCAGAAAAAATACCGTCTTGAAACCATGGGAGACTTTGAGTTTTATATCTTCGAAAACAGCGCTTCCGTGAGAAAGTATCTGGGCGAAGGCCCTTCCTGTGAAATCCCTGCATATATCGAAGCAGTACCTTTTGGCAGCGAAACAGGAGAAACCCGCAGACTGGCTGTAGAAAAAACCGGCAGAACTGCTTTCCGTGACATGCCACATATAAAGGAAGTTATTCTTCCTGAAACGCTTGTGTGCATCAGGGGCGGCTCATTCAAAGGCTCCGGTCTTACAAACCTCAAAGCTCCGGCAGGCCTTCTTCACATCAGCGGCGAAGCTTTTGCCCAGTGCCCTGATCTGGAGGCAGTTGAACTTCCTGCTGGTATTCTGGAAGTTGCAGAAAACGCTTTTGAAGGCAGCGAAAAGGCAAAAATCACATACAGATAATTTCATCGGAAAAGCGATGGGCATGTGCTCATCGCTTTTATTTTTCTTACTATATTATATTCTTGCCACGCCTGTTTCCTTCGCTGTTCTGATTACAGCTTCAGCCACCGCCGGTGCAACCCGCTTGTCCAGAGCTCCGATGATGATATTTTCTTCATTGAGTTCATCGTCCGGGATGAGAGCTGCCAGTGCATAGGACGCAGCAACTTTCATTTCCTCATTGATGCAGGATGCCCTGCAGTCCAGCGCTCCGCGGAAAATTCCCGGAAATGCAAGCACGTTGTTTATCTGGTTCGGAAAGTCTGATCGGCCTGTGCCCACAACCTTTGCACCTGCCGCTTTCGCCAGGTCAGGCATGATTTCAGGAACAGGGTTTGCCATAGGGAACATGATTGAATCTGCTGCCATGGAAGCAACCATTTCAGGAGTTACGATACCCGGCGCAGAAACTCCGATGAATACATCTGCACCTGCCATTGCATCTGCCAGCGTTCCTTTTTTATGTTCAAGGTTGGTCACCTTTGCAACTTCTTCCTGGGCAGGATTGTTGTTTTCATCACCCTGGCATATGATTCCGTGACGGTCGCAGAAAGTCAGATGTTTCACGCCCATATTAAGAAGGTGCCTGCCGATTGCGATGCCTGCAGAACCTGCACCATTGATGACTACCTTAACCTGTCCCATTTCCTTTTTAACGACCTTCAGTGCATTTATGAGAGCCGAAGCAACTACAATTGCTGTGCCGTGCTGGTCATCGTGGAAAACCGGTATATCACAGATTTCCTTGAGTCTGTTTTCTATTTCAAAGCAGCGCGGCGCTGAAATATCTTCAAGATTGATGCCGCCGAAGCTTCCGGAAAGCAGATATACAGTACGGACGATTTCATCCACATCCTTGGACTTTATGCAGAGCGGAAACGCATCCACATCAGCAAAGGTCTTGAAAAGTGCACACTTTCCTTCCATTACAGGCATGCCTGCTTCAGGACCTATATCACCCAGTCCCAGAACCGCAGTACCGTCAGTCACTACTGCAACCAGATTGGAGCGGCGCGTCAGCTCGTATGATTTGTTCACATCTTTATTTATTTCAAGACAAGGCTGGGCAACACCCGGCGTATATGCCAGAGAAAGATCTTCTCTGCTGCTTACATGCGCACGTGAAACAACTTCGATTTTACCTTTCCATTCGTAATGTTTCTTCAGTGATTCCTGTCTGATATCCATCTTAAATCCTCCTGATTCAAAGTATTATACTGTAATTATACCCCCTGAATAAATATGTGTCAAAAAATTTCCAAAAAACCTCTTGACTATACGGTTACTGTATACTTTAAACTATAAATACAGACATATCAGTACAGACAATAAAAGGAGAGTTAAATAAATGAAACTCAGTCTAAAAACCAAATTATCTTATGGTTCAGCCGCAATCTGTGACAACGCCATGTATACTCTGACCGGCACGTACCTGCTGCTTTATCTGACCACAGTTGCAGGTGTAAGCCCGGCCATTGCAGGAACAATATCTGCCATAGGCTCTGTGTGGGAAGCGCTGTGCGCACCAATTGTAGGTTACAAATCAGACCATATGAAGTCCCGTTTCGGACGACGGAAACCCTTCCTGCTGATGGCATCTTTCCCGGCAGCAATTATTACAAGCCTGCTGTTTACTACCTTTGATGCTTCACCGGCCTTTAAAACAGCCTACTATATTATAATGGTAATACTTTTCTGGACCTGCTTTTCCAGCGAATTCGTGCCTTATATGGCATGGGGTTCAGACCTTACCGAGGACTATAACGAACGGACTGTGCTCCGCTCTTTTTCCTACGTTTTCAATCAGGTAGGTATGGGAATCGGCATGGTGATGCCTACCATCATCGTGGATTACTGCATGGGACTTGGCAAAACACTGCAGCAGTCCTGGCAGCTTGTAGGTATCTTCGTTGGTGTCTGCTGCTGCTGCGCCCTTCTCATCGGCGCATGGAATGTAAAGGACACTGATGTGAAGGACTTTGTGAAGCCTGCCGAAAAAGAACCGTTTCTGGATTTTGGCATAATCAAAGGTATCTTCCGCCAGTATTTTGATATTCTGAAGCTGCGGCCTATCCAGTACATCATAGGAGCCAGCCTCATGTACCTGGTAGCCAATGTAATATTCGGCTCAGACAGAGTTTTCTTCATGACATACAATCTCGGACTGCCGGAATCAACCATTTCACTCATGCTTCTGGTGATAACAGTCAATGGAATCCTCATGGTACCTTTTATCACAAAGCTTGCCGCAAAATTCGACAAAAAGACTGTTTTCATGTGCGGTATCGGCGGCGCAGGCCTATTGATGATTTTAATGCGCATTCTGGGTATCAGCAATATTCCGTCACTTCTGGCAACTGTAATCTTCTATGGTATTGCCAACGCCTGCTACTGGCAGCTGATGCCGTCCATGCTTTACGATGTATGCGCTGCAGAAGAACTCGTTTCCGGAGAAAATCGCTCCGGTGCAGTTATTTCCCTTCAGGCCCTTTCAGAGTCCCTTTCAATTGCAGCCAGTGCACAGATGCTTGGTATCATTCTGGAACTGGCCGGATTTGACGGAAACGCTGCGCAGCAGATACCTCTGGCACTGGAATGGATTGCAAACTGTTTCACTGTAGTTCCCGGCATATTTATGATTCTTGCGGCGCTTTTAATTTATAAGTATCCGATAAACAAGCATAATTTTGGACGCGTCATGGATGCTCTGGACAGAAAAAATGCCGGTATGGATGTAGACCTGACACAGTTCAATGATATTTTTATGACCCATAAATAAGTTCATATAAAAAAATGCCGGTTGCTCCTGACACTCGCAGGAAACCGGCATTATGATTTTTTTGCATGTATTTATATTTAGCTGAACAGTTCTCTGATTTTTTCAGCGAATCCGCTCTTCTTCTGGTAACATTCTTCAGTTACAGCTTCTGCCATATGCTGAATTGCTTTTTTCTGCTTACCGTTGAGCTTGGTAGGCACTTCAAGGTTCACCTTCACATAAAGGTCGCCCTTTGCTTCTCTCTTGAGATGTTTAATACCCTTGTCTCTCAGACGGAAAGTAGTTCCCGGCTGAGTTCCCGCAGGAACCTTGTAGGAAACCTTGCCTTCAAGAGTAGGCACCACGATTTCTGCACCGAGAGCAGCCTGGTCGAAGCTGATAGGGATTTCAAGGTACAGGTCTGCTCCATTACGTTTGAACATCTTGTGCGGTTTAACGTTAAGGACGATATAAAGGTCACCCGCAGGGCCTCCGTTGATGCCCGGTTCGCCCTGTCCTCTGATAGGGATTACGCTTTCGTTGTCAACGCCGGCAGGAATGTCCACAGAAATTGTAACATTCTTGCGCACCTTGCCTTCGCCTCTGCAGTCAGGACATGGTTCTTCGATAATCTTGCCGCTGCCGCCGCACTGGTCACAAGTTGTAACGCTCTGGAACTGGCCGAAAGGAGTTCTCTGCATAGTTGCAACCTGACCTGTACCGTTACATCTAGGACAAGTCTTCTTGGAAGTACCAGGCTTGGTGCCTTCCCCGTTGCAGGTGCTGCAGGCAACGTATTTGCTGATTTCGATGGTCTTTTTAGCCCCGAATGCAGCCTCTTCAAATGTAATTGTAATAGCCTTCTGAAGGTCTCTGCCCTTGCGTGGCTGATTTGCCCTTCTCTGGCCACCTCCACCGAAGCCGCCGCCGAAAGCACCACCGAACATATCAAATATATCCTCAAAACCGCCGAAGCCGCCGAAACCACCTGCGCCGCCAAAGCCCGCATTAGGATCCACGCCTGCGTGGCCGAATCTGTCGTACTTGCTCTTTTTGTCAGCATCAGAAAGAACGCTGTAAGCTTCGTTCACTTCCTTGAACTTTTCTTCAGCTTCTTTATCTCCCGGATTCTTGTCGGGATGATACTTCATGGCCATCTTTCTGAAAGCCTTTTTTATTTCATCGTCGCTTGCGCCCTTCTGCAGCCCAAGGACTTCATAATAATCACGTTTTTCTGCCATGATATAACCTCTTATTTATACACATGAAATTCCGGACGCCCATAAGGCGCCGGAATCTCGTTCTTCTTATTATAATACATGTGCGCCGGAAAAATCGTTCACGGCTAGGCGGACAAGATGCACGGAGCGGAGCGTACATGAGAGTACGTGAGCACCGCTGCATCGCAGGCCAACAACGCCGTGGGTGATTTTAACAAGCACTACTTTTCGTCATCAACTACAGTGTAATCAGCATCCACTACATTGTCATTTGCCGGACCAGCCTGCTGTGCGCCTGCGCCAGGGTTGAAGCCTGCGCCGCCCATGTTAGGGTCAAAACCTGCACCTGCACCAGCAGCGCCCTGTGCAGCCTGAGCCTGTTCGTAAAGCTTAGTTGAGATGATGTGGAACTTTTCTGTTAAAGCTTCAGTCTTTTCCTTGATCTGGTCAACTGTACCGTTGTTGAGAACAGCCTGGAGCTGATCCTTAGCGTCAGTGATTTCAGTCTTTTCAGCGTCTGTAATCTTGCCGTCAAGTTCCTTGAGGGACTTGTCAGTTTCGTAGATTAAAGATTCTGCTCTGTTTCTGATTTCAACTTCTTCTTTTCTCTTCTTGTCTTCTTCCGCATATGCTTCAGCTTCTTTTACCTTTCTGTTGATTTCTTCTTCGGAAAGGTTTGTGGAAGAAGTAATAGTGATTCTCTGTTCCTTACCAGTACCCATGTCCTTAGCGGATACGTTTACGATACCGTTAGCGTCGATATCGAATGTAACTTCAATCTGAGGAATTCCACGAGGAGCCGGAGCGATGCCTGTAAGCTGGAATCTGCCGAGAGTAGTGTTACCTGCTGCCATTTCTCTTTCACCCTGCATTACGTGGATGTCTACTGCTGTCTGGTTGTCAGCTGCAGTGGAGAAAATTTGGCTCTTCTTTGTAGGAATTGTTGTATTTCTTTCGATGAGTCTTGTTGCAACGCCGCCGAGAGTTTCGATGGAAAGTGAAAGTGGTGTTACGTCGAGAAGAAGTACGTCGTGAACTTCACCTGTCAGTACGCCGGCCTGGATTGCAGCACCTACTGCTACACATTCGTCAGGGTTGATGCCCTTGAATGGTTCCTTGCCTGTTACTCTCTTAACTGCTTCCTGAACTGCAGGGATTCTTGTGGAACCACCTACTAAGATAACCTTTGCAATGTCAGCTGTAGTAACGCCTGCGTCTCTCATAGCCTTGTTCATAGGTTCGATAGTTCTCTGTACAAGGTGTTCAGTGAGCTGATCGAACTTAGCTCTTGTGATGTCTTCGTTCATGTGGAGAGGACCATCTGCTGTTACAGTGATGAATGGAAGGTTGATGTTTGCAGTCTGGGAACCGGAAAGTTCTTTCTTAGCCTTTTCTGCAGCTTCCTTCAGTCTCTGGAGTGCCATCTTGTCAGCTCTCAGGTCAACACCGTGTTCTCTTGCAAAGTTGTCTGCAAGGTAGTTTAATAATACTTCGTCGAAGTCGTCGCCGCCCAGACGAGTATCACCGTTTGTAGCAAGTACTTCGAATACGCCGTCACCAAGTTCAAGGATGGATACGTCGAATGTACCGCCGCCAAGGTCGTATACTAAAATCTTGTGGGAACCTTCTTCTTTGTCAAGGCCGTATGCAAGGGATGCAGCTGTAGGTTCGTTGATGATTCTCTTAACTTCAAGACCTGCGATTCTGCCTGCGTCCTTGGTTGCCTGCTTCTGAGCATCGGAGAAGTATGCAGGAACAGTGATTACTGCTTCTGTTACCTTTTCGCCAAGGTAAGCTTCAGCGTCGTTCTTCAGCTTAGTAAGGATCATTGCGGAAATGTCCTGTGGAGTGTATTCCTTACCGTCGATTGCTACTTTATAGTCTTCACCCATATGTCTCTTGATGGATGCGATAGTTCTGTCAGGGTTAGTAACTGCCTGTCTCTTTGCAGTTTCACCTACTAATCTTTCACCGTCTTTTTTGAAACCAACTACGGATGGAGTTGTTCTGGAACCCTCTGCGTTAGCGATAACTACAGGTTCGCCGCCTTCTAATACTGCTACACATGAGTTTGTAGTACCTAAGTCAATACCGATTACTTTTGCCATTTTTATTTCCTCCTGGATAAATCAATTCTTTTACAATTTGGTTGGTGCGCCGGAAAAATCGTTCGCAGCTAGGCGGGCAAGTCGCTCGGAGCGGAGCGTACATGATGGTACGTGAGCACCGCAGCGGCGCAGCCCAACAACACTGTGGGCGATTTTAACAAGCACTAGTTTGCTACTTTGACCATGCTTGGTCTGATCACTCTATTATTTAACATATACCCCTTCTGCAATACTTCGGTAACCTTTCCGCTTTCGTACTCGGCTGAATCCTCCATCATTACAGCGTTGTGGAAGTTCGGGTCAAAATCCTGACCCAGAGCTTCGATTTCAGCAACTCCGGACTTTTCAAGTACCCCCTGGAGCTGCTTAAAAATAAGTTTCATACCTTCTGCAAAGCCGTCGCCTTCTGTTGCCATGGCAAGGGCTCTTTCGAAGTTGTCTATTACATTAAGCAGTTCGCTTACGATCTTTTCGTTGGCGAATGCATAAATGTCGTTCTTTTCTTTTTCTGTTCTGCGTCTGAAGTTCTGGAAGTCTGCCATAAGTCTTAAATACTTGGCGTTAAGAGCTTCTTCCTCAGGATCCTTAGCAGGTTCTGCCTGCTGCTCTTCAGTCTGTTCTTCAGCAGTTTCACAGGCCTCTTCACAAGTTTCTTCGCAGACTGTTTCTTTTTCCTCTGCTGCCTGCTCCTGCTGGAGCTTCTCTTCGTTAGTCATCGTCCTCATTACCTCCGCTTTCGAGTTTGAATGTATTATTAAGATTGTCCGTCAGGAATTCGATAATCGATGTTACTTCGCCGTACTTCATACGTGTCGGACCGATTACACCGATTTTGCCCACCAGGCGGCCGTCCACATGGTAACTTGCAGTTATCAGGGAGCAGTCCTGCATGATGTCATCTGTATTTTCTTCACCGATTGTTACGATTATACCGTCATCGCGTTCGATGAGCTTGCGGGTAAGTTCTTCCTTCTGGCTCAGCATCTGGATAAAGTTCCTGGCCTTCTCAAGATCGCTGTATTCAGGAATATCGAAGATGTTTGTAAGCCCTTCCATGTAGAGATTCACATTGAGCATATCCTCAAGGGTTCTCATAAAGTTTGGCATTACATCTTCTGCAAGGCCGCTCATGGCCACGATGTCGGTTTCGAAGTTGGCAATGATGTTGTTGGTCAGCGCCTGGCTGATTGTCTTGCCTTTGTAATTGTAGGTCATGGTCTTGGAAAGAAGCTGCAGGTTTTCTTCTGTGTAAGGCACATTCATCTGGATGGCCTTGTTGGAAACCTTGCCGCTTTCGGAAACGATCATGAGCACCACTGTGTCTTCGTCAACCGGTAAAAGATTGATATATTTCAGCACGTCCTCCGTCTTTTTAGGAGTCAGTGCGAAGCTTGTAAGGTTTGTGATTTCCGAAAGAATGGAAGCCGCATGCTCGATGGTCTTTTCAAACTCATTGGTAGTTCCTCTGAGACGCTCTGCGATTACGATTTTCTCCTCTTTGGAAAGCTCCTTCTTTTCCATCAGGGCGTTTACATATAATCTGTAGGCCTTGTCTGACGGAACTCTGCCTGCGGAAGTATGTGGGTGTGTAAGGTAACCCATCTCTTCCAGGTCTGCCATCTCGTTGCGGATGGTTGCCGGGCTGAAGCCCAGTTCCGGATGCTTGGAGAGAGTTCTGGAACCGACCGGTTCTGCAGTTCTCACATAGTCACTGATGATGGCCTGCAAAATCTTCAGTTTGCGTTCGCTTAAATCCATTGCTCAGTCCTCCTTTTTGTTTTGTTAGCACTCATCTTGCCGGAGTGCTAATCACAATATATAATATACCCCCACCAGGGCAGAAAGTCAACAGTATTTGCAAAGTTTTTTGTGTGATTTAGGTGAACTTTTCCGACACTTTCTGACACAATTCAACATAATTCGCAGCACAAAAATACCAGCCGGCAAAACCCGGCTGGCATGAGATTTAAACTTTTGACCTTTTTTAAAACATTTATGCTGCAGCTGGAGCTTCGTCTTCTTCTCTGAAGATTGCGAAGTTGGTGCATGCATATACGATACAGATGATTGGACATAACAGGCAGAAGAATGCATATGGTGCATAGTCAAGAACATCTACACCAAGTACGCTTGGAACGTAAACGCCTGAAGTTGTCCAAGGAAGCAGGAAGCAGAAGATCGTACCGCCATCTTCAAGAGTTCGGGAAAGAACACGCTTCTTAATCTTCAGTCTTGTGTATGCAGACTGCATGAACTGTCCTGGAAGAACGATTGCAACGTACTGGGATGCACATACCATAGTAGTGATAAGTGTAGCACCGAGTGTTGTGATAACCAGTGCACGTGCGTTATTCACTGCATTTGCAAGTTTTCCGAGTACAGCTTCCATAACACCGATTTTCTGCAGAATCTGACCCATACCCAGAACAAGGAAGGTGAGACAAACAGCACCCATCATGTTCATCATACCGCCACGGGTAAGAAGTTTGTTAACATCAGCAATATCAGTATTGATTGAGAAACCGCTGCCCAGAGAGTCCATAATAATCTTGAAACCGAACTGAGGCTGGAAAATAAATGCCGCAACAATTGCCGCAAATGCTGAGATAATCAGCGCCATGATAGGCGGAACTTTTTTGATAGTCATTATGATTGTCATCAGCGGAATAATCAGCAGCAGAGGAGTGATTGTGAAGTTTTCAGTCATTGCATTACGGATGCCTTCAATAACTGACAGATCCAGATCATTGCCGGAGTGTTTCAGTCCGAGAATGAAGTAAAGTACTGCAGAAATTACCATTGCAGGAACAGTAGTATAGAGCATGGAATATACGTGGTCGAATACGTCTGTACCCGCGGAAGCAGCTGCCATGTTAGTGGAGTCAGAGAACGGAGATAATTTATCACCGAACAGAGATCCGGAAACAATCATACCTGCTGTAAGAGCCGGATTGATTTCAAGCCCCATACCGATACCAAGAAGAGCAATACCGATTGTTGAAATTGATGTGTATGAACTTCCTGTAAAGAATGAAATCAGACAGCACATAAGGAATCCTGCCACAAGGAAAGTTGAAGGTGTAAGGATGCCCAGACCATAATAGATAATTGTAGGAACGATACCGGATACTATCCAGGAACCAATTACAGCACCAACTACCATGAGAATCATAGCAGGCATTACTGCGCCTCTGCAGCCTTCAAGGAAAAAGTCTTCAACATCTTTCAGAGAATAGCCGTGAAGCAGAGCTACAATGCCCATCGCTACAGCACCAACGAGGAAAATTGCCTGAGTGTTGAATTTCAGGAATGTGAAGCCACCACAGAAAATCAGACACAGAATTGCAAGGCTCAGAATTGCCGCACCTAAACCTACTTGTTTCGGCGTTTTCTTTGCTTTTTCTGACATACGAATAACCTCCTTTTTTAATTCGTCACATCGAATTATAACGATTCAGTTGATTTATGAGAGATAACTTACAGATAATTCGCAAAATACCCCGTCAGATGCAATAACCCCCGCTGACTGCAGCATCCCGCCAGATGCTGCAGCCTGAAGGGTTCCCTTGAAGAGATTGTGTTGAGGCGGGCATGTCACCATGCCCGGTCATGAGTAATATAAACAACAGTTATCTTAGGGACAAGTTATTAATGTGCAGCTCTCAGTGCTTCAGTTGCTTCTGCATCCACTGTAAGAGTCTGCGGGTCAATTACAACTCCGTAAACGTTCTTTGCACGTTCAACTGAAACAAGTCCCAGTGTTACGTCTTCAAGAACAAGTTCCACATCACGTTCAAACGGATCTCCGTAACCGCCGCCGCTGGCAGTCAGACATGTAATTGTATCACCATATTCCAGAGGAATTACATCACCCATTGTGTATTCAAGAATACGTTCGTCAGGTCTTCCTTCGTTGATAATCCACTGGCTGCATCTGCCTGGCTGACCACCGAAAAGTCCCTGTGGAGGAATGAAACCTTTCTGGGAAACGTGTGAGAAAAGTCCGTCATAACCTAAAAGCACCCATTTTCTGCGGTGTGCAAAACCGCTTCTGTACTTACCTGCACCTTCTGAGTCAGGAAGAAGTGCACGTTCGATGAACATCATCGGTGCTTCGATTTCCTGTGCTTCAAGCGGTGGAATAGGACAGTTTGTTACATGGCATGCCATTACAGAAAGTCCATCCTTGGTAGCTCTTGCGCCCAGACCGCCAGGAACGATTTCGCCCCAGTACTGACGATGTGTAGCTTCACCGCCGCGCGGATGTGTTTCAAGGTTTGTGCCGTTACAGAAGTCGTAGTTGTTGCCGCAGGAGTCGCCCATAACCTTTGTTGGAACAGCCTGAGACATTGCACCCATAATCAGGTCAACCAGGATATGGTCTGTAACCATTCTCTGGAAGCAGCCGTTAGGCGCCTGACAGTTTACCAGAGTTCCTTCAGGAGCGATTACCTTGATAGGACGCTGGCAGCCGCCGTTGGACGGGATATTATGGTCAGTTACGCAACGCATTGCGTAATATGTAGCTGATGTTGTTGCAGATAATGGTGAGTTGATAGGTCCCTTGATCTGCGGGTCAGTTCCTGTGTAGTCAAACTCAATGTTGTCCCCTTTTACGCGGACTGTAAGCTTGATTGTGTACGGACCGCCGGAGAAACCATCGTCAAGAATCTTTTCTTCGTGAACATATTCACCGTCAGCGATTTCTGCGATTTCTGCTCTTGTAAGTTTTTCTGAGTAGTCCATAAGAGCTGCTGTAACTTCGCGGACAGTTTCGATGCCGTACTTGTCAATAATCTGGCAGAAATTCTTAACGCCGATATTGCAGGCTGAAATCTGAGCCATCAGGTCACCCTTCATATCACGAGGTGTACGTGTGTTGTTGAGGATAACTCTCCAGAGAGCTTCGTTACGAACGCCCTTGTCGTAGAGCTTTACAGGTTCCATGAGGAAACCTTCCTGCCATATTTCAACAGTCCAGGAGTCACCGGTCCAGATGCCGCCCACGTCTTTGTGGTGGAGCATTGTTACTGAGAAACCTACAAGCTCCTTGTCCTGATAGAAAATCGGAGCGATCATGATAAGGTCCTTTGTGTGGTGGGAACCGAGGGATTCGCCGCCTGCATAAGGATGGTTTGTGAGGATGATATCCCCAGGGTTAAGCTCTTCCTTAGGGAAGAACTTGGTGAGAACTGTGTTGAGGCAAGGGCCAAGGCAGTTCAGATGGATAGGTACGTTTGCGCCTTCAGAGAGCATCTGTCCTTTATCATCAAAGACTGCTGAAGAACAGTCCATCATTTCTTTAACGATGGTGGAGTAAGAGCTGCGCACCATGGTAACGGTCATCTGTTCAGCAACGCTTCTGAGCGCATTGTTAACGACTTCCAATAAAATTGAATTAGTAGCCATAGTTTTCTCCTCCTTACTTTTTATTTACATTGGTGTACATGATGATGTTCTGCATAGCATCCACTTCTGCGTGGTGTCCAGGATATACAACAACTGTAGCACCCATTTCGCCGATAACAGCAGGTCCCTGGATAATTTCGCCCACTTCCAGAGTGTCACGTTCGTAAATAGGAACTGTGTGTTCAACACCCTTGAATACTGCTGTGCCGTACATCTGAGTTTCTTTCTTTTCACGTTTAGCTGCAGATGCACTTGATACTACGTCCGGTTTTACGAAGGAACCGATAGCGCTTACGCGGTAGTTTACGAATTCGATAGGGTCTTCCTTCATGCAGTGACCATACATCTGACGGTGGAGTTCGTGGAAATCGTCAACCAGTTTTTCGATAATTTCATCAGTTACCTGACCAGCAGGCATCGGAACACTGATTTCGAAAGCCTGACCGAAGTAACGCATGTCGCATGTGCGGACAAGGAGTCTGTCTTCTTCAGGAACATCCTGTTCTTCCAGACTTGCGATACCCTGAGCATCCAGTTTAGCGTAGATTTCATCGAGAAGCTGGGCATTTACCTGTTCTCTTGTGAGAAGCTTGGTGTGTACACAGTCGGACTTGATATCGGAAAGAACAAGGCCCATAGCACTGAATGTACCTGGTGAGTAAGGTACGATAACCCTTTCCATTTCCAGTTCTTCAGCAATTGCGCCTGCGTGCATTCCGCCGCCTCCGCCGTAGCATACAAGAGCAAATTCACGAGGGTCATAACCCTTCTGTACTGAAATTAGCTTGATAGCACGGAGCATGTTGGAGTTGACAACGTCAAGAATACCTTCTGCAGCCTGCATTACAGTGATGCCCATAGGCTTAGCAATATGTTCGTCGATTACTGCCATGGTCTTTTCCAGAGCATTATCAAGATTTTCTTCAAAAATTTCAGGGCGGATATGGCCTGTTACCAGATTTGCGTCAGTAACTGTAGGCTTATCGCCGCCGCGTCCGTAGCAGACAGGACCAGGGTCAGCACCTGCAGAAACAGGACCAACTTTGAGTGCGCCGCCGCGGTCTACGTAAGCGATGGAACCACCGCCTGCACCGATGAAAGAAAGGTCTACTGAAGGAACGGAAATAGGGTAACCTTCAATATGGCTTTCTGTAGTGAACTTGATAACATTGTCCTGAATGAGGGCAACGTCTGTTGAAGTGCCGCCGATATCGAATGTGATGATGTTCTTTTCACCCATCATCTTAGCCAGATAGTTTGCTGCGATGATACCTGCGATAGGACCGGAATCGGCAACAGCAACCGGTTTGTATTTAGCTACATCGAATGTCATAACGCCTGCGTTGGACTGCATCATGTAAAGGTCCGCACCGATCTGTGCATCTTCCATGTGCTGTTCAAAGTCCATGATATGTGACGCCATGTTAGGCATCATGTATGCGTTGATTACTGTAGTTGAAGTTCTTTCGTATTCACGGAACTGAGGGTTGATATCAGCAGAAGCAGAAACGAATCCTTCAGGCCATGCCTGCTGCAGAGCTTCCTTTACCTTCATTTCGTGTTCAGGGTTTGCGTAGGAATGCATGAGGCAGATACCTACTGACTTTATATTCTTAGCGCGGAGTTCTTCCACAATTGCCGGAATCTCATCCAGATTGAGAGGTTCTGTTTCCTTGCCCTGGAAATTCATACGGCCGGAAATTTCAAATCTGAGATTTCTCTTTACCAGAGGTTCAGTAGCTTCCATCTGAATGTCATAAATGTTTTCACGGCGGTATGCACGTCCGATTTCAAGAACATCCTTGAAGCCTCTTGTGGTAATAAGTGCGGAGGCCTCGCTTTCTTTCTGCGCAATCATGTTTACCACGATGGTAGTACCATACACGAGTTCATCAATTTCATCGTTTCTCAGGCCACTGATTTTTACAATCTTTTCAATACCGTTCATGATACCGTCCATCAGAGCCTTTGGGGTTGTAGGCGTTTTGGCGTAATACATACGGCCAGTTTCAACGTTGGTCAGAACGACGTCGGTATTAGTACCGCCAGTGTCAATGCCTAATCTGTACATAACTTATTCCTCCATTCATTTAATAAAAATATCAATTTTTTCGATATTAAATACTGAATACTTGTATATTTATTGTTTTTATCCAGTTATTTTTTACCTTTAACTGCATTATATTCCCAAAGTTTCCGCTTGTAAAATATTGTTTCCCGTGATATAATATCGCCAATTTAAATATTTTCCAAGGAGGTGAGTTCTCTGTGAACAAACTTGAGATCGAGGCTTTTTTGTCCGTATGCCGCCACAAGAACATTTCCAAAGCCGCCGAAGAACTATTTATAAACCAATCATCATTAAGCACCCGCATCAAAGCGCTGGAAGACCGCCTGGGGTGCCCCCTTCTGCTGCGTGGTAAAGGCAAGCGCGAAATAACCCTTACAGAGCAGGGGCAGGCCTTCTACAACCTGGCGCTGCAGTACAGCGAAATAACCGACAAAATGCTTTCAGTCGGCAAAAGCAGTGACTCCGATGAGCTGCGTATTTCAGCCATCAACAGTGTAGGTAACTACATGCTGCCGGCTGTTTTCCACCGTTTCATTGAAAAACACCCCCATATCCGGCTTACTGTCCAGGACATGGAGGCTGAAATGGCTACTGCCAGCATTATCCGCGGCAGAACTGATATTGCTTTTTCTACCGGCAAAGTCGAAACTGACCAGATTGTTGCTACTCCTTTCATGCGCGAGCCTTATGTTATACTCTGCGCTGAGGATTCTTCTTATCCTGAAACCGTTTCGGCTGAAGATCTGACACCGTGGAACGAAGTTTATATCAAATGGTCTGCAGAATACAGATTCTGGCACCAGTCCGTTTTCGGTGAAAACCCTCATAACTTCACGCTGGAACTGATGGGGCAGATTTACCTCTTTGTTTCGCAGCCGGGGAAATGGGCCATAGTTCCAAAAAGCATCGCTGATGTAATCTGCGCTTCCACCGGACTTCGCCAATGTGCTCCGGATTTCCAGATTCCCGACAGATCACTGTACATTCTGAGACACCGCGACACCGCTGAAGCTGCAAGTATCCGTAATTTTCTGGATACCATCCACGAAGTTCTGGAGAAGCAGTATGGCAAATATCTGCTTATTTAATCACTGGTACTGCCGCAATTATTATTGCTTACTTTCACATTTTAAAGTATAATATTAAAAAAGTTATCTCCCCTTAATCGAAGGAGGTTTCTATGTCCGAAAGTACAATTACCATTATAATAATTGCCTGCACTTGTTTTCTGTATCTGACAGAAAAATTCTCTGTGGCAGTGACCACTGTGATGGGCATGCTTGCCCTTGTTTTCACTGACATTCTGGATTTCAACGAGGCATTTTCATGTTTCGCAAACACCAATGTAATGCTGGTTCTGGGCATGATTATCATCGTAAACGCCCTGATTGAATGCGGCGTGGCCGGCAAAATCGGTAATATGCTTTCCAGATTTGTCGGTCATAAGGAAAAGACTTTCATGCTGATTGTATTTCTCAGTGCGTCCTTCATTTCGCTTTTCTCAACAAATGCCGCACTGGTGGCAATGTACATGCCTTTTATCGCATCGCTTTCGGCCACATCCGGCGGCCATATAACCAAGAAACACACTTACCTGCCTCTTGCCATGGGCGGCCTTATCGGCGGCACCGGCTCCCTTGCAGGAAGTACTGCACCCCTTCTGGCCAATGATGTTCTTATCATCACCAACCAGAAAACCATGCACTTTTTCAGCCCGTTTCCGGTTTCACTGGCAATTGTGGTTGTAGTAGCTCTGTGTTTCTGGTTCTTCCTCTACGATCTGATGGTAAAATGGTTAGATTTTGAGGAAGTCATAAGCGAAGATGAAGCAAATATTCAGGAAATTCCTTTCAACAGACGCAATGCAGTAATTTCAATCACAGTATTCCTTGTATGCATCGCCCTCTTCATCATCCAGCCTTTTGACTGGGAACTTGGTCTCATTGCAATTGCAGGTGCAATCACACTAGTCTGCACCAACTGTGTTGACGGCAACCACGCAATGAAAAATATGCAGTGGTCAGCACTCATTACCCTGGGCGCAGCCCTGGCACTGGCCAAAGGTTTCGTAAACTCCGGTGTGGGCGAAATGGCTGTGCACTGGCTTATGAGAATTCTCGGCGACTGGGTCGCAAATCCAATCGTCCTTGTGACTGTATTCCTTCTGGCAGGCTTTTTC
Source organism: Bacillota bacterium (assembly GCA_017436705.1). GTDB lineage: Bacteria > Bacillota > Clostridia > Peptostreptococcales > Anaerovoracaceae > SUG1106. Next base: position 56,152 of record JAFSCP010000005.1, read on the forward strand.
CTCTCTCAGGTTATGGCTAACGGCTCACTGGTATCAATGCTTGCAGCCATCGGCGTGCCTATGGCAATTGAAATCGGCTGTGACCCTATGCCAATTGCTCTTGCCTGCGTTTTCGGATGCAGTATGGCAATGGCCACACCTGTTGCCACTACCACTATTACAATGGTTCAGGTTGCCGGCTACCGTTTTAAAGACTATTTCCGCATCGGCGGTATAGTCGGTCTTATCGGCATAGCAACAGCCTGGGTTGCAATCGTAGTATTTTACGGACTTCTGTAGACCGCACGAAAACATATACAAAAACAACAAAGCCCCCGGCTCCGTGCCGGGGGTATTTTTTATGAATTCTGTTATATTTCAAATGGCAGGAACATTACGCCACCTCTTTGCCCAGTTTTTTAAGTTCATAATAAAGCATAACCGCCGATACCACTGCCGCCAGCAGGTCTGCAATCGGCCCTGAATACATAATTCCGTCAATACCCATAATCAGCGGCAGCCCGATCATAAACGGCAGAAGGAAGATAATTCTTCTGGTCAGACTGAGGAAAGTTCCCTTCAGCGGCTTGCCGATTGATGTAAAAAAGTTTGCCGACATGGGCTGGATATTATTCAGGAATACGAAGAACATATAAATCCTGAAGTATCTTTCTGCGAAAGCAAAGTACATTTCCGAACCATCGCCGAAAATCCCGATAATCTGTCTGGGGAAAACCTGAAACATGATAAATGCCACCACGCAGATTGCTGTCCCTGAGGAAATTGCCAGCTTGACCACCTGCTTTACTCTGTCGTAATTCTTTGCACCGTAGTTGAAGCTTGCGATTGGCTGCATACCATGGGAAAGTCCGATACACACAGAGAAGAAAAGCATGCTTACTTTGTTTACAATCCCTGCACATGCAAGCGGAATAGACTCGCCGTAAATGGAAAGACTTCCGTAGTAAGTCAGAGAGTTGTTCATCACAATGTTTACCACCATCATTGCAAGCTGGTTGCAGCACTGTGAAGTGCCCAGAGCCATTGCACGTCCCGCAATTGCAAACTGAGGGCGCAGATGCTCCCGTGTAAGCTTTCCGGCTTTGTAACTGCGCAGATAGCGCACAACCAGAAAGGCAGAAATAATCTGACCGGTAATTGTCGCAAGGGCAGCGCCTTTCATACCCATCTGAAGTCCGAAAATGAATACAGCATCCAGCACAGTGTTGATAATCGCCCCTGTCAGATTGCATATCATGGAGTACCGCGGACTGCCGTCAGCACGGATAAGATGGGCACCGCCGGTGGTCAGAATCAGGAATGGAAACCCTATGGCAGTAATGCTCACATATTCCATGGCATAACCAAGCACGTTATCCGGAGAACCGAAGAAAATCATCAGGGGTTCTAAAAAAATCAGTGTAAATACGCACAGAATCATACCGAAAGCAAAGAGCAGCACAGCTGCATTGCCCACATAATAAAGCGCCTTTTCCTTTTCGCCCCTGCCCATGGAAAGGTTAAATGATGCAGAGGCCCCTATGCCCAGAAGGAGCGCGATTGCAGTACATACAGTGGACAGCGGGAAGGCCACATTGGTCGCCGCATTGCCCAGTTCGCCGATGCTCTGACCGATAAAAAACTGGTCGACAATATTATAAAGGGCACTTACCACCATGGCCACAATGCTCGGCACGGCAAACTGCCTCAGAAGCTTGCCCACAGGTTCGGTACCCAGAGGATTATTCATTGATTGCTGTTTAATTTCACTCATAATAATTTCCGTCCGTTATCAAAAATGTGTAACAGAAGTATTATATCATTTTTTTGCAGTTTGCGCAAAATTTTTGCTAAAAGATTCCTTGATTTATTTTCCATACGCGTTATAATATGATAGATTGGAGAAAAATTATGGAACTTACATTACAGCATTTTATTATAGTCTGCCCACTGGTCTTTGCGGCCGGATTCGTGGACGCAATCGCCGGAGGCGGCGGGCTCATTTCCCTGCCTGCATACATGATTTCAGGCCTGCCGGTGCATAACGCAATAGCAACCAACAAGCTCAGTTCATGCATGGGCACTACCGTAGCTACCCTTCATTACATCCGCATGGGATATGTTCCGTGGAAAGTGGCAGGTTGGTGCATCATAGGCGGTCTCACCGGTTCCAAAATCGGCGCAGAACTGGCCCTTATGGTCAGCGACTACTACTTCAAAATTTTCATGCTGGCGGTAATCCCGCTGACTGCATTTTACGTGACAAGAAGCAAAGCCCTCATTACCGAAAAAGAGCCTTTGTCTTACAGCAGAACTCTTGCCATTGCTCTGGCATCATCCCTGATAATCGGTGTATATGACGGATTCTATGGTCCGGGTACAGGAACTTTCCTGCTCCTTCTTCTGACCACCCTGGCTCATGTACAGCTGAAAGAAGCCAACGGCATCACCAAGGTCATCAACCTGACCACCAACATTACAGCGCTGGCGGTTTTCCTGATAAACGGTAAAACCCTGCTTATGCTGGGGCTGGTAGCCGGAGCCTTCAACATGGCCGGCAACTGGATCGGCGCCAACTGCTTCGACAAACACGACTCAAAAATCGTCAAGCCACTTATGATTACGGTCCTTGCGATTTTCTTCGTGCGAGTAATCTACGACCTTTTAATTGCATAACTTGTATTTAAAAATCACCGGACAGAAACATTGTTTCACATCCGGTGATTTGTTTTTATATTATTATTTTACAGTCACCTTTCTGCCGTCTGCATCGAAAGTCATCTCTGACGGATCCACAGGAACCATCATGTTTATGAACTTTACAGTAACCGTGCGGTCCATCTGAGGCCAGGACTCAAAGACATAAACGCCGGTCTTAACGCGGTTGTCTTCTTCAACCGTATAACGCGGCAGGCATTCAGCACGGAGTTCATCGTCCACATAAAGCTGAGCCAAACCAGGAAGCTGACCGTTAAGCACTGTAAACGTCATGTCAGTACTGCTTGGCATCTGCTCGATATTGTCAATGGTCAGCCAGTCCTCATTCTGGGCATTCTGCACAGTTCCCAGTGCAAAATCTGCCGAAGAAGATTCCAGTTCTGTAACCTTCATAACCACAGGCTGCTTTATAATAATTGCCGGAGCTTTTTTAAAACTCCAGTCCTCGTAATGACATGTAATCTGGCCCTTGCCGCCTTCTACACCCTTGAACTTAAACTCTTTGGAAAAATCAGACTTGGAAGAAGCCTGCATTTCCCCTACAAGTTCGTAATTTGCCGAACTGTCCGCAAAGTTTATTTCAACAGTATCTGCCTTGTATAATCCTGTAAGCACCAGGTAAATCACTATGAAA
>JAFSCP010000006.1 GCA_017436705.1 Bacillota bacterium
GAACATAATCTGGCTGTTGAAGGGATAACGGATCTCATTATTTTTCGTCATAATCTTTCCTCCTGTTGAAAATACACGCTTTTTTCAACATTATACAGCACAGTTCGTGGGTATTTAAGAGGGTTTTCATCGCAAGTTCCGTCAAGGTTTGTCAGACTTCGGCAAAGCAAAAGCCCTGTATCCTCAGCTAACCACTATATCCCCAGCAGCCAGTACAGCGCCAGCAGCGCTGCCAGGAAAATCAGGCACACAATGGTAAACCATCTGGTGTACGCATGGCGGAAGTGTGCGTAGTCTTTACACACGTACTTATATGAAATCAGGTTGGCCATGGAAGCGATAAGTGTTCCCAGGCCGCCCAGGTTGCTTCCAACGATAAGCACCGGCCAGTTCTGCGTGAAGCCGGCAAGAAGCAGTGTTGCAGGAACATTGCTGATAACCTGGCTGATTGCAACGGTTACCAGGAGTTCGTGTCCTTCAAGTACATAGGCAATAGCATTGCTGAACCAGTCGATGCGTCCCATGTTCCCTACGAAAATAAAGAAACCTATGAATGTAAACAGCAGGCCGTAGTCCACATTTTTCAGCGTGCGGCGGTCTGTGAGCAGTGTAACTGCAACCACAATCAGCGCTGCCAGTTCAACCGGAATTGTCTTGCCGAGGGACACCAGGCAGAGTATAAACATTGCACAGTAAATCAGCAGCCGCGGACTGAAACCGAAACCGCTCTTTCCTTCAGGTGCATAGCTGACCTGTTTTTTCTTACCCGCAAAGCAGAATGCAGTCAGCAGAATCAGCGCAAACACTGCATAAGGACCGGTCAGCCTGAGGAAGTCCACCATTCCAAGTCCCGACTGGAAATAGAGATAAATATTCTGCGGGTTGCCGATAGGCGTCACCATACTGCCCAGGTTGGCTGCCACGGTCTGCAGCACTACCACCGGCACTATTGATTCTTCCAGTTTGGCCATTCGCAGAGTTTCCAGTGCAAAAGGCACGAATGTAATCAACGCCACATCGTTGGTAATTGCCATAGCCGAAAAGAAACATGCCATAACCAGGGTCAGGCTTACGCTGCGGCTTGACTTAGTGCGGGAAAGGAGCATTTCGCCCAGCCACTGGAACAGTCCCAGAGCTTTGAAGCCGGCCATGACAATCATCAGGGCCAGCAGCAGAGCCAGTGTCTCCCAGTCGATATATCCTATGTATTCTTTGTCAGGCGTCACGAAAAGGGATGATGCGACAGCCAGCACCCAGGAAACGGTGAGGACCACATCTTCTTTAAGTTTGCCAGTGAGTTTTTTTATCATAATCTGTCACTTTCTGTCTGATGCTAAATTTCTTAACACAAGTATACTAAAGCATCCCGGCCCGAAAATCAAGTTTTTTGTTGACAAGCACTTTACTGCATTATATAATTAGCCCAAAGAACCGTATTATTCGAGTAATACAGTTTACAATACGCCCGGAAAGGAGGAAGTTCATATGGTATCATTTGATGCTTTTACAATCGAAGACGGCAGTCCGATTTATCTGCAGATTATTCTGTACGTCAAGCGCTGCATCATCGGCGGCACCATTGCTGACGGCGACGAGCTTCCTTCCCGCAGAGTTCTTTCTGCGCTGCTGGGCGTAAATCCAAACACCATTCAGAAAGCTTACCGCATGCTGGAGGAGGAAGGCCTTATCCAGTCCCATTCCGGTGCCAAGAGCTATGTAGCTACTGACGCTGCTGCCATCGCCCGCATCAGAGCGCAGCTTCTGGAAAACGATGCGCTGAATATTATAAATTCCATGAAACAGATGGGCCTGACCAGGGAAGATGCTCTGGCCCTCATTGAAAAATACTGGGAGTGAGGTGGAGATTATGAAAAAACATTTATCGGTGTTCATGCTTCTTGCAAGGAGCACTTTCTATAAAGTTCTGGGGATTATCATACTGATGTGCGGCGTTGAATTTGCCCTCTTCAGCAGAGCAGTTGCCAGAGCCCGGCAGGACGGCAATCCGGGACTGGAATACGCCATCGAAAAATCCTGGCTGGTTTTCGTATTTATAGCTGCTCTCCTTACTATGGTGTATATTCTGATTCCGGGCATCGGTTCAAAAAAATCCAATCCCCGCTACACTCTGGACAGACTCCGCATAAGCGAAAACTGGATTTTCTTCTGGCAGTCGCTGTATAACATTCTCTGCTTTGCCCTGATAATACTGGTCCAGACAGCCGCAGCCATCGCTTTGTGTCATTACTATGTGCAGTTCGCAGAAGATCCTACGGTAACCCGCCACACAATTTTCCTGGCATTTTACCGCAATGACTTTTTCCATTCGCTGCTGCCTTTTGATGAACCCGCTTCCATTGCTGCCAATATACTGACTGTCTTTGCTATGGGGCATAGTGCAGCACTCTGCACCATGGCAGAAAGGTACAAACGAGGCAATTTTGCTTCATTCATCGGTGCATATACCATGATCTGCTTCGTACGCAGGGATACAGGAGATTTTCTCAACAATATGACTATCTTCATTTTAACCGCCATAGTGATAATCTACACCGTGTACTTCCTGCTGACAAAGGAGGACCGCCATGTACGCTGAATATATTAAACTGAGAGAAAAACTCATAAAAAAAATCCGGCCTGAACGGTTCGGACTTCCCGGCTACGATCCGGAAAACAGAGAAAAGAATAATTTCATCGGGTGGCTTGCTTTTTCAGTGTTTATCAGTCTGGTCTTCTTCGTGGGTCGTTACAGCAATTCCCGTGACAGACTATACTACAAAGACTACGAAACCGGCGAAAAGTTCCTCTGGGACGGAGCCATTATGACCGATTTTGCCGATGTGCTGGGCTGGTCGCTGGCAGGATTATTTCTGACGGCAGCCATATGCCTGTCATACATCATCATCCGCTACAATTATCTGAATAAAGAAAGTAAAAGCATCTACCTGCTGCGTCGCCTGCCTCAGCGCGGGGAACTTTTCCGCAGGTGCGCTGCGGCGCCTCTCTTGCGGGCGGCAATCTGCCTTGTCTTCGCATTCGTACTGCTGCTTCTTTACTTCGCAATATACATGATTGCCACACCGGACCAGTGCCTTGCGCCGGACCAGTGGGCCAAAATCTGGAGGTGAGATTATGATTGAACTCAAGAACGTAACTAAAAAATATCCGGGCAAAACAGCCCTTAAAGATGTTTCTCTCCAGCTTCCGCGCGGAGAAATCGTCGGCCTGTTCGGGGAAAACGGCGCCGGCAAAACCACCTTTATGAAGTCCATCCTGGGTTTCATAAGATACGACGGAGAAATTACTCTGGACGGAGAACCCATCACCACGAAAAATATCGCAAAGATTTCCTTCGCTACCAGCGAGCATTCTTTCTTCCCGAACCTGTCGCCTGCAATGCACAAGGCTTTCTATAAAGAGCATTTTCCGACATTTTCTGACAAGCGTTTCGACGGGCTTATGAAGTTCTTCGAACTTCCGCCTTACCGCGCGCTGAAGAACTTTTCCACAGGTCAGAAAAACCAGTTCGAAGTAATCCTGGCTCTCAGCCAGGGCGCAGACTACATCCTCATGGATGAGCCTTTTGCGGGCAACGACGTGTTCAACCGTGAAGACTTTTACAAAGTTCTCCTGGGCATCCTGGAGCCACACGAAACGGTGATTCTTTCCACCCATCTTATTGAGGAAGTGTCGGATTTTGTCGGCCGCGCTATACTGATCCGCGAAGGTAAAATTGTGGGCGATGTTTCAACTTCAGACCTTGAGGACCAGAACATGAGCCTGATGGACTATGTGAAACAGACCTACAACTACAGGGCTGACCGCGTTATCCGCGCCCTTTCCCAGATTACAGACGAGGAGGGATGATTTATGCGTAAATCTTTGATTCTTTTAATCGTGCTGCTTCTTGCTTCGGGGATTTTTACCAGCTACTGCGCCGGCCAGCTCTATGAGCTCCGGGACCAGGTTACTGTCACCGAAAAAACAATCCTCGGCGACCCTGCTGCAGCAGACGGTCTCCGGGTAACTCTGAAAACCACCTGGGACGATTACCTTTTCTGGACCACAACCCAGACACTCGGCAGCGGCCAGGAACCTGAAACTGAATACGAATTCCGCTCATCGCGTCCGTCACGTTCCTACATTTACCGGGACGGCGGAATAGACTACTATCTCAGCTACGACCTGCCTGACATGGACGACCTGAGATATGGCGAGGAAGATATGGAATTCACAGGTATGCACAAAGCATATAAAGAGCTCTACGATGCGACCCCGGATGGCCGCAATGGAGAAAAGGAAATCCGCCTTGCAGACTATATAGAGTTTTATCCGCTCCGCACCAGCCTTTCTATACTGGGCAGAGGCTTTGATCTGAACGAGTACTACGACTCCGCAAGCTACGATAAATATTTTTCAGGACCAAACGATGCCAAATATATCTTAAACGATTACTTTAAGATTCCTGTCCTTGAAGGCGAAACGCTTACCCTTCAGGTCAGCAAGGAAAACACCGGTCACCCTTATTCCTGGGGTGAAAGCCAGACAGAAACCGATTATTACTATCCGGAAACCCACTGCGTGGTAACCGATGACACCTGCTTTTTTACTATCAGTCTGCGCAGTTCGTTAAAAGAAGCTCCAATGGACGCTTCTCACCTGAAGGATGGCTACGGTATTTACAGTTTTAAATTCGATACCGTCCATGACGATGAATTAAATTACGATTATCCTGTCATCGATCCGTACAGTTTCAGCAACGCTTATCCGCTGGACCCTGCTTCCCGCATCCTTGGCCTTGGCGAAAGCGCTGACAAAACCAGCCTCCACCTTCTCACCGAAGAAAAGGGCACAGTCTGGTTCACCGCCATCGACCAGGAAACCCTGGAAACAAAAACCCGCATCAGCCTGGCAGAGGTTGACGACACCACATACAGTTCATACATGCACTATACTGAAGATTTCGTGGCAGTGTTCCTTCAGAGTCTCGAAAAAGTCGCTGTAATATCAATCTCAGAAGACGGCAGCTACGAGCTGGAATTTGTGGCAGACTATATTCCTAACGCAGACCACAACCTGCCGCTGCAGCCTAATGTCCTGGCCTTTGATGGCAAGCGCCTTGCAATCACAAACTCAGACTATGAATATTTCGGCAGCAGCCACTACTTCGCAGGCTACCTGCTAATCATCGTGGACAAAGACGGCGTCCAGTACTACGGAGAGTATGAAACAAGCCTCAACACCGGCCGCAACTCCAACCGCGCTTCCTGGGACTACCGGGTACGACATGTGGACGATGATTCGTTGAAACTGGAGTGGATGAATAAATGATTGTCCCTTTTTCCTTTTGGACTGATGGATTACAACTTCGGCAATTTCACCAAACATTGATGCGAACAGGAAAATATGATAAAGTGAGCTGGACGATAAATAAGAATTTGCCGTATAGCGGTTATCTTCAGAAAGAGCAGTAATTATGGAGTTAAATGAAAAATTACAAGAATTAAGAAAACAAAAAAGACTTACCCAAGAAGAACTTGCCAAATCGCTTTATGTGTCACGAACTGCAATTTCAAAATGGGAGGCGGGCAGAGGGTATCCCAGCATAGACTCTTTGAAATCCATAGCAAAGTTTTTTGGAGTAACGATTGATGAACTGCTGTCTAGTGATGAATTGCTGATCATAGCAGAAGAAGACACAAAGCAAAAGAAAAATCATTTTCGTGACTTGGTGTTTGGATTGCTCGATTGCAGTATCGTAATGTTCTTTTTCCTGCCGTTCTTTGGACAGAAAGTAAATGCGATAGTTCAGGAAGTGTCACTTTTATCCCTTACCGAAATTGCGCCCTATTTGAGGATTTCATATTTTGTTGTTGTAATTGGAATTATAGTATCTGGAATTTTAACCCTTGCTCTACAAAATTGCTATCAAGCATTTTGGGTGAAGAACAAAAGCAAAATATCGTTAGCATTAAATGCACTTGGAGCGCTTCTCTTTATCATAAGTTCGCAACCGTATGGGGCAGCATTTCTGTTCATATTCTTGGTAATAAAGGTGTTAATGCTCGTAAAATGGCAATGATACGAAGAGTATCATCGTTGTGATGCCCTGTTTCTTTTGGTTGTTCATACCTTTTCTTAAAATGTGTTTAGGCGAGAGCTAAATACAAAAAAGGTAGGTTGAACAAATGAAAAAAGAAAACCAGAGAAACTTTTGCATTGCAATATGCATGCTTTTAGCATTTTTGTTATGGACGATAGCAATTCAATTTGTTGATGTGCAAGCAATCGGACCACAGGAATCAACCGTTGGATTGGCAACGATTAACCAGTTCGTACATAACCTTACGGGTGTGCATATGCCTCTGTATACTATCACGGATTGGCTGGAGCTGGTACCTCTTATGTTTGTAATGGGATTCGGCACTCTTGGACTTGTACAATGGATTAAGAGAAAAAATCTCTTAAAAGTTGATTACAGCATCCTTGTTCTTGGTGGTTTCTATATCGTTGTGATGGCGGCATATGTCCTATTTGAGGTGTTTATTGTAAATTACAGACCTGTGTTGATTGATGGGATTTTGGAAGCATCTTATCCATCATCAACGACAATGCTTGTGATGTGTGTCATGCCGACTGCAATCATGCAGTTAAATACCCGTATCAAGAGCGATGTCCTCAAACGGTGTGTCTCTTCCTCAATTACCATTTTTGTTGTTTTTATGGTAATTGGCAGGCTTGTTTCGGGCGTGCATTGGTTTTCTGATATTGTTGGCGGCGCCTTGCTTAGCGCAGGACTTGTTCTGATGTATCGTGCTATCATCAATTTGAAAGTTAGATAAAAAGGAATTTATAGAGCAGATACTGGCTATGAATATACCTCCTTCCGTCACTTTGACGGAGGGAGGTTTTTTATATTCTGAATCAGTCCAAAGGGTAAAAGGGAGAAATGATTTGATATCTTGACAATTTAAAAACCAGGGGTTAGAATAATTAAAAAGAAGCAGGTTTTTTACCGTGTAGTATTTTACTCAGGCGGTCTACTCTGCTTCTTTTTCTTTATATTTATTATGTCGTACAAATATAGTTTCCCATCTGCATCATGTCTCACAATCAATTCTGCCTGAAATACATTGTACCTTACTAATTCACTATTTTTATCATATATCGGCAATGCAAATCTTGTGTCATATCTGTACCAACCATATTCAGCTTCACTTTTATGTTTTTTACCAAGATTATCTTTATATCTCTTTCCAATTGAAATTTCTATCATCTCAGGTATTCCTTGTGCAGCATTAGCTTTCGCCTTTGCCAGCATTCCCCGTAATTTTTTTGTATATTCTGACCACACATACTCATCTGGCAAATCCTTTCCTATGTGAATACAATCCCCCTGCTCTGCAACTATAAAAAAATCATTTATATATTGCCTTACATATTTTTCTACATCTTTCCAAGGAATATGCTGTTTCCCCATAAAAATAATATCATTAATAATCACAATTTTCTTTCCATTTAAATCTGTTAAAACACTTACGTTTCTTTTCATATCAGTTTTCTCCTTTTTTCCACGAAAAAACCCCGGATACATTTATCCGAGGTTTTCCTTATAATTTGATTGTACTATTATAACACACCAAGATGTCCTTTTCAGCACAATTTCTTTATTTATTTTTCCCCAGCCAGTCTCTTAACTGTTCTGTAGATAACTTCAATACCTTTCTGCAGATCTTCGTAGTCAGTCCATTCTTCAGGCACGTGGCTGCGGCCGTCTTTGCTCGGTACGAAAACCATGGCTACCGGGCAAAGGGACCCCATAATCATTGCATCGTGTCCCGCGCCGGAAAGCATCCTGACTGTGGAGATTCCGGCGTCGGCCGCTTCTTCTTCCATAACAGCCTGGATTTCTGCTTTCATAGGTACAGGCATTGCGCTTACCTTTTCTTCCATGGTGAATGAAAGACCAGGGTTTTCTTCGGCGCTCTTCTGAAGTGATTCGGTGATTACAGCCATTACAGCGTCGACGTTTTCTATGCTCTTGCTGCGGCAGTCAATCTGGAAGAAAGTTTCCTTGGCAACAATATTGAACGCGCCGGGAACAGTTTCCAGGCGTCCGCATGTAACTACTGTACCTTCGCCGATTTCAAGGGCTTTTTCAGTGCCGGCAGTCACAGCCTTTGCAGCTGCAAGCATGGTGTCTGCACGCATGTTCATAGGAGTATTGCCGGCATGGTCGGAGCGTCCGTAAACATGAATGTCGAATACGCGCAGTCCCACAATGGCATCTACAATACCGATATCTGTTTTAGTCTTTTCAAGAAGCGGTCCCTGTTCGATGTGAAGCTCCAGGAAAGTTCCGATTTCTCCCGGCTTTCTCTGCGCTTCAGCAGCCTTTGAAGGATCAAGGCCATAGCCTTTCATTGCTTCTGCTACTGTAACGCCGTCCCAGTCCTTGTTGTTTTCAATTTCGCCCGGTTTAAGCTGGCCGCACATTGCGCGGCTGCCAAAGAGTCCTGAACCGAATCTTGCACCTTCTTCTTCAGGAAGAGCCACAAACTCAATCGGGCACTCAGGCACGAAGCCTTCTTCATGAAGAACTCTTGCAGTTTCAAGACCCGCAATTACTCCTGCCGGACCGTCAAATCTTCCGCCGGTCTTTACTGTATCAAAATGTGAGCCGGTCATCACTACAGGCGCATCAGGATTCTTTCCTTCCATGCGGCCGATGATGATACCCACCGCATCCTCGCGGACCTGAAGACCTGCCGCCTTCATTTCACTTACAATATAGTCTCTTGCCTGAGCAAATTCTTTGGTATATGTAAATCTGGTGCAGCCGATGCCTTCCACGCAGCTGAACTGCGCCAGACTTTCGATGTCTTTCTGAATTCTTTCAACATTGGTCTTTAACATATTCATCCTCCTGATTTTAAAAAAGCCAGGCGATAAAACTACCGCCCGGCACCGTTATTTTGCTTGAATGTCCTTATTTTTTAGGCTTTTTGATCTTGTTAAGTTTTGCGTTGAGGTCGAGGAGCTGTTCCTTGGTTGGGTTCACGCCCATCATACCCATCATGCCTGTAAGTCTGAGCACTGTAAAGCCGCCCATCATCTGCATGAGACCACCTTCCGGACTCATATCCATCTGGGAAAGGTCAAAGCCTGCAGCTTCTTTCTTTTCGCCCTTCTTAGGCATCATCTTTGCCATCATGCCCGCAAAGAGGAGCTTGCCCTGCATTGTTGCCATGATGTCGCTGATCTTGTCGTTGAGGGAGAAGTGACCTTCAACTTCTGTGATATCGAACCAGTTGAGGATTGCGCCCTTTTCCTGGAGTCTGTATTCGGAATTAAATTCAGCAACCTTCACGATCTTGCTTTCGTCTCTGCATTCACCTGCAACAGCCACTAACTCAGTAGTTCCCGCATTAGGAACGTCGAAATAGAAGAAGTGGTCAGGAGCCTGCTTCTTGCCAAGGCTTACGCCGTTTGCAAAGAGTTCAACTTCAGGCTGGTTGGAGTAAACAGTTACCTTAGTAACATCTTCAACTCTGTCAACATATCTCTTGCCGCAGAGGTGAACGAAAGGTTCGTCGGAAAGCCATGCCTTGTAAGCGTAGAAGGAGTCCTTCTTGTACTTTCTGTCCATAGTTACAAGACCCTTATGGTTCTGGCCGTTTTCGCCACCTTCGTTACGTGCGTCTGCACCGAAGTCGAACATGTTCCATACGTGAGTTGCCCACATGTACTTACGTGTGAAAAGCTGCTTGATCAGTTCTTCGTGGTAGTAAGCCTGATATTCTTCAGTATAGTCGCCCTGTACAGGGTTTGAAGTATGCCAGTTGAGAGCTTCGCAGCCGTATTCAGAGCAGCCGATAGGAATGTTCGGATGAGTAGCATGGAACTTGTCGAACCAAGGACCGTTCATGTGAGTTTCGCCGCCGTACCATCCGAAGTAGTGGTTGTAGGAAACCACGTCAGGAATCTGAAGGTATGGGTCGTCCATTGCGCACATGGAAACTGCTGCAATTGTAGTAAGACGTGTCTTGTCCATTTCGTGGCACATGTCGTTTAAGATTCTGTGGTTTTCCATCAGATCGTCGTCAGCGCCGCCGATACCGATTTCGTTGGAAAGTCCCCATACAACGATGGATGGGTGGTTGTAGTTCTGAACTACCAGTTCCTTCATCTGGGAAATAGTGTTTTCACGTCCGCCAGGCATGTGCTTGGAGATGTAAGGAATTTCTGCCCAGATTACCATACCGTATTTATCGCAGAGATCATAGAAATACTGGTCGTGCTGATAGTGTGCAAGTCTGATTGTAGTTGCACCCATTTCGTCGATCAGCTTGATGTCTTCTTCGTGCATTTCGTGAGTGAGTGCGTTACCAACGCCCCATCTGTCCTGATGGCGGGAAACACCTCTTAACGGATATTCTTCACCGTTGAGTATGAAACCGTTTTCAGGGTCAATCTTGAATGTTCTTACACCGAAGTTTGTGCATACGCTGTCGATAACTTCACCGTTTTCCATGAGTTCAACGCATGCGCAGTAAAGGTAAGGATCCTTGCGGCCGTGCCACAGGTGAACATCCTTGATTTCGAGAACTGCCTTGGTTTCAGCAGTTTCAACTGTTGCAACTGCACAGTCGTCGCAGCAGCAGCAACCGCAGTCACATGATTCGTAAACAGAGTAGCGGATAGTCTGTCCTTCTTTTTTGTTTGCTACAGTTGTGAGAATTTCAACCTTTGCATCGCTTCCGCAGACTTCAGGAGTAACTTTCACGCCGTAGCTTCCGTAATATTCAAGGTCAAAGTGCGATTCGTTAACGCAGATGATGTTTACATCTCTGTAAAGACCGCCGTAGAAAGTAAAGTCAGCCATCTGAGGGTAAACTTCCTGGTTTGGTGCGTTGTCAACAGCGATAACGAAAAGGTTCTCTCTCTGAAGAGCTTCAGTAATGTCTACTCTCCATGTGGAGTAACCGCCGTCGTGGTGTGCAAGGTGCTTGCCGTTTAAATAAACGTCAGCAGAAGAATTTGCACCCTGGATTTCAAGGTAGTATCTGTCTGCTTCAGGAATGTCCATCTTGTCAAGGGACTTAGCATAGTAGCAAGTGCCTCTGTAGTAGTCGTTTCCGCCGTCCTGGCCGTCAATAGCATTCCATGAATGTGGCAGGTTAACCCAGTTCCAGTCCATAGGTAGCTTACCAGGTACTTCGTTTGCCTGTTTTGTGAATGCCCATTTAGCATTGAAATTAATTACACTTCTCATTAGGGTAATCATCCTCCTGATTTTTATTTTTTGTGTTGTCCGTGTCATGCCGGCACGCCTGCCCTTGTCCGAATTATATAGCCAGAAATTGCAAAGAGCACATATCGCCGCATTATATACTTGCATTATACTATATAAACAGAGGTTTGTGCTATACGATTTTGTGGAAATTGGGTGAAAATAGCTGAAAACTGGTTGTTTTGACACTTTTCGACACTCAGAAATAAAAAAGCACCTATCAATAACGACAGATGCCATACAAAGTTTTACTGTTTATTTTCTTCAAATTGTTTTCTTATATCTCTTCCACGGTACATTATGCGAACAACATTCACTTCAGCAAGTTCTTCTATAACTATGTAAAACACGAGATAGTTATCTACGCGCATATACCTTTCTGGACGCGGCTGCTGGTGCCAAAAGTTTCTCAGAAATATACTCCCCTGTTATTTTCAAGTCGTACCTTGCAAGAGAAGTGTAGCGAACTTTCCAGTTCATAGTCAAATTCTTCTTTAGTCATCGCTCCCAATGCCAACGGTTCTTCCGGAAGTTTCATTTCAAAAGGAATGCCGCGCTGCAATACAATCTGCCTCAGAAACATGCTCACTGCACTTGACATAGGAATACCTCCCTCTATGGGTCCATAGATAGCATTTTGCTTGCGGTTTGCAAGCGTTTTGCAATCTAAATTACGTTTTTGTCGAAATTTGTTTGTATCTTTTTGCCAGAAAACCTGCTATACTGTCGATGTTGGATTCCTCCCTTCTCCGCGAAAGGAGGTGAACTGCATGGAGACTTTAATAGCTTTTTACGTTCTGTTATGGCAGATGTGGCTGCGTACATAATCTGCAAGTGGCTGTACAGAGACGACAAATAATCCAACCAGCCCAATGAAAAATCCCCGGAGGTTGCGACTCCGGGGATTTTTATTTTCCACATGGAAAACCTTAATAGCTTTATTAAGGTCATTATATCACATCTTTACCTTTTGTCAATTGCATTGGTAAATATTTCTATGCGCCTTATTTATCCTTCTTCCCAAGCATCTGTCTGAAAAAGTCAAAGGAACTGCTGAAGGACTTGTCCTTTCCGGCAATAGTCCCTGTGCTGCTTCTCACACCATTTACCTCCGGAATTTCATAAAGGCCGTCCTTTTTTCTTTCTTCATTTAATTCTGCGTGCAAAGTCTTGCTGGTTATGATTTTTTCGTTATCATTACTCATGCTTCCTTCCCCCTTCTTTTAATGCAACCTCCCAATACCTTTTTAATATTATAAACGATTTAAAGTGCGAAAGCAAGCCTTCATACAAAAAAGCCCCTGCAGTGCAAGGGCTTTCATTTTCATATATCCGACTAAATTAGTCAGCTACGTAAGGAAGTAATGCTACGATTCTTGCTCTCTTGATAGCAGTAGTTACTTCTCTCTGGTGCATAGCGCAAGTTCCTGTGATTCTCTTAGGAAGGATCTTGCCTCTTTCAGTTACGTATCTTCTTAACTTTTCTACATCTTTGTAGTCGATTCTTTCAGTCTTATCAGCGCAGAACTGGCAAACTTTCTTTCTTCTCATTCCGCCGCCGCGTCTCTTATTTTCCATCATGATTTCTTATCTCCTTTCTATTAGAACGGGATATCCTCATCGATTGCAGAGAATCCTGCAGGAGCATCGTCAAAGCTTGAAGCCATCTGACTCTGTCCATAGGACTGTGACTGACCCTGCGGTCTGTCGCCCCATTCTAAAAATTCTACTCTGTCTGCTACGACATCAGTGGTGTAAACGGTTGCACCGTCTTTGTTGGTATAACTGCCAGTCTGCAGTCTGCCCTGAACGCCTACGAGTCTGCCTTTTGCAAGGAATCTTTCGCAGTTTTCAGCCTGCTTACCAAACACTGTTACTCTCGGAAAGTCAGTCTGCTTTTCGCCGCCGGCTCTTACCGGTCTGTCGATTGCTACTGTGAAAGTACATACAGCCATCTGTGTGCCTGCAGTGTATCTTACTTCCGGATCTCTGGTAAGTCTTCCGATTAGTACAACACTATTCATTTACATCCTCCTATTTTTCATCCTTGTTGATGATGATGTGTCTCATTACGTTGTCGTTGATCTTAAGCTTTCTGTTAAGTTCGTAAGGTAATGTTGGGTTAGCTTCGAAATCGATTACTACGTAGTAACCTTCTTCCTTCTTGTCGATAGGATATGCAAGCTTCTTAACACCCCAAACGTCTACTTTTTCAACTGCACCATCAGCAGCGATGATGTTCTGGAAAGATTCAACAACTGCGTCCTTCTTAGCATCTTCTAAAGTAGGATTGATAATGATCATAACTTCATATTTAGTCATTCTTTTCACCTCCCTGTGGACTATATGGCAACGATTCTCTCGTTGCAGAGAACTGTACGGACATAACCGTACCCAATAATTATACTACAAAATCCCCGGAATGCAAGTACTTTTTTTGCTGTTACGGGGATTTTTTTCAGACTTTTTTATTATTTCCAGAGCACATCAGGGTATTCGCCCTTGTCCTTCATGGCCTGAAGAGCATCAACCACGCTCTGCTTGTCTTCCTTGTATGTCACACCGTACCAGCGGTCGCGGGAAAGAAGAACCTTGGCCTCTGCCTTTCCTTCCTTGATCAGTCGGTCAACCACGCCCGGCAGGAAGTATTCGCCCTTCATCGGGTTCTCTTCAAGAGCTTTGTCCAGGAAAGCAGGGAAACCCGCTTCCATCTCAACCATCATTGACGGAGTAAAGCCCCAGAAGTTCATGGACACAACAGTGCCCCGCTCAAGCTCAGTCCAGAACAGCCCGTCGTCTTCTGTGAAAACAATGCGGTCATCCTGCCACTGGATTTTAGTGCGTTCAGTTATATCGGTCAGCATGCCTGCTGCATCAGTCTGGCACACACCTCTGGAAACATGACCGTTTTCAGTGAGGGTGTTTTCAATCTGGTAGCCTACCATGCAGTACTGATATTTTTCATTGTCCTCAGCATTTTCCAGGAACTCGTAGATGGTCTGGAAAGCACCCGGGCCGTAGTAGTCATCAGCGTTGATTACCGCAAAAGGACCGTCAACGGCTTTGCGGGCGGCAAGCACCGCGTGACCTGTACCCCATGGCTTTACTCTTCCTTCTGGAACCTGATATCCTTCAGGCAAATCATCAATCTCCTGGAAAACATACTCAACCTGAATATGTCTGCCGGCTTTTTCGTCCACCAGCCCGCGGAAATCAGCTTCGTTTTCCTTCTTGATTACAAAGATTACTTTTTTAAATCCGGCCATTACAGCATCGTACAGAGAAAAATCCAGAATGATTTCCCCTTTGTCGCTGACAGGCTCTATCTGTTTGAGACCGCCGAAACGTGAACCCATTCCGGCCGCCATGATTACGAGAGTTGGCTCTTTACCCATAAGTTCCTCCTTATGCCAACTGCCTTCTGCAGTTTGTGTTTCTTTGTTATGATGAGCTGTTAGTATTTTTATGTATGCTCTTGTAACAGGGTTTGAGCGGCTTCCGCAGAAGCAGAGTGAAACAACCAGCTAAGCAGTGAATATGAACAGCTAAGAGCTCAGCACTGTCCGAGCCGGAGGCGAGTTTGCTGAACTCTCTGTGAATAGAACTGCGTGCTGTGTTTGTTTCCTGCGGCGAGGACTAAGCGAAAGCTCTGTTACATGGGTATACAATTTAAAATACTTACACTTTATGATATACCAACTTCCATAAATCCGCAAGTGGTGGTATACTTAATTATAACTCTAAATGGAGGTGGATTATGATTAAAACTATGGAACAATCTGAACGTGATGCAATTCTCGCTGTTGCCGATCTGATGTTAACTGCAGCCAAAACCGCGCCAAAGGGCAGCGGCCGCGACACTGTCGTTGCTGCCGTGGTAACAGGAGAAGATAAAGACAAGCTCCGCGATGCAATGCTGGAGTTCGGCAGAGAATGCGGAGAAGATTTTATTATAAGAGATGCAGGTAATGTGGACAACAGTGAATGCGTGGTACTCATCGGATGCATCAGTACACCTTTTGGTCTTGGGGACTGCCACATGTGCGGATTTGAAAACTGCGGCGCAATGAAAAAAGCCGGCACAAACTGTGTTTTCAATGTGACCGACCTTGGTATTGCAGTTGGCTCTGCAGTGTCTGTGGCTGCTGACCACCGCATCGACAACCGCGTGATGTACTCAGCAGGCAAGGGCGCTCTCAGACTTGGAATCTTCCCTGAAGATATAAAGATTATCTGGGGAATTCCACTCAGCGCAGGTGCCAAGAGCATTTACTACGACAGAAACCCTGGCGCCGTACTTCGTTAAATCAGTGATAACAAAAACAGCCTCTTTGTTTCCGGAATTCCCCGGAGCAGAAGGCTGTTTTAATTTTACTATTTTGCAAACATCGGTGTGGAAAGGTATCTTTCCCCTGTATCCGGCAGGAATGCAACCACATTCTTTCCCTGGTTTTCAGGTCTGCTGCCTGCTTCCATAGCTGCATGCAATGCCGCACCTGAAGTGATTCCAACCAGCACACCTTCTTTGCCAGCCATAAGGCGGCCTGCTGCATAGGCATCTTCTTCTGTAACTGTGATAATTTCGTCGATAACATTCAGATCCAGAATTGACGGCACAAAGTTTGCGCCGATTCCCTGAAGCCCATGCGGTCCTGCCTGGCCTTTGCTGAGCAGCGGTGAGGATGCAGGTTCCACAGCAATAATCTTCACGTCAGGATTTTTTTCTTTAAGGTATCTGCCCACCCCTGTAATGGTTCCTCCGGTACCTGCCCCTGCCACGAAAACATCTACCTTTCCGTCCAGATCATTCCAGATTTCAGGACCTGTAGTGCGGTAGTGAACATCAGGATTTGCAGGATTGTCAAACTGGCCAGGAATGAAGCTTCCCGGAATCTGCGCAGCCAGCTCTTCAGCCTTGGCTATTGAGCCTTTCATACCTTCTGCACCCGGCGTGAGAACTACCTGGGCACCGTAAGCTGCCAGCAGATTGCGCCTTTCCACGCTCATGGTGTCAGGCATAGTCAGGATGATATTATATCCGCGGGCCATGGCAGTCATTGCAAGGCCGATGCCCGTGTTGCCGCTGGTCGGCTCGATGATGGTAGCACCCGGCTTCAGCAGGCCCTTTGCTTCGGCATCGAGAATCATGGCAAGTCCTACTCTGTCCTTGGCGCTTCCTGCCGGATTGAACAGCTCCAGCTTGCCATAAAGATTGAAATCAAGCTCTTTTTCTTTTGCAATTCTGTTAAGTTTCAGCAGGGGAGTTCCGCCTGCCAGTTCTGTAATGCTGTTATATACTTTCATTGTTTTTACCAAACCTTTCGATGAGATATACTGCGGTCATAAGCACAGCAGCGCCTACGCACCAGCCGGCCAGCACGTCGGTGGCCCAGTGAACGCCCACATAAAGTCTGCTGGGACCTACAGTCAGTACTAAAATACCACAGACAGCCTGAAGCAAAACTTTCATTTTCTGGTTGCGGCAGTACTTGCCGATGAGATAAAAGAGCAGTCCGTAAACCAGCATGGAAGTTGCCGAGTGTCCGCTTGGGAAGGAGTATCCCCCCTGCTCCACAAGGTGATTAATTACGTCCGGTCTTGCTCTGAGGAAAATATGCTTCATTGCCTTGTAAATTCCCATATTCACCAGCGCCGCAGCAGTCAGCGGGAGGCCGATTTTTTTACGGGTTGCCGGCAGCAGCACCAGAGCTGCACATAGAATTACAATGGTTATGGTGTCGGTGGAGTGGGTAACCGCTTTCATGAACGGTGTTAAAATATCCGTCCTCATGTTGATGAAAGTCTGCTGCAGGTTCAGGTCGATGCCCAGCGGTGCAGTTCCGTGAACCACTCCCACCTGATATGTTATAAAAGCTGCCAGCATGGCAAAACACACCGCCAGCGCCAGATAAATAGTCTTTGAATTCTGTTTTTTCACTTCATGACTCCTTTTCGTACGGTAATCTTAACATCATTATACACTTTTCCTGTGGAAATGACCACCAGTTTTGTGATAGAATAGGCTAGTATTAAAATCATGGAGGAAAGTGTCTTGAAACTTTTCAGCAATATAAGCGGACTCTCCGCCATCTGCGGAGCTATTCTGTCCGCAGACAAATATAAAAAACCCATAGCTGACGCGCGTCAGGCAGGAGACCTTGAAAAAGAAAGAAAGCTGATTCTCGAAGCAGTCCATGGATGGTCCTGCCGTGTCTTTGACCATTTCAAGTCAGACATCAATATCATCAACCCGGAAAATCTTCCTGAATCCGGGCCTGTTGTCTATGTTTCCAATCATCAGTCCTATGGTGATATCCCGCTGTTTTTTTATGCGGTAAAAAATCACCAGGTCAGCTTCATCGCCAAGGATGCTCTGGAAAAAGCACCTCTTTTCGGTTACTGGGTAAAAACTTCCCGCGGACTGTTTTTAAAACGAGGCGATGCCCGTGCATCACTGCAGACCATCAACGAAGGTGCCGAACTTCTCAGACAGGGATTTTCACTGGTAATCTTCCCTGAAGGTACACGCAGCCACTGCTCAGATATGGCTGATTTCAAGGCCGGCAGCCTGAAGCTTGCCACAAAAGCCAAAGTTCCCGTTGTACCTGTCACCATCAACGGCACCTACCGCATGTTTGAAGAAATCGGCGAAATGACTAAGGGCGTCCACATCGACTTCATGGTTCATGAGCCAATAAACACCGCTGACCTTTCCCGCACAGAACTGGCCGAACTGCCTGAAAGGGTAGAAAATACCGTCCGCAGCGGGCTTGAAAAACTTACGAAATAATCATTTTAAACATTATAAAAGCGCATCTTTTCTGAGATGCGCTTTGTTTTTTATCTTCCCAGACCCAGGCCGAAGTTTTCCTTAACTCTTGCCATTGTCTTCTGAGCAATTGCGTCTGCCTTGGCAGCGCCGTCCTTGAGGATTTCAATCAGCTCTTCGGAATGTCTGATTTCTTCGTATCTTGCCTTGATAGGAGCCAGTGCTTCCACAGTAACTTCAACTAAATCCTTCTTGAAGTCACCATAGCCCTTGCCTTCGTACTTAGCTTCCAGATCTTCGATGGAGATTCCGGAAAGTGCGCTGTAGATGCTCAGCAGGTTGCTGATACCAGGCTTGTTTTCGATATCGAATTTTACGATGCCTTCGGAGTCGGTTGTAGCTTTCATGATTGACTTCTTGATCTTTGAAGGTTCGTCAAGAAGGGAGATTCTGGAGTGGATGTTTTCTGCACTCTTGCTCATCTTCTTGGTAGGATCGTCGAGGGCCATAACTCTTGCGCCGGCCTTCATGAAACGTCCTTCAGGAACTACGAAAGTCTTTTTATACTTGTTGTTGATTCTGATTGCCAGGTCTCTGCAAAGCTCGATGTGCTGCTTCTGGTCGTTGCCCACAGGCACAACATCAGTATCATAAAGCAGAATGTCCGCAGCCATAAGCACAGGATATGTGAAAAGTCCTGTCGGTGCAGATTCCTTGTTCTTGCTCTTGTCCTTGAACTGTGTCATTCTTGACAGCTCACCTGTTGAAGAGTTGCAGCAAAGCACCCATCCCAGTTCCGCATGTCCTGAAACATCGGACTGTACGAAAACGATGGATTTCTTCGGGTCAACCCCTACTGCCAGATAAAGAGCCGCCACGTCAAGAATATGTTCTCTCAGTTCCTTAGGGTCCTGAGGTACAGTGATTGCGTGCTCATCAACGATGCAGTAGATGCACTCGTGATCATCCTGAAGTTCAACGAACTGCTTGAGTGCACCTAAATAATTGCCTAAATGTATGTTTCCTGTTGGCTGTACGCCGGAAAATACTCTTTTCATTAGAATTCCTCCGATTTATAGACTAATGTCTGTTAAGTTCTTTTCTGAAGTTTTCAACGATGGCCTTCTCCGAACGGGAAACGGTCATTTGGGATACGCCCAGCTTTTCTGCAATTTCAGACTGGGATTTTCCTTCAATAAATCTTTGCTTGAATATGTATCTGTAAGTGTCGCTGAATCCTGTTAATACGTTATTGATAATTTCCCCAAGTTCAATTCTCTCATATCCGGAGTCCTCGAAACCTATGTATTTTTCGAGGGCTGCTGCCTCGCTCTCGTCGTCGGCTGCTGCGCTTTCCAGAGAATAAGTTCCGTAAGCCTTGGCACTTTCCATGGCCTGCATAATCTGTTCATGAGTAAAGCCTGTTGCCTCAGCGATTTCTTCGATGTCAGGAATCCTGCCGTTTTTTGCGGTCAGTTCATCCTTGACCTCCTGCACCTTGCCGGCGATTTCTTTCAGGCGACGAGGCACTTTAAGGCTCCATTCCTTATCGCGGAAATATTTCTTTATTTCGCCCAGAATTGTAGGCGTAGCAAAGCTTTTGAACTCAAAGCCCTTGCCCGGATCGAATCTTTCCACAGCATTAATCAGAGCGATGGCACCGACCTGATATAAATCATCATAGTCGACGCCCTTGCCCAGATATTTGCGTATTAAAATGTCTACCATATACAGATTCGCTTCTACAATCTGATTGCGAAGCTGCGCAGTCGGATTGGCTGCGTACTGGCTGAAAAGCTCCATTTCCTGTGATGTCATTACTTCGTCTTAACCATTTTAATGGTTTTTTTACCTTCCGGATTATTTATTAATTCAACTTGGTTCATCAGTGATTTGATAACAAAGATGCCTAAATCCCCTTCATTAGGACAGTCAGCGCACATTCTTCCCTGCTTCTGAACAAGATGGTTTGTGCTTGTATCGGAGACGAAAACCTGCAGTGAGTTTTCTTCTGCAATACATTCCAGTGTATATTCTTCAGCCCATCCTTCATAGCCGTGGCAGGTAATCATTTTGCAGGCTTCGCCCACGGCAGTCTTTATATCCTCGATTTCTTCGAAGTTAAAACCCGCCACATCGGCAACTGAACCGATGGCAAGTCTGACCATAGTCATGTACTCAGGCTTTCCCGGGATGATAAATTTAATCTTATCTGCCATATACTTTATCCTTTCTAGAATTCCATCTGCTGCTGGCCGCCTTCATCAGCTGCCGGTGCTTTTTCAGCTGGCTTCTCTTCTCCATCCAGTTCGTCGTCCTTGATAACCTTGGCCATGGCGATAATGTTCACATCATCTCCCACGTTCATTATCTTTACGCCCTGGGTTGCTCTGCCCAGTCTGGAAATTTCCTTTGCAGGAATACGGATGATTACTCCTTCGGAGCTGATGAGAAGAATATCATCATCTTCATCCACAACCATTGCACCTACCAGTTCACCGGTCTTCTTGAACTTGGCTTTGTCGTAAGTGAGCAGGCCCTTGCCGCCTCTTACCTGAACCTTGTAGTCTGTCGCCTTGGTTCTCTTACCAAAGCCCTTCTGTGTCACTACCAGAAGTTCCTGACCAGGTTCAACAAGTTCCATTGCAACAACTTCATCGTCCTTTTCAAGCTTGATTGCTCTTACGCCGCCGGCGATTCTGCCCATAGGACGGACATCATCTTCGGAGAAGCAGATGCACTTACCCTGCTTGGTTACGATAATTACGTTGTTCTTGCCTGTTGTCTGCTTGATGCCGATAAGCTCGTCGCCTTCCGCCAGGTTCATTGCAATAAGACCTGTCTTTCTGTTTGTATCGAAATTGGAAAGTGCAGTCTTCTTGATTGTACCCTGCTTGGTCACTGCGATGAGGTACTTGTCCTCAGCAAATTCCTGAATAGGAATTACTGCAGTTACGCGCTCACGCTGCATCATTGACAGGAAGTTGATTACCGGAATACCCTTGGCAGTTCTGCCTGCTTCAGGAATTTCGTATGCTTTGATCTTGTGAGCCTTACCTGTGTTGGTAAAGAACATCAGGTAGTCATGGGTTGATGTCATAATCATGTTCTTCACAAAATCGTTTTCTCTTGTGGTTATGCCGGTTACGCCCTTGCCGCCTCTCTTCTGGGATTTGTAAGTGTCAACCGGTACTCTCTTGATGTAGCCCAGGTGAGTGAGAGTGATGCAGACTTTTTCTTCTTCGATAAGGTCTTCTTCATCGATTTCTGTTGCATCTGCCTTGATCTTGGTCTTTCTCTTGTCTGCCCACTTGTCCTTTACAGCAAGGAGTTCGTCTTTAACTACGCCCATGAGCTTGTGCTCGTCTGCGAGAAGCTCGTTGTAGTAAGCGATTTTCTTGAGAAGTTCCTGATATTCGTTTTCGATCTTCTCTTTTTCCAGACCCTGCAGTCTTCTCAGCTGCATGTCCAGAATTGCCTGAGCCTGAATTTCGGAAAGTCCGAATCGTTCAATCAGTCTTTCCTTGGCATCATTGTAACTTGTTCTGATAATCTTGATGATTTCATCGATATTGTCAAGAGCAATGCGGTAGCCCTCTAAGATGTGGGCTCTTGCTTCTGCTTTTTTCTTGTCGAAAATAGTTCTTCTTGTAACTACTTCTTTCTGGTGTTTCAGGTAAACCTCAAGCATTTCCTTGAGAGTAAGGATCTTAGGTCTTCCGTCAACGATGGCAAGCATAATCATGGAGAAGCTGTCCTGCATCTGAGTATGCTTGTAAAGTCTGTTGAGGATAATCTGCGGATTTACATCTTTTTTAAGTTCGATGACAATACGCATTCCCTTACGGCTGGACTCGTCGCGGATATCGGAAACACCTTCCAGCTTCTTGTCCCTTACAAGTTCAACCATCTTTTCGATAAGTCTCGCCTTGTTTACCTGGTAAGGAATTTCTGTTACAACAATCTGCTGTTTACCGCGTGTTCCTTCTTCGATTTCACTTACCGCACGTACGATAACCTTACCCTGACCGGTTCTGTAAGCTTCACGGGCGTTGTTCTTGCCCATGATTACAGCCCCTGTAGGGAAATCCGGGCCTTTTACAATTTTACAGAGATCATCGACTGTACATTCCGGTTCATCGATAATCTTTACTGCTGCATCGATAACTTCGCCCAGATTGTGCGGAGGAATGGATGTTGCCATACCTACTGCGATACCGTTGGAACCATTAACCAGCAGGTTAGGGAATCTTGCAGGAAGTACATCAGGTTCCTTTTCTTCGCCGTCGAAGTTAGGGCTGAAATTTACTGTGTCTTTTTCAAGGTCGCGGAGCATTTCCAGAGCAAAAGGTGTCATTCTTGCTTCTGTATAACGCATTGCCGCTGCGCCGTCTCCGTCCACTGAACCGAAGTTTCCGTGTCCGTCAACAAGTGTATATCTGATATTGAATGGCTGAGCCAGTCTTACCATGGCATCGTAAATTGAGGAGTCACCGTGAGGGTGATATTTACCCATTACTTCACCGACGATACGGGCTGACTTCTTATGAGGCTTGTCAGGAGTTACCCCCAGTTCGCTCATACCATAAAGGATTCTTCTGTGTACCGGTTTAAGGCCGTCTCGTGCATCAGGCAGGGCACGGCTGACGATTACACTCATGGCGTAGTCGATATATGACTGCTTCATTTCATCATGAATCTCATGCTGAAGCATTTTCTGGTCTTCTAAAAATGTTGCCATATAACTTGCCCTCCTTCCTATGCGTCAATGGTAGCGTACTGAGCATTGTCTTCGATAAACTTCTTACGAGGCGGTACCTTGTCGCCCATGAGAGTTGTGAAGATTTCGTCTGCTGCAGCGCTGTCTTCCAGTGTAATCTGGATTAATGTTCTGTGATTATAGTCCATAGTTGTTTCCCACAGCTGCTCTGCGTCCATTTCACCAAGACCTTTGTAACGCTGGATATCAGCCTTTCCAGGCTTGTCCGCAATTGAAGCCATGAGCTTTTCCTGCTCGCCTTCGCTGTAGGTGTACCACACGTCCTTGCCCTTCTTCACCTGATAAAGAGGTGGCTGGGCAGCGTAAACATAACCTCCTTCGATGAGCGGCTTCATGTATCTGTAGAAGAAAGTAAGAAGCAGCGTTCTGATGTGAGCACCGTCCACGTCAGCATCGGTCATGATTATAATTTTGTGGTATCTGAGTTTTTCAATATTGAAGTCAGAACCGATACCGCAGCCGAATGCAGTAATCATGTTCTTGATTTCGTCGGAACTTAAAATTCTGTCGAGTCTTGCCTTTTCTACGTTGAGGATTTTACCTCTCAGAGGCAGGATTGCCTGGCGCTTACGGTCACGGCCGTCCTTGGCGGAGCCGCCGGCGGAGTCCCCTTCGACAAGGAAAATTTCTGAAAGTGCAGGGTCCTTTTCGGAGCAGTCTGCAAGCTTGCCAGGAAGTGAAAAGCTTTCCAGGGCACCTTTACGTCTTGTAAGGTCACGGGCCTTACGTGCCGCTTCTCTTGCACGGGCTGCCTTGACGCACTTTTCGATGATAACTTTTGCCTGTGCAGGGTTTTCTTCCAGGAAATACATAAGGTTTTCGTTGGTGGAAGTTTCCACAAAACCTCTGATTTCGGAGTTACCCAGCTTAGCCTTGGTCTGGCCTTCGAACTGCGGTTCGGCCAGCTTAACTGAAACGATGGCTGTCAGACCTTCTCTCACGTCTTCACCGCTGAGGGCTTCTTCGTTTTCCTTGAGAGTCTTGCTGCGTTTGCCGTATTCGTTGATAACTCTGGTAAGAGCACTCTTGAAACCTACAATGTGAGTACCGCCGTCAGTAGTGTTGATATTGTTGGCATAACCAAGCACCAGCTCGCTGTAGCCGTCAGTGTACTGCATTGCAACTTCGATTTCGCATGTATCCTTGATGATTTCAAAATATATTACATCGTTATGAATAGGGTCCTTGCCCTTGTTGATGTGCTGAACGTATTCCTTGATACCGCCTTCATAGTGGAAAGTTTCGCTCTTTTTCTGACCTTCTCTTTCATCCTTGAAAACGATTTTTATTCCCTTGTTGAGGAAGGCCATTTCTCTCAGACGGCGCTCTAAAGTACTGTAATCGAAAATTACAGTTTCAGTAAAGATTTCAGGATCGGGCCAGAAAGTAGTCTTGGAACCTGTCTTCTTTGATTCGCCGATGATTTCCAGTTTGCTTGCCTTGCGGCCCTGTTCATAAACCTGATGATAGATGTTTCCGTTTCTCTTGATTTCAACTTCCATTCTTGTGGAAAGTGCATTTACTACAGATGCACCTACACCGTGGAGACCGCCGGAAACCTTATATCCTCCTCCGCCGAACTTACCACCGGCATGAAGAACTGTATGGATAACCTGAACTGCAGGGATACCCATTTTAGGATGGATATCAACAGGCATTCCTCGTCCGTCGTCTTCTACGCTGACAGAGTTGTCCTTATGAATTGTAACGTTGATGGACTTACAAAAACCCGCCAGAGCTTCGTCGATGGAGTTGTCCACAATTTCGTAGACAAGATGATGAAGTCCCTTCGGGCCTGTACTTCCTATATACATACCCGGTCTTTTTCTTACCGCTTCAAGCCCTTCAAGAACCTGTATCTGGGCCGCGTCATACTGACCGTTTGTCTTCTTTTCTGTACTCATGTCCTCACCTTTCTGCTTGGTAATTGGATGGGTAAAAACACATTCTTACCCATTTTAATTAGATATTTCATTGTACCATTTTTGGCCAGAAAACACAAGGCTTTAATTAAAAAGAAGTTTAAGTCAAAAATCATAAAAAAATCGCCCAGAGGGGCGATTTTTGTCGAAATTTAGTGGTGTAAACTATATAAGTTATATCCTATAAAACTGCTCCGAATTTCTTTACTGATTCAGTGATGAGTTTCTTGAACTTAGGAGCTGCAATATTTGCTGCTTCCTGAACTTCTTCGTGAGTCAGCGGGTTAGGACTGATGCCTGCTGCCAGGTTGCTTACGAAGGAAATACCGCAGATTTTCATGCCCATATGATTTGCAGCAATTGCTTCAACTACTGTGGACATACCAACTACATCAGCACCGAGAGTTCCAGCCATTCTGATTTCTGCAGGTGTTTCAAAAACAGGACCTGTAAACTGGCAGTAAATACCTTCATGAAGTTTAATTTCCTGTTCCTTGGCTGTTTCGCGGATAATCTGCTGCAGTTCAGGTCTGTAAACGTGGCTCATGTCAGGGAATCTTGTACCGAATTCTTCAATATTTTCACCGATGAGAGGATTTGGAACGAACATACTGATGTGATCAGTAATCATCATGAAATCTCCTGCTTCAAATTCAGGGTTAAGTCCGCCGCATGCATTTGTGAGGAAAAGAACCTTTGCACCCATCATATTCATAAGTCTTACAGGAAGAACCACATCAGTGATAGGGTAGCCTTCATAGTAGTGAACTCTGCCCTTCATGCATACTACAGGAATTTCTCCTACATAGCCGAAGATGAATTTGCCTGCGTGTCCAGGAACTGTGGAAACAGGGAAACCTTCGATTTCTTCATAACCAACTTCACCTACAACCTTGATATCGCTGGCATAATCACCAAGGCCGGAGCCGAGAACGATTGCAACTTCAGGTCTGAACTGGCTGAAATCAAATTTTTTCTGAATATCTTCGTAACATCTTAAAACTTTCTTGTAAACTGGGTTCATTGTTGTTCTCCTTTTTTAATATGTTGATTTTTCAATTGTTCCGCCATGGACGGTATATACATTTCCTGATGGAAACTCCGAAAGCAGTTTTTCCGGAATTTCTGTTGTTGTAACAAATAGCTGAATATCAGCCAGAGATTTAATTAAAAATTCCTGACGGCCGGCATCAAGTTCACTCATTACATCATCAAGAAGCAGTACAGGTTTTTCGCCGGTCTCTTCTTCAATTATGCTTATTTCAGCAAGTTTAAGTGAAAGGGCTGCTGTTCGCTGCTGTCCCTGGGAACCGAAACTTCTCACATTTATATCATTGATGAAAAATTCCAGATCATCTTTATGAGGTCCTTTGGTCGTAGTCCGCTGGCGCAGGTCATTTTCACATGATTTTTTTATGACTTCATAAAAAAGTTCTTCCTGCTCTTTCAGATTATCTCTGAACTCAATGTTTGGGGCATAAGTAATTTTTAATTTTTCATGGCCATCTGTTATATTGGCATGTATGCCACAGCTTATTTTGTTTATTTTTTCAGTAAAATTTCTGCGCTGGTGCATTATTGCTGCTCCGTAGCGGGCAAGCTGCATGTCCCATATATCCAGAATTGCTGAATCTACAGAATTTTCTTTTAAGTAAATATTTCTCTGCAGAAGTACTTTTTTATAATTGCTCAGATTATCGTAATATGAAGGTCTGATCTGACAAAGCTCCCGGTCGATGAATTTACGGCGCTTTTCAGGTTCATCCTTTACAATCTTCAGATCCTCAGGTGAAAAAATTACTATGTAAACGTTTTTAAGCAGCTGGGAAGTTTTTTTGATTTTTACGCCGTCTACTTTTACAAACTTCTTGGAATTTTTATCGAAAATAATTTCGACGCTTCCATCAAAATCATCTTTTAAAGTTTCCACATAAACCTTACCGAACTCCTGACCGAAGCGTATCATTTCACTGTCTTTGGCAGTCCGGAAAGATTTTCCCATGGAAGTCACATAAACCGATTCAAGAAGATTGGTCTTTCCCTGAGCATTCTGCCCGAGAATCAGATTCACATTATCATTGAATTCAAGTTCCAGCTCTTCATAATTACGGAAATCCTGAAGTTTTATTTTTTTAATTAACATAATTAGTTGCTTGTAATTCTTACAGGAAGAACTAAATATTCATACTGATTACCGGAAAGCGGTTTGATCAGACAAGGGCTTACTGCAGTATTGAAGTGTAAAGAGATTTCTTCATCATCAATAACTTTCAGAGCATCAATAAGATACTTTGAATTGAAACCGATAACAAGGTCGTTACCTTCTCTTGAAATAATTACGTCTTCCTTTACATTACCTTCTTCAGATTTTGAAGTAATTTCAATATTGTTTTCCCTGATATCAAGTTTAATCAGGTTATTCTTTCCTACTTTTGCAAGAAGTGAAGCTCTTTCGATACTTTCAAGGAAGTCGCTCTTGTTAAGAACTACTCTTGTTGCTGATTCCTTAGGAAGAATATCTCCGTATTTTACGAATTCACCTTCAAGAAGTCTGAGTACAACTTTAGTATCTTCAATTACGAAAATCGCTCTCTTTTCGTTCATGTAAAGATCAACAGTTTCTTTTTCAGTTTCTGATTCAGAGATAATTTTGGCAATTTCGTTAAAAATCTTGGCAGGAATAATTACGTTTTCTGCTTTGTTGTTCTTCATAGCTTCTCTTGTTACAGCCATTCTGAAACCATCAAGAGCAACCATATTTAAAGTATCTTCTTTAATTTCAACAAGAATACCTGTTATAACTCCTCTTGATTCATCAATGCTGGCAGCAAATGAAGTCTTTTTGATCATTTCCTTTAAAGTTTCATTGTCAAAAACTATTCTGCTGCTTGACTCTTCAGGAACGCTGATTTTAGGAAATTCATCTGAAGGTGAGCCGATGATGTTGAACTGGGAATTGGAGCATGTAATAAGAATGCTTCCGTCTGTATCTTCGATTGTAATTTTATCATTTGGAAGTTTGCGGATAATATCTCCGAAAAGCTTTGCCTGTACAACTATTTCACCAGGCTGAGTGTTTTCTACTTCAAAAGTCTTTTCGATTGAAAGGTCTAAATCTGAAGCTGACATGGTCAGAGTACCATTATCGTTTACTTTTAATAAAATTCCTTTAAGAATAGGAATTGTTGTTCTGGAAGTGACTGCTTTTGAAACAATATTTAAAGCTTTAGTCAATGTCTGCTGATTTGCGGAAAATCTCATAAAAATTACCTCCGGATCCTTTAATCATTTATTATTTTTATAGTAATAGTAGTAGTAGGGCCTGTGGAATCTGTGGATAACTCACCTGCGCCTTTAAATTTCAATGAAAATTGTTGTTTAAAAATTGTGGATAAGTTTTATTTTTTATCCTTTATTTTTGAATAACTCCTTAGGATAACT
This sequence comes from Bacillota bacterium, assembly GCA_017436705.1. Taxonomy (GTDB): domain Bacteria; phylum Bacillota; class Clostridia; order Peptostreptococcales; family Anaerovoracaceae; genus SUG1106. Next base: position 28,206 of record JAFSCP010000006.1, read on the forward strand.
ATTCTCTGATTTCAGTTTTTAATTTCTCAATTACTTCTCTCAGGCTGTCATCCTGCTTTATATCATCTTCAATTTTTTCACAGGCATATTTTACTGTGGTGTGATGTCTGTTTCCAAAATATCTTCCTATCTGCGGCAGTGAACTTTCTGTAAGTTCTCTTATGAGATACATTGCTACCTGCCTTGGAAATGCAATATTGTTGGTCTTTTTAGTAGATTCAATATCAGTAACTTTTATATTGTAGTATTTACATACAACCTTTTTTACTTTTTCAGGAGTTACTGAAACTTCACTTCCTGCCATTATATCTTTAAGAATTCTTTTTGCAAATGCCTTGTCAGGTTTTTCATGAAGAAGATGTGAGAAAGAAACTATTCTCGAAAATGCTCCTTCAAGTTCTCTGATATTGTCCTTGATTTTTTCTGCAATCATACAGATTACTTCATAGAGATCATCATCAACTTCAATATCAAGATTTTCGGCCTTTTTCATAAGTATTGCAACTCTTGTTTCATAATCAGGCGGCTGAATGTCAGCGATAAGGTTCCACTGGAATCTTGATTTAAGTCTGTCATCCAGATTTACCAGTTTATTAGGAGCCCGGTCACTGGAAATGATAATCTGACGGTTTGAATCATACAGAGTATTGAATGTGTAGAAGAATTCTTCCTGAGTACTTTCCTTTCCTTCAATAAACTGAATATCGTCTATAAGAAGAACGTCGGCTTTTCTGTACTTTGATTTGAATTCTCCCATCTTCTGTTCACCAAGGGCTTTGATAAGTTCAGTGGTGAACATTTCTGATGAAACATATAATACATTAAGGTTAGGATTCTTTTCGAGAAGATGAATACCTATTGCATGCATCAGGTGTGTTTTTCCAAGACCTGAGCCTCCATAAATAAAAAGAGGATTGTATGCTTCTGAAGGAGATTCAGCAACTGCAAGAGATGCAGCATGTGCATATTTGTTGCTGCTTCCCACAACGAAGTTTTCAAAGTTGAATTTAGGATTGAAAATCTTCTGTTTATTAAGTCCTTTTTTTACCGGGGATTTAACTTTTACAGGTGTGTTCTGATCTTCTTCTTTTTCGTATTCTTCAGAATCTTTGAGGACAACTCTGTAATCATCGCCCAGAACTGTCTTGAAAGCATTCTGAAGATATGGAAGATATCTGTTTTTTATAGTTGAAACAAGGAGATCCTTACCTCTGTCCGCATTATGTTCAAGGTAAACTATATTAAGGTTGTTATCTATTTTTCTGATATTTAATGGTTTGAACCATGTTTCAAAACTTATTGGTGTAGTATTTTCCTTTATAATTTCTAAAACACTGTCCCATATTTTTTCGTAAGTATTCATAATTTTTTCCTCTTCCATAGTGTCTGTTATTCTATTTTATTCTAAAAGTTATCCACAGGCAAGTGAAAGTTGTGGATAATATAAAAATATTGAAAATAAATCTTTCCGCAGAGTTATCCACAGGTTGTGGATAACTTTATCATAACTTTTGACAATAATAATTTCAGACATTTTTATGTAAAATTTTATAAATTACTAAAAACGTTGACAAATACACATTTTTGAAGTATAATACTTGAGCGTATGTGCCAATTGAAATTTAGATAGGCACAATAAATAAATTCAGAAAGGAGACTTTACGCTATGAAAATGACTTTACAGCCAAAAAAGAGACAGAGAATGAAAGAACACGGTTTCAGAAAGAGAATGTCTACTAAGAACGGCAGAAACGTTTTAAAGAGAAGAAGAGCTAGAGGCAGAAAGAAACTCACTGCTTAATCTTGAAGAATCATGCTGAAAAATAATGTTTTAAGAAAAAAAAGTGATTTTGACTCTATATATAACAGAGGAAAATCAGTTGGGGACAGATATATAGTTCTGTTTTACAGAAAAAATGATCTGCCCTACAATAGGACAGGCTTTTTAGCAAGTAAAAAAGTAGGAAATAGTGTACAGAGAAACAGAGCAAGGAGGCTGATGAAGGAAAGTTACAGACACCTTCAGTCCAGACTTCCTATAGGATATGACTTCATAATAATTGCCAGAAACACTATTTCCGGAAAAAAATGCATGGAGGTAGAACGATCCCTTATGTCTGCCTTCAAGAGAACCGGAGTAATAAAGAAATAATGAAAAAATTAATGATTTTAGCAATCAGATTCTATCAGAAATTTATTTCACCTTTATTTCCGCCTACCTGCCGGTTTTATCCTACCTGCTCCACATACTTTATTCAGGCTCTTGAGAAGTATGGAGTTTTTAAAGGTAGCTACTTAGGAATTAAAAGAATTTTAAAGTGTCATCCATGGCATGAAGGTGGTTATGACCCTTTAAAATAATGGAGGAAATTAATGGGATTTTTAGCAACACCATTAGGTTACTTGCTTACTTTACTTTATGATTTAATAGGAAATTACGGTCTTGCATTAATCGTTTTAACTACAGTGATTAAGCTTGCACTTTATCCTGTTTATTCAAAGTCCATTAAGTCTACAATGAAAATGTCTGAACTTCAGCCTAAAATGCAGGAACTCCAGCAGAAGTACGGCAAGGACCAAGCTCTTTATAATGAGAAAGTTTCTCAGCTTTATAAAGAAGAAGGTGCAAGCATGTACGGCGGTTGCCTGCCAATGGTAGTACAGATGGTTGTAATCATGGGTCTCTTTGCTCTGCTCAGAAACCCTATGGCTTACATTCAGTCAGACGAAATGCTGTTTGCTATTCACGAATCTTTCTTATGGATTCCTGACTTAGCTCAGCCGGATAAATGGATTCTTCCTATCGCAGCAGCAGCAGCTACTTTCATTTCATCATTATTATCTTCAGCTACAAACGCTGCAACTTCACAGAATGCGGCTCAGGCTAAGATGATGACAAACATGATGAAGTACTTCTTCCCTATCATGATCCTCTGGATGGCAAGAAGCTATCCTGCAGGTCTTGCAATTTACTGGTTCGGCTCCCAGGCTATCCAGATTCTCTATAACATCAGATTCAACAGCTGGAAGAAGAAGTATAACAAGCAGAAGGCAGAAGCTAAGGCTAAAGCAGAAGCTGAAGCAAAAGCTAAGGCTGCAAAAAAGAAAGCAAGAGCATAATACTTTGGAGGAAAATAATTATATGGATTTTTCTGAAAAATGGGGAACAGATGTTGACACCGCCGTTAAACTGGCGCTGGCAGATCTGAAACTTACCATCGACGAAGTGGATGTTACTGTTCTTGAGGAACCATCCCGCGGATTTTTCGGAATCGGTTCCAAACTTGCTTTAGTAAGAGTAGAAAAGAAAAAAGCTCCTGTTCAGGAAGCACCGGCTCCGAAGCAGGAAAAAGCTGAAGTTAAAGTTGAGAAAGCTGAAAAGGTTGAAAAAGTCGAAAAGACTGAACACCGCAAGGAAAAACCTGCAAAAGCTCACTCTGAAAGAACAGAAGCACCTAGAAATAAAAAAGAAAAATCAAACAGAAAGCATAATAAGAAGGAAAGAACTGAAAGAAACATGGAGAATATCGCTCCTGTTATCGAAAAGGTTCCTGATGAAAAGTTAACTGTTTGTGAAGACCATGTAGCCTTAAAGTTCCTGGAAGAGGTTACTAAAGAAATGGGTCTCACTCTTGATATCACAGCTAAGACTGGTGAAGATTCTCTTTACATCGATATTCAGGGTAAAGATTCCGGAACAATCATCGGCAAGAGAGGCGCTACTCTCGATGCCATCCAGTATCTCACAAGCCTGGTAGTTAACAAAGATCAGAACGACTACACAAGAGTAGTTGTTGACGCTGAAAACTACAGAGCAAAGAGAGAAAAGACTCTGGAAATGCTTGCAATCAGACTTGCAAACAAAGTTTCCAAGTCCAAGAAAAGCGTTAAGCTTGAGCCAATGAATCCTTACGAAAGAAAGGTTATTCATGCAACTCTTCAAAACCACCCTCACGTAACAACAAGAAGTGAAGGTCAAGATCCATACAGAAGGGTTATCATCGAATTAAAATAATTGGATTTTTACATAGCCCGTCAATTTTGGCGGGCTGTTGTGTTTATAAAAAGGAAGAGAAAAATGTATTTAGACGATACAATCGCTGCTGTTGCCACAGCCATGGGCGAAGGCGGTATAGGAATAGTGAGAATAAGCGGAAGTGAAGCTTTGCCGATTCTGGGCAAGGTATTTTGCAGTGTGAAAAAAAGTTATGTTAAGGGTGGCCAGATTGAAAATGACGCTGAAATGCCTGATGCTAAAAAACTTTTTTTGCCTGACGCTACTGGCGAAACCATCGGCCTGCCGATTGAAAACCGCAGACTTACTTACGGTATAGTAACTGACAATTTCACAGGCGAAATGATTGACGAAGTTATGGCCGTTTACATGAAGGGACCTCACTCATACACAGCAGAAGACGTGGTTGAAATTCAGTGCCACGGAAGTATTGTATCACTTCGTAAAATTCTCGCCCTGGTTCTTAAAAACGGTGCCCGTCTTGCAGAACCCGGCGAATTTACAAAAAGAGCTTTCCTTAACGGACGTCTTGATCTCTCACAGGCGGAAGCGGTAATTGACCTGATCCGTGCCAAGAGTGACAAGACTTTTGATGTGGCTCTCGACCAGCTGGAAGGAAAGTTTTCTAAAAAAATTAAAGAAATAAGAGCAGACCTTGTTGATATTTTAGTAAATATCACAGTCAATATAGATTATCCTGACGAGGATATAGAAGTTATTACTTATGAAAACCTTGTAAGCGGGCTGACCGGCGTAAAGACAAAAGTTGACGCAATGCTGGCAACTGCTGACACAGGAAGAATCATTAGAGAAGGCCTGAACGTTGCCATCATCGGTAAGCCAAACGTAGGCAAATCCTCACTGATGAACGCGCTTCTTAAAGAAACCCGCGCAATCGTAACTTCAATTCCGGGTACGACCCGCGATACCATTGAAGAAGCGGTGACCATCAGAAATATTCCGATTAAACTGACCGATACTGCCGGCATCAGACAGACCGACGATATCATCGAAAAAATCGGTATCGAAAAGAGCAAAGAGTCCTTCAATAAGGCAGACCTGGTTATCTTTATGGTGGACAACAGTACGCCGCTCAATGCAGAGGACTACGAAATCATGGAAAACATCGGTGACCGCAAGGTTATCGTGATTATAAACAAAATGGATCTGGATTCAAAGGTGCAGAGGACTGAAGTTGAAGCCCGCCTGCCGAAGGCAGTAATCATCGAGGCTTCCATTGCCAACGACATGGGCATTGACCGTATCGAAGAAGAAGTTGAAAACCTTGTGTACGGCGGCGAGGTGAAGCAGGGAGACAGCATGATGGTTACCAACGTGCGTCATAAGGCTTTGCTGGAAGAAGCAAGCCAGTCACTTGCCGATGCAATCGGAATGGCGCAGATTGGTGAAGCTCTGGAATTCCTGGAAATTGATGTGAACAGAGCATATGAAGTGCTTGGCCAGATTATCGGCGAAGCAGTAGAAGAAGATATAATAAATGAAGTTTTTGCAAGATTCTGTTTGGGTAAGTAACTGACCGGGCAGAGTTCACGCAAGGAGGATATTTAATGGAACGTATTTTAATGGGTGAATATGATGTGATAGTTGTCGGTGCAGGCCATGCAGGATGCGAGGCTGCTCTGGCGTCTGCAAGAATGGGTATGAAAACTCTTATGTTTTCCATAAACCTTGAAGCTGTTGCCATGATGCCGTGCAATCCGTCCATCGGCGGAACTGGCAAGGGTCACCTTGTAAGAGAAATTGACGCACTGGGCGGCGAAATGGGTAAGAATATTGACAAGACCTTTATCCAGAGCAAAATGCTCAACACTGCAAAGGGTCCTGCAGTTCACTCACTCCGTGCACAGGCTGACAAGCACAAGTATCATGTTGAAATGAAAAAGACAATCGAGCAGACACCAAACCTTGACATGAAGCAGGGCGAGGTGACTGACCTTATCATAGAAGATGGCAGAGTCTGCGGTGTAATCACCAAGACCGGTACATATTTTACTGCCAAGGCGGTAATCCTGGCAACAGGTACTTTCCTTCGCGGTAAAATTTTCATCGGTTCCAGTGCATACGAAAGCGGACCAAATGGTCTGGCTGCATCCACAGAACTTGCTGACAATCTTAAAGCTCACGGTATGAATCTGCGCCGCTTCAAGACAGGTACTCCTGCAAGATGCCTTGGCAGCAGTCTTGACTACTCCAAAATGGAGCCGCAGTACGGTGATGAAAAAATCGTGCCTTTCTCATTCATGAATGATGAAGTGGGTGAAAACCAGGCCCTTTGCTGGCTCACATATACTAATGAAGAAACTCATAAAGTTATCCGCGCAAACTTCCACCGTTCAGCGCTTTTCGGCGGCCAGATTGAAGGAATCGGTCCAAGATACTGTCCGTCAATCGAGGACAAGATCAACCGTTTCGCTGACAAGGAAAGACACCAGACTTTCATCGAGCCTGAAGGACTTGATACTGATGAAATGTATATTCAGGGTCTCAGCTCCAGCCTTCCGGAAGATGTGCAGGAAGCATTTTATAAGACAATTCCTGGACTTGAAAATCTGCGCATTGTAAGACCGGCATACGCTATTGAATATGACTGCATCGACCCGCAGGATCTGAAACTCAGTCTGGAATACAGAACCATCGAAAATCTTTTCTGCGCAGGTCAGTTTAACGGAAGTTCCGGTTACGAAGAGGCTGCAGCACAGGGTCTTATGGCCGGAATTAATGCGGCACTTAAGATTCAGGGCAAAAATCCGTTCATTCTGGGAAGAGACGAGGCTTATATCGGTGTTCTCATCGATGATTTAGTGACTAAAGGTACTAATGAACCTTATCGTATCATGACTTCAAGGGCAGAATACCGTCTGGTTCTCCGTCAGGACAACGCTGACCAGAGACTTACAGAGAAGTCATACCAGATTGGGCTGGCCACAGAAGAAAGATACCAGCGCTTCCTTGCGAAGAAAGAAGCCGTTGCGGCAGAGCTTGCACGCCTTGAGGAAAAGACAGTAACTCCTGCCCAGGCCAATGATTTTCTGGAAGCCAAAGGGACTTCTGCCATTGCAGGCAGAGTTTCACTTGCAGAACTTCTCAAGAGACCGCAGATTACTTACGGAGACCTTGCTGAAATCGATGACGAAACAAGACCTGAGCTTTCCGCCCACGAAATAACTCAGCTGGAAGTTCAGATTAAATATGAAGGATATATCCAGAAACAGCAGGCGCAGATTGCCCGCCACAAGAAGCTGGAAAACAGACACCTTGATGAGTCCCTGGATTATTCACAGATTGAGGGTCTCAGAATTGAGGCAGTTCAGAAACTGAACCAGATCAAACCGAACTCTGTTGGTCAGGCATCAAGAATCAGCGGCGTATCACCTGCGGATATAAACGTTTTACTGGTTTACTTAGAAAAGAAAAAAAGAGGACAATAAATGGAAGCTTTAAGGAAAGCACTCGAAACGCTGGGATTGCCAGCTGATGAGCAAACTGTAAATAAATACCAGAAGTACATGGAGGGCGTGCTGGACTGGAACGAAAAGGTTAACCTGACCAATATCACTGATCCTGAAGAGTTCGTAATCAAGCACTTTATCGACTCTATCATCTGTGCCTGCTATCCTGAGTTTGAAGAAGCTCAGAAAATTATTGATGTGGGCACCGGCGGCGGTTTTCCTGGAATTCCCCTAGCGCTGGCTGCTCCTGACAAGGAGTTCGTGCTCATGGACTCTCTCAACAAGAGACTTAAAATTATCGATGAGCTCTGCGGTCAGATCGGTATCGGCAATGTGACAACTGTTCATGCCCGCGCTGAAGAACTGGCAAAAAACAAGGCTCATCGTGAGCAGTACGATCTTTGTGTTTCCCGTGCCGTTGCCAACATGGCGGTTCTGGCCGAGTACTGCCTGCCGTTTATAAAAGTAGGCGGCTGCCTCATGGCATATAAGGGTCCGGATGCAGAACGTGAAGTAGAAGAAGCACGCAAGGCGCTTTATCTTCTTGGCGGACAGGTAGAGGAAATCCGTGAAGGAAACCTTAAGGAATTCGGTATCGACCATAAAGTTGTAATTATTAAAAAAGTTAAAAATACTCCGTCGAAATTCCCGCGCAAAGCCGGAACTCCGGCGAAAGAACCTCTGAAGTAGCGATTTCAGGGGTTTTTTAGTGTACGAAAGTTTACATATTGCCCGCAGGACATGGTATTATTTCCCCAGAAGGGGGAGATAGAGATGAAAATTGTACAGATTCCAATTTCTATGATAACTGCCAATCCAGATCAGCCGCGGAAGGTTTTCAGAGATGAAGAACTTTCTGAACTGCGGGACTCCATAGCAGAATATGGAGTCCTTCAGCCGCTGATTGTAAAAAAGGCAGAAGGACGGAAATTTTTTCTTATTGCCGGAGAGCGGCGCCTGCGTGCTGCAACTCTGGCGGGGCTTAAGACTGTGCCCGCAGTTGTAAGGACTTTCGATGAGAGAGAAGTTGCACTGGTGGCACTTGTAGAAAATGTTCAGCGTGAGAATCTGAACTTTTTAGAAGAGGCCCGGGCATATAAAAAACTGATGGACGATTTCGGCCTGACTCAGGGGGAGATTGCAAAAAGGGTCAGCAAGCAGCAGTCCACCATTTCCAACAAGATACGCATACTAGGCCTGCCTGAGGATATTCAGGAAGCAATTCTTGAAAACAACCTGACCGAAAGACACGCACGTGCACTTCTTAAACTTGAAGGACAGGATGAGCGAAAGCGTGTAATTTCAAGGGTTTCAGCCAATAACCTAAATGTAAAACAGACTGAAAAACTTATTGAGGATATTATTGCGGGAAAGGAAAAGGCAGAACGGCAGAAACGGAAAATAAATTACATAAGTTACAAAATTTACCTTAACACAATGCGTAAAGCATTCAATCAGATTAAAGATGTGGAAAAAGGTGCAAAGTTTATTGAAAATGATCAGGGTGACTTCCTGGAAGTTAAAATAATAATTCCAAAAAACGATAGATGTTTCACGTGAAACATCTATTTTTTTTTACAGAAGTATGTTATAATAGACCACAGAGAAAAATTTATCCAGGAGGGACAATCGTGGGAAAAGCGATAGCAATTTTCAATCAAAAGGGTGGAGTAGGAAAAACTACAACTAATATTAATCTGGCTGCTTGTCTGGCTATGAAGGGGAAGAAGGTTCTGATTCTTGACATCGACCCTCAGGGCAACACAACAAGCGGTATTGGCATACAGAAGAGAAGTCTGAAAAATACAATCTACAATATTTTAATCGATAAGGAGTTCGACCCTAAGAAGGCAATCATCAAGACAAATGTAAAAAATCTTGACCTTATTCCTGCCAGCGTAGACCTTGCAGGTGCTGAAGTTGAACTGGTGCAGATTGAGGGCAGAGAAAGCACTCTGAAGAACGGTCTTGATAAGGTGAAAGATAACTATGATTATATTTTCATTGACTGTCCTCCTTCACTCGGACTACTTACAATCAACTCACTTACTGCGGTTGACAGCGTACTGATTCCTATTCAGTGCGAGTTCTATGCGCTGGAAGGGGTGAGCCAGCTGGTGAGCACAATCGAGCTTGTAAAGAAGAGCCTGAATCCTAAACTGGAAATTCAGGGTGTTATTCTGAGCATGTTTGACGGAAGAACTAATCTGTCCGTACAGGTTGTTCAGGAAGTTAAGAAATATTTCGGCGGAAAGGTTTATGCTACAGTAATTCCAAGAAACGTAAGACTTGCTGAAGCCCCAAGCTTTGGTATGCCGATTACTGAGTATGACCCTAAGTCAAAGGGTGCAGAAGCGTATATGGATTTTGCAGAGGAATTTTTAGATCTGGAGGAAAACTAGAATGGCAGCTAAAAAAGGTGGATTGGGCAGAGGCCTGGACGCTTTGTTCGCAGACGCAGTTCCCGTAAATAATCCTGAAAGCGAAGAAAAGGAAACCAAGGCAAAATCATCAAAGAAAAAAGCGGCAGCTGAAGAGAAAGTGGCAGCAGGAGATGCTGTACAGTACATAAACATTCACGACATCATGCCGAACGTGAATCAGCCGCGTAAGACTTTCAATGAAGAAAAAATTGAAGAGTTATCCAAGTCAATCAAGGAACACGGCATAATTCAGCCGATTGTGGTCCGTAAGAAAAAGACAGGGTATGAAATAGTTGCAGGGGAAAGACGCTGGAGAGCAGCCATGAAGGCTGAGCTTTCAGAGGTTCCTTGTCTTATCAGAGAACTGAGCGATGAGCAGAATATGCTCATTGCAATCATCGAAAATATGCAGCGTGAAGACCTGAATCCTGTGGAAGAAGCTGAAGGTCTCAATCAGATGATTGTAACTTTCGGTATGACTCAGGAGCAGGTTTCAAAGAGTGTGGGCAAGAGCAGACCGTATATCGCCAACTCTCTCAGACTTCTTAAACTTCCTGAGTACATAAAGGAAAACATGGCTGAAGGAAAGCTTTCTGCGGCTCACGGAAGAACTCTTATAACTGTAGAGGATGAAACAGTAAGAAAGTCAATCTGCGACAAGATTATTGAAGAAGGCCTTTCTGTAAGGGCGGTTGAAAAACTTGTTTCCGAAATCGGTAAGGATAAGAAGAAAAGACCTGCTGCAAGGGTAAAGAACCCTGACGTTGCCAAGGTTGAAGCTGATCTGAAAGAGGCTCTCGGAACACGGGTTACAATCAGTCAGAACGGCAAAAAAGGTAAAATAGAAATCGAATATTTCAGCAGAGATGAGCTTGAAAGACTCATTGAAATGTTGAAAACACTGGGTTAGAGAGGAGTGTTTCACATGAAACTTTTAATTTTGCTCATGGCAGTATGGAATCTGATAACTTTCCTGATGATGGCCATAGATAAAATGAAAGCCAAAAGAGACAAGCGGAGAATAAGTGAAAAAACCTTGCTGCTGAGCAGTTTTATTATGGGCGGGATCGGCATTGCTGCCGGAGCACTTATCTGCCATCACAAAACCCGCAAGCTGAAATTTCAGATTCTTGTGCCGCTGTCGCTTATTGTCAACGGGGCTGTTATTTTCGCTTTGTTTTTTCATTTCGGCATAGTTTAGGTAAATTATAATAAAGCCCCTTGCGCAGGGGCTTTTGTATTTCAGGGAATATATTATGGAAGAAAAAAATATAAATTATGAAAGGCTGAAGAAGCTTTTCGATGAAGTAGTCAGAGAGGCTGTAAGTCTTGGAATTCCAATAAGCAGGAATATTCATGGGCCGGTGATAAACACCAGAGCAAAAGCCCGGTTCGGGTGCTGCAAGGCAAATAAAAAGACTATCGGGCCAGTTTCATATACAATCGAAATATCTGAAAGGGTGCTGGCGGCCGGAGAAAAAAATATAAAGGAAATCATTGCCCATGAGCTTCTGCACACATGCAGGGGTTGTATGAATCATGGTAAAAAATGGAAAGAATATGCGGAAGTTTTCCGCAAGGGCTGCGGTTATAAAATTACAAGAACAACATCATATGAATCTCTTGGCCTTGAAGTGCCGGCCGGGACAAGACAAAGTGAACCATATAAATATGTGCTGGTCTGCCAGAAGTGCGGAGGTAAAATAATGCGCAGAAGAAGGTGCAGTCTGGTTGAGAAACCTCACCTTTACAGATGCGGCAAATGTGGTGGAAACCTTGAATTACAAGCAAAAAATACTACATCTTGTAGATGAAAAATATTTGCAGTTGTGCTATAATATTATGATAGACTGCTATAACTGTCTTTAAATATAAGGAGTATATTATGTCTGAGAACAAGCAGGAAAAAATCATAACATCTTGCGTGCCGATGCCGCTTTGTGTTATCAACAGTCAGGGCAAGGTTGTTGATGCCAACGAGCATATCGGTGACGTATTTATATATGATGCTATTATAGACGCTGATATCTTTACACTGACGGGTATCAAGACTGCGGATTATTATGCTGCAGCGGAAAATGACACACACCCGCAGATTAAGAGGAACGAAAAGATTTTCAGAATCATTGCATATAAGATGGATGAAAGTGAAGAACCGAATCTGGGGATTCTCTTTCAGGATGTAACTGTGCTGGAAGACCTGAAGGATCGTTACAATAACGAAAAACCTTGCGCTGCAAAGATTCAGATTGATAACGAAGACCAGCTCATAGGAAGTAGTGGGGCTGCACCTAACCTGAGTCTTTCGACAGAAATCGACAAGGCAATCAGACGATGGGCAGCAAGAATGAACGCTACAGTGACAAGAATCAAGAGCAGCAGTTATGTTGTATGGTTCGAGCAGCAGCATCTTGACCGTCTCATTGCCAATAAGTTCGATATTCTTGATGATGTGCGTGAGCTGGAAACAGGGGCAGATTTCCCTGCAAGCCTGAGCATCGGTATCGGAGTCGGCGGCAAAACTCTGGCTCAGTCCGAAGAATATGCCGATGCAGCTCTTGACCTGGCAATGGGTCGTGGCGGCGACCAGGCGGTTGTAAAGAGAAATATAAAAGTAGAATACTACGGCGGTAAACTTCAGACCGTTGAAAAGAGTAATAAAGGTAAGTCGAGAATTGTCAGCCACGCGCTGAAACAGTTAATCGATCAGTCTAAAAAAGTTTTCATCATGGGTCACCGCAATGCTGACATGGACAGTTTCGGTGCGGCGCTGGGTATTATGAGGCTTTGTACTCTTTCTGAAAAAGAGCCGTATATAGTTATCGACGAAGTCAGTGACAGTCTGGCATCAATTTATAAGCAGGCCAAGGAAAGCGAAAATTATAAGTTTATTTCCGGGGAAAAGGCTGTTGACCTGGCGGAAGCAGGAGATGATGACCTGGTTATTGTTGTGGACACACACAGACCTAGTCTGGTTCAGTGTCCGCAGCTTCTGGACGTATGCGAAAAAATCGTGGTAATCGACCATCACCGCAAGGTTGAGGAATTTATTGAAAATCCGGTACTGGCATACATGGAATCCTACGCGTCATCCACATCTGAACTGGTGGCCGAAATGCTCCAGTACATGTCATCGAAAAAGATTCTTCTCAAGCTGGAGGCAGAAGCTCTTCTGGCAGGGATGACTGTGGATACCAATGGTTTTACTGTCAAGACCGGTGTGCGTACTTTTGATGCGGCAGCATGGCTCCGCCGTCAGGGTGCGGACCCAACAGAAGTGAAGAGATTCTTCCAGGAAGATTTTTATAACATCAGACTGAAGGCAGTGGCCATGGCAGCGGCAAGATTCTTTGACGGCGGCGTGGCGATTGCTACATGTGAGCAGGTGAGCCAGGATGCACAGGTGCTTTGTGCACAGGTGGCAGACCAGCTGCTGACAGTAAAGGGCGTGAAGGTTTCATTTACCGTGGGCAGAAACATGGAAATGAAGACTGTTATCAGTGCCCGTTCCCTGGGCGAAGTAAATGTCCAGATTATTATGGAAAAATTCGGTGGCGGAGGTCACCTGACTACGGCGGCTGCCCAGGTGGACAGCTCAATAGATGAGACCGTAAGTAAAATTATGGAAATTATGGAGGTTAACAAACAATGATTGTAATTTTAAAGAAAGACGTTAAAGGCACAGGCAAGGCAGGAGATGTGGTAAAGGTAAGCGACGGTTATGCAAGAAACATGCTCATTCCGAAGGGCGCTGCAATCGAAGCAACTGAAGGCAATGTAAGAAGCCTTGAAAAGCAGAAGCAGCTTGCCGCTGAAAAGAAAGCAGAAGAAAAGGCTGCTGCTCAGGCTATGGCAGAAAAGCTTAACGCAGTCGGCGTTACTATCAAGACAAAGGCTGGTGAAGGTGGCAGAATTTTCGGCTCCATCACTTCCAAGGATATTGCTGATGCACTTAAGGACCAGCACAAGCTTACAGTAGACAAGAAAAAAATCCAGCTGGACAACCCAATCAAGTCCACCGGCGAAATGTCTGTAAATGTGAAACTTTACAGCGAAGTTTCCGCGCAGCTTAAGGTAACAATCGTAGCTGAATAGACGAACCACTTTTACAAAACAGGAGATTAACATGATTGAGAGAATTCCTCCCCACAACGAAGAGGCGGAAAGATCCGTCCTTGGGGCAATTATGCTCAACAGAGATGTGCTTCTGGAAGTTCTTGAAGAAGTAACTGCTGATGACTTTTACAATGAAAGTCACAGGGAAATTTTCAAGGCAATCTGGGAGTTATATAAAGACAATACTGCGGTGGACATGCTTACTGTCTGTGAAGAGCTGAAGAAACGCAAAGCTCTTGATATGGTAGGCGGCAGAGCGTACATCGCTACTTTGACTGCGGAGGTGCCGTCAACGGCCAATGCTATTGAGTATGCAAAGATCGTATCTGAAAAGGCAACACTTCGTCAGCTCATAAACACTTCAGAAGATATCACTGACAAAGGCTATGAAGCCAAGATGGATGCAAGCGAAATTCTTGATTACGCAGAAGGCGGTATTTTCAAGATCGGTCAGCGCCGTCAGAAGACTGACTATGCCAAGATTCAGGATGTCCTTCTCAGCAACATTAAAATTATCGACGAGGCAGCCAAGAACAAGGACAAGATTGTCGGTATTCCCACAGGTTTCAAGGACCTGGACGAAAAGACCAGTGGTTTCCAGCGCTCCGACCTGGTTATCCTGGCGGCAAGACCTGCCATGGGTAAGACTGCCTTTGCGCTGAATATTGCTCAGCAGAGTGCTGTAAAGTACGGCTCTTCTGTAATCATCTTTTCCCTGGAAATGTCCAAGGAACAGCTGGGCCAGCGACTTCTGGCAATGCAGGCGAGAGTTGAAATGCAGAAACTGAAGCAAGGCGACCTGGACCGGAAGGACTGGGACCGCATCACTATGGCACTGGATGAACTTAACAGCACCAAAATCGTAATCGACGATACACCTGGCATTTCCATCATGGAAATGAGAAATAAATGCAGAAGACTGAAGGCAGAGCAGGGTCTTGACCTGATTGTAATCGACTACCTTCAGCTCATGAGTCTGCAGGGCAAGACTGACAACCGTCAGCAGGAAATCAGTACAATTTCCAGAAACCTGAAGCTTCTGGCAAGAGAAATGGACTGTGCGTGCATCGTGCTTTCCCAGCTTTCCCGTGCGCCGGAACAGAGACAGGACCACAGACCGATTCTTTCCGACCTGAGAGAATCAGGTTCCATCGAGCAGGATGCGGACATTGTAATTTTCCTGTACAGAGACGATTACTACAATGAAAATACAGACAAGCCGGGCGTCTGCGAAGTGAATATTGCTAAACACCGAAGCGGACCAACGGACAAGATCGACCTGACCTGGGTTTCACGTTACACCAAGTTCAGCGACAAGGCATTTTAGTGTAATTCCACAGGTTCTTCAGCCAGTCAACACAGAAAGAGGATAAAATGAATTTTAACAAAGGCAAAGTGAGGGATATTTACCTTCTGACAACCGATGTTGAGAACATGTTTATAAATGAATATATGCCGGGCGCTCCGGGCGACTACGTAAAGGTGTACCTTTACGGGCTTTTGTATGCTCAGCACGAGGGCGAAATGACCCACGAAGCACTGGCGCGTCACCTGAGACTTTCTGCAGAGACAGTGGAAGAAGCCTGGAATTACTGGGCTCAGATGGGAGTTGTGAAAAAGATTCCTTGTCCGGAAGGCGGCCTTTTCAGCTTCGATGTGGAGTTTGTCAGCATCCGTGAAAAGATGTACGGTAATGTGCCTAAGGAAGAAAGTGAAGACACCGGGCCGGACATGGGCAAAGCTGCGGTGCTGGTGGACAAGTCCATGAAGGAGCTTTATGGAGAAATAGAAGAATTTCTGGGCAGACTTCTGGCTCCTGAAGAAAATCAGGAAATCAGCGGCTGGATTAAAAACGATGGCATGAGTCACGACCTGGTGAGAGAGGCTTTCCGCTACTGCTGCGGACGGGGACAATCGTCACTCCGGTACATTGCCAAAGTTGCATTTTCCTGGAATGAAAAGGGCCTTCGTCAGAAAGACGAAATCCTTGAGTACATAGAAAACCTGGACGAACGGTACGACCTTTATAAAAGCGTACTGGGTTCACTGGGGCTGAAGCGTAATGTGACCAAGGCTGAAAAAGAGATGATTGACAGCTGGGTTGACGGAATGGGCTTCAGCAAAGAAAGAATTATGGCGGCCTGCGATACGACTCTTTCGGCTGCCAACCCGAACCTGAGATATGTGAACAAAGTTCTTGAAAACTGGCGCAATGAGGCGGCAGAACAGGGTCGGGATGTTAATCAGAAAGTAACAGTCACACAGGCTGTTCTTAATAAATACTATGAGTTCCTGAGAGAAGAGGCGGAGGCTGCTGCTGAAGCCAGACTGAAGGAAGTTTATGAGGCTGTTCCGCAGATTGCTGAAATCGACCAGCGGCTGAAGGATCTGGGAAGCCAGCTTTCGAGAGGTCTTCTTTCCGGAATGACAAGGGCGCAGATTGAAGAGACAAGAACAAAGATAAGGCAAGATGAAGAAGAACGTGCTGTGCTTTTGACCGAAAATAATTTTTCTGTGGAGTACACAGATATTAAGTATTCCTGCGACAAGTGCGGAGATACAGGCATCGATGAAAATGGTCAGAGATGTTCCTGCACCAAGGCGCGGACAGGAGAGGCGGAAATATGGCAAAAAACAAGAAAATAAAAAAGAAAGAACAAGTGCATAAGCCGAAACAGAAGGAAAAGTCCGGATTTATGATTACCCTGGAAAACTGGGGTGCCAAGGCAGTTTTTGTGGCAGACGTACTTCTTGACAAAGCCTTTGAACTGGCAGCGGCAGGCTGGGTGCAGTTTAAAAAAATGTCGAAGATAGTATACAATAAACTTACAGATATTGCTGCGGGAATTGTAGTCTGGTACGATCATATTGCGGCGGTAGTGTCCTGGTTCCTCACCAAGACAATTATCAATATTTTACGAAGCATACACTTCTTCAGAATGGAGCTGAAAAAATACAAGCGGCAGATTCTCAGGTCCGCAGTGTATTTCGTAGCCGGAGGGGTCCTGATTGTAATCCTTATTGCGTATGTTACGGACTATGAGTACGCGTATAACGGACGTACGCTTGGGGTTGTAAAGGAGCAGACCGACGTTCTGGAAATTCTGGATCTGGTCAGCGAAGAGCTTTCCATGGAATATGGTTCCAATATTCACATTGACCCTGAAACTGATATTTCATTCAAACTTGTAATTTCATACGGCAGAGATATTGACAAGATGGACGATGTACTCCGGAAATTTACATACATGGGTGATATTCAGGCGACTGCTTATGCAATCATGGTTGACGGCGAAAGAATGGCCATTGTGGAAAGTGAAAAGATTGCCCAGAGCATTCTGGACAGCATCCTCACTTCATATCTGAAAAATGATGACACTGAATATGAGTATGTGGGCTTTGCGGAAGATGTCAAAATTGAACCTTACAGCACCACTCTTGCGAATGTAAGCAGTAAGTCTGCTACACTTAAGAAGTTCAAGAATGGCGGACAGGCTGAAGAAACTTATAAGGTTGTGTCAGGGGATACAATTTACGGTATCTGTGATAAGCTTGATCTGACCTTTAAAGAACTTAAGGCAATGAATCCTGATCTGGATATGGACGATACTCTTCATATCGGAGATAAGTTCGTAATCAAGAAGGAAGTTCCGCTGCTTACAGTAGAAACCGTTGAAGTTTCAACATTTGCTGAATCCATCGACTACGAGGTGGTTTACAAGGAATCAAGCAGCTACTATATCGGAGATCAGTTTGTTTCAAGAGCCGGCAAGAAAGGTAAGGCGAGAGTTACTGCCCGTCTCACCAAGCAGAACGGCAAGACTGTTGAAAGAGAAGATCTGAAGACTGTTGTAATTACAGAGCCTGTTGACAAGATTATTGTCAAAGGTACTAAGGTACCGCCTCCTAAGAAGGGAACGGGTACTTTCATCAGACCAGTTAATGTAGGCGTTTACAGAGGCTGGGGTATGAGATGGGGCCGTATGCATTATGGTCTTGACTACGCAGCATCAACGGGTACATCGATTTACGCTTCCGACGGTGGTACAGTTACTACTGCAGGATGGCACGGCAACTATGGTTACTACATCAAGATTGACCACGGCGGCGGCTTTACTACACTTTATGCACACTGCAGCAAACTGCTGGTTAAGGTGGGCGACAAGGTTTACCAGGGACAGAGAATCGGTCTTGTAGGCAATACAGGACGAAGCACAGGACCTCACTGCCACTTCGAAATATTCAAGTATGGCAAGAACGTGAACCCTTCAAATTATGTAAGATAAATACATGAATCAGAGGCAGACTGTTATGGTCTGCCTCTTTTGTATATAACGGAAGGAAGAAAAGTTCTTGCTCAGCCTCGCTGCGAATATATTTAGAATAGAATAACAGCAGGAGGGCAGGTATGGAAAATCATTATATAAGCATTGAGAACAGGGAGAAAATAATCGTAAGCCAGGTGGCGGATGTGGATGCTTTTGACGAAGAAACGCTCTGGGCGAACCTGAAAGACGGGGCTATTGAGATTACAGGACAGAAGCTGAATATCGAAAAGCTGGACCTGAATGAAGGGATGCTGGTAGTAAGCGGCAAAATTTGTTCGCTGGTATATACCGACAGAAAGCATAGAGAGCGGGGAAGCTTTATGAAACGGCTCACAGGCAGGATAGAAAAATGAGTGAGCTTGTCAGAAGCCAGCTGAATATTTTTTTCGTGATGGTTACAGGTGGCCTGGCTGCGGGCCTGGTGCTGGAAGTTTTCAGGGTCTTCGGAGAAAGGCGCGGCAGCGGAAAGCTGGTGCGGGCACTTCTGGAACTGGCAGCCTTTGCTGCAGCAGGATTTCTGACAAGTGAATTCCTGTTTTACTGCGACAACGGCAAGGTCAGTTTTGAGGGAATTGCAAGCTTTATTGCCGGCCTGTTATTGTGGAAGAAATGTTTTTGTGGTATACTAAACCCCATAGGGGGAAATTATGGCGAAGAAAAATTCAGAAGGAAAAGTAATCGAATTTAAAAATAAAAAACGTGCAGGAAAAAGCGGACTGATTCTCGTAATAGTAATCGTAATTGCTATTGCCTATTTTGCTATGTCTGCAATTAAAATCGTGAAGCTCAATGCAGAAAAGGAAGAGGCTCTGGCCCGTCAGGAAGAACTTCTGATGATTAAAGAAGATCTGACAGCAGAGTATGCCAATATAAGTTCCGCCCAGTACATTGAGCGTCTTGCACGCAGAGACCTGAAACTGGTCAAGTCCAATGAGCTTCTTTTCATACTTCCTGACAGGGAGTCAGTAAAGGCTGCAGATAATGAAGAAAACGGAGAAGAAGATGGAAAAACTGAAGATTAAAGAAGCAATTGTAGTTGAAGGCCGTGACGATACCATAGCGGTAAAGCGTGCGGTGGATGGTCTTACCATTGAGACTCATGGTTTTGGCATCCGCAGAGAAACCTGGCAGGTTATCGAAAAGGCCTACAACGAACAGGGAATAATAATTTTTACAGATCCGGACTTCTCCGGTGAGGAAATACGCAGGAAGCTGACAGCACAGTTTCCCGATGCCAAGCAGGCTTTTCTGGCGAGAACTGATGCAACTAAAAAAGGTGATATCGGAATCGAAAATGCAGAGCCTGAGGCAATAACCGAAGCTCTGAAAAAAGCCCATTGCACAGCAGCAGAGGGAGAGGATCTGTTCACCGAGGCAGATCTTTTCGAGGCGGGACTTGTGGGCAGAGCTGATTCGAGAGACCGCCGCGAGGCTATCGGAAAGATTCTGGGCATAGGCTATGGAAACGGTAAGGCCCTGCTTAACAAACTGAACAAATTCAGCATCTCAAGAGAAAGTTTTGCAGAGGCTGTGGATAAAATTGAGGATAAACAGGATAAGTAATATGAGTAAAAAACTTTATGCACCATCAACAGTAAAAAGCATCAAAGACAGCCATGATTTCAAGTTCAGCAAGAGTCTTGGCCAGAACTTTTTAGTTGATAAAAACATTGTAGACCATATCGTTGACGGAGCGGGCATCGGACCTGATGACCTGGCAATCGAAATCGGACCGGGCATGGGCGTTATTACCAGTGAAGCGGCTCAGAGAGCGGCAAAGGTTGTGGCCGTTGAAATTGACAAGACCCTTATTCCGATTCTGAAGGAAACTCTGGCCGAACATGACAATGTGGATGTAATCAACCAGGACATCCTTAAAACCGATGTCAACGAAATCATCGAAACCTACGGTGAAGGCCGTACTGCGAAAAATATTAAAATTATCGGAAACCTTCCTTATTATATAACCACTCCGATTATCATGAAAATTCTTGAAGACGGGGTGCCTGCAAGCAGCATCACAATAATGATGCAGAGGGAAGTGGCAGAAAGAATCAACGCCAAGCCGGGAACCAAGGATTATGGTGCGCTTTCTGTGGCAGTGCAGTATTACTGCGATACGCAGATTGTGGCAAATGTGCCTAAGGAAGCTTTTATGCCTCAGCCAAAGGTCGGTTCCACAGTTCTCAGACTGGACATCAGAGAGGACAGGCTGGTGGAACTTAAGGAGAAGGATGTTTTCTTCCAGGTTGTGAAGGCAGGCTTCGGGCAGAGACGAAAGACATTGTCCAACTCGCTTATGGGGGTAAGCGGTATTACCAAGGAGATTGTAAAGGATGCGCTGGAGGCAGCGGGCATTGAGCCGGGCCGCAGAGCAGAAACTCTGGATTTATACGAGTTCGCAAAACTTTCAAACGAAGTTTTTGACAGACTGTAAAAAGAGACTGAGATTATAACGCAGCATTAACTGCAGCAAAACAGGGGGTATTAATCATGAAAAAGTTTAAAAACAGCTTTGTCTATGCAGGGATTCTGGCATTTGTTTTAAATCTGGTGCTGGAGACTCTGGGGCGGTTTACAACAGGGGACTGGCTCAGCGGAATCAGGTTTATGTTTACTGATCCGCTGGTTTTTATGTATAACATGCTGCTGATCTATATGACACTGGTGATAGCATCATTGTTCAGCAGGAGAGTTTTCGTGTTTGTCATTGTGTCGGTGGTGTGGCTTGCCATAGGAATTGCCAACGGCGTGATTCTGACCCAGCGCATGACACCTTTCACAGTAAAGGACTTCGCCATGATCAGCGACGGACTGACAATAGTCAACAACTATCTGGAAGTATGGCACATGGTTCTCATAGGAATTGGCGTGCTGATTCTGCTGGTATTGTTGGCGCTGCTTTACATCAGAGGTCCGCAGAAAAAAGAGGGCCTGAAAAGAAAGCGCAATCTGGCAGGAGTGATTCTGGTGGTTATGTTTACTTTTCTGTCCACAACGGTGGCAACGGGGACCGGACTTTTGGATACTTTCTTCGGGAATCTGGCTTATGCCTATAAGGATAACGGCGTTGCCTACTGCTTCGTCAACACCGGGCTTAATACAGGAATAAGCAAGCCGGGCGGATACAGCGAAGAAAAGGTTCTGGGATTTTTTAATGAAGATGAACTGGGCAGCGATAATATAATGAATCTTGAAGTAAGGGATGTGGATGAAGAATATCCTAACCTGCTTTTCTTGCAGCTTGAGTCCTTTATCGATCCGCTTACCATTAATACAATAGAGCTTTCGGAGGATCCGTGCCCTAATTTCAGAAGACTTTACGGGGAGTTTTCTTCGGGTGAACTGACAGTTCCGGCCTGCGGTGCAGGGACCGCCAATGTGGAGTTTGAGGTGCTCACAGGACTCAGCGCCAGGTTTTTCGGACCGGGCGAATACCCGTACAAATCAATCCTCACAGAAAAGACTGTGGAAAATCTGGCCTACGATCTGAAGAGCATGGGATACAGCGCCCATGCAATCCACAACCACAGAGCAGTGTTCTATAACAGAAATACAGTCTTCGCCAATATGGGCTTCGATACTTTTACAAGCGTTGAGTACATGAAAAATGTGCTGAAGAATGAAAAGAACTGGGCCAAGGATGGGGTGCTGGTGGATTGTATCAACGATGCTCTCAATTCTACAGACAGCCGAGACCTGATTTATACTATTTCCGTTCAGGGCCATGGCAAGTACCCAGAAGAAGAAGTTCTTGAAGATCCTGAAATCAGGGTGACTGAAGCGCCGACAGAAGAACTGAAGTGGAAATTCGAATATTATGTGAACCAGATTTATGAAATGGACCAGTTTATCGGGGAACTTACAGCAGAACTGGCAAAGCGGGAAGAACCTGTGGTGCTGGTAATGTACGGCGACCATATACCTGCCATCGAATTTGAAGAAGCAGATCTGGCGAGTGGCAATCTGTACGGGACCCAGTATATTATCTGGGATAATATGGGCACGCTGAACAAGACAGATGGAAGTCTCCATGCATATGAACTGGCAGCCTATGTGATGGAAAAGGTGGACATGCAGGTTGGAACGATTTTTACCTACCAGCAGAATCACGGAGAAAGCAGTACTTTCCTGGAAGACCTGAAAACACTGGGCTATGATATGCTTTATGGCAGGAACTATATTTACGGAGAACAAAATCCTTTCCGGCCGAGCGACCTTAAGATGGGTATCAACGATATTATCATCGAGGAAGTGGTGCAGCTGGGCGAAAGGTATTATATAAAAGGGCAGAATTTCACGCCTTACAGTTTCGTTACTGTCGACGGAGAAACTCTGGAAACAATTTTTCTTGGCGAGACCATGCTGGGGCTTATGGAATATGTTGACCCTGAAAAAGCGGCAGACATGAAGGTAAGCCAGGTGGATAAAAACAGCAAGGAAATTCTAAGCATTACAGAATAAGGAGGAAATATGAGAACTCTTGAAACTGAAAGACTGATTCTGACTAAATGGACCACTTCAAAGGAAGATATTGAAGGACTTTATGAGTTTGCAAAGAACCCGGAAGTCGGACCAAACGCAGGCTGGAAGCCACATGCAGATCTGGCTGAATCAAGAATGATTATCGAAGAAATTTTCATGCCTTATGACGTATGGTGCATCCGTGAAAAGGCTACCGGCAGAGTTGTGGGCAACATCGGCCTGGAACCGGACAGAAGACGTGAGGATGTAAACAGCAGAGAGCTGGGGTATTCTCTGGCCCAGGACTGCTGGGGCAAAGGCTATATGACCGAGGCAGCAAATGCAGTTATTGATTATGGTTTTGAGGATCTGGAACTGGTGGTAATGGGTATCTGCACAGGCCCGGACAATAAACGTTCACAGCGGGTAATTGAAAAGTGCGGATTCAAATTTGAGGGCGTTCAGCGCAGAGGATATCATATTTTTACCGGTGAGGACAGGGACAATCTGGTATTCTCTATGCTGAGAGAAGAGTGGGAAGAACTGCGCCGTGGAAATAGTCACGGAAAATAAGGCAGACGCATAATATGTAGAGGGCAGGAGTGCCCTCTATTTTTAATTTATGCGAGGAAAATGCCATGATATATCTGGATAACGGGGCAACATCCTTCCCGAAGCCGAAGGGAATGGTGGCCGCCATGGAAGAATGCATACTGAAATACTGCGGGAATCCCGGACGGTCGGGGCACACCATGTCCATGAAAACAGGGGAAGAAGTCTACAATGCCAGGAAAAAGATTGCCAGACTGTTTAACATAGAACAGCCGGAAAGGCTGATTTTTACAAAGAATACCACAGAGGCTCTCAATATGGGACTGAAAGGAGTTCTCCGGCCGGGAGACCATGTGGTAACTACGTCAATGGAACATAATTCAGTGCTGAGACCGCTGAAAGCGTTGGAGCGGCAGGGGGTCAGCCAGTCGGTGGTGCGGGCTGACCGGGAGGGTTTTTTAAGCGCGGCGGAGATTGAAAAAACCCTCCGGCCACAGACCAGGCTTATTGTGGCCACTGCCGCTTCCAACGTGACAGGCACTAAGCTGCCTCTTGCGGAAATCGGTCAGCTGGCACGCAAGAGAGGCATTCTTTTTATGGTGGACGGTGCACAGGGGGCCGGCTCAGTGGATCTGGATGTTAAGAGACTGAACATAGACCTTCTCGCCTTTCCGGGCCACAAAGGCCTCCTTGGACCTCTCGGCACCGGTGCCCTTTATGTGAGCCCGGACACACCCCTTGCTCACACAACAGAGGGCGGCACCGGCACCGAGTCCAAAAGCCGTATCCAGCCCTGTGAGTTCCCTGAAGGCTACGAAGCAGGAACTCTCAATGCACCGGCTATCATTGGTCTTGGCTACAGCGCAGACTTTGTTTACAGAATTGGTCCGGAAGTTATCGGCAAGTACGAGGAAGAACTTATCAGCTGGCTGGATAATTGTCTTGATTCCATGGACTTTGTGGAACGATACGGACCATCAGCCTGCCGCAAGACCGGGATATCTCTCATAAATATACGGGGCATGGATGCGGAGGAAGTCACTGAAATTCTGAGCAGGGATTATGGCATCGCTGTTCGCGGTGGTTTTCATTGCGCAGGCCTGGCCCACAAAACCATCGGCACCTGGGATCGAGGCGCAGTCCGCATAAGCGTGGGGCCTTTCAATACTTTGCGGGATATGCAGCAGCTTGCAGATGCAATTGCTGAAATTGGAAGAAGGCAAAACCATTGAAACTTCACCGGCTCTTCACCTTGCCGTGATAATATAACTGTGATATAATTACACATGCAAAACAACGAAAAAGAAGGAGAAGTAACTGATGAAAAAATTATTGGTTTTACTTTTGATATTAATGATGAGTTTTACCATGTTTGCCTGTGGTAATGATGATACTCCTGCAGATGACCAGCAGAACCCGGTTGCAGGAGACCAGCAGGACGCTGAAGATGAACAGACTCAGGATGGAGAGACTGATGAGCCTGAAAAACTCAATCCGGATGAACTGATTATGGGTGATGGCGCTGCAGGCAGCGAAGATGACCTTATGGCTGAATATGATTTTAGTATCAAGGCTGATTCTGACTTTGCGATGATGAGCACAATCGCCAAGGTTGACTATAAGAATCTTTCTGCACACGTATCCACTATGGAAGAAATGCTTTCGGCAGGTACCGACAAAGTTTTCGGCGGCGGATATGATATTTTCGGTGATTACGAAGAAGATACCATTGATACCATCGACAAGCTTGCTTATGCTGTAGGTATGGAAAACAGCGAAAGTGAAGCGAGCTATGTGGAAGCAGGTGTTTATCACGACAGCGTTTACGACAAGCACTTCCAGTATACAGTTTACGCATCCGAAAATATTGATGAATTTTCTTCAGCAGCTATAGAGGCCGCTCTGAAGGAAATCAAGGATGCTTACGGAATCACTGTTTCTCAGAAAACTGCAGAAAAAGCAGTAAAGAAGATCCTCGAAACTGTTGCTGCAACTGAAGATTACTACTCCCTTTACGAAGAGAAGGAAGTAAGCGGCAGCGGCTATACTGAAATGATTACTTTCAGCATTGACGGTTTCTGCAACGAAGACGGTTCCAGCGGATACTATTTCGCAGTTGAACGCGAAAGATGTTACGAATAATAATTCAATATTATAAAAAGAGAAAACCCCTGGTCATATGACCGGGGGTTTTCTTCATGAGAGATTGATTCCGCTATATATTATCTTATGTCCTATTTTTTTCTGTTTGCCACTGCAGTTACCATACCGCCAAGTGCAATAAGGGCGATTACGTTAGGTACTACCATGAGCTGGTTGAACATGTCCGCAAGTTCCCATACAAGGTCGTTGGACAGGCATGAACCCAGGAAGATAAATGCGATTGCGATTATCTGGTAAGGCAGAACTGCTTTCTTTCCGAAAAGGGAGATTACGTTGATCTTACCGAAAAGGTTCCAGCTGAGTACTGTTGAGAAGGCGAAGAAAAGAAGGCAGATTGCAACGAAGGCAGAGCCGACTGTGTCGCCGAATACTGAGCTGAATGCAAGCTGTGCCATATTTGTCTTTGCGATTCCTTCTGCTGCGCCGGAAGCCAGAGGACCATTTCCCGCATATAATGTAGCAATTACTACGAGAGCAGTCATTGATACTACAACAATTGTGTCGATGAAAACAGCGATCATTGCTGCAAGACCCTGCTGGTGAGGATCCTTTACGTTTGCCATTGCGTGAGCGTGAGGAGTGGAACCCATACCTGCTTCGTTGGAGAAAAGACCTCTCTTGGCACCCTGGCTGATTGCGTTCTTGAGAGCTTCACCAACGCCGCCGCCGATGATAGCGCTTGGAACAAAAGCATATTTAAAAATCATACCGAATGCTTCAGGAACGTATTTTGCTCTCATGATGAGAACGATGAGTCCGCCAAGCAGGTAAAGAGCTGCCATTACAGGTACGATTTTTTCTGTTACGGAAGCGATTCTGCTTGTACCGCCGATGAAGATGAAGGCAGCAACTACGCAGATTACAGCACCTACAATCCATGTAGGAATTCCGAATGCATTGTAGCATGCTTCACCGATGGAGTTGGACTGAACCATGCAGCCCATGAATCCAAGGGCAAGGATGATTGCCACTGAGAAGAAACCGGCCATTGCGCTGCCCAGCTTGCCGCTGAAAGCTTTCTTTATGTAGTAAACAGGTCCGCCGAGGATGTTGCCGTCTTCGTCAACTGTACGTGTCTGCTGAGCAAGAACTGCTTCTGCATAGTTTGTTGCCATACCGAAGAAAGCAATGATCCACATCCAGAAAATAGCGCCGGGTCCACCCACAAGGATTGCACCGCAGGCACCTACGATGTTACCGGTACCAACCTGAGCTGCAATTGCAGTAGTCAGCGCCTGGAAAGAGCTCATGCCGCTTTTCTGCTTGCCGCCGTGAAGGCTGAAGTTTCCGAAAACCTGCTTCATACCTTCGCCGAAGCAGCGAACCTGAACGAATCTTGTTTTGATTGAGAAGTACAGACCTGCGCCGATGAGCATGATAATGAGCACATAGTCTGAAAGATAAGAGTTGATTGTTTTTACGAGCTGTAAAATTAAGTCCATGATTTCCTCCGAAAAAATAATATTTTTTGTCGTCGGCCAACTAAAAAAGCTGCCGGCAAATTGCCTGACAGCTCCGAAGAAATAAACAGTGTCAATGTAAGTTCCGCGCCGTGCAGCAGGTTATTCACACCTAGTGCTGCAAAGATAAAGCGACGGTTCTGCATTCTGTCCTTTTGCCTGAGAGATTCAGCGGCTGCACCTTGCAGCGCCTTGCACCTTCGGCACCCGGTTGGTTACGGGATTCTCCAGAGTGTCCTCCGCCCCCAGTTCCGGCCAGCCGGTTCTAGAGGTTTCATTGGATAGTTATTCAACTAGGGCATATTATTGCACAGTTTACCGCCTGTGTCAACACCTTTTTTTGTAATTCTGCACAAAAAAACCTGCAGCCATTTCTGACTGCAGGTCCGGATAATGTAAAATTCTTATTTTAACTTGCTCTTGTCGCTGAAGAATTCTTTTGTTGTCTTGAATAATACTGGTGACAGTAAGAACAGTGCGATGAAGTTTGGAATTGCCATCAGACCGTTGAATGTATCAGCCAGGTTCCATACAGCAGCGATAGGGCTTACGCAGCCGATGATAACTACTGCGATGAAGATGAACTGATAAATCTTAGCTGCCTTGAGACCGAAGAGGTACTGAGTGCAGCGTGTTCCGTATAAGGACCATCCAAGGATAGTTGAGTAAGCAAACATCATCAGTGCGAATGCTACGAAGAGGGAAGCGAACTTTTCACCGAATACAGTTGCGAATGCAGCAGTGATAAGTGCGGAACCAGGAGCTTCACCGAATGTGATTTCAACGCCGGAGCTGATGATTGTAAGTGCAGTTAAAGTACATACAACGATTGTGTCAACGAATACTTCGAAGATACCGAATACACCCTGCTGTACAGGACCTTCAGTCTGAGCTGCAGCGTGAGCGATAGCAGCAGAACCAAGACCTGCTTCGTTGGAGAATGCACTTCTTCTGAGACCCCATACCAGAGCGTTCTTGAGAGCAATACCAGCACCTGCACCAAGTACAGCCTGAGGATTGAATGCGCCTACGAAAATCTTTCTGAATGCATCGCCCAGACCATCAAGATTGCCGCCGATAACGACCAGTGTGAAAATGATGTAAAGGATGGACATAAGAGGTACGAACTTTTCTGTTACGGAACCGATTCTCTTGATACCGCCGAAAAGTACTAATGCAGTAACTGCTGCGAGGAAGATACCAGTACCCCATTCGATAGCAGCTGTGCTTTCCATTCCAGGGTTGAATGCCAGAATTGCACCTTTAACAGAGTCCATGATGGAGTTGGCCTGTGACATGTTACCGATACCGAATGATGCAAGAATTGCAAATACGGAGAACATAACTGCCAGCCATTTCCACTGAGGGCCAAGACCGTTCTTGATGTAGTACATAGGACCGCCGACCCAGTCGCCTTTAGCGTCTCTTTCACGATATTTGATTGATAAAGTTACTTCTGAGAATTTGATTACCATACCAAGCAGTGCTGCCAGCCAGAGCCAGAAAATAGCACCGTAACCGCCGAGGGCGATTGCCTGGGAAGTACCAACGATGTTACCGGTACCTACTGTTGCAGCAAGGGCTGTTGTTACAGCCTGAAGAGGTGTAACCGCACCTGCTTCTGCTTCCTGCTTCTTGAACATTTTACCTACAGTATTCTTCATCGCATAACCGAAGCGACGGAACTGTACGGCACCTGTACCGATTGTGAAATAAAGGCCTCCTGCGAATACGCATGGGAGCAGGATGTAAATCCATGCCACTGTATTAAGCGGGCCTACAAAGAAATCATACAACCAACTCATAAATTTTCTCCTCCTTCATACAAACATATAAAGATATTATTGCGGGATGCCGGAAAATATAATAAATAAAAAACACGGCATCGTGAAGAACGAGCCGTGTTACAAATTCTGCGTCAAATCTGTCCTTTTGCCTGAGAGATTCGGCGTAAGCCTTGCACCTTCGGCCTCCGGGTTTGATACCGGATGTCTCCAGAAATTTTAATGTATGGTTATTATTACACAAATTACCTGATGATGTCAAGGTGTGTATTTGTTTTAGTACACTAAAAGTACAATCTTTTAAAGGGTTTTCCAGTCAAGCTGGTGTGAAATTTCATGGAAAGATTTTACCGGCAGCGGACTGTCATCGTGCTCGCCAAGGAACTTTTCCATGTAAACAACGTTGTACCATTTACCGAATTTATATCCGCAGCGGTTCATGGTACCGATAAGGGAAAAGCCCATGCGGGTGTGGAAACTGATGCTGTCATTGGTGTTATGGATGTCATCTTTATCTGCAGAATCAGTTATGGAAACCACCATATTGAGGATTCCCTGAAGCTTCAGCGCCTGCGCCAGGGCATTGTAAAGCCGGCGGCCTGTGCCGCATCCTTTGCAGTCCGGATGAAGATAGATGGAAAGTTCTACGGTGCGGGCATATGCTGCACGTTCATGGTAAGCTTTGGCATAGGCGTAGCCGATGATGCGGCTGTCTTTTACTGCAGCAATATAAGGGAAGCCGGCGGTGATTCCGCGGATCCTTGCTTCAAAAGACTCAAGGGACGGCACCTCATACTCAAAGGTAATGGCAGTGTTTTCAATATATGGCGTATAAATGGCCAGAATCTCCGCTGCATCTTTTTCAGTGACAGGACGGAGGATAATTTCAGAATTTTGCATGATACACCTCCGGCTACTTTTCGTAAGCGCTCATGATTTCCATAAATTTAGTGAAGTTCTTTTCCTGATCAGGCATGCTGTCGAAAAAAAGTTTTTTTGCTGCGCGTACCTTACACTGGCGGTTATCCTTGAATAAAATTTCTATTATATATTGTCCGGGAGCCAGGCTGCGTCTGCATTTTGTCCAGCTGATGTCATCCAGTTCGAAACGGGCAATCCAAGGCTTGCCATCTTTTCTTTCCGGTACTGTGGCAATCAGAAGGGCACTTGCAGTCAGGGCAAAGAATCCGTGCTCAGCCCAGTCTTTTGTAACAACTGTGCCGTAAAACGGATAACGCATTTTTTCGCCAGGTGTGAGAACCTTTTTAAAGATTATCTGTTCCAATTCTTCCTGATATGTCATATTTTTTTACTCCTCTTTTAATCCGGCTTACCGCTCGTAAGCACTCATGAGTTCAATGAACTGGCTGAGTCCATCCTCCTGAAAATCCAGTGTAACTCCAGGGATTTTATAGGATGCTCTCATACGATAAATTTCACCGTCTTCGAATTCCAGCTCGATGGTATACTGACCAAGAAAGTTCTTTTTTACGTCAGTGCGTACAAGTTCCAGCGGGATGCGCAGGTTGCAGGGTTTTTCGCGGTCATGTTTGAAAATAACTGACAGAAGAAAGGCGTCATCTGTAAGCGCAAAGAAACCGGTGCCGCTGGCACGGTTGCCGCTGAGAAGCATACCGTAGAACGGGCAGCGTATTTCCTCATCCGGTGCGATAAGCTCGTTAAAGATATCGTTTTTTAAATCTTCGTATGTCATAATCTGATCCTCCCGGGAGTTATTTATTGTATCTGCTCATAAAGTCGACAAAGTTCATCATGCTTTCTTCCTGACAATCCAGTCTGCCACCGACCATTTTTTTAGAAGCACGGGTCTTGCACACGCTGCCATCTTCAAAGTAAATGTCCACGGTATACTGACCGAAGATTCTTTTCTTTACTTCGGTGTGGGTTATTTCACTGAGAGGAAGTCTCAGACTGATAAGAGCATCGTTATCATCTTTGGCCGGAATGATTGAAACAAGAAGCGCATCATCCAGCATTGCGAAAAACGCGTAGCCATTATAGAATTTATACTCTATCATACCGTAAAACGGATCGCGGAAAAATTCGCCCGGATTAAGGTTTTCCTTAAAAACTAATTCTTTTAAATCATTATATTTCATAAGTAAGTCCTCCTATTTGCCACACACGTCAAGAATGTGTTTTGCAATCAATTCGCTGTGCACTACATATCCGCTGTGGCCTTCGCCGAAATAGATATTGGCCTGACAGCCTGGGATTGTGTTGGCAATGCGCTGTGTGTGGGAAAGCCTGATCATATCCTTGCTGCCCGCAGTGAGGAAAACAGGAATGCGGATTGACGCCAGCTGGTGGTCAGGTATGTTGGGCTCTTCAAGCATGAGTCTGTACTGAGGTTTTTTAGTAAACATATAAATCAGTTTAAAAAGCATACGCCAGCGTGGTTCAATGCCGTAAGGGCTTACATTGGCGCCGCTGATGATGATGCGGCTCATAAGGTCGGGGTATTTTATTGCAAGAAGAAGTGCCACTATGCCTCCGTCGCTGAACCCGTAAACTGTTGGTTTTTCAAGGCCCAGGCCGGTAATGAACTGGTAGATGTCGCCGGCCATATCATCGTAGTGGAATTCTGTTACCGGACTGCTCTGGCCGTGACCGCGGGTATCAACTGAATATACAGTAAAGGATTTCTGGAGAAGGGGAACTGCTTTGTCGAAAATTTTATGATCTTCACCATTGCCGTGAAGCAGGATAATCGGCTCACCGGAGCCGCATTGTTCGTAGTAAAGATTTGCGCCGGATGTCTGGAAATTCATATTTTTGTCTCCTTTTTTCGTGCTGTGGTTATGGTAAAATTTTATACTTTTTTGGGTGCTAAGTCAAGGGCAGACATTATTGACAAAGCCTGGGACAGAGAGTATAATTGGTCCAATGCTGAGAAAGGAAGGACCCGTAAATGAAAACAGCTGCAGTTATTGAAAAGATGATTAAATTCTCCGAAGGAAATCTCCACGATATCGCCCATTTTATGAAAGTGTGGGGCTTTGCGAAGATTCTGGGAGAAATGGAGGACCTGGAGCCTGCAGAGCAGGAACTGGTTGAAATCACCGCCGTTGTACACGATATTGCCTGTCCGCTGTGCCGCGAAAAATACGGCAGCTGCCCGGGCAATCTGCAGGAGCAGGAAGGACCTGCACTGGCGCGCGAATTCCTGGAAGAGTTTGTGTTCTCGTCGAAATTTGTCGAAAGAGTGTGCTGGCTTGTAGGTCATCATCATACTTACGAAGGTGTTGACGGAATCGATCACCGCATTCTGCTTGAAGCTGATTTTCTTGTAAACGCTGACGAGAGCGGTGCATCGCCGGAAGCAATCAGAGAAATGTACGAAAAGGTGTTCCGGACTTACGGAGGCAGGAAACTGCTGAAGGAAATGTATCCGGGAGCATGGAAATAGAGGGCGCGCGATGCGCATGACACAGATAAAAAAGGAAAAACCGCCTGCAGCCGGAAGGCCTGGGCGGTTTTGTGTTATCTGTTTGTCTTCTGTGCTTCAATCTGCTCAGCCAGGTCGTTTAAGTAGACCCAGCGCTCCATCTTTTCATCAAGCTGTACAGAAAGCTCATCGCGCTGGGCTGTCAGTTTCTGCAGCTTGCCGAAATCGCTGCCGGCTGCGTTGATTTCGCTGTCAACATGGGCAATCTGGTCTTCCAGTGCAGCAATATCATCGTCGATGGTTTCAAATTCGCGCTGCTCTTTGTAAGAAAACTTCAGCTTTTTAGGGGCTTCGCTGCGGCTGCCTCTCGGTTGAGAGGCGGCACCGGCTCCGCCGGATGCCCGGGCAGTCTGCCCGGCCGCAGCCCTTTCTTCGGCAAGGGCTTTGCGGGTCTCTGCCCAGTCGGTATATCCGCCCAGATAGTGGGCGATGTGGCCGCCGCCTTCATATACAAAGGTTCTTACGGCCATGCGGTCGATAAAATGTCTGTCATGGGACACGGCGATTACTGCGCCGTTGAAGCTGTCCAGATAATCTTCAAGTATGCAGAGGGTGTCGATGTCCAGGTCGTTGGTCGGTTCGTCCAGCAGGAGCACGTTGGGTGCGCTCATTAGGATGCCCAGCAGGTAAAGCCTGCGCTGCTCTCCGCCGCTAAGTCTGCCCACAGGGATTGAGTGCATGTGAGCCGGAAAGAGAAAACGCTCCAGCATCTGGGATGCGCTGATGTAGCCGTCTTCAGTCTTTACATTGTGGGCAATATCGCATACATATTCGATGACGCGGCGGGACTTGTCCATGTGCTCGTTTTCCTGGGAAAAGTAGCCGATTTTAACTGTTTCTCCGATTTCGACGCTCCCGCTGTCAGGTTCAAGTTCTCCGCAGATCATTTTCAGCATGGTGGATTTGCCGGCTCCGTTTTCGCCAAGGATGCCGATGCGGTCGTTTCGGAGTACTGTGTATGTGAAATCGTTTATTACCGTTTTACCTTCGAAGTTTTTCGACACGTTTTTCAGTTCGATTATTTTCTTACCCAGGCGGGAAGATACTGAACTCATTTCAAGCTGGGAGTTGTCGATAACCAGTTTGCTTTCTTCGAGAGCGTGGAAACGGTCGATTCGGTTCTTGGCCTTGGTAGTTCTGGCCTGGGCACCGCGGCGCATCCATTCCAGTTCGCGGCGGTAAAGTGTGCGGCGTTTGCGTTCTGTGGCAAGAGCCATTTCTTCGCGGGCCGCTTTGTTCTCAAGATAGACTTCGTAGTTGCCTTCGTGGCGGTAAAGGTTGCCGCCGGTCAGTTCCAGGATTACATTGGTCACGCGGTCCAGAAAGTATCTGTCGTGGGTAACCATGAAAATCGCTCCGCGGAACTTTTTAAGAAAAGCTTCCAGCCATTCAACTGTGTCTGAGTCGATGTGGTTGGTCGGTTCGTCTAATATCAATATATCGCAGGGGTTGGTGAGAATGCCTGCCATGGCCACGCGCTTGCGCTCGCCCCCTGACAAAGTCCCCATCTTCGCTTCGTAATCAGTGATGCCCAGCTGATTGAGCATGGACTTGCACTGGTAATCTCCTTCGGCAGCAACTTCCGGCCAGAGATAGCTGACCGCCTGCTCAAGGACAGTAGCCTCCGGATCTGCCGCCGGAGCCTGCGGAAGGTAGCCGATGCGGACACCACCGGTCAGAACGATTTTGCCGCTGTCTGCATCTTCCACTCCTGCTGTGATTCTCAGGAGAGTTGACTTGCCTGTACCGTTTACACCGATGAGGCCGATTTTGTCCCCTTCGTTGATGGCATAGCTCAGATTGGAGAGCAGTGGATTAACTGTATATGATTTTGAAATATCGGTTGCGTTAAGTAAAATCAAGGGTTTCCTCCGTTTTTATGGATGTCGAAAAATGTCGAATCGCCAATTTGCGATTTATATTATGATGCCGTCGCAGTGGTCAATTTCGTGCTGGATAATCTGCGCTGTCCAGCCGCTGAACCTGCGTGTGTACTGATTGAAATGCTGGTCCTGATAAGTAACCTCGATGTTTTCATATCTGGTTGCAGGCCGCGTGCCCGGCAGAGAAAGGCAGCCTTCCTCGGTCTGATATGGCCCGTCCTTCGCTACGATGACCGGATTGACCATGACCATATCCACAAAGCCCATGTTCACAACGATTATACGCTTACGGACGCCGATCATATTAGCTGCCATACCTACGCAGTGCTCGCTGTTGGCCTTCAGCGTATCAAGCAGATCGGTAATTACCTGTTTGTCATCAGGCGTCGCCGGCTCTGACTTCTGATTAAGAAAAAATATATCTCTCATGATTGGTTTGATCATAGTCGTGCTTCCTTTCAGTGATTTCTGAAAATAAATTATATCATAGATTTTGCCAAGAAAAAACTACTAAAATCCTCTGAAGTGTGGTATTATATTAAAGAACCTTAGGCGGGCACTGGATATCCGGTCCCGTAAAGTTGCAGATTTAACATACCGATACTAAACTCAACATGTCGACCTAGTTAAATGGATAAGCGAACAGTTATTTAACTCCATTTCCGTAGTTAAATGGACTCACAGAACATTAACTCCGTTCCCGTAGTTAAATGGATAAGCGAACCTGGAATTGTCAGCGGAATCAGAGATTCCGGACAATTCACAGAACCGCGATACGCGCGCTGCTCGTATTAACAGTGCTCATTAGATTAAGGAAGCTTTAGTCGAGCACCAAGTCATCCCATTTAACACTCCGACATAAAAAACTCAACATGTCTCCGTAGTTAAATGGATATAACAGTGCTCTCCTAAAGCATCGTTGGCGGTTCGATTCCGCCCGGGGATACCATGAACAGAGGATTCTGCCTTTTGGCGGGGTCCTCTGTTCGTCTATTATAAAGGCGGAATCGAACCCTTGGGCGCGAGCGTCGGGGGAAGTGCCGGTGGCACCTCCCTCAGCGAGCGGTCTGAGGCGACCGTGAGGGGAGCCGAGGACGCAGTGTGCAAGCGAAGCGTTGCACACGGTCGTTCCGCCCGGGGATATCCGCAGAAGCTGAGGCGACCGTGAGGGGAGCCGAGGACGCAGTTTGCAAGCGAAGCGATGCAAATTAAGGCAATTTGCATAGTTCCCCCAAGAATCTCTGCGGCCCTGATTATTAATTCAAAAAAGTGGGAAAATCCAGACATATTGGTACGGCTGGCAGCTTAAAGTGAGAAATTTTCCACATTTTGCGAAATTTTATGCGGGTCGCAGCGATTCATGGGGGAATAGTGCATAAAGCTAATCCGAGAATTTATACACCTGGGAAGATGTGTGTTGACATAAATACAGAGATATTATATAATAAGGTAAATATAATTTACCAAAACGCAGAGCAGTGTATCATTTGAATAAAGGAGGCAGGCCGTATGAGCAAGAGAAGCAGAGAAACAGAATCCAAGTCATATAACCCTAAGGATGACCCGTATTTTCCTGTTCAGGCCCGTGTAATCGGCGGAGGGGGTATGGACAGTTACGGTCTGGCTATCGTAGCAGTTGTTGTCGGAGGCGGCGTGGCTGCAGTAAGGAAACTGGGCTGGATCGGCCTTGCAGGTATCGTCCTGGTGGCAGTTCTTGCAGCGGCCGTATGGCTGCTTATCCGCAGAAGCCTGATAAAATCAGCAGCAGAGCGGGGGTACATAAACCGGCATAACATGACAACGCGCGAATGCATTACGCCAAGGGAAAAACGGCTGATGCAGAGGTTTTATACCATGGACTGCGGCTATTGCGGCAAAAGCAACAATGTGCAGGCAATCAATCTGCGCAGGAAAAAATGCCCGCACTGCGGCAGTAAAAAAGTAAATTACTAGAAAAGGAGGAATCAGGTATGGCAGATAACAGAAAGCCTAATCAGTATGAAAGCCCGAGGTATTTAAATGAGATGCGTCCGTACGACGGTCCGGGGTCCAGACCTTTTCAGATTTATGGTGTGATTTTCATCGCTTTGCTGGTGTTCATAATTAAAAAAATCGGCTGGCAGGTGGCGGCGGCTGCCGCAGCAGTATACCTCATAGGCGGAATTCTGTGGGTAATCATCAGAATCAGACGGGTAAAACAGGCAACACAGGCCGGTTTTGTCAACAGAAGCGGACAGGCTAACTGCAGCTGCATAACTCCGGACTGGAAATATTATGAAAGCTTTTATAAACTGGAATGCAAGCACTGCGGTAATACGTATGATGTGAGAGCTGACCGTATACGCAGCAAAAAGTGTCCTGCCTGCCAGGAAAAATAACAGAACAACTAAGACATTAACAGAGCTTCCGGCGAGAGGAGGCTCTTTTTTAGTGCCCTCAAAAAATTCTTCTTGCCAAATATCCGTCGGTGTGGTATAACTCCAGTGCCCGGGGGTCCTGTTTTGTGAACTAAAGTTCGGAAATCCGAACTTTTGAAAGGATTCGACGGTATTCGACAGCCGGGCAGACAAAAGACAAATAAACAGGCAACAGGTACAACAGAAGAGAAGGAAGATAAACATGGACATTTTGCAGAGCATACTGGATTCATCATCACATGCCATATTTACTTTGAACAGCAGAGGTATTGTTACCCATATCAACCGTCAGGCCAAGGAACAGTTCGGTCTGGTAAACCACAGCGAATTTTCTCATGGGGCAGGCAGGCTCAACCGGGGGGATTTTGTAATCCTCGGAGATACGGCCATCGGAGAGGATGACGGCAATCTGCGGCCGGAGGAACTGAAGTGGATAGGTGTAAACGATAAAAAAATCAGGCCGGGGGACATTGTGCTGGCGGCAGGTCTTTATGATGTGGAAGGCAGCCATGCGGTGTACAAGCATGTTCATGCAGGAAACACCCAGAGGCTTAACATACAGACTCAGTACGAAGGAATTCCTATCAGTGCAGATATCGAAAACGATGAAGTTGCGGTTACCGTGGGCAACATGCGCTACAGCATAGGATATTTTATGTCAATTTGCCAGCTTGTAGTGCTGGACAAACATACCCGCAGGGTCAAGTTCTGGCAGGAAAAAGGTTATTCTGCCCGCAAGGAGGGCATCGGCCAGCTGCTGCGCGGCAACGATTTTGCGGCTAAAAGCCCGGATATGGAGATAGATGTGGTGGGGTATCACTTCTCAGAGTTCTTTGAGGGCAGGACCTTCGAAGAAAACCTGCAGAAAGTCCTCAGCGGCGAGGCGGACCGCTTCGTGGATCAGGTCTGCGACATCAACGGATACGCGCTGGTGGCATCCATCCTGCCGGTCAGCGAGGAGGACCGCAGAGAAGGTGTCATCGTAAGATTCCGTAAAATCGAGGATATGAAGGTGACAATCACCGAGCGAAACAACGCCATCATCAAGGCCGAGGAAAAATACAGAGAAGCAGAGCAGGTGGGAGGCGGAAGAGTCCTGGGCGAAAACGCCTTTTCGGAAACAGTACAGCCATGGCATCTGTCAAGCGTTATGCATACAAGCTTTCCCAGCTGGACTGCAGCATCCTGATTACCGGGGAAAGCGGCACCGGCAAGTCCTTCATGGCACAGGCCATCGGAAGGGAGCAGCCGCGTAAAGGCCCGTTCATCACAGTGGACTGTTCCACCATCGCGCCGACCCTCTTGGAGAGTGAAATGTTCGGTTATGTGGGAGGTGCATTTACGGGCGCCAATCCTAAGGGTAAAAAGGGATTCTTTGAAGAGGCCGACGGCGGCACGATTTTTCTTGATGAAATAGGTGAAGTACCTATTTCAATCCAGGCAAAGCTTCTTAACGTAATTCAGAACAAAACCCTTACCCGCGTCGGTTCTACCCTGCCTGTACCGGTGGACGTGCGTATAATCGCCGCAACCAACCGGGACCTGAAGCGGGAAGCTGCAGAGGGCAGGTTCAGACAGGACCTTTATTACAGGCTCAGTGCCTTTGCGCTGGAACTGCCGCCGCTGAGAGAATGCCGCGAGGATATCTATTTCCTCATAAATAATCTGATGGAAAACATCCGTGAAAAATACGGGATGAGCGAAAAATACCTGTCGGGCGAAGCTTTCAGCAAGCTCATCAGCTACAGCTGGCCCGGCAATGTCCGCGAACTTGAAAATATACTGGAAAGAGCAGTTGCTCTGTCCGACTCCGATATAATTTATGCCGAACATATTGAACTTGAAACCGAGAGCCGGCCTATGACACTCAGAGAGCAGCTGAAGGCAGAGGAAAAGCGTATTATTCAGCAGGCGCTTATACAGAACAAGGGAAGCCGTATGCACGCCATGGCACAGCTGGGGCTGACCAAAACAGTGTTTTACAGCAAGCTTAAAGAACACGGAATCGAATAAAAATCACAGAAGTTCGGAAATGCGGAATGAGAGTTCGGGTTTCCGGACTTTTTCTTTGGGAAGATGCCGGCCTGACTTGTAACTGATAGACCCGCAAAACCGCAGAATTCAGCGGTTTCTGACGGTTTTTGGGCGAAAAAAAGAGTTTTGGCACGAGCCTTGCTATATTAAATAATAGATAAGAAAATCTGAAGTTTGAAAGGAGAATCAGCTTTGAAATTCTGGAAGATGAACGGAGCCGGAAACGACTTCATCGTAATCAACAACATAGAAGAAAAAATCCCGGCAGAAAAGTACGGCGAAATTGCCAGACTTCTCTGCGAAAGACATATGTCCATCGGTGCTGACGGCATGATGTTTGTAGAACCGTCCGAAAAGGCGGACTACAAAATGGCTTTCTACAACTCCGACGGAAGCATGGGCGAAATGTGCGGAAACGGTGCACGCTGCATCTGCCGCTACGGCTACGAGGTAGGCCTGGCAGGGGAAGTGCAGACTGTTGAAACCACAGCAGGCATTGTGACAGGCCATCGCATTGACAGCCGCCTTTACAAAATCCGCCTCAATGACCCAAGTACAATCCAGCTTGACCACCCTATGGAAATCGACGGCAAAACTTACGACTGTTCCTATGTGGAACTGGGTAACCCTGGAATCCCTCACATTGCTGTGGCAGTGGAAGGACTTAAGGATTATCCTACCCGCGAACTTTTCGATCTGGGACGTAAAATGCGCTATCATGAATCACTTCCAAAGGGTGCAAACATCAATTTCTACGAAATCACCGGCGAAGACCAGGTGTACGAACGCACTTATGAACGCGGCGTGGAAGATTTTACATACGCATGCGGTACAGGTACAGGTTCCATGGTCACAGTGCTTACACTTAAGGGCAAAGTAAGCGGCAGCGGAGTGCGCGTAGGAATGACAGGCGGCGAACTGATTATCGATGTGGAACGCGGCGAAGACGGCAAGACCATCGAAAATCTCTACCTCACAGGCCCTACCAATATCGTGGCAAAAGGTGAAGTCACAGACGAAGACCTTTGCATATAAAAATCAAATCAACCATTGCAATTATAGAAAGAAAACAGTATTATTTTAGGAGGAATTTTTCAATGGAAAAAAGTTCAGTATTAAAGAATTACCGTTTCCTGGCTATTATGCTCGGCGCAATGATTGCCGGTATGGTAACAGGCTGGTTTGCACCAGAATTCGGTATGAAAATTAAGCCATTTGGTACAGTATTTATCAACATGATGTTCTGCGTAGTAGTACCTTTAGTATTCGCTTCCATCTCCAGCTCCGTTGCTGGTATGAGAAGTAAGGCACGTGCAGGTAAGATCATGGGTACAACAGTAGCAATCTTCGTAGTAACAGGTGCTATCGCTGCTGTAATCATGTTCGTTATCCTGAAGGTATTCCCTCCGGTATTAGAAGCATGGACAGAACTTCCATCCGAAGAAATGGGTGAATATGCTTCCATGTCCGACATGCTGGTAAACTTCTTCACAGCTAACGACTTCGTAGGTTTATTAAGCCGTAAGGCAATGCTCCCTCTGATCGTATTCTCCATCCTGTTCGGTTTCGCAACTAACATGGCTGGCGGTCCAGATGGTCCTATCGCTCAGTGGCTTTCCGCATTATCAGAAGTAATGCTCAAGTTCGTAAAGATCATCACTTACTATGCTCCAATCGCATTCTTCTGCATCTTCGCAGACTTAGTAGCTCAGTATGGTTCTGCTATCACTGAATCCTATGCAAGAGCAATGATCGCTTACTACCCACTCTGCATCGTTTACGTATTTACTGCATTCCCTCTGTTCGCATGGTTCGGCGGCGGCAAGCACGGTATCAAGACTATGTTCCAGCACATCACCCGTCCTGCAGTAGTTTCCCTTGGTACTTGCTCATCCGTAGCAACTATTCCTACAAACCTCGAATGTGCTGAAGAAACAGGCGTATCCAAGGATATCGCTGAAATGGTATGTCCTCTCGGTGCTACAATGCACATGGACGGTTCCTGCTTCTCCTGCGTACTGAAGATCGTATTCGTATGGGGCGTATTCGGTCAGGACGTATCCTGGTCCTCACTTCCACTTATCGTATTAGTAGCAGTTCTTTCTTCCGTTGGTATGTCCGGCGTTCCTGGCGGCGGCTACATCGGTGAATACATCATCTGCTCCATCTTCTTCCCAACTCAGATCGAAGTTGCATTCCCTATCCTGGTTATGATCGGTAACCTGGTAGACCCACCTGCAACAATGATCAACTCCGCTGGCGACTACGTTGTAACTTACATCGTTTCCAGATTCGTTGACGGTAAGGACTGGTTAGACAAGGCAATTGCCAAGAAAAAAGAACAGGCAGCTGCATAACCAGTAATTTCAGAATACAAAGTTCAAACCTTTTAAAGCATCTATGGCAGGCTGCGGTCTGGTTGAGCCGCAGCTTGCTGTATGTGTTTAAGGCAGGACAAAAATATCGAAAGGAAAGTTATACAAATGATTTGTGATAACATTACAGTAAAAGACGGGGTTCTCCACTTTGCTGGTCAGAACACTGTAGAACTTGCAAAGAAGTACGGCACTCCGCTGTACCTCATGGACGAAGATAAGGTCCGCGAAAAATGCAGAGCGTATAAGCACGCTTTCGAAAAGCATTTCGGACCTGAAGCGCAGCCGCTGTTTGCATCCAAGGCAAACTGCTTCAAGCGCCTTTATGAAATCATGACTGAAGAAGGCATGGGCATCGACGTAGTTTCCTCCGGGGAAATCTACATTGCCAAGCAGGCAGGCTTCGACCTTTCCCACGCATACTTCCACTCCAACAACAAGACTGACGAAGATATCGCATACGCAATCGAAAACGGCATCGGCTATTTCGTAGCAGACAATGTTGAAGAAGTCAAGGCTGTTGAAGCAGAAGCAGCAAAGAGAGGAATCAAGCAGAAGCTCCTTCTCAGAATCACTCCAGGTATCGACCCTCATACTTTTGCAGAAGTTGCAACTGGTAAGGTTGACTCCAAATTCGGTTCTGCCATTGAAACCGGACAGGCAGAAGAAATCGTAGTTTACACTCTTGCACAGCCACACGTTGAGCTTATGGGTTACCACTGCCACGTTGGCTCACAGGTTTTCGGCGAAGACGTATTTGAAAGAGCAGCAGTGGTAATGCTCGAATTCCTGGCAGAAATGAGAGACAAGCACGGTTTCACAGCTCCTGTTCTTGACCTTGGCGGCGGTTACGGCGTGCGCTATACAGACGCAGACCCATACCTTGACATCGAAAAGAAAGTGGGCGAAGTTGCAGCAGCAGCTAAGGCAGCATGCGAAAGACTTGGTCTTGAGCTTCCTGAAATCCACATGGAACCAGGCAGAAGTATCGTTGCAGATGCAGGTATGACTCTTTACACAGTTGGTACAGTAAAGAAGATTCCTGGCTACAAGAACTATGTATCCATCGACGGTTCCATGGCCGACCATATCAGATACGCACTTTACGGCTCCAAGTACACTTGCCTGCTGGCAAACAAGATGGACGAGCCTTGCGATTTCGAAGCTTCCGTTGTAGGAAGATGCTGCGAATCCGGCGACATCATCCAGGACAATGTAATGCTTCCATCCAGCGTAGGCAGATATGACACAGTAGCAGTATGCACAACAGGTGCTTACCACTACTCCATGGCTTCCAACTACAACAAGCTCTGCAAGCCGCCAATCGTAATGCTCAGAGGCGGAAATGAAAGTTACATCGCTGTCAAGAGAGAATCATTCGAAGATCTCTGCAGAAACGACGTATAAATTCAAATCACACACCCGAAACTGCCCGGTGCAAAAAAGCGCCGGGTATTTTCATTTTTTGGTATTGTCAAAACTTTAACTATATAGTATAATATTTACTGTGCTTGTTTGTTTTTTAACAAAGTCCTGCAGGCATTGGAGAGTATATGTATAAAGTATCTGATTTAGCGAGCGAGTATAAGAAAAAACTCATAACCGCCGACCAGGCGGCTGCAATGGTCAAAACAGGAGACAAACTCCACTTCGGCCTTGGCTGCGGGGCCATCGTCGACATTGACAAGGCCATTGCCAGAAGGGCAGACGAACT
The DNA here is from genome assembly GCA_017436705.1 of Bacillota bacterium. Taxonomy (GTDB): domain Bacteria; phylum Bacillota; class Clostridia; order Peptostreptococcales; family Anaerovoracaceae; genus SUG1106. The sequence goes on from JAFSCP010000006.1 coordinate 70,873, forward strand.
GAAGGATATTACAGTTATAAGCACGGTGGCAATCAGGGAAAAGCCTTTTGAGACTTACCTGGCGACCACTAGTAATGAGCAGGTAAGGTTTGCATCAGCTCATTTCAACGTCCATGACCGTAAGATGAACCGTGACGGACGCTGCTGGTACATACCGATGATGTTCTGTGAACTGCCTTTCCTGTGGGTAAACAACAACAACGAAATCGACATTGCAATGTTCCAGGTTGCACCTATGGATTCTCACGGAAATTTCAATCTGGGACCGCAGGTGGCAGACATGTGGGGCGTAATCAAGTCTGCGAAAAAAATCATCGTTGAAGTCAACGAAAACATGCCTATTGCCCACGGCTACCAGACTCAGCTCAATCTCTACGGCATCGACTATGTGGTTGAAGGCAGCAACACACCGCTTGCTGAGCTTCCTGCCAAGGCACCGAGCGAAATCGACAAAGCAATCGCAAGTCATATTGTACCCCGCATCAGGAGCCACAGCACTCTGCAGCTTGGTATAGGCAGCCTGCCGTTGTGCATCGGCAAAATGCTTGCTGAGTCAGACCAGCGCAATATTAACGCCCACACAGAAATGTTTACTGATGCTTATGTAGATCTCTTTGAGGCAGGCAAGCTGACAGGCAACAAACCGATTGACAAAAGTAAGGCGGTTTACACTTTTGCGGGCGGCACCAAGCGCCTTTATGATTTTATAGACGACAATCCAATCTGCTGCAATGCACCGGTTGATTACGTAAACAATATTGAAACTATAGCAAAAATCGACAATTTCGTGTCCATCAACAGCTGCATCCAGGTTGACCTTTACGGACAGGTCTGCTCCGAGTCGGCAGGGTATCAGCAGATCAGCGGCACAGGCGGCCAGCTCGACTTCGTGCTGGGTGCATACCAGTCAAAGGGCGGCCAGAGCTTCCTCTGCACCCCATCCACAAGAGTGGGCAAAGATGGCCAGCTGGAATCCCTGATTTCACCTGTACTGCCGCCGGGCGCCATCGTAACAACTCCGCGTATGGCCACCAACTTCATCGTAACTGAGTACGGCGCAGCCGACCTGAAAGGCAAGACCACCTGGGAAAGAGCCGAGCGCCTCATCGGCATCGCTCACCCTGATTTCCGCGACCAGCTCATTAAAGATGCAGAAAAAATGGGCATCTGGAGAAATTCCAGCAAGAGACCTTAAACGACCGATATGCATAATTCCCCCAAGAAACCCCTTAAACAGATATAAGAAAAGCCCTCTGCATGCACAGGGGGCTTTTGCTGTAACGGTTTTATATTTAATGTTCTGCCCAGGGGTGTTTTCGCAGTTAGGATTAAGGTTTTCTCACAGAAAACCAATGGCCTGTTTTGGAAAACGACTTCGATTTATCGTGTCGTATGGAGACGAATTATGTCAAAGGATGTTGAAGTATGTCGGTGAAATTGGAATCATGGCGCAGGTAACTATAAAAAAATGCATAAAATGGCTTGAAAATCGTTGAAATTTTCCGTAAAGAAGGAAATGTTTTCTGTGAGAAAACCAGATGCCCGCTCCGGAAAACAGTACCAGAAGTAACAACGAGAATATTAAAAAAGACAAAACGACCTCGCAGAGAGGTCGTTTCAGTATGAGTTAAGCTTAGTATGTTCCGGTATCTTTAAGAATCCAGTCGCTGCTGGAATTTCTTACAAGAAACCATTTAAGATTATATGTACTTCCAGGGGAATGCAGCTCGTTGGCACCGTCGGGACCAACGTATATTGAGCTGAGAAGTACAATCAACTCATCATCTGGCGTTGCTTCGTGGAACTTCCTACGATTGTCTGTAATCAGGTTACCCGCATAATCAATGCTTTCTATTTTGCAACCCGCGAAGTGTCTTTCAAAATATTGTTCCACAACGGTAATGGCAGATTCAATTTCCTCAGGGGTGTAGTAAGCATGCAGGTTTTCTTTACTATCAAGTTCTTTTTTTATTGTTTCTTTTGCCCAGTTTTCTCCATCTGAATCAGGGGGCATATAACCGAAATCGTTTCCCATAAAACAAGTTGCTGTAAGAATGTTGTTACGATGTCTTACAGCGAAAGCACCAGGATTAAAAAAACCTCGCAACCGTTGGTTCTCGTCAAAATACATGCCTCCGGTAAGCTGTATTTCTTCAGGTTTATCCACAAAGAAAGCTCCGTCAAGATGATATAATGTTACTGTGCTGCCATCTTCCTCAGCGTAAGACCATACAGGATAGAATTCTTCAATAGTATGGTTAATGACAAGCGAGGGGTAAAGCTCCTGGAGTTCTTCCGAAAAATGTATGATATAAGGCCGTATGAACTCGCCGTATACAGAATAGGCATAGTCATCAAACCTAATTTCATCTTCACCGTCAGCATCCAGGTCTGCGCGTAAATATTCTGAGCTTTCCTGCAGGGAAGTTTTACCGTCCAGTATATCGTTTATAAACGATGAAAGCTCCGGCGAAGTTACATACCACCCTTTGCCTGGCTTGGAGATTTCCTCGCCGAATTCAGTGAGAAAACTTATTGAAATCCGGTTATCCTCACGTATTCCGAATATGAACTCTTCGTCCCAGTCAAGGTAAGCGCCGGTTGTTGCGAACAGGCGGCGGTCAGGTGCACCTGCGTGCTGGTCCATTCCAAACTGATTCCACTCAAGGCTGTTGAGAATTCTGACAAGCTCAGCTCTGAATTCGCTGTCCAGAGTGTATGAGGTAACAGCTGAGCCGTAGCCTTCCGAAATATAGGCATAGGAAAGTTCCTCGGCGGTCACTGACTGCATCCAGTCGCAGAGTTTGCGGTTTGTGGACACGTCCGATCCGGTGAAAGTAAACACAGCAGCGCAGACGGCGATTATGATAACCGCGATCAGTGTATACAGGGCCATTTTCGGCTTTTTTGCAATGAGGCTTATGCGTTCCTTCAATGTGCCTTTGCTGCCGGTCATGGTGGTAGCGGTGGTCAGCAGGCGGCTTGGTCCCTGACATGTCATCCGAATGAGTGTGCGGCCGTATTCTGCCCGTTCTTCCTCGCCAAGGCGGATGAGAGTGGCTTCGTCACAGGCAAGCTCTGCGTCGCTGCGGCTTAGTTTTGCGACCCACCAGACAAGAGGATTGTACCAGTGGAGCGCCAGAGCGCAGCATCTGAGAACTGCCCAGAGCTGGTCCCAGTGGCGGTAGTGGGTCAGTTCGTGTTCCAGGGTATGGCGCAGAACTGTTTCATCCGCAGCAACTTCCGGCGTTACATAGATTGCCGGACTGAAAAATCCGAAAAGGCAAGGGGTCTCAACCTGTGAGGTTATGTAAACTGGCAGGTCGCCAGTGTCGCTGAGCAGGGTTCTTTCTTTTTTTAGCCTGCGGGAAAGGCACAGATTGGATGCGAAGAAAACTGCTATCAGAACAGCAATGCCTGCTTTCCACAGAGGGAGGGCAATGTCCCTGAACTTCAGGGTGTTTTCGATATGAGCAAATTCTGCATCGGTTTTTTTGTCATAAATCTGAAGAGGTGCGGTTTCATCCGATGTACCGGTGTAGCCGACTACGGCGCCGCTTTCTGTGTGCTCGAGAACTTGTACGTTCTGTATGTCCTCAAATTCCTGAACAATTGGAATCTGCTCGACAGCATTCGACAGGGCAAATGGCAGGCTGCCAAGCTCCAGCGGGAAAAACAGGCGTACCAGTACTACCAGCCAAAGCGCGTACTGCAGCCTGAGGGCAATTCTGCCGCTGAGGATACGGCGCAGGGAGGCGATAATTATAATGAGAGCACTTGAAGCTGCAATCCAGTTAATCATTTTCGCGGCCCCCTTCCATCTTCTCCAGAATATCGTAAAGCTGGTCTATTTCCTCTTTGGAAAGAGTCTGCTTGCGGGTAAATGAGCTGACCATCATGGACAGACTGCCCTTATATACCCGGCTAAGAAAGTCCTCCGTCTCAGCAATTGCAGCGTTTTCCCGGGAAATCAGCGGACGGAAGGTTTTCAGACCGCTTTCCATACTGCTGCCCACGGCCCCTTTTGCTTCCATGCGGCGCAGATGGGTAAGGGTAGTGCTGCGGCTCCAGCCAAGCTGAGTCTCAAGCCACTCCGTCGCTTCGCGTCCTGTGACCGCGCCCTTTTCCCAAAGCATCTCCATTACGTTCCATTCCATATCAGTAAGATTCATATATTAACCCCCTTTCTGCATGAGAGTAAGTGTTTACATTTGTAACCACATCATAACATACAATGTTTACACTTGTCAACACGCACTTACTCTTGACGCAGAAGCACTTATGAAATATAATGAAGTAAATAATATTTACCATGCTTGCGGAAGGGAGGTTCCTATGAAACGGATATTGAAAATGCTGGCCGAAAATCTGATCTACGCTTTGCTTATGGCCTTTATGTCATGGACCCTCGGACTGTTCGAACTGCCGGATTCAAGGGTGGTTATGCCGGCTTTCTGGGCGCAGATGGCGCGCAACTATATAATCAGCTATTTTATAATAACCGCCGTGAGGCTGCTGGCTCCTTATGTCAAGCGCATACCGCGTAAATGGAACCGTAAAACTGCAGAGAGGTATGGGAAACTGTTTATCGTATTGTATTATGCGGGAACATTGTTGCTTGCTTATTTCCTGATAAAAGGTGCAGACGGTGCGATGACAATAATTTTCTGATGCAGCGTCTGGGTTTTCCCATGGAAAACAAATGGCCGTTCCGGAAAACATCACCAGGAGTAACAATAAGAATATCAAAAAATAACAAAACGACCTCGCACAGAGGTCGTTTTTTACTGCATATATTATGCTTCAGCAGCATCTGTCACGCCGGAGAAAGCATTGACTTTGTCCTGCATGTAGAAGTCTGATTGTGCCTGACCGGTTTCGCGGATTGTACCGTCGTTTACAAGCTGGTCTTCAGGTTTCTGAGGGCGCTGGCCGTCCTGCGGCAGCTGAGTTGGGTCGAAACCTTCAGGCAGCTCCATGCCTTCAGGCAGGTTTTCCGGGTCGAAGTCTTCAGGCTTCTGACCGCGGCCACCAAAACCTTCCGGTCTCTGGCCGTCCTGCGGAATCTGGGATGGGTCAAAGTCTTCAGGAAGATTTTCCGGGTCGAAGTCTCCGCGGAAACCACCGCCGCCGCCGAAACCTCCCATGCCGCCCGGTCTCATGCGGACGTCGGTGCCGGTGTAGCTTTGCTGGGTGCCGCCTACATAAACATGATAGGTTGCATTCAGCTCAAAGTCAGGGCTGGAGATTACTGCGCCCATGTAATTTCGGGCGTTGCCGGCGAGAACAGGGTCACTTGCCGGGTCAAAAGTAAAGATTACTGAGTCGTCTTCAGCGTTTTTTACGGTGATATCGTCACCGGAGTCTTTGTAGGAAGCGAACTGGAGGTTCATGGTAATCTGCTCGGAATCGCTTTCTGCCCAGTCCATGGTGGAGCCCAGGGCAACTACTGTGCCGCCGTTTACGTAAGAACCCATGTCACTGTCAAGGCCTGCGTCTGCGCCGGGATTTGCAGAGGCAATGACTGTGCCGCCGTTAATGACCAGCCAGCCGTTGGAGTCGATACCGTCGCCTTCAGCGCCCAGACCGGCCATGATGTGAATGTTGCCGCCGTTGATTGTTGTCACAGAAACGCCGTCTTCGTTGGTGTTGATGCCGTCATTATCGGAGAAAATATTTATGTTACCGCCGTTGATTGTCAGATGAAGCTCAGTGTCCAGACCCTCATTGTCAGCGTTGAGGTTGAGAATGCCTGTGCCTGCTTCTCCGCTGCCAACATTCATGGACATGTAGGAATAAAGGGCACCGTCCTGCTTCCAGAGCTTCTTTTCTTCGGTATTGTCCTTAAAAATCTTTGCAACGTGAGAACCGTTTATGTTGTTTTCACTGCCGTCAGCGATGATGATATTGGCACCGGCCGCAGCAGTATCCACATCGGACTTTGCAGTTTCTGCAGACCAGCCGTTGTCGCATTCGTAAACGCTTCTGAAGAGGATTGCCGGAGCAACTTCGCAGGTGATATCGGCTCCGTCCAGTACAAGTGTTACCGCTGCTTCAGGGTCTGTAAAAGCATCTTCACCCAGATCTACACGGACCTGGCCTTTTTCCAGCTGGCCGGTCAGACGATAAGTGCCTGGCTGGGTGATATTTATAACTGTGTGTGCGGCTGCTTCTTCAGCAGTGTGGCGGTCGGCTTCTGTACCTTCACCGTATGGGTTGCCGCTTTCGTATTTTTCCTTATTTTCGTAGTAGATTATGTCGTGGCTGATGTGGACCGGTGCGGAAGTATCCTCCGTCAGTGCGGCACCGTTGAAAGTGGTATTTCCGTCAGCCAGCTGAATAGTATCGGCCTGCGCATCATCCTGTGCAGGAGTCTGGCAGCCGGCGAGGGCAGAAACCAGAACCAGAGTCAGCAGCAGAACCGCAAGGTTAGCAGTTTTCTTCATATAATATCCTTTCCTTCATGAAAACAGTTTTTGGTAAATAAAGTATCGTAATAAAGTACTATAAGTTCGGAATTATAACTTGAAGCTTCATCAGAAAGTGATTCTGTGTCAACATCACTTACTGAACTCATTAAAACACCTGTGTTTTTATTGAGAACGGTAAAGTGGGTTGAAGCAACATCAAAATCAAGCTCTATATTATCAGATTCAAGCTTAATGGTTCCATCTGTTAATACATCCCAATCATCATCTGATGAAGATGCATAATCATTATAGTCTATTGCTTGCACAACAGTAAGAGCCGGATTGAGCACTGATGCTACCACCACTGCCGCAATAACGACTAATGCAATTGCTGCAAGAACTAAATAAATCTTTTTCTTCTTCATTTTGCATCTCCGTCAAATCAATAGGTTCGATATGAAAGTTCTTTAATCATATCTGAAACAAGTGAAATAATGTCGTTTATAACATTAGTAAATACAAGCGCCAAGAAAATCATCAGTATGATACCAACAAGTGTAAGCACTGCGGTAACAAAACCTTTACCCAATGTGTAATC
>JAFSCP010000007.1 GCA_017436705.1 Bacillota bacterium
ACAATTCTTGCACAGCCATCTTTGTGACCCGGATTTATTTTTTCCATTCTTAACGCAAACACCTTTGCAAGCAGGACAAATTACGTGTTTCATATACCCTCCTAGAAAAAACTGATTTCTAAAGAAGATATAACACCGATAAGGGTTGAAATTTCAATGGTTTCAGCCATTTTTATCAACGCTTTTTGTCCACCCTGTATCTTGTTTCAAAAAAGATATAACGGCTGTAACCGTTCAAATTTCAACGATTACAGCCGTTTTTATCAACGCTTTTTGTCCTATAAGCCCTTTTTTATTCAATCATAACTTTCTGACCTGTTTCACTGTAGAAAAATTCTTTTCCCTCGCCCTCTTCAGCATCTTCAAACAAGCGTGCTTTAAGAAGTTTATACCCTGAGCGGTCGTCGGTAAGTACGAAAACTCCGAAGCCCTCGTCCTGACCAAAATTGACAATCATATATTCCACACCCTTATATCTCTGCCAGTCAGCGCTGAAAGACTGTATGTCCTTGCCGATTGTTTCCCGCAGTGATCTGTCCAAAAAGCCGCTGTCAAACACCTGTCCGCTGTAGTTGCTTTCCAGCAGGTAAAGTCTGCGGAGCCTTGTATCATCGGATCCGGCCTGTCCGCGCTCGTTCACATCTTCCCATCCATATCCCAGATAGGTCTTACCGTTCTTTGTCTGAAAAACGATATAGAAGTTCTGGTTTGCCGTCCTGAGAATTTTTGCATCAGTGATTTTCGCCACGCGGAACTCTTTTCTTATACTTTCCACAGGCATATACGTTTCAAGTTCCTCGTTAGTCAGAGGATAAAAATCCAGGCTGCCAAGGCGGATCCAGTCCGCCGGTTCTTTATCAAGTACATAAAGATTGTAGTCTGCAGTAACAGAGTACTTGGCAGGTGGTGGAGTACTGATTTCACCCCCCACAGTAACAGCATACAGCACTTCTTTTATGGAATAATCTGCGCCCATCAGCTCTGTGCTCACTCTTTTCTGAGTTCCTCCAACCAAGGCAGTGACTGCCATAATAAGAACCGCCGCTGTGACTGTAATCCAGAGTGCAGGTTTTTTCCAGGCTGCAAGGTTTTTTATACGTGCTTCTGTGCTGCCTTCACCGAAAGCAAGGGGTATGCCTGCGATTATTCTCTTACCTGTCGAAAAACCAAGAAGTGACCTGGAATAATCTGCACGGATTTCATGTCCCAGTTTTTTAACTACAGCCTCGTCGCAGCTCATTTCCATATCCGCTGATGCCAGCAAAAATGCCAGCCACACAAGAGGATTGAACCAGTGCAGGCAAAGCGCCGCAAAACCAAGTGCCTTCAGCTGGTGATCACGCCGCATTATATGGTGCCGCTCATGTTCAACAATATATTCGGTCTCCCAGTCCGAAACTGATGAAGGTATATATATTTTAGGAAAAATCAGCCCCATTACAAACGGTGACTCTATATGGTCTGCCAGAAAAATGTTATCTTCCATGTGCAAAGCACCCCTCAGGCGCTTCCTGAGTTTAAAATATGAAACAGCACTCCAGATAAGCATTACCGTTATTCCTGCTGCCCATACAGCGGTTCCGGCTGGTACCCATACTTCCCATGGTCTGACATAGAGTGAAAAGCTTTCACCAGCCTCCCCAGTCGGAACTATATAGTTGATAATCCGGATAAAACTGTTCTGGTTGGATAAATTATTCACCGCCATATCCATGCTTTCATTAAAAGAGGCTGCCGTTTCATCCAGAGTATAGTACTCAGCAAGAGGCTCTGCTGCCGGTACAATACTCACTGGAGATTCAATGAACCCCGGGACAATCAGTCTGAATAATACAACACCCCAAAGCACATAGGAAAAAATTTTAGGCGCTTTTTTCAGTATCAGTCTCGCCACGATTACCGCAGCAATTGCAACAGATGCACTGAAGGACATTGTAATAACTGTTAAAAACATTCTTTCCAGCATAATCTCACCCCCTCATGTTTTCGATTATGTTCATAAGACTGTCAAATTCCTCTTCTGAAAGTTTCTTTCGTGTGCTGAATGCAGTGAGAAAAGCCGGCAATGACCCGTCAAAAGTTTCTTCGACAAATTTCTCACTCTGCAGTGCATAAAACTCCTCTTTTGAAATAATGGAGCTCACAATGCCGGACTGATTCTGAAATATACCTCTCTCGCAAAGTCGCTTCAATATGGTGTATGTTGTGGATTTTTTCCACTCAAGTTCTTTTTCTGCCAGTTTGGCCAGCTGACTTGAGGACAGAGGTTCATTCCGCCATATAATATCCGCAAATCTTGATTCAATTACCCCGAGTTTTATATCAGTCATAATAACCCCTCCTTTAGTCTACTATCAGTAGACCTATTTTTATTTTATTCTACAACAAGTAGACCAGTATGTCAACAAAAAACATGGCGTGAAGGCCATGTTTTTTGAAATCTAAAATCTGCTTCTGTTGAATATATGCAGTCCCAGTTCCTCAGAAAGGTGCTGCAGCAGCGGTCTTCCCGCAATACAGTTACCCTTTTCATCAAGGGACGGACCATATACACCGATTCCCATACGGTCATCCACCACAGAAAGCAGGCCGCCTCCCACACCGCTCTTGGTAGGAATGCCTACACGTACTGCAAACTCCCCGGAGCCATCGTACATACCACATGTCAGCATTATCGTCTTGATGATTGCCACAGTTCTGCCGGAAATAACCCGCTCCCCTGTCTTAGGATTTATGCCGCCTGTAGCCAGAATCATGCCGAAATTGGAAAGACTTTCTGCAGTCACATTAAGTGAGCACATCTTCGTATAAAGTTCCAGACTTCCTTCCACATCAGTTTCAATAATACCCTTGCTTTCGAGCAGATATGCAATGGCACGGTTTCTTGATATGTGACTCATTTCAGACTGGAAAACTGCTTCGTTGATTGCAATTTCCGGATCAAGACATACTTTACGTGTGTAATCAGTCATCTGCTCAAAGGTGAATTCCGGCAGCAGCAGACTTGAGACCGTCAGCGCACCTGAATTAATCATAGGATTGAAAGGCTTGTTGCTGTTAAGGTCCAGTTCTACCAGTGAATTGAATGCTTCACCTGAAGGTTCCATTCCAACCTTGGCAAAAACCTTTTCAACCCCCATATGTTCGAGCGCAAGAGCCAGCGAAATTATCTTGGAAATACTCTGAATTGTAAACCGCGTGGTAGTATCGCCTATATTATAATGTTCCCCATACTTTGTGCAGATGCTAAGGCCCAGATTATTTTTGTCAGCCTTTCCAAGCTCCGGAATATACGTCGCCACCGCTCCGCCAGGGATTGCTTCCCTGCCCTTATCGAAAGCGCCCTCAAGTATGGACATGATTTTTTCTTTTTCCATAATAATCCCTCTTCTCTTAATTTACAGCAGGCTTTCCTCTACATATGCAACTACAGGCTCCATTGCAGAATACTTTTCAATTTCCTTGTCCAGTTTAGCCAGCATTTTTTCTCTGTCACGAGGTAGTGTACCCCTGATACGTACTTCTATGAAATCATGGAAGCCATCAAACAGAACTCCATCAATATCAAGAAGTTCAATAAGCCTGCGTTCTTCTCTCAGACATTCCAGTTCATCAGCAGGTTCAAAATTACCTGCATCAATTTCTTTGAAAACCGGTGCATCCTTGTGTACAAACATTGAAAAGTTCGTAATACTTTCAGGTCTGGTCCTGTTGAGAAATTCGGCTGTTTTTTCAGCATTTTCTGTGCCCCGGCCTCTTCCCGCCACACCTGTCATAATATGTGCAGCATAATTTAACCCTGAATTATGAAGGCGATCAATCTGCTCGTAAGCTTCATCTATGCTGTGATCTTTTTTCATCACTTTAAGAACATCGTCCAGACCGCTTTCAATTCCGAGATACAGACAGTTTACTCCTGCATCTTTAAGCTTTATCAGCTCTGTATCTGATTTATGCGCTATATTTGTTACTGTCGCATCCATATTTATAACATGCGTCCCATCAAAATATTTATTTATCAGTCCTGATATATCCAGTAAAGTCCCGGTACTTAACCCAAAAGCATTGCCGTCTCCAAGAAAAATCCGCTGAGGATTGCCGCCCATTTGTTTTACCCGTAAAAGTTCCTGCTCAATCTGCTCCAACGGCAGTTCTCTGTATTTAAGATGCTTAAAAAGCATGCAGAATTTACACTTGTTATATGCACATCCTACTGCCACCGGCAGCATGTACGAAGCCCTCTCCATAGTTGTCCTGCAAATCTGTCCTTCATAATCCATTCCAGTCACCTCACTTTTATCTTCTTTGCGTTTTAATATTAGCAAAATTATATCATGCCATACCAGACCAATGCAATAAAAAAGAACCCCTACGGGTTCCTCTGCGCAGCTTGAATTTCTGCAAAAAAAAATGGAGCGGAAGACGAGATTCGAACTCGCGACCCTCGCCTTGGCAAGGCGATGCTCTACCCCTGAGCCACTTCCGCATATATTTTAACCGGCAACGTCCTACTTTCCCAGGCAGCTTCCCACCAAGTATCATCGGCGCTAAAGAGCTTAACTACTGTGTTCGAGATGGGAACAGGTGTGACCTCATCGCTATTGTCACCGGATAAATATTAAATTAGTATGGTGCGCGATGAGGGACTTGAACCCCCACGGTCACCCGCTAGATCCTAAGTCTAGTGCGTCTGCCAATTCCGCCA
>JAFSCP010000008.1 GCA_017436705.1 Bacillota bacterium
CCCTATCTTTGCGAAGCAAAGATGCAAACGAGCCTCGTCACCCGCTCCAAAACAGATAAGGAACGCACAGCGTTCCTTATTTCATATGGTACCGTGGCCAAGTGGTCAGGCAAAGGTCTGCAAAACCTTTATTCCCCAGTTCAAATCTGGGTGTCGCCTCCAAAAGAAAAACCCGTAAGCAAATGCTTACGGGTTTTTCTTTTGGATGTGATACGCTGTGAATGACCTGGCGTTCAAATTCTGGGTTAAGTGAGTCTACAAGAACGCAAGCCAAAAGCGCAGCGTGATTGGCAAGACGAACTTATGCGAGCCCGCTTGCGGGCGTAGCTGTCGCCTATATAAAAGTTTAGTCTATACTCTGTGACTGAAACGCCGCCTTCATCTTCTTTATCTTTTCTTCGTCGCCGAAAATCTTAGCTACTGTATATGCAATCAGCTTCGCGCCATCTTCAATTGCTTTATGAGCCCTTTCTCCTTTGACTCCTGACAAAAACTCCCGTGTGTGAATAGGGATACCCTTGTCTACCAGCTGCAGAGTCGGATGGAAAGACGGACACTCGAAACTTACATTACCGATATCCGAAGAACCGAAGAGAGCATCAGGATTACCGTTAAGTTCAAGGCCCAGTTCGCCGAATACCTCCGCGATTGCCTCCTCTCCTGCCGGATTGCGTTTCATACTCTTATAAACTGCCGCCGTAGGGTATTTTTCCCATGTGCATTCAGCCATGAGTGCCGCACCGGCAGCACAGTTATCCACTCTCTTCATTAGTTTTTCCAGATAACTGTATTCCGGGAATCTTATCCAGGTTTCCAGCTGTGCGTCTTCCGGAATACTTCCTCCGGCTGTGCCTCCTTTGAATATTACCGAATTGAGTCTTGTTTCAGGTCTGCTGCATCCTCTGATGCAGTCGATGCCGTGAAGCATGAGCTGGGTAGCATTGAGAGCGTTCTGTCCCTCCCATGGTGCCGCACCTGCGTGGGAAGCTTTTCCGCGGAAATCATACATAAAGGAAGCCAGCCCGTTCAGTGTGCAGTATGTCTGGTTCTGGTCATAAAGATGTACCATCATCGCCATGTCATATTCTCTGAAAACTCCCTGATCGCACATTATGCACTTGGCGCCGTCGCTTTCTTCTGCCGGAGTCCCGATAATGTGGATATCTGCATCAAGATGGTCCTGCAGGTCTTTAAGGGCCAGGCCAGCAAGGATACTGATTGCTCCGCTTACATTATGCCCGCAGGCATGTCCTATTCCGGGCAGAGCGTCGTATTCCGCAAGCACTGCTACCTTGTACTTGTGATTATCAGGGCCGCAGGAGGCTTTAAATGCGGTTTTAAGCCCTGCAAAAGGGTATTCCGTACTAAATCCTTTACCATTCAGCAAATCGACGATTTTTCGCGATGTTTCGTATTCCTGCCCGGATTCCTCAGGATTATCTGCCAGATAATCGCTTAAAGCGGTAATTGCCGGAAGCTCCTCACCGATAATATTGTCTATATGTTTTTTCTGTTCACTATAGTTTTTCATAGCCACTCTCTCCCCGCAACAGTTATTTTTTCTTATTCTAACATATATCTGCATGCCTTCAAATAGAAATAATCTATAGCTTTTTTAATTTTTTGCGTTGATTTAATATTCATCAGGTAGTACATTAAAAGTATCTTATTACGATTTACGATTTTCAATCCAACGGAGGTAGATATTATGAATATGAGATTCAACGAAGATGAAGCAAAGGTTGCAGAAATCAAGGCAGCACTGAGAGCAAACGGCGGATTCTGTCCTTCCAAACCGGACAAGCTTCCTCACAACAAGTGCATGTGCATGGAATTCAAGATGCAGATTGAAGACCTTAACTATGAAGGTTACTGCGGCTGCGGATTATATTACAAATCAAAAGAATAATAAGAGAAGGCGGTTTATGAACAATAAACCGCCTTTTTATTCACCCAGATTTACTTTTACAGGCTCTGCTATGCAAAGACTGTCTTCTGTCACACTGCACCCAAAAGCCAGTACTTTTACTCCGGCAGCCGCGGCACTTCTCAGTGCATCGCCAAAAGCCCGGTGTGTATCATCATTAGGCCTGAATTCTTTCATCCCGCCCATCTGTATAACGAAGATTATATAAGCCCTGTGCCCTGCCTCCATGGCACTGACAAGTTCATTTATATGTTTAACTCCTCTTTCCGTCGGGGCGTCAGGGAACCGGACAATTCCATCATTTTCAAGAGTCACTCCCTTTACCTCGATGTACGCTGAACTCCCCTTACTGTCCTCCACAAAAAAGTCGAACCTTGACTGACCAAAAGTTTTTTCTGCGCGGATTTCAGTAAGCCTGTCCATCCCTTCCAGTCTGATTGCCCCGTCAGCAAGGGCTTCACCGACAACCTTGTTAGGTGCCTGGGAATCCATGTTGACCAGCAACTTTCCTGCCGGCACATTCTTTTCCACACCAACGAGGGAGTACCTCATCTTGCGGTCTCCCATACGCCCTTCAAAATCTTCAAGATACACTGCCGCCCCCGGAACAAGGAGTTCTCTGCACCTTCCTGTATTCTTCACATGAGCCTTTACAGCCTCTCCGTCCACCTCAACCAGCGCAATAAACCGGTTGGGGCGGTCAATAAATGTTCCTTTGATAATTTTTTCGTATTTCATAAATAAAATATACCAAAGATTGATGACAATAAACAGTTTTTTTGATAAAATATATAGGCGATTTTTTCGCACAAAGGTAAAAGAAATAATTCAAAAGGAGATTTTAAATTATGGTATCACCGGGACGCGTTGCGTTTACGCTTTTTGGTCTTGATGTCATGTGGTACGGACTGCTCATCGGCTGCGGTTTCCTTATTGCCACACTGATTTCATATAAAAGAGCTCCTCTGCATCAGGTCAAGCCGGACTTCATCCTGGATCTTGTAATCTGGATGATTCCTTCGGCCATAATCGGTGCGAGAGCCTATTACGTTATTTTCGAATGGAAAAACAGATTCGCAGATGACTGGACGAAGATTTTCGACATCAGAAGCGGCGGACTTGCCATTCACGGCGGACTGATTCTCTGCTTTACAGTAGGATATTTTATCTGCAGACATTACAAGCAGAGTTACATCCGGACCGCAGACCTGGTAGCGTCAGTTATTCCTCTGGCACAGGCCATGGGGCGCTGGGGAAATTTCTTCAACGAAGAAGCTCACGGCGGACCTACCGACCTTCCATGGGCGCAGATTATAGACGGAGTGGGTTATCATCCTACTTTCCTCTACGAATCTCTCTGGTGCCTGGCACTCTGCATTTTCCTGCTGTGGTTCGACAATCACCGCCGCAGCTTCGACGGACAGATTATATGTCTGTATGCAATGCTCTACTCTGTGGAAAGATTTTTCGTAGAAGGTCTGAGAACAGACAGCCTTATGATTGGTTTCCTGCGTCAGGCTCAGGTCATCAGTCTCGGAATATTTATCGGCGGGCTGGTGCTGTATGTAATATTAAAAAAGAAAAGCAAGAACATTGAAGAAATAGATAAGGAGATTTAATTACATGAAACTCGGTATTGTGGGCCTTCCAAACGTAGGCAAAAGTACTTTATTCAACGCAATCACAAAGGCGGGCGCAGAAGCTGCCAACTACCCTTTCTGCACAATTGAACCTAATGTGGGTGTAGTAACCGTTCCGGATGAACGTGTTACAAAGCTCCACGAAGTATACAACTCAAAGAAAACAATTTACGCAACCATCGAATTCTGCGATATCGCTGGTCTCGTAAAGGGCGCATCCAAGGGCGAAGGTCTTGGAAACAAGTTCCTGGGTCACATCAGAGAAGTTGAAGCAATCGTTCACGTTGTAAGATGTTTCGCAAACGACAACATCGTTCATGTAAACGGCAGAATCAATCCTGCAGCAGACATCGATACTATCAATACTGAACTCCTTCTTTCCGACATGGAAATCCTTGAGCGCCGTATCGCAAAGACTGCAAAGATGGCCAAGGCTGACAAGCAGATGCAGGGCGAGCTCGAGCTCCTCAACCGTGTCAACGAATGGCTGGGCGAAGGCAAAAATGCCCGTGCAATGGAGCTTGACGAAGAAGAAGCTGAATTTGTAAAGAGCCTGGGACTTCTCTCCTATAAGCCGATTATCTATGTTGCCAATGTTGCTGATGACGAAGTGGCTGATTCTGCTGACAATCCTTATGTTGCACAGGTACGCGAAATTGCTGCCGGTGAAAATGCAGAAGTAGTAGTAATCTGCGCTTCCATTGAAGCGGAAGTTGCTGAACTGGAAGACGACGAAAGAGCAATGTTCCTTGAAGAACTGGGAATTGACGAATCCGGTCTGGACAAGCTTATCAAAGCTTCCTACTCCCTGCTCAACCTGATTTCCTTCCTCACTGCCGGTGAAGACGAGTGCCGTGCGTGGACAATCAAGCGCGGAACCAAGGCTCCCGGTGCAGCAGGCAAGATTCACACCGACTTCGAAAAGGGATTTATCAGAGCAGAAACTATCGCTTACGATAAGCTGATGGAAGTGGGCGGCAGCCTTTCCGCAGCCAAGGAAAAAGGCTACATCCGTTCAGAAGGCAAGGAATATGTGATGAACGACGGAGATGTTGTAAACTTCCTGTTTAATGTATAATTAACATTTATAAAAAATGCCCGGCAAATTGCCGGGCTATTTTAGTTGTTTAAATGTAACGCAATTGCATGCTCCACGAAACTATTCAGTGAGATATTATTTGAAAGCGCATATATAGCTGCTCTCTTATGCAGTTCCGGAGCGATGCGCACATTGAAACTACCTTTGTAAGCTGCCTCCGGGGTAATTTTCTCTGCTGAGCAGAGTTCCAGATAATCATCTACCGCACCCCTGAAATCTTCAATAAGTTCTCTTGCGGTCGTCCCCTCGTATGAAATCAACGAACGGATTCCTTGAACTTTACCGAAAAACTTCTCATCTTCTTCAGAAAATTCCACACTGCCTATATATCCTTTGTACTCCATGGTATTTTTCATATCAATTCCTCCTTTTCCAAAATATCAATAATCTGCTTTATTTGATATTCCAACAGTTCTTTTCGACCATGAGGTCTGTGTAATAAAATCGATTGTTTGTTCCTGTTTACAAACATTACTCTTGAACCACTGGTTCTGCCCTTATCAACACGGGCAAAACCCAAAATAGATAGTAATGTTTCCAGCTCTGAAAAAGAGAAATCAACAGGTCTGGATTTCAATCTATTAATTAATTTTTCTTTTTTACTCAATTATAATTCCTTCTTCCTTTAGTATATCATTGCAAACAAAAAACTGCAACTAAATTTAGTTGCAGTTTTTATTCATTTATCTATTACTTATTATTTACAAAAAATTCCACAGCCGCTTCTATCTGCTCTGACGAGCTTATTGCGGCCTCTCCGTCACCTTCCTGAGCACCATAGCTGCCAAAGCCGGCATGGTTGCCGCCTTCAATTATCAGTTCATATACATCCTCCGGAAGATTGCTGCGGTATTCCTCGTACTTTTCCATATTCAGAACTTTGTCCTCTGAGCCATAGACAGAGAAAACCTCAAGGCCTGAACCTGTCAGGTCCTCCGTCGAATACGCTGCCAAAAGAATCAGTCCCTCCAGTTCATCGGCATGATCTGCAGCATAATTTGCTGCCATTGATCCTCCCAGAGAATGACCGCCTATGTACCAGTCAGTTATTTCCGGGTACTGCTTCATAATATCTTCTGCTGCGTCCACATCAAGGACTGCCAGATTAAGAGGCATTTTAGGCACTATACAAAGGATATCTTCTTCTGCAAGTTTCTGCATAAGAGGAGCATATGCAGTATACTCAACTTTGCCTCCCGGATAAAAAATAATTCCAGCCTGTGGCTTTTCGGGCACAAAGTCATACTGTCCACCGGACACATAGGTTACAGTTACTGTATCTGAAGACTGACATGCCATTATCGCTTCTTCGTCAGCATGATAATAATCGCCGGCATAGAGCGCTGCCGCTCCGGCCAGTACCAGTATAACTATCAGCACCAGCGCCGGAATAAATCTCAGTGTTCTGTTACGCATAGCAGCTATTCCTCTGTCCTTTCTGCTGCAGCCGCTGCAAGCAGTTCTGACAGCTGAGCTTCTGTAAGCTGCATTGCTGCACCTGCGCGGCGGATGCTTTCATCGTCAAGAACGAAACCCGGCATGCTGCACATGTTGGTGAAATCGTTTTTATTGATACCCATCTTTGAAAAGGTGGTTATTCCTTCTGCGATTGCTCTGTCGTAATATCTGAAAAATAATATTTTGAAATTAGCCATTGTGTTTTCTCCTTTTTCTGTATATGATTTCAAAGGCTGCCATGGCAAGGACCACCAGCAGAATAATCACCAGACCGCAGTGCATAAAAAACTCATCCGGCAGTATTTTGATCACCGGGTCTGTCTTTGCACTGAAAATCCAGTAGTCATTATTAAAGAAAATTTTGTGCATAGTGGTAAATGCCCACTGCCAGTCAATTATCACTGCTGCCAGTACCGCTGCCGCAATTCCAACTGTTGTAAAAACAGTGTAATGAAGCCATTTGCTTTCCTTCCATTTAAATATCGCCAGAATGATAAGTGCGCCGCCGATAATACCGGTCCACTGCATTGTAATAAAGATATCTTTTACTTCTTCGAAATGTATGCGACCTGTCTCTGACATAGCAAGCGTAGGAAACTGAAGCTCATCCGGCCCGCCAATCACGTTATAGTCGATAAGCGCATCGTAATTGAGCCTGCATATTTCTTCTGCAATGCCGGACCTTTCAGGGATGCCAAGGTACCCCAGATCAAAATAATAAATAGGGCGGCACCACACAGTTATGCTCACCGCAAGGCTTATTATGACTGCTGTGCACACTACAGCAAACAAAATGTTCAATATACCTGATTTTATTTTTTCGTTCATATATACTTAATACTTCCTTTAATTTTTTCTCCGATTATAATATCATAAATATCCGAAAAAAGCATCACTTTCTCTGTAAATGTGGTATACTCATTTTATATTTTATGAAAGGTGAAGCAAAATGAGCAAAATAAACTTCAATTATCATACACATTCGCTTTTATGCGACGGCCGCAGCAGCATGGAAGAAATGGTCGGAACTGCCATTGAAAAGGGTTTTGACACCCTGGGTTTTTCAGGTCACTGCTATACTGCTTACGACACTTCATACTGCATGAGCCCTGAAGATACTGAAAAGTACAATGCTGAAATCACCCATCTTCAGGAAAAGTACGCGGGCAAAATCGACATAATACGCGGGATTGAGCAGGACTTCGGTTCCGATGAACCAGTTTCGGAGTACGATTATGTCATCGGTTCAGTACATGCCATGTTTCCTTATGCCGATGCAGATTCTGACGACAATTTCCACGGCTATGACCGCAGCCGGTATTTTTATGTGGACTGGGATTATGAAGAAATTGAAAAAGCGGTAAACGGTTATTTCGGCGGCGACCCGTATGCTTTCTGCGAGCATTATTATGAAATGGTCAGTATTCTTCCTCAGGTTACAGGCTGCAATATTATCGGCCACTTCGACCTGCTGACCAAGTTCAGTGACCAGCACAACTGGTTTGATGAAAACCATCCGCGCTACATTGCAGCTGCAGAAAAAGCGCTCACATCACTGGTTGCCAAAAATATGATCTTCGAAATCAACACCGGAGCCATTGCCAAGAAACTCCGCACTGTCCCTTATCCTGCTCCATGGATGCTCCGCAGAATTGCAGAACTTGGCGGCCATATTATGATAAACAGCGACTGCCATTACAAGGACATGCTTGACTGCTGGTTTGACGAGGCAGCAGAGCTTGCCAGATCATGCGGGTTCACTTCCATAAAAAAAATTACTCCTCATGGGATAGCAGATTATCCTCTGTAAATCTTTCAAAAAAATAAACAGCCGGCCGGGAAGAATCCCAGCCGGCATTTTGTTTGAAAATAGTTATTTAACCTGCAATATGCTTGAGGCCGCACTTTTCTGTAAGTGCCGCGCCTATGGCAGTACCATATTCCCCATCTTCCGGCACGATGAAGTTTGTGCCAGGGAAAAGGCTGGTAACCATTTTGGTCACAGGACCGCATTCAGGGAAATTGGTAAGCGCTCCGATAAGCACGAAGTCTTTCATATCAGTATTCTGTGCAATCAGCGCCGCAGTCTGGCATATTGATTCAATTACCATATGCACTATACCCGCAGCCTTATCTTCGCAGGAAGCTCTTGAGGAAGCTTTACCGAAGTTGGACGCAGTAATTTCAAGATCCAGACCAGGAAGAGGATTCTTTGAAATATCACCGATTCTCAGGTCGATATTGCCAACCTTACCTTCTGCTGCCATATCCTGAATCTTGTCGATATCATTGGTGTTGAGCATAAGCTTGGAAAGGCCGATAATTGTACCGCCACCTATGCCGATACCTCCCATATGTACTGGTATGCCGTCTTTTACACCTACAAAAGATGTTCCGGTTCCCATGCTGACAACCATGAATTCCTTCTTATCTCCCGCGAAGTATCCTCCGCCTACGCCGTTGGCAGTGAACTCGTCTACCTTGTATGTAGGCAGTCCATAAATTGCCTGGTCAACAGTGCTGCTGCCCACGCCTGTCAGATTAACCTGCTGGATATCTGCAAGTTCAAGTTTATTATCATATAAGAATTTACCAAATGCTCCAAACAGAGAAGCTATTGCGTTGTTTGCTGAAATCTGAACCGGTATAAGTTTCTTTTCGCCGTCAAAGCCAGCGATTTTGGTAGTACTTCCGCCTATATCGATTCCTACTACGATGCTCATCTTTGTGTCCTCTTGTCTTTCAAAGGTATTGGGTACAGACCCTTAACCATTATACCATCTTATTATTTGATTGTAAATCTTACATTTCTGCTGTTTCCATTCACATCTCTTATGTAAATTCTGTAGTCCGCAGGATCCTCAACAATTATACCATTTATAACCTGTTCGTCAGTAAGTCTGATTTTTTCATCATCAATATAAACATTTACAAACTTGATGCCGCAGTTGTCGCTGAAAGCAATTTCACGTTCAGTGGTGTAGGTCTTTTTGTTTGTAACACCGCTTACTTTAGGTTTTGTCTCGTCCTTGATAGTGAAGGTTCTTGCTCTCTTATTTCCATAATAATCTTCTGCAGAAACTGTATATGTACCGTTCTTTGTGAAAGTCATTGTAAAGTCGAATTCTTTGTATTCTCCGCCTTTTTCTTTATATTTCGCAGCTTTGATTCCGCTTGCATCCTTTACAGTAACCGTCTTTGCATTCTTGTAAGTCTTTTTGTGGGTTACATTCATGGTCGGCTTGGTTTCCTCTTCAGCAGTTGATACCATAACTTCCGTCCTGCTGCAAAGGCTTTCCATATCAAAAGTATATGTTACAGTTTTCTGGTCTTCAGAAATCTCTCCGCCTTCACTGTACGCAAGCACAGGCTGAGGCATTGTAAAACTCATAACTGCTGTAACAGCATTTTTTATATCCACGCCAAGTTCTGAATATGCAGCTTCAACTTCTTCATATGTCATATCCTCACCGGCAGCCTCATTTATAACAAACCTTACTCCGCTTTCTGTTACATATACATCTTCATAATGTTCCTCCAGCTGATCGCCCAATTCCTCAAGTGAAGTGAACTTCTGGGATTCTTCGGTCTGATAATACATCTTACCATCCTTATATACCAGCTCCGGAGTCACTCCTTCAAAAATATCAGTTCCATCCCCCAGAGAAGCAAACATGTCCCTCATCGAATCATATGTATCCTTTTCAATCATAATGACACTGTTCATTATGCCAGTACCATCTTCGTTAATAACGACACTGTCCTCAACATACATACATCCCGTCAGACCTGCTGCCAGTACAAGTACCAGAATAACAGCTAAAATCTTCTTCATAACAATACCTCCTTATGCCATACTTCAAAGTAATTTTTTTCGATTATAGCACAAGAAGAAAGTAAATGAAATATTTTTCTTCTAGCTGGTTAAATTCAATGTGATTTTTACATTGGTCTGACCAAGCAGATTTTCAGAAGTATCATATGAATAAACCTCCGCAATTGCCTCATTGCTGCCTGAAACAAGATACTCCGCGTTTATAAAATCTCCTTTAAGCATATCACCGGAAGAAATAAAGCCACTGTCGTAGATATACGCTTCTCCTGTCATAATCCGGCAGCGCAGCAGCCGGTTCTCATTATAATTTGCAAAATTCAGATCCTGCATAGTACTGCCTTTTACGGTTATCGCCGGGTTGATTTTTATTCTTATGCTTCCGTTATCAGGATTTGTAAGTATTACGTCCTCTTTATGTTCGATGACTGCCGTGGTTCCCGGTACCGGCTGATTTTCGCACCGCACGCACAGGAGAACAAGCAGCACAAATACAATAATAAGAAGCAGAACAATGACACCTCTCTGCCGTCTGATTGTTTTAGTCATGTTGTTCAATCTCCTTTCCGAAAATAAGTTATATTACTCATAGCTTTGAGACAGCCTGTACCTGTAGCCCACAACTATCAGAGCATCTTTTTTTACTAGATACATACCTTCATCATCAAATATCATATAATTCTTAGGATGAACAATGTGGCATCCACCATTTTTGCAAAGAGTAAATCCCTCAGTATTGTAATCACTTTCGACCCACTCACCCCAGGTCATTCCCTCTTCAACTTCAAAAGCTGTCCAGTTTCTTCCGTCCTCAAGCTTATCAAGCTTAATTTCAAAACCGGAGATTCTTGGTGCCTTTTCAATAGTTACAACCAGATCTGCTGCCTTTTCAGAAACCGCCTCATTGAAATATCCCGTATGGCCGCTGAAACTTACTGTCCCGCTTTCTCCGGAAGGGATTGTAAGTGTTTTAGAAAAATTTTCTGTATAAAAATCCTGCCCGCCTGCAACAAACGAGAAACATTTTACATCGACCATGTCGCTGAAATCTGCTGTATCTGCGACAAGTTTCCAGGCTCCCTGCGGTCTTATCACCATATTTGTCAGCTGAATATCAAGAGGATCCACAGAAGTGTTGGTAACTACAAGGTCATCTATAATCAGCTCATTTGAACCTTCTGTACACTGCATGCCGATGGATTCAGTTATTTCAAACTCCATAGTCATCGCCGCTATTTCCATATATACCGGCAGCGTAACCGTGTCTGCATATGCACAAATCATATTGAAATTAAGAATAATCAAAACAAGGCAAAGGATAAATCCCTTGCCTTTATGCCCTTTAAAATTCGTCATCATTTTGCCCCACTGCCTTTTAGTATGGAGAAACTGTTGCTGTAATCTTTGCAACCTGAGTGTCAGATACTGCGGTTAAAAAAGTACCTATATGGCCGGTAAAACCGATTTTAAGAGGTTCCTGGCCAGGTGCAATCAGCTTATCATCGCCATATTCTTTTTTTGCATTTGCAGAAAAATCATTGCCTTCAGAAACAAGGGAAAACTCTTTTGTACCTGCTTTTAATTCTGCAAAATACTTTTCATTGTCACTTTTAATTGTCCAGCCTGTTTCTGTGGATGCTTCAATTGAATCCAGTCTGAGCTGACCTGTTGCAGCATTATTTTTAATCTCAAGATCAGTTATGCTCAGTACTGAACTTCCCGCTGCAGCGGTCATTGTGATTCTGTCTGTGATGGTAAAATCAATACCTCCGGCACCATCTCCGATTGCCGGAGCAATAAGGTAAACCGGCACTTCATTGCCCTGTGCTGTAGTTCCTGTTGCCGCAAAGGCAGTACCCGCAGCAAGTGTCATCATTAAAACTAAAATCATAGCAGTTGTTAAAATCTTCTTCATTTTTAATTCTCCTTTTCTTTTTTTAAAATCAATAAAACTATACTTATTAAACTTGTAATCATCATCAGAAACCAAAGGTAACCTGACGCTGACACGCCGGTTTCAGGTACCGTTGTTACAATCTGAGGTTCCTCATGTGGTTCTTCCTGCTCACTCTCCGGCTGCAGCTGCTGAGGTTCTTCAGGAATTACTTCTGTGTCCGGAATTTCAGGTAAGTCCGGAATCTCCGGCTCCGGTTCATCAGAAGGTATTTCTTTATGCAGATTACAGATTGTTCCTGCATTAATATTATCTGCAGTATTGATTTTTACCTGGATTGTGTCTGCACCGCTTCCGGTTCTGGCAAAGGTAACCGACTTATAAAATTTCACATTCTCATCTTTTTCATTATTTTTTGTTACTTCCGGCTCATCTGTTTCACTGACTGAGCCTTTTATTATCCCCTTTTGTACTATACGGATTCCTCCGGCTTCGTTCAGAAGTACTTCAGTTTCCGTTCCTGCATCATCAGTAAATATGTGTGTCTGTCCTTCATCGATTTCAATTTTTTCACCCGCCGAAGAAAGAACTGCCATGTGTTCATATTTTACATTTCCGGAGTCCATGAAAGGCGTATGAAGCACTTCTGCTTCAATAACCACCGGCTGCGTTCCTGCACCCTTAAACACAATATCCTCTGTTGCAGGCTGGGTACTTTCCTCAGGGGCAGTCCATTCATGGCTGTATGCAGCAAAAAAACCTGTAAAAGAAACTTCCGGAATGTACGTGCCGATTGTATCGTCTATAACATAATCCAGCGAATTTCCGGTGATATTTACACTGATGTTCTTGCCATTGCCAAGAATTATTGATACAGGCGTCCCTTCAGTTACACGCACAGTTGTTACTGCCCGGTCAGAAAAAACCTTATTTACGACCATTCCCTCCTCTGATGATATGTCAAGCTGATATACTTTATCGTTTACGGTAATGCAGCCTTGCGGGAATCTTGCCAGCGTATTTACAGTTATTTCAGCAACACCGCTGCTTTCCATTACTATTCTTCCGCTGATACCATCTGATCCATAATCAAAAGATGGTGCTTCTGTCGTAACATCATCTGCCCTGAAATAAAAAGGTGTGCTGCACAGTTCATAACTGCCCGAGGTCTGAAGTTCCCTGACATAATATGTATGGCCAAGAGGCAGTTTCACCTTACGCAACGTTCTTCCGTCAGGACCTGCAGAAAAAATATCCAGAAGCCGGTTCTTTCCGTCTGCTGTAAAAATGCCGAATACAGCCCCCTTTCCCGGCACAAACTGTCCGGACCGGTATCCAGTTTCAAAAACTTTAGTAAGGTCAATCTCCACAGGTACCTGACTGTTACTTGCTGAAGTTTCTGCCCACACTACAGGTGTATACTGATCTTTGTATTTCAGTTCTGCTTCGTACTCTCGACTGCTCAGAACATACCCGTCAGGAGCTTTCAGTTCCCGGACGATATACCTGCCGAGAGGAAGTGCCGAGGAAATCGCCTGGCCGTTCACCCCTGTCTCAATTGTTTCGACAAGTTCTGACAAAGTATATCTGGTTGTTTTGTATATACCGTCCAGCAGTATTACTCCCACACCATTTCCCGAATCCGCTGTATCTGTAAAGAAAGACATGGTATACCCGTCAGCAAAAGCCACGGTAAAAGGCTCGTCTGAAGTCTGATTACTGATTATTTCCACAGTGTAACTTTCTGCCTGTCCTGTATCACTGTTTTCATGGCGTGCTGCAGTAACCTTTGTTCCACGTACAGGCTCATATGTAATAACCGGGCTGGATGGCGTCAGTTTGCTGTACCAGTCAAAGCCCATATCAGGAATAATCCTGTCAAAATCTTTGTCAACTGCACTCTGTGGTATTTCCATTTTGGCCTTCATATATCCGCCGAAATAATACATTTCAGTACGGATACCATCTCCTGAAAGAAAATACACCGGAGATGCCGGTTCCGATGCGGTAAATGTTGAGACATGTTCCTCACTGTCAATAACATATGTATAACCAATTCCGCAGTTTATAACCGGTACCGAACCCTGACTTTTTATTACCGTTTCTGCAGTCTTTGTCATACAATCAGCACGTGCTGCAATCTCAAAACCATCCCAGTTCATTGAAAAGCCATTGCTGTTTCCTGCTTCCTGCACAAAACTAATCTCGTAAGCCTGTACCGCTTTCGTCTGCATTCCCTCTGAATCTGTTTCAATATCAGTTTTTTCATAAACACTCAGTGCGTTGGATCTGCGCTGGCCATCAGGTGCCTCATCACCGCAGATATAACTTACAAGGGGATTCAGTCCTACCTGTATTCCTTCATCCTCCACATATCCTGCCGGCTTTGTGAGAGGAATTGACTGAACCGCATTTTCCGCAGGACAGGTAGTTTTGATGATTTTCACATCGGTCATGTTCCGTCCTCCGGCCTGAAAGTTCATGTTAACTTCCACATCATAGGTATATTCAGATGTTCCGTCAGCAGTTATGAAAGTATACGAATATGATGTATCTTTCTGTTCAGGTGAAATATACATCATTGTATAGTGGTTATCCTCACCTTCTGCACCTGCACTCCCGGACTCTCTGTCTCTATAATAATGCAGTTCTGCTCCGGAACTATGATGCAGCCTTCCTTCTTCCATAATATCTGTACTTCCGTAATGGGTTGACTTTTCCACAGGAATTACCAGTTCTTCATCTGTAAGCGCATCAAAAACCGCCGGCCCGTCATTTCCATCACTGAGCATAATATCCTCCGCTGCAAAAATACCAAAAATAGCACCCTTGAGCCCGGCTGCCATTTCATAAACAGGGCGGTAAATTTTGTGGCCAAGGATTTTTTCTTCCAGATAATCTGTAAGTATCTGGCCTGTTTTTTTCACTGTAATACGGCCTTTTACCTGATTATTCGCCATCTTGACAGCCTGATAATATGCAGTGTAGGGATACCGGGAAGAATCGTACAAGGGGTCTGCTGCGGTAATATTGCCATCATATGTTACAAGCTGACCAAAATTACCATCAGTGTGTAGTTCCTGCTGGCTCACGATGAAAGTGTAGACGTTGCCATCTTCTTCCGTATAATAGCCTTCCGGCACCTGCCACTCAGTTATTTCGTAAATTCCATAAGGAAGCTGATACCTGACAACAAGCTCTCCGTTTTCGTCCGCCTCAAAGGTGTAAGGTCCGTCTGCAGTTATTTCTGCTGCATCCGGCAGATAGCGGTTATAGTTTTCAAGCGCTTCGTTCTCCGCATCAGTATTGAGCGGGCTGCCTTTGTATCGTATGTGGAATTTTGTACCGGCCAGGTCCACACCTTTGCCTGTTTCTGCATCTGTCTTGCATATTTTTATGCGGTTGGTAATTTTTTTATCGCGGACATTGTAATCATAACGATTGTCATAGTCGTTACCGGTCGTGTAGGTTCCACCATGTTCACCTATTTCCACAACAAATTTTTCCCTTACAAAAGACGCATCGTCAGCTGAAACTTCTTCCATGTAATATGTTCCATAGGGAATATCGTAAATTACAAGGTCCCCGTTGTTTCCGACAGTCATTACCTCTGCAGCATTGCTTATGCCGCTTCCGTCTCTGACCACACGGTAAACCGCAGTGCCATCAGCAAGATTAGCTTCACGGACAAATCTTACATAAGGCTGCCCCTCATAGCCTCCACTGACCAGACTTAGCTGCCACTTTGAGTTTATGGATTCAGGATGGCCTCCCATAGGATTGTCTTTAAAAACATCCTCTCTTTCAAGGGATTTGGAAAGGGTAATCTTACCGCGATAACAGTCATTGACAAAAGTCTCTTCGCCGAAAACAAGTATATCTTCGAGATTATCTGAAGTTTCAGGACCTGAATTGCCGCCGCTTCCGCTGCCGGTCACAGTATGGTAATTCACTGTATATTCAATGTTTTTCCAGACAGGTGTCTCACATGCATACTGCCTCTCATCTTCTGTTACAGCATAATATTCAGCCATATATTCCCTTACACCGCCATAAGCATCAGGCTCAGTAAACCGTCCCTCAGGTGTGATTTCAGCTATGGTATATGTGCAGTTTCCAGACCATTCAACTTTTGTAGGTGCAATAGTTCCGCATCCATGATCGACCATTTCCGGCGGTTCTCCCTCTGCCTCCACCATGTGCGTTTCTGTCTCACCACTTTCTGCACGTACCAGATCATCACTGCTGGTCCACGGCTGGTCTGAAAGAACTTCTGTCCGGCCATAATCATCCAGTGTCACTCTGTCAACCTCGGTTCCGTCACGGTAAAGCACATATGTTGCACTCAGAGCCGCATCCCCCATGGGAGTATTTACGCTGTTATCCCAGCCCGGGTTAAAATCTTCTTTACTTACCGGAAATTCAAAAACCGGAAAATAATCAGGTTCAGGAGGTTCTCCCTGCAGCGGATCAGCCTTAGTACTGAGGGAAAAATACCCCTGAAGCGGGTCTGCCATCCCAGTAGTAATCGCCTGAAGGTGACCGTTTGTTGTAGCACATTCCCATACCAGCAGATCGTTTGCCGGTACCCGTCCCGGCATAACCTTACAAAGTCCGAAAATGGCCCCTTCAGTGAAAGCATCCTCTGCTACAGTAATCTCATAATAAAATTTCCCGCCTTCCTCCAGCAGGTTCACACTTACACCTTCCGCTTCAATTGCCGGATTATCCTTGTCAACTGCCTTCAGCGGACAGGCGCGGGAAGCACTGACTGAAACTTTTTTATAGTAATTTCCGGCAGCATCCCTGTCTTCTGCACCGAAAGCAATATTCTTCGGAGTATCAGGGTTCATGCTTGCTATGCTTGAAGAAAAGAGAAAATGATCCTGACAAAGCTGCTCCATGTACTTATATATATCATAGGCAGCCTTGCCCTTCAGTGGTTTCACATAATGATCCGTGTTGATTTTTCCTGTTTCCGGACCGCGCCAGCCGTTTGTGTAACTGAGCCCATTGCCGCCTGATTTCAGTCTGAAGCGGCTGTCCCTGAATTTCTGCTGAGATTCACGGATAAGCATAACGGTGGCAATTTCCCAGTCATCAAGGGTATATGCAGATGCATTACGCCCGTAAAATTCAGAGTCAGCAAACCCCAGTCCCCCCTGCTCCGGCGAGTCCAGAAGGTTGCTTATACTGTCTCCATTCTGCCGGCCGTAAAAAAGGCAAAGCTTGATGTTCTGCATAACTTCTTCTCCCAGACCTTCTGTAATTACAGCATTTCTGTAATCAGCCGCCTGAAGCTGCAGTGCCTCATCTACCATAACACCATGTTCTATGCAGTAACCTACAAAAGAGCCTTCAGATGTCTTTATTCTGTATCGTTCCAGTGGCCCCGCAAGTTCTCTGGCACCACCTACATACGGCTGACCAGTCTGATAATTGTAACAATACATCTGCATCCAGTTAAGATCTCTTCCTGTAAACTGGTACGTTTCTCCTCCATCTGTTTTAAGAGATGAACCGTAACTGAATCTTGCAGGCTGGCCTTCATAAAGGCCTGTTTTTTCTGCAGCAGCGGCTGGTATAAGCCCTGTCAGTGTCATAATACAGGCCATCAGAATTATCCCTGCTTTTTGCAATAACTTTTTCATTAAATCCTCCTTTTATCACTTATTTTTTCAGGCAATCCACCAGACCGAGAGGCAGCAGTCTTCTTCCCTGACAAATATGCTCCCGGCCGGTGTTCCGCCCGCAGAAGCATTCCAGAAGTTTTCTGCATAGAAATCCAGGGTTTTTCCAAGTTTCTCACGTACTATTTTTTCTGCACTTTCGTATCTGCTGAAACTTCTGGGCCATACAGGTCCCCAGCCGGAATTTTCAGGGGTCCTCCCTGCCACTGTTTTCAGCTTTGCATGAGGATACTTTTCCATAATGTACTCTTCTGCTGCAGCTTTCAGTTCTTCGGCTGTAACCTGCTGTAAAGGTGCTGCAATGTCAGAATACCTTCCCCAGACTTTCTTCCCCTCCGAAATCATGTATGCCCGCACCCTGAACTCATAATTACAGTTTCCGGTCTGTACTATGGCCTCTGTTCCTTCTACCTTTATATTCCCCACAAAAATTGTCTCCTCGTAGGTTGGTCCCGGCTTGTAATACCAGCCCTTATGCCAGGCATCATCACCGGCCTGCCGTACAGCCACCTGATATCCGTCAGCACCTTTGACAGGGCTCCATTTCAGCCTGTATCCGGTCTGCTGCCATTCGGTCTCAAGATTTTTAACTTTAACAGGACGGGCATATGCGCTCTTAACCACGGAGAACCTGGAGTAAACCCTTCTGCTGCCTGATTCCCTGAAAGCACGGACTTTGTAATAGTAAGATCTGCCTGTTGTTCTGCCGCTGTCAGTGTACATACTACTGTCCGGATTATCAATAACTGCAATACGCTTAAACTTACTTTTTTCTGAAGCTGCACGGTATACCTGATAACCTTCTGCCCCTGAAACAGGCTGCCATGTCAGTCTGATTTTATGGGAGTTATATGATAATACTTTTTCAAGATCAGGTCTTTGCAGCGGTACTGATGCCCCATGGGCTGCTGATACAGAAACAGCCGCAATTAAAAAAACGATGGTTACCGCCATCGTTCTCAGACATATAGATTTGTTTTTGATTTTTTACACCTCCTTTCAATTTATTTTTTTCCAACAAAAAACGACACGATCCGAAAGGACTGTGTCGTCTTTGTTTTTAATAATTAATATTTCTTGCCGAATTTTCTTTCGAAGAACTTTACAACTTCTACGATTGGAATTACAAGGAAGGCAAGACCGATTGCGATACCATATTCAGTAAAGTTGATGTGTTCAAATTCGAAAGCAGCTGCCAGTAATGGAATTTCCACAACAGCAGTAGTAGCGATGAAGCTTGCAACGCCAGCCAGCCAGAGTGCCTTGTTTCTGCTGTTCATTGTGAAGATACTTCCTCTCTGGGAACGCATGTTGAAGCTGTGGAAGATTTCTGCCATGGACATTGTCAGGAAGGCCATGGAAATACCGTCAGGGCTGTTTGCGATTTCCCAGACACCACTTTCAATGTAGTGGCCGATAAAGTAAGCAGCCAGTGTGAGAATTGATACGATGAAGCCCTGGTAGAACAGGTCTACGCCGAGACCACCGGCAAAGATACCGTCAGTAGTCTTACGAGGTTTACGCTGCATAATGTCAGCTTCCGGCTTTTCCATACCGAGTGCAAGTGCAGGGAAGCAGTCTGTTACCAGATTGATCCACAACAGGTGTACCGGATGAAGAATTGTGAAGCCCATGAGTGTAGCTACGAAAATACTGATTACTTCGGACATGTTGGAAGCAAGCAGGAACTGGATTGCCTTTCTGATGTTGTCGTAGATACGACGGCCTTCAGAAACTGCACCAACGATTGTAGCAAAGTTATCGTCCGCAAGAACCATGTCTGCAACGTTCTTTGTTACGTCAGTACCAGTGATACCCATGCCGACACCGATGTCAGCAGACTTGATGGAAGGAGCATCGTTTACGCCGTCACCGGTCATTGCAGTAACGAAACCTTTCTTCTTCCACATGTTAACGATTCTTACCTTATGTTCAGGCTGTACACGTGCGTATACACTGATGTTTGCGATTTCCTTTTCGAACTCTTCATCGCTCATTTCATTGAGCATAGCACCTGTGATAGCGCGCTTGCCTTCTCTGAGGATACCGAGTTCCTTACCGATTGCAGATGCTGTGTCAACATGGTCACCTGTAATCATGATAGGTGTAATACCTGCAGAGTTACATTCTTCAATAGCTGCCTTTACTTCTGGTCTTACAGGGTCAATCATACCCACAAGACCCAGGAAGCAAAGGTCATGTTCAAGACCTGCTACAGAAATATCTGCCGGTTTTTCATCATGGATAGTTTCTGCTGCCATAAGCACACGGAGCGCTCTGTCAGCCATTTCTTTATTTGCTTTGAGGATTTCTGCCTTATCTTCATCAGTGATAGGAGAAACCTTACCGCCTTTGTAAATCTTGGTACATTTCTTGAGCACTTCGTCAGGAGCACCTTTAGTGTACTGAATGATAATGTTTTCATTCTTATCCTTGTGAAGGGTTGTCATCATCTTACGGCCGGAGTCGAAAGGAACTTCGCCTACTCTTGGAAGAGCAAGTTCAACATCGCCCTTATTAAGGCCTAACTTATATGCATAATTTACAAGAGCACATTCTGTAGGTTCGCCTACAGCTGCACCATCTTCAAGCTTAGCATCACAGCAGAGTGCCATTGCACGAGCAATTCTTGCTTCATCTTCACCGTAGTAGTCAACTACTGTCATCTTGTTCTGAGTCAGAGTACCAGTCTTGTCGGAGCAGATAATCTGAGCACAGCCGAGAGTTTCAACAGCAGTGAGCTTTCTGATGATTGCATTCTGCTTGGACATATTTGTAACACCCATGGAAAGTACGATTGTTACAACCGCAACAAGACCTTCCGGAATAGCAGCTACTGCAAGAGAAACCGCTACCATGAATGTGTCAAGGAATACTAAACCTGTGATTGCATCGGCTCTGAGAAGGCTTACTGCAAAGATTACAACGCAGATTGCAAGTACTAATACTGTAAGAATCTTGGAAAGCTGAGCAAGCTTGATCTGAAGCGGAGTCTTGCCTTCCTGAGCCTGAGCAAGTGCATCAGCAATCTTACCCATTTCAGTATCCATACCTGTAGCAGTGATTACTACAACACCACGGCCATAAACCACTGTACTTCCCATGTAAACCATGTTCTTTCTGTCGCCGAGAGGAACGTCCTTTTCGCCGTCAAGAGCAAGAACATCTGCAGTCTTGTCAACAGGAACGGATTCACCTGTAAGAGCAGCTTCTTCAATCTTCATGCTTGCGCATTCGATAATACGTCCGTCAGCAGGAACTGCGTCACCTGCTTCAAGAAGAACCACATCACCTACTACAAGGTCTTCGCTCTTTACAATCTTGATTTTTCCGTCTCTTAAAACCTTGCTGGTGGCTGCGGACATGGCCTGCAGCGCTTCAATGGCTTTTTCAGCCTTGCTTTCCTGGTAAACACCGAGAACTGCGTTGATTATTACAACTGCAAG
This sequence comes from Bacillota bacterium, assembly GCA_017436705.1. Classification (GTDB taxonomy): domain Bacteria; phylum Bacillota; class Clostridia; order Peptostreptococcales; family Anaerovoracaceae; genus SUG1106. The sequence continues at coordinate 20,987 of JAFSCP010000008.1, forward strand.
AATGATGATTACGTCTGCAAAGCTTTCGCCGGAATAGAAAGCTGTAACCCCTGAAATTGCTGCTGCCACAATAAGGATGATAATCATCGGGTCAGCAAGCTGGGACATAAAACGTTTGAATAAAGAATCTTTTTTAGCTTCGGCCAGCTTGTTAGGGCCGTTTGATTCAAGTCTCTTGCCTGCTTCTGCATCTGCAAGACCGGAAGCCTGGGAATTGACCTGAATCATCGTTTCGTCGATGCTTTTTAAATAATACTTCATGTCTTCTCCTTTTCTTTTTTCAGAGGAGTCTGCTTCTGAAACAAAAATTCAAAAAAGACTCCTACCATATATTATACGGTAAAAGTCTTACTATTTAAGATACCCGCGAACCATACGGTCCGGAAAAACCGGTCTCCGACGGTCGGATTGACGCAGAATACCACGCTTTGAAGCGCTAGTTACTCCCTCTTACAAGCAATTAGTATACTATATGGCCAGCTTATGTGTCAACCAGAAATTGGTGTATTTTCAGTGAAGAAACAGCCTTTGGCTCAGCTCCAGCTGAAAATTATTAAGCATCACGAAAAGAATGACCAGGCCAATTGTTATTATCAGATTTTTCATTGGACAGGTTCCTCCGGTTCCTGTTCTTCCTGAGGCATAAAAATCATCAGGCTGCGTGAAATATGTGTACGGACATTTTCTGATGGAGCCAGTCCGAGAGCTCTGGCCGGCCCTATGACCCCGTACACCGGCATGGAAACCTCCAGGCCAGAGCTCACGGGCGCGCCGCTGCTGTTGACCTGGTCCGGCGCCGCGCCCGAAACAGCTACCGCTATTTCGGACTGGCTGCATCCAAGTATTTCTGCCAGACTTTCTTTAAGTTCTGCAATATCTTCACTTTTTATCATGCCCTGATTTTCTGAAATTAGACGGAGCTGCCGTATTTCATGTTCTGCACCCATTATTTTTGTAAACGTAATCTGATTGGCCGTAAACTGCATGAGAAACATCGTAAGCACAAGCATCGATGCTATAGTTGTTATAAAATCCTTCATTATTATTTACCCGTAAGCAGCAAGTGCTTTTTCCATGGCAGCTGCCGAAACCATCTTAAGACTATCCGGCCCATCTCCTGCCATCATCTCAAAAATTATACACCCCAGCAGCGCAGTCCCGATGATTATTACCAGCTGCTTCATTGTACAGTTCCTCCGTTTTCTCCTGTCCCGCTTCCTCCGGCTGTAATTCCTCCGCTATCACCAAAATTTATGCTGTCCATTATGGCTTTGTTTCCTTCCTCCATAATTGAACCCGCGGTTGCTTTCAGTGAGTTATCGTCCCCCAGAACAAGTGTGTTGACAATTACTGCACCCAGCAGGATTGTCCCGATTATGATAATAAGATTCTTCATTGTGTAACCTCCTTTGTCCCTTAAAAAAGATTGTCCAGCATGGCCAGTGCATCAAGAAATACAACCACCACGGCGAAATTGACAAGCAGTGCGAAAACAGATGCGGCCGCCCAGACTGTTGCCAGGATACTCTTTTTCTGGGCGGTCTTCAGCGCCGCTGTCATCTGTTCTTCCGCCATGGCATTCTGAAAAACTTCCATCTGCTTTACCAGTTCTGAAGGATTGATTTTGTCCAGTTTTGACAGTATGGCCGCAAAATTTCTGCCAGTTCTTGTTCCTGTCCTTTCAGCAAAAACCTGAAAAGCTTCTTTGTCCCGACCATTTCTGTACAGTGTAAGCATCTCCTCATAAACCGGCTTCAGAACCCATGAATTCTCCATGAGCCTTTCGTAGATAAAGTCTGCCACAAAGGGCCTGTCTTTCTGTACTATTGCCAGATTTTTCAGGGTTATTACACTGCCGTAAAGTTCTCTTTCCATCTTCACTACAGATCCAGCTTTGTTCTTGTAAGCCAGCTGTTTAAAAGCAGCCCCGCTCCATAAATCACTGAAGAAACTGTGAACCATGTGAGCCCCACCTCCGTTCCGAACTGATAATAAAGAAATTTTTCCGGTGTCAGACCGAAATAGCCTATACCGCCTGCAACAGTCAGAAAGTAAGAAACAGGCGCCAGATATCTGAGCATCATTTCGGCTTCATTATTTTCTCTGCGGGCGTACTCGTCAACCTTTCTTGCCCGCTTCACCGTGTCTGCCAGATCTGTAAGCGCTTCCGTAACTTCCATTCCTGACGCCAGGGCAAAATACATATTGCCGGACAGAATATTTCCCCAGGAAGTATTCAGTGAAAGACGGAACTCCCTGAGCAAAAGACCGATTCTGTTTTTCCCTGCAGCAGTATTCAGACCTTTGGACAAATTAAAAAGAAGCCGCTTTGAATTGGGCGCGTCTTCTATAGTTTTTGCCGTTTCTTCAATTGCCTGCTGCATATTGAAAAAGCATATTTTGTAGTTGTTCAGAAGTTCAGTGATAAGTATTTCCCCCTCTCTGGAACTGTCGATACGCAGTTTCTGCAGCCTGAGACGCAGCAGACCGTAAGGCAGACAGGCTGTAAGCAATGTTGCACACACGGTGATTGCAAAGGGAATTTTTTTAATAAGTAATAAAAAAACTGCTGCGCACGGTAAAGCTGACAGAACCCAGAAAGCTTTCACACTCCTGTCCGTTCCCATTCCAAGAGTCACCTGCAGGAGAAGCCTCAGATGCTGTTCTTCTCTGACAGTATCTGTTGTTCCTGCTCTGAAGCCACCGGCCCATTTTGCTGCGGCCTGAAACTGTTCATGGTAAAATCCGGCCATTTCCTTCCATGTGGCAAGGAAAATACCTGTCCCTAGAAGAACAATTATAACTGTTTCTGTCATAATTCGCACCTCTGTGGATTCTCAGCCAGTGCCGGTTTATAATATCTGGGATAAATCACCCTTCCTTCTGTCAGAGGGTTCCGTCTTTCCAAATCTTTCATAATTGCCTCCATCTCAGCAAAATCTTCAGGCCGCATTGCTGCTGCAGCCACTTTATCTGCTCCCAGGTGATACTGCCACTTCCAGCTTCCGCTGCCGTCATATCTGCATATACAATATACAGCTGGTCTGTCTTTTTCAGCATCATAGCAGTATTCCCACATACTTTTCAGCCGCTTTCTGCCTCTGTTATCCTCATCAGAGCAGAACTCCAGTATATAGTTGAAATTCCTGAAAATCTGCAGGATTATTCCCTGAGTATCGCCGCCATACTTTGTCCGTATTTTTGAAGCCATGGTATATGGCAGCATGACCGGGTCCCCTGTATGAACTGTTGCCTTGCTGCGGCGTGTCCCGGTAGAAGTAATTTCAAGAGCCAGGCGGTAAGCCTGGGCATCTCTCATTTCTTCCAGAATTACGTAATCATTATCTCCGCGCAGCAGAGATCTGGTTATATCCTCCAGCTGCTCTCCATCGGCCACAAGCTGCATTACCGGTGCCTCAGCCATTATTTCATGCCACGGTGTTTCCGGGTCTGTAGAAATGGCCAGCCCTTCCAGGGACGGGTTTTCATGTTTCTGCCATATCTGCATGAAAGTAGTCTTGCCTGATCTTACAGGTCCTGCAAAAATCACATTGAACCCCAGCCTTATCATAACCCTGAACAAAGGCACAGCATCTTCAGGTATGGTCCCAAGCCGGACCATTTCCTCAAAGGTCAGCTCCTGCAGAATATATTTTCTGAAAACCATCACATCCTGACCGTCCTTTGTGCGGTCTCCTGAGTAGATGGTGATTCTTATGCCATTGCGCATATATATCTCATGGAAACCTTTTTCCAGCCGTTCTCCCGGTGTGGAAAGAAGCAGCGCTCTTTTAAGCTGCTCCCGCCTCTGTCTTTCTATGGTCTGCGGCTGAAGAACTGCGGTTCCTTCTATGAGGCAATACATTCTGTCACCTATTATTTTAGCCGATGACGACCTTCTGTATTCTTCAGTCTGGTCATATGCCCAGGGTGCAAGACCTGCCAGCCCGTAAAGTTCATGGAAGACAGCTTCGCTCAGATTTCTGTACCACTGTGGAAATTGCACATTGTCAAGATTTTCTTCTTCAATAATTTCATTGATGCGCTCCAGATACTGGTTCATCGCATCCTCATATCCCATGATGGCCCGTTTTTCCAGTTCCAGCCTTTCCATACGGGCCAGTTCATCAGTACCTTTCCAATCCCTTTCGAAAACTGCCTCTACCCGGCGGCAGCCTTCTTCAAAAGTAATATTTTTTTCCATTCCGAGCCTCCATCAGTAATAGAGAATTACAAACTTATTTTCCTTGTCTGCCAGTTTTCCAAGCAGCCGTGCTTGTTCCTCCGTCACCACAACTTCTATTAAGCTTACCGAAGCGGAGCTTGTCAGCCTTTCATCATCACCGTAATAAACTTCCTGGTTGGTGCCGTCTCTTACATAGGCTACAACTGCATCTGTTACAATTTCTCCGGCGCAATAAAAAAAGGCCCTGTCTCCTCTCTTCAATGTCTGTGGAAAGGATTTAAGCCATTGCTCCGGTATTGATAATATAAACTTTCCTTCTTCTTCACCTACTGCAAACTTGGATTCCTGAAAGTATTCCATGTAAAGTTCAGTCCCCGCTGCCACATACTGAGCCGTTTCCATGCCGATAAGACTTTCTGCGTCAATACTCATAATAGCCCCCTCTGCTGCATTTTCAATGAGTCTTTCCCTGAACATTTCCCGGGTAATAAGGGTATTTTTAGGCAGGGATTCTCTCAGTACCAGTACTCTGTCATAAGTTATATGCTCACGTCCCCACAGTTCCCAGAAGCACAGCGCTCCCAGTGAAATTACCACCAGAATTATACCGGCAATCCTTTTTTTCATTATGTACTCCTTTTCATTTTTCCCAAAGAAAAACCCCGCAGTCTCTCCTGCGAGGTTTTATTACATTATTTTACACTGACATAATAACACATCCAAACGTCCTTTTCAGTACAATTTAAAAAATTGTTTAAATTTTTTTAAAAAATCTTCAGATTATGTGCTACATAATAAAGAAATACCTGCTGCCACCGCCTCCATGAATTGATATGAGCAGTCTCCTCATCGTAAGGATTATCCTGTGTCATTCTGGCCATGATGCCTTCACGATATCTTTCCGGCACCTGCATCAAAGCATTTTCAATAGCCTCGATTCTTCGTGAAAGATGGGCAATTTCCACAGCTTTACTGCCTGTTGAGTCACACACTCTGCCGGTGCCATATCCGGCTGCCGGCATGGTCATGTCATATCCGCCAAGAACGTACGCGTCCGCCTTAAGTTCCTTAAGCCTTATCTTAAGCCGCTCCAGGTCCTTCACTGCCCAGAGGGCCTGTCTGTAAACAGGCTGAGGCATTACATAGCTTTTCAGTTTTTTCTGTTGGTAATCATTCATAAAAGTTTTCCCTCACAATTTCTATGCGGTCAAACTCTTTCCCTTATGTATTTATTTACCATATTATTACATGTCAGTCAACTTATAGTTTGCGACAAAATCCGACAAACTACTCTACATCAAAGGACGAGATTACAACGCCTGCAATGGTCATTCCAAGGCCGAGAACTGTATACCAGCCCCATGTATCTCCGCCCAGAGCAATGCCGGCAATAACACCGATTGCTGTTGTCGAGTTGGCCTGAATGCAGGATGCAAGCTCAGCCGGCAGTCTTGAAAGAGTATAGTTGTACATCAGATATGCCCCGAAGGAGCAACCCACACCCAGCATAATCACTGCAAAAGCAATTTCCCCACCGGAAAAAGTAACCGCATAGGCATCGAAACCATTGCCCTGGATAAGTGACAGAGCATTGAACCATACGGAGGCCATAATTGCCATGGTGAAAGTAAACTCAATCGGTGAATATTCCTGACCCACTTTATTTGCAAATATGGAGTAAACACCTCCGGCAAGTACTGCAAGAATCAGACACAGATAGCCGATCATCCTGCCGCCTACGGCGAAGTCAGGAGCAAGGGCTACTGACACCACAACCCCTGAAAAAGCCAGTATAATCGCAAAAGTAGTCTTTTTTGAAACCTTTGCCCTGAAAACCAGTGCATCAAGAATCACAACTACCAGAGGTATTACCGCGATAAAAATTGAGCTTACTGAAGATGTCGTATAGTCCACACCCCATGTTTCAAGAAGTGCATACAGGCATGGCTGCACGAAAGCACCTATGAGCAGATACTTTCTGGACTTTCCTTTAAAATTTACTTTTATCACTCTGCATGCAATCAACACTCCGAAAAGCGCTGCCGCCAGAGTCCAGCGTACAGCAAGAAGTTCCACAACTTCCAGTTCTGCAAGGGCAACCTTGGTCCAGAGGAATGACATCCCCCAGAGAATTGCTGTAGTTGCAAACAGCGTATAAATGACCAGCTTATTGCCGGACTTCTTTGTCTGTGTTTCCATGACTACTCGCGCTCCTTCAGCAAGGCATGAATGCGTTCGTTGAGCATTTCAAGTGCCACACGGTTATAACCGCCTTCTGGAACGATAATGTCTGCATATTTCTTGCTTGGCTCTACAAACTGTTCGTGCATAGGCTTTACAGTGGTCAGGTACTGGTTTACGATTGAATCCAGCGTCCTGCCTCTTTCTTCAACGTCACGGATGATTCTGCGGATGATTCTCACATCAGCATCTGTGTCGATGAAAACCTTGATATCGCACATGTCGCGCAGCTCTTTATTTTCAAAGATAAGAATTCCTTCTACCACAATTACCTTTGCAGGTCTTACCGTCACAGTTTCATCAATACGGTTGTGGATTGTAAAGTCGTACACCGGTCTTTCAATTGATCTGAACTCTGTGAGAGCCTTTACATGTTCAATCATCAGGTCCGTATCAAAAGCGTCCGGATGGTCATAATTGAGTTTCTTACGTTCCTCGAAAGGAATGTGGCTGTGTTCCTTGTAATAGAAATCATGGCTCAGCATGGTGATTGAGTCACTGAATTCTTCTTTGATTCTGTTTATTAAAGTGCTCTTGCCGGAGCCTGTACCCCCGGCAATGCCTATTACGATTACGTCTTTCATATTATCTTTTCTGTTCCGTTTTATTTATTCTGTTCGCTAAGTGGTGTCTGATCTCTGTCTTCTGCTGTAATTGATGATCCCAGGTTTACGGAAGCCTTTTCAAGTTCAAGGACGATGTTGTTGATCTGCTGAAGTTTTTCTGCAGAAACGCCGCCTTCCATAGCGCCCTTGGTGCTTTCAAGCATCTTGGCAAGTTCTTCCTGAATGTTTACGATCTTGATCTTAAGATCTTCCACGCCCTTTTCATCGATAACTTCTGCAATCACTTCTTCCTTGCTGAGAAGCTCGCCTGTTTCAAGTTCGAATTCGGAATTGCCAGTCACCACAACAGGTTCATAGCCGAATCTTTCCTTCATCTTCGCAGCAAAATCGTACTTGGACTGCATTTCACCGTGAACCAGGAAAATCTTCTTAGGTTCTGCATGGAAACCGCCCACCCAGTCAAGAAGGCCGTTCTGGTCAGCATGACCTGAGAAACCTTCCAGATTGTGAATCTGCGCTCCTACCACTACAGTTTCGCCGAAGAGCTTAACTTCTTTGGCACCATTTACGAGAAGTCTTCCCAGAGTTCCTTCTGCCTGGTATCCTACGAAAACAATGCTGTTTCTGCTGTCCCAGAGGTTGTGTTTCAGATGGTGACGGATACGTCCTGCTTCACACATGCCGCTGGCAGAAATAATGATCTTTGCAGTCTTGTCGTTATTGAGCATCTGGGAGTCGGCAGTATTTCTTGTGAACTTCAGGTTCTTGAAATCAAGCGGATGATCGCCCTTAAGGATATATGCCTTGGTTTCTTCATCGAATACCTGAGCATTCTTTTTGAAAACTTCTGTAGCAGTAGTTGCCATCGGGCTGTCAATGTAAACATTCACATCTCCGAGAATATCCTTGTATTCCGGATGTTCTTCATAGAACATGTTGAACTGGAAAATCAGTTCCTGAGTTCTGCCCACTGCAAAAGATGGAATGATAACGCTTCCGCCTCTCTTCACAGTGTCAATTGTAATATTGATAAGTTCATCGATGCTTGTGGAGTTTGCAGGGTGAAGTCTGTTGCCGTATGTAGTTTCCATGATTACATAATCAGCTTTTTTAATCTTAACAGGGTTTCTTAAGATTGGTCTTTCTTCAACCCCAAGGTCACCTGAGAAAACAATCTTGGAAGTTGTTTCGCCTTCAGTAACCCAGAGTTCTGTAATAGCAGAACCTAAAATGTGGCCTGCATCGTTGAAAACGATTTTGATATCTTCGTTAAGTTCGATGAGCTGGTCGTAAAGAACAGGCTTAACCAGCTTAAGTGCCGCTTCAGCATCCCTTGAAGTGTAAAGAGGCTGCACTGCCGGAAGACCTTTTCTGGCGTTCTTTCTTGTCTGGTTTTCCGCATCTTTTTCCTGAATGTAAGCGCTGTCCTTGAGCATTACGTCAAGAAGATCCGCAGTTGCGTCTGTACAGTAAATATTGCCCTTGAATCCTCTTCTTACCAGAAGCGGAAGTCTGCCGCAGTGGTCAATATGAGCATGGCTGAGAAGCACGCACTCAACTGCTGAAGGGTCAAACGGAAACTGTTCTTCGTTCTTTGCTTCTTCCTGTTTTCCCCCCTGGAACATACCGCAGTCCAGAAGAATCTGGTGCTTGTCTGTAGTTAAAAGATGGCATGAGCCTGTTACATCTGTTGAAGCTCCACAAAATTTAATTTTCATCTTAATTTCCTCCTGAAAATTCAATTATTTATAATCCCAAAGTTCTCTGGCTGCAGTGGATACACCTTTTGCGCCTGCCTCAAGAGCCTTGTCCACTTCTTCCTCGAACTCAACTAGTCCGCCTACAAGAATCGGTGTGTTTACCTTCTGAGCAAACTCAACGATTTTTTTACATACAACGCCAGGCATGATTTCAACAATATCAGGCTTGGCAATTCTGATGGAATCTACCGCAGTATCCACAGAGTGAGAATCCACAATGAAAAAGCGATGAACAGTAACCAGCCCCAGATCCCTTGCCTGTCTGATCATACCGGTTTTGGTTGAAAGAATTCCGTCAGCACCTTTGCGTTTTACATACTCAAGACCTACCCTGTCCTTGCCGATACCATCAGCAAAGTCCATGTGGATGAAAAGTTTCTTTCCTGCGCTGTGAGCCCTTTCAATCTGTTCCTCTATGGAAAAAATATTGGTGTCGTGCAGGAAAATTACATCAATCTGTGAATTAAGGGCCGCCTGAAAATCATCTTCAGTTCTTACGGCCGCTGCAACTTTTCTCTTACTGAATAAAGACATTTCTCCATCATCTCCTGTCTATTCTCCGTGAAAATCTGAACCTTCTGTAATATGTAAATGATACTTGCCTGCAAGTACCACAAATTTGATTGCATCTTCCTCTGAGTGGGAAGGATGATAACATTCCATACCCTTGAGACCTGCTTTTTTCAGGTTTTTTACAAGTGCGTCCATGTTGCTCCAGTATTCATCAGACCCTTTTTCGCCCAGACCTTTGATTTTGCCCGGATGTGCGAGGACTGCCATGCCGCCTGCGTTTTTCAGCAGTTCAATGGCCTCTGTTGTGGCCATCTTTGGACGGCGGATTGCCTTTACCTCCGGTGATTCAAAAATCTTTCCCGGCTGAAAAGCTTCAGAATAATCTGAAATATATCCCTTCTGCACCATATAGCGTGCAATGTTAGGTTTGCCCACATAGCCTTTTTTTGACTGACGTTCCAGCTCTTCAAGGCTGATTTCATAGCCCATCTCAGCCAGTTTTGCAATAAGGCGCTGGTTTCTTTCGCGGCGTTCTGCCTGAAGCTGAGCGCATTTTGCAGCCAGTTCAGGGTTTTCGTGGTCAAAATAATAACCAAGAATGTGAAGCTCACGGCCTTCGTATTCTGTTGAAAATTCAACCCCTGAAATCACTGCCATCTTGATTGCCTCACCGGCAATCTTTGCATCATGAACACCTCCGATACCATCGTGGTCTGTAATTGAAATCATATCATATTCCTGATCGTGGTAATATGTTACCAGTTCCACAGGACTCATAGTCCCGTCTGAATAATATGAATGAACGTGAAAATCTGCTTTGTATGACATCTATTTTAAAATTAAGTCCTTTCTTAAATCTTCAGCCACCTGAGCTCCGCAGAATTCTTCCACTATTGCCAGTGCAAAATCCATAGCAGTGCCAGGTCCCTGTGACGTAATTATGTTTTCATCTTTAACAACCCTGCCCTGAGCCGGCTGTGCACCTGCAAGATGCTCCTCCATACCAGGGTAGATTGTAGCTTTCTTTTCTTCCAGCACTCCCAGTTTACCAAGAACCAGAGGTGCCGCGCAGATTGCAGAAATCTTTTTTCCTGCCTCAGCAAATTCTGTGATTTTTGCGCAAAGCCCTTCGTGGTCTCTCAGACCGAATGTTCCCGGCAGGCCGCCCGGTAAAACGATCATCTGACACTCATTATAGTCCGCTTCTTCAAAAAGCACATCTGCTTCCACACCGATTCCGTGAGCGCCTTTCACCATCTTTTCGCCTGCAACTGAAACCAGCTGAACAGGCACCTCCACCCTTCTCAGCAGATCAACCACAGTAAGTGCTTCAAGTTCCTCAAATCCATATGCTAAATGTACATAAACCATGGGTTACCTCCTTATATATGAATTATCAATAGAACAACCTTGGCGGTTTGGTCACCAGATAATTTACGTAAATTGCCACTGCAGTAACAATCACCGTCATCATTATCAGGAAAATTGCTGCCATGTTAAGAAAATCCACTCCTAACAGTTCCAACAGCTGTGATTCCTCACCCATCGGTGTTATTCCAACATATTTAAAAATCCTGTCACGGCCCTGGTTTGTTGCCATAACAAGCATTTCTGCCCCTGCCATAAGCAGAGTCATTACCATACTGATTTTGAACATGTCTGACAGAACCTTTTTCTTACCATCTCTGATAAAATGTGCGTAAATGCTCACTGTAAGTATAAGGCTGACAACGCAGACTATGGCACTGATATCCAGTGCCCTTTTTACTGCCATCATATTCTGCCCTTCTTCCTCAGTAAAAACGCTTTCATGATCGTATCCTGTAAACTCCAGTACCTCGAATTTTTCAGGATTCCATGAATTCATAAAGCCTGCAATTTCTCCGGCCATTTCGTTGCTGCTCAAACTTGTATAAATACCGTCAACAGCGCGTGAGTCGTTAAAATAGAAGCTGTAAACCATCTCAGAACGGAAAATCATGTTCTGAGAAAGGCTTATGATAAAGACTGCAATGGTAAATATTAAGATTATTGAACAGAATCTGTTAAAAATCTTCACTTAAACCTTCTCCCCCATTATACAAAGAAAGGGGTAATGGCCCCGCCTTTACCCTTTTCTTATGTAAAATTCTTAATTTAATCGATTTAATTACTTGATGATTGTGCATACTGCATCAGGACCGCATCCTGCTGCATTGCCTTCGTCTGTATCAAGGTGAACTTCTCTTTCGTGCTTGGAACCAGCTCTTACGAGAACATTGTCAAATACAAGGCCTCTTTCGCCTTCAATCTTGATGCTTACGAATTCGCCGTCCTTAACGCCAGCTTCAGCCGCCTGTTCATCATTTAAATGAACGTGTCTTAAAGCTACCATTACGCCGTGGTCAAGTTCAACAGTGCCGCAAGGTCCTACGATTGTGCAGCCTGGAGTACCTTCAAGCTTACCGGATTCTCTTACTGGTGCCTTGATGCCGATTGTTCTTGCGTCAGTCATAGCAAGTTCTACCTGAGTTTCTGGTCTTGCAGGACCAAGTACTCTGATGCCCTTTAAAGTGCCCTTAGGACCAACGATGTCTACTTTTTCTTCAGCAGCAAACTGGCCTGGCTGTACTAAAGGCTTAGTTGGAGTCAGTTCGTGACCCTTACCGAAAAGAACTTCAATATGTTCTGCGCTTAAATGAAGGTGCTTGTTTGATAAACCGATTTTTACTTCGTATGCCATTGATATATATCTCCTTTGCTAAATAAAAATGAACTGTGTGATATGTTATTAATATATTCAGGAAAGCTTTTAGCCTTCGAGATAACTGATGTAAGGTAAGTTTCTGTACTTCTGGTCGTAGTCAAGACCATAGCCGATGACGAAGAGATTGTCAATCTCAAAGCCTACATAGTCTGCTTTCAGGTCAACCAGTCTTCTTGACGGCTTGTCAAGCATTGTACAGATTTTAATGCTCTTAGGGTTTCTGTCTGCAAGGTATGCCTTCAGATGCTTGAGAGTTGTGCCTGTGTCAACAATATCCTCAATAATGATTACATTCTTGTTGTAAATATCGCCTTCCAGGTCTTTTTTAACTTTTACGACGCCGGAAGTTGTTGTACCTGAACCATAGCTGGAAGCCATCATAAAGTCGATTTCAGCATCGTTGGTTATATACTTCATCATGTCTGCCATCCACATTACTGCGCCCCTGAGAGTTCCTACAATGTAAACTTCTTCACCTTCGTAGTCCTTTGAGATCTGCGCTCCCAGTTCTGCTGCTCTGGCTTCAATCTGCTCCTTGGTAAAGAGAATTTTTCCTTTTACTTCACTCATACTTTACTCCTCATCATTGGTGTTAATATTGCTGTTACTATTATTTACCTCAAAAGTGACCCCTTCAACCAGGTTTTCCGAGCTAAAGTCTTTTGAGTAATCTACGGTCTTTTCACCGTTCCAGTACTGGTCCAGAGTGTCTGACAAGTGGGAGATAATCCACAGCCACAGCACAATGTCATCCACAAAACTGAAAGGGAAAATAACCACCGGTATTAAATCAACAGGAAGCAGCAAGTATATGATACCGAAGATAACAAGAACCTTTTTGCGCTTAGGCACGGTCTTGTCCTTCATCATACTCGCTATTGCCTTTATCCTATTTATTATAAACCTAAAACTCAAAAATTGCATCTACTATTTAGTCCTCCAACAATTTTTCTATCTCCGCAAGGAGTTTGTCGTGGCCTTCTCTCTTCAGAGAGGACACAGGAATAATAATATCTTCCGGTCCGAGTTTTAATGTCTGTCTTATTACTTTCATGCACTTCTGCATTTCGTTTCTGGAAACTTTGTCAGCCTTGGTTGCCACAATGAGACCGTCCAGTCCGTAGTGTCTCAGGTAATCGTACATCTGCACGTCCTGAGCAGACGGTGCATGGCGGATGTCCACCAGCTGAATTACCTTTTTAAGTCCCTGACGGTTCTGGAAGTATTCTTCCATCATGTCACCCCAGTTTTCGGTCATGCTCTTTGAAACTTTGGCATAACCGTAACCTGGCAGGTCAACGATTCTGAAAGCATCGTTGATGCGGTAAAAGTTGATGGTTCTTGTTTTACCAGGACTTCCGGATACGCGGGCCAGACTCTTGCGGTTTGTGAGAAGGTTCAGAAGTGAGGATTTACCTACATTGGATCTTCCCGCAAAGGCCACTTCCGGCACATTGTCTTCAGGATACTGGCTTTTTTTAACTGCTACTGTTTCCAGTTCTGCTTTCTTTACTATCATAATACCATACTTTCTGCTATTTTACAAATGCATACTCCAAAGCTTCTTTAGCTCTTCCGAGTAAAACGAATTTCAGCTGTTTTCTTACTGCCTGCGGAATATCGTCGATGTCGGCTTCATTCTCTGCAGGCAGAAGGATCGTTCTGATTCCGGCTCTGTGAGCTGCCAGAACCTTTTCCTTGATGCCGCCTACAGGAAGAACCTTGCCGCGGAGAGTGATTTCCCCTGTCATTGCAACGTCTTTGCGTACAGGAATTCCTGTAAGAGCGGACATTACTGATGTGAACATAGTCACGCCGGCAGAAGGGCCGTCCTTAGGCACTGCTCCTTCAGGAACATGGACGTGAAGGTCGTAGTTCTTGTAAAACTCTTTTTCAATATCGAATTCTTCTGCAATGGAACGGATGTAGGTGATTGCCGCCTGTGCTGATTCCTGCATCACATCGCCCAGCTGGCCTGTGAGCTGAACCTTGCCGGTTCCCGGAATCCTGGCAGTTTCAACAAAGAGAGTATCTCCTCCCACCTGTGTCCATGCCATGCCGGTTACAACGCCGACTTCACTTTCGCCTTCAACTACGTCATATCTGTATTTTTTCTTACCCAGGTATGATTCCAGGCTTGCCGGAGTAATTTTGAAGGATGTTCCTTTTTTAGTAACAATCTTACGTGCTACCTTACGGCAGAGGCTGCCGATTTCTCTTTCAAGATTACGCACGCCAGATTCTCTTGTGTAGTAGTTGATCAGGTCTCTGAGAGATTTTTCGCTGATGGAGAAATTCCTTGCCTTCAGTCCGTGAGCCTTGATCTGTTTAGGCACCAGGTACTGCTGTGCAATTTTAACTTTTTCTTCTTCAGTGTAGCCTGAAACTTCTATGATTTCCATTCTGTCAAGAAGTGGTCTTGGAATGGTTGATGTGCTGTTTGCTGTGGTGATGAACATTACCTTGGAAAGGTCAAAAGGAATATCCAGGAAATGGTCTGTGAAGTCCTTGTTCTGTTCAGGGTCCAGAACTTCCAGCAGTGCAGATGCAGGGTCACCCTTGAAGTCTGCGCCGATTTTGTCCACTTCGTCAAAGAGGAAAACAGGGTTGTTGGTTCCCGCATCCTTGATTGAAGTAATGATTCTTCCCGGAATGGCTCCGATGTATGTTCTTCTGTGTCCTCTGATTTCAGCTTCATCGCGGACGCCTCCAAGGGACATTCTCACGAATTCTCTGCCTGTTGATCTTGCGATGGAACGGGCGATGGAAGTCTTACCGACTCCCGGAGGACCTACAAGGCAGATGATAGGGCCCTTGAGGGCCTTGGAAAGATGAACAACTGCCAGGTATTCCAGAATTCTTTCTTTAACCTTTTCCAGTCCGTAGTGGTCCTCATTGAGGATTTTTTCGGCCTTTTTAAGGTCGGAGCTGGTCTTGGAAGAATTGTGCCATGGAAGACCTATAATAGTCTCCACATAGTTTCTGATTACTGCAGCATCTGCTGAGTTAGGCGCCATCTTGGTGAACTTGCTGATTTCACGTTTAACCTTTTCGGTAATCTTTTCGCCGAGATCAAGCTTTTCAAGTTCTTCAGTCCATCTTGCCGCTTCGCTGGCAGCTTCCTCGCCGTAACCCAGTTCATCCTGGATTGCCTTCATCTGCTCGCGGAGTATGTATTCCTTCTGGTTCTGCTTTACGCTTTCCTGAACTTTCTCTGCGATTTCCTTTTCAAGGCTGAGCACCTGATTTTCTTCGGTAATAATTGTTGCTAGTCTTTCAAGTCTCTGCTTTACATCAAATGCTTCCAGGATTTCCTGTTTGTCGCTGATTTTGATGTTCATCTGCATTGCAATGGTATCAGCGAAAATATCAGGCTCGTGAATTGAGCTGATAAGATCGTAAACTTCTTCCTTTACTGATGAATTGAGGCTCATATACTCATCAAAAGCATCGAGGACGCATCTCATCAAAGCTTCTGTTTCAATATCATCAGGCTCTGCCGGAATGATTTCTGCTTCTGAAATTTCAGTCTGGATATACGGTTCTTCTGTTAAAACATATTCCAGTTTAGCTCTGTACTGACCGTCCACAAGGACTCTCACAGCATCGCCCTGAATTTTAAGCATCTGTTTTACTTTTACAACTGTTCCCACATGGTAGTAATCATCCTGTGTGGGAATCAGAATATTTTCGTCAATCTGGGAAGTCACAAACAGCAGCTTGTCGCCGTTCATGGCCGCCTCAAGTGCCTTTATGGATTTCTCTCTTCCTATATCAAAATGAAGAATAGTTCTCGGGAAGACTGAAAGTCCACGCAAAGGTATGCAAGGCATTACTATTCTTTCGTCAGACATAATTTTCCTCCGTTATTATATTTGCAAGCAAAACCCAGCGCAGGCCGGGTTTTGTTCTATGCGATATTTTTGTTTTCTTCGCCGGTAATCAGTGTTGGCTGAGCACCGTTTTCAATGGTGTCCTTAGTGATGATACACTTCTTCACATCGTCTCTTGATGGAATATCGTACATGATGTCAGTCATCACGCCTTCAAGGATGCTTCTGAGGCCTCTTGCACCAGTCTTGCGCTCAATAGCCTTCTTTGCAACAGCTCTGATTGCTTCTTCTTCAATTTCAAGTTCAACACCGTCAATTCTGAAAAGCTTGCGGTACTGCTTGAGAATAGCATTCTTAGGCTCAGTGATAATCTTTACCAGTGCATCTTCGCTGAGCTCATCAAGCGTTACAATCACAGGCAGTCTTCCGATGAATTCAGGAATAAGACCGAACTTGAGCAGGTCTTCAGCCTGAACCAGTGAAAGAAGCTTGGATTCTTCCACCTTGTCAACCTTGATTTCAGAGTTGAAACCGATGACCTTGTCACCCATTCTTCTCTTGATGATTTTGTCCAGTCCGTCGAAAGCACCGCCGCAGATGAACAGTACGTTTGTAGTATCAAACTGAATGAATTCCTGATGAGGATGCTTGCGTCCGCCCTGCGGTGGAACGTTGGCAACTGTACCTTCAAGAATCTTCAGCAGAGCCTGCTGCACGCCTTCACCGCTTACATCACGGGTAATGGACGGATTGTCGGAACGTCTTGAAATCTTGTCGATTTCGTCAACATAGATGATGCCCTTCTGAGCTTTTTCAACATCCCAGTCAGCCGCCTGAAGGAGCTTGAGCAGAATGTTTTCAACGTCTTCACCAACGTAACCTGCTTCTGTAAGTGCAGTAGCATCAGCGATGGCGAAAGGCACATCAAGAATCTTTGCCAGAGTCTGCGCCAGCAAAGTCTTGCCGGACCCTGTAGGTCCTATCATTACGATGTTGCTTTTCTGGATTTCAACACCGTCATCTTCGATTTTTAAGTTGTTGATTCTCTTGTAATGGTTATATACTGCAACTGCGAGTGCCTTCTTCGCCTTATCCTGCTCGATTACGTAATCACCCAGGATTTCAGAAATTTCCTTTGGCTTAGGAAGTTTGCCGCTCATTTCGCTCTTAGGACCTTCTGCACCCTCCTCAACATTTTCCTTGAGGATTTCTGTGCAGATGTGGATGCACTCGTCACAGATATAAACCCCCGGGCCTGCCACCAGGCGGTTTACCTGACTCTGCGGTTTGCCGCAGAAAGAGCATTTCAGCTGCTTGTTTTCGTCAAAAGTATTGCTCATTAACTTTCCCCTTTCTCTGTTATCTTGACATGATCACCTTATCGATGAGACCATATTCACATGCTTCATGAGCTCCCATAAAATTGTCTCTGTCAGTATCATGTTCAATCTTTTCCAGAGGCTGCCCTGTGTTGGCAGCGAGTATTTTGTTTAACTTTTCTCTGGTCTTAAGAATCCACTCAGCGTGAATCTTAATGTCTTCAGCCTGACCGTTTACCCCACCCAGCGGCTGATGAATCATGATTTCAGCATTAGGAAGTGCGAATCTCTTTCCCTTTGCCCCTGAGGAAAGAAGAAATGCTCCCATGCTTGCTGCCATACCGATGCAGATTGTTGATACATCAGGTTTGATGTACTGCATGGTATCATAAATAGCCATGCCGGCGGTTACAGAACCGCCGGGGCTGTTAATGTAGATACAAATGTCCTTTTCAGGATCTTCTGCTTCTAAAAAGAGTAACTGAGCCACAACAATGCTTGCCAGATGCTCATCGATCTGTTCCCCTATGAAAATAATTCTGTCCTTGAGAAGTCTGGAATAGATGTCATAGGATCTTTCCCCTCTGCTTGTCTGTTCAATTACATATGGTACTAAAGCCATCCTTTATACCCCTTTCTTTTATTTAATACATTTATTTCTTATTTAACGATTGCGTTGTCGAAAATGAAGTCGATTGCCTTCTTAACCTGAAGGTCCTTCTTGAAGTATACAAGACCTTCTTCGCCGATTGCTTCCTTAACCTTGTCAACTGGCATCTGGTACTGGATACCCATCATCTTGAGTTCTTCTTCAAGTTCTTCGTCAGCAACTTCAATCTTTTCAGCTTCTACGATACCTGTAAGGATAATTCTTGTCTTAACCTGTCTTTCAGCGTCTGGTCTTAATTCGCCTCTGAAATCTTCCTGTGTCTTGCCAGTGAATTCAAGGTACTGAGCAATGGAGAGACCCTGGTATCTTAACTGCTGGTCAAGTTCCTGGCTCATTCTGTCCATTTCGTCTTCGATCATGGAAGCAGGTACTTCAACTTCGTTAGCTTCAACAACCTTAGCAAGAGCAGCATCCTTCATTGCGCTTTCGCTGCCTGCTTTTGCATATGATTCTAGTCTTTCTCTGTGAGACTGTTTTAATTCTTCTAAAGTATCAAATTCGCTTATATCCTTAGCAAATTCGTCATCAAGTTCAGGAAGCTGTTCTTCCTTAACTTCGTGTACGTGGCAGTGGAATACTGCAGCCTTGCCAGCTAAGTCAGGTGCGTGGTATTCTTCTGGGAATGTAACTTCTACGTCCTTGTCTTCGCCTGCAGCTACGCCAACGAGCTGTTCTTCGAATCCTGGGATGAACATACCGGAGCCAAGCTTAAGTTCCTGTCTTTCAGCTGTGCCGCCTTCGAACTGTTCTTCACCTACGAAACCAGCATAGTCGAATAATACTGTGTCGCCTTCCTGTGCTGCTCTTTCAACGATAGCAATTCTAGCGTTTCTCTTCTGAAGGTTTTCGATTTCTCTTTCAACGTCTTCGTCTTTGACTTCCTGTTCAATCTTTTCGATTTCTACGCCCTTGTAGTCCTTAACTTCTACGATTGGGAAGCATGGAACAGTGATAGTTACTGTGAAGCCCTGGCCCTTTGCAACTTCGCTGAAATCTGCGGATGGAGCGCCAACAACTTCAAGACCTAATTCAGTAAGAGTCTTACCATAGTTTTCGCTGATAAGGTCGTTGATAGCATCTTCGAAGAAAACGCCTTCTCCGTAGTGCTTTTCGATGATGCTTCTAGGAGCTTTGCCCTTTCTGAAACCATCGATTGCGAACTGGCCCTTAGCCTGCTGGTAAACTTTAATCTGTGCACTTTCAAATTCTTCTGCAGTGAATTCCATAGTGAACTTTACATCGTTCTTTTCTCTTGAAATAAATGTTGCTTTCATTAAAATATATCCTCCTAAATATTAAAAACAAATTTTAGTGGCTGCCTGCATAAATTTCGGCCATACTGCCCGTTTTTTCGCAGCTCAAAACACCGAAAGCGCAAGCAATCGCAATATATTATACATCTTATTACCACCAAAGTAAAGAAATTATCCGTTTTTTAAGTGTTTTTTTCGTGAAAACTGCAAAAAATTCAGCTGATTTTCACAAAAAACAAAAAAACAAGTGCTGATTATTGTCAGCACCTGTTATTAATCATTAAATTTTATTCCCTATTCCAGTCCCAGAAGCTCCAGACCGCGCTGGTATTTGCTCTTATCACATGGAACCAGATTGTATTTGGAGGCCAGTTCTTCCCCCAAAGCTATCATGTCACGCTGCTCACCTGAATAAAGTTCCACTTCCACTTCCAGAATGTCAGCATCACCGCAGCTTGTGCGGATTACGCCTTCATCCAGTGAAATCACGCTGATGGAAGCTCCTGTATCAATCTGAATTGATCTGCGCAGGAAGTCCATTTCCATTACATTTATCAGTTTCTTGCCGCCTGCTGCAGCTTCCAGCTCATCAAAGATTTCACTCCCGCGGAAAATCTCTACTGTAGGCTCTGCCAGATAGGCTTCGTCTGCCGGCACATTCAGCTCGCCGCGCATGTGAAGGCCATCAACCGCACTGCCTTTCCACTTCAGTGTCACGATTATGTTGTCATTTTCAAAGCGCGCTCTGAGAGCAATCTTGCGTGCGCGCAGGTCCCCTTCTGCTGTATCTAAGTATATTGCCCGCATCTGCAGAGTTTCATCACCTTCAGGATTACGCATTTCTGCCAGATGCTTATCATCCAAAATTCTGTCCTTTGCCAGATTGTCCCCCAGATAATATTTTAATTCAATCTCCATATTGTCTGTCTCCGTCTTCTGTAATAAAAAAGGTAAGCAGTATTTTATAACATTTCCGGCAACATGTCAAATATTTAGTAATTTTTTTCCGGCTTCGATAGCTCCGATTGCAAAGATTTTTTTAGAAAATGCTGTGTGACGGATTTCAAGAACTTCGTCCTCCAGTGCGAAAAATACTGAATGTTCCCCAGGAACGCTGCCCATTCTGTGGACTGCAACTTTTTCTTCATACTCTTCCGGTGTGATGCCAATACGTTCACAAAGAGTCCTGGCAGTACCGCTTGGTGCATCCAGTTTTTTAGTATGATGTGCCTCATAAACCCTGATATCCGCATCTTCTCCCAGCATTCTGCTGCCCAGCTCTGCCAGCTGGTTCATAGCCTCCACTCCCCGTGAAAAGTTAGTCCGTTTGTCCACAGGGCATATTTTACGGAGAAGACCTATTATCTCCCAGCCCTCCGGTCCGTATCCTGTTGTCCCGATTACCACCGGTATGCCGCCGCCCTGCTTCCTGCAATAGTCGTATACAGAAGTAATGGCCTCCGGATGACTGAAGTCGATGATGAGATCCAGTTTCTCCGAAGGCCACGGTTTTTCGTCAGCAGGTTCAATGAGGAAAATCTCAGAGAAAGCTCCGTCCGCTGCCGCCTGGGCATGCAGAACCTTTCCCATGTTCCCCGTTCCTACAATTCCTAATTTCATTGCTGCCTCCCCGTCATATCATTTTTTGCTTTTCTGACATAATATGAAAGAAGGCTTGTTTTAATTACTCTTTATTCCCTGTTGTTTTTTGCAACTTCCACAATTTCCATGAATTTGCTCATAATATATTCGTAGTTCTTGCGTCTGTGAGGCACCATGCAGCCTGAGCAGTCCTTGATACCGTCCTCAGTGTATTTGAAGTTGCCGCCGCATTTGCTGCCCAGAGCATAAAGGGGGCAGTAGCAGAAAAGGCAGTTGAAGTTTTCTGCATCCTGAGTCGGGTGGCAAGGGAAAAATTCGCACTCCTTATGCTGGAAAAACTTGTAGTTTTCAGTCTTTAATGGTTCCATAATGTCCTCCTATCGGTAGATTCCGTATTTAATCTTGATTCTCTCTATTTTATCAATCATCGGTCGTCCCATAAACAGCATACATGCTGCTGCGGTACCTGCATGAAGCAGGTCATATGGCAGACCGCTGACAAACATCAGCCGCAGGGTATTGAAACTGATTTCAACACCAGGCATACCTGTCATTGTGAACAGGCTGGCCATGTTTAGTATTCCTCCGTAAATTATAACAGTTGCGAGGAAAGTAAACAAGGTCAAAGTTATCCTGTCTGCCGGCAGCCGCTTTCTCTGAAACAGCAGTCCTGCCAGAAGGCCAAGTGCGCCGAATACATATATTCTCCATCCAAAGAAAGTTTCGTCATCTCCCGGCGCAATAATGTATGTCACGTAAGCCAGAATCATCGCCGCAAAAAAGCAGATGACAGGCCCCATGATTACCTGGAATGTCTTTGATTTTCTTTCTGCGCTGTTCAGGTTGAATGCCAGCCCTGCCATGAAGCCGAGAAGGCCCCAGCAGAACATCTGCCATGGCGTCCATGGTCCCTGACTGAGAAAAAAGTTGCAGACAAATCTGGCCAGAGCGCCAACCAGGAACCCGGCTTCCGGACCCATTGCAATTCCTGCGATTATTACCATAGCGGTACCGATTTCGATGATGGAAATTGTCATGTTGAAAAAGGTATGGACAGCCACGGTAATTGCCGTCATCATGGCAATCAGCACGATTTCACGGGCTTTTGGGCGCCGTTTCTCAAAAATCATGAAAAACGGTATCATGGTGTATATGATTACCAACAGGCTGATGAGCATATAGTTGGCCTGATCCAGAATAAAACTTCCTGCAAGCAGTGTAAGCGGCATGGCGATGAGTATCAGCAGACCAGCTGTAAAAGTACGTTTCCTGCGTGATGCTAATTGCTGCCCGTCGTAACCTGTTCTGCCCATGCGGCCACCTCCTCCCATGTAACTGCTTCCGGCAGCCATTTCCGTGCAATTCTGTTTGCCGATGTGGTGTAGAAATTATTACCCGCAAAAAACTCTTTCGGACTTCCCACAGACACAATATCTCCGTCAAAGAACATGGCACATCTGTCAGCATATTCTGCACAGAACTCTACGTCATGGGAAACCATAAAAATAGTCACGCCATCTTCTGTCAGCTTCTTCAGCACCTGCGCCAGAGTAATTTTGAAGAAAGGGTCCAGCCCTTTGGTAGGCTCGTCAAGAAGCAGGATTTTAGGTTCCAGCAGAAGGATTTTGCCGAGAGCCAGCCTCTGCTGTTCGCCTCCGGAAAGGTCATAAGGATGGGACTTCCGCAGGTGGCTGATTTCCATTCGGTCCAGCATTTCCTCAATGCGCCCCGCCTTTTCCTCATCGCTGAAACCGCTGTAATACAGCGCCTCCAGCAATTCTTCCTCGACAGTTATTTCTGTAAAAAGTGCCTGAGGATTCTGAGGCAGCATTGCCAGACGGTTATGAAAAAGTTCTTTGAAATTATCTTTTTTTACTTTCAGGCCGTCAACTGTGATAGAACCGCTCTGGGCTGTAATGTTTCCGCTTATTGCCTTGAGGGTTGTAGACTTACCTACGCCGTTTCCTCCCATCAGGCAGAAAAGCTCGCCTCTGCGCACGCTGACATTGAGTCCGCGCAGTACATCGCCGGAATCTTTATTATATCTGAACCAGAGATTTTTTATGTTTATGATTTCGTCCGCGTCGTTTTTAGTCGAATTCTGTCGAACTTTGTCACCACCATGAAGTATGGAAGAATCAACCTCCGGCACATTATTGGCCTCTGCAATCTGCTCAAGCCAAAGCCTTCCTTCTCTGATAGTCAGCGGAGAAAACTCCCTGTCCTTACGCATGAATCCCGGTACTCCTGCGGCTCTGCATGCAGAATAAATTTTCATGACAGACGGCATTCCATAGAACATAGGATGTCTTTCCTCAATGCTGCTGCCGCCAAGATATCGTCCGATGTTCCACGGCTCATCGCAGGCGATAATGCGGCCCTTGTCCATTACCATAACCTTATCCGCCATGGTAAAGAGTTCTTCCAGCCGGTGCTCGGAAATAATTACGGTTGTTCCCAGTTCGCGGTTTATTCTGTAGACTGTCTTGAGGAATTCAGTAGCCGCAATAGGGTCCAGCTGTGAAGTAGGCTCGTCCAGAATGAGCACCTTAGGCTGCATTACCATGACAGAAGCCAGGTTAAGAAGCTGCTTCTGGCCGCCGGAAAGCTCACTGACGTTTTTGCGGAACCAGGTCTGGATATCGAAGAAGCTTGCCATTTCAGCCACTCTGCGTTTGATGGACTGGTTATCCAGTCCCAGGCTCTCTAGGCCGAAAGCCAGCTCATGCCAGACTTTATCGGTTACCAGCTGATTGTCCGGATTCTGCTGGACAAAACCTATCTGGGATGCATTGACACGGTCATCCAGTTCCCCTGTTTCCTTGCCTCCGTACAGAACCTTTCCGGAAACTTCCCCGTAAGGCACCAGATTCTTTTTCAGGTGACGGAGCAGAGTGCTCTTGCCGCAGCCTGACTTGCCGCAGAGAACCACAAACTCAGACTGCTCAACTTCAAAGGACACCTGATCCAGGGCTTTTCTCTCAGCTGCAGGGTATTTAAAACTTAAATCTTTAACTTCTATTGCTGCCATTTTCTTTCTCCTGTAATATCGATAATTATGGGAATACTCAGCAGCAGGCAGTACGCGGTAAAAATTACAATCATCACAGCATCCCACTGCATCGGCACTATCTGCGGATAAAAATTAATTGATGTTCTTCCCATGATGCAGCCTGCAGTTCCTGCAAGGCCTGTCGCTCCAATTGCTGCAAGGGCTTTCCAGTCCTCAGGTTTCATTCTGAAAAGATGGAAGCTGGTTCTGCCCGGAAGTCCATATCCCCTTGCCTCCATGGAGTCAGAGGTTTCAATTGCTGCTTCCAGAGACCAGGAAATCAGGATTGAAACTTCCTTTACACTCTGGCGCAGTCTGGCCATTCTGCCGCCTTCCACATGGCGCCCCATACAGCGCTGACCAAGGTGGATTTCCTTGAAGCGGCTCTTAAGCAGCGGTATGAACCTGAAAACCATTGAAAGCGTCAGCCCGAGCACCGGCGCTGCTTTGCCGAAAATATATATAAGTTTGTCCGAGGACATGATTACGTTGAAACATCCGAACCAGATAATCACTGATGAAAGAAGCAGTGCGCCCACCACACCGCTGATAAAAGCCTCCAGCGTGATTCTGTTTCCCGCCAGATAAAAGAGCACCGTTGCTCCGTTGTGATTAAAAAGCGTATTTATGAGCGCCATGATGATAATAACCGGTACTGTAAAAAGCAGATTTGTCTTTACAGCCTTCCGTCCGCTGAGCATCAGCGAATAAACCCATGAAAACACCAGCGTCACCGCCAGAAAAGCAGGACTCATGGAAAACATGGTAATTCCTATTGCAAAAATAAAAAATATCAAGTTGACCGCCGGATGATAGCCGGCAAAAGTACTGCCCTCACCCAGTCCATCCTTAAAAATTTTCAAGTGTAATCCTCCAAAATAAAAAAACGGCCGCCCTCAGGCCGCCGTCAATCAATCTTTAATATTTCAAAAAATTAAAAAAGAACGATGCTATTCTGCCTCAGAGAATGTGTCATCAGAATCTGTACTCGTCTCCCGACTTTACGGTTGCTGAGAAACAGTGAGGGAAGCTCGCCCTTCTTCCGTTAGTACAGTTCTATCATATTTACTTCGTTTGACATTGTAACATATATTACTTCATAAATCAAGGCACAAAAAAGAACCGCATCTGCGGTTCTTTCGTCTTCGTGTTAAGTTGGCGATTATGCTTCTTCAGCCATAATCTTATCGAATTCTGCAACTACCTTTTCGAATTCAGCATCGTCTTCAATGTCAACGAGTTCGAATTCTTCTTCGCCTACTTCCTTGTAGCCGTAAAGGTAAACGTCGTCAGTTCCGTCATCTGGAATTAAAGCGATGTATTCCTTGCCTTCGAAATCGAAAACGCCCATGATTTCGCATTCTACTTCTGCGCCGTCATCAAATTCAAGAGTGATAACATCAGCTTCGTCCATTCTTTTTTCGTCTGCCATTTTTATTTCCTCCATAAAATGTTTATTTACAAAATTAACAAATTTACTATATCATAAATTTTCCCGGCAGGCAACTAAAATATTACTTATTTTTCTTTGCGTAGCCTTCTTCAAAGTCCACCTGATTGAGCAGTGTTTCTCCTGCACAGAAACGGCGGAAGTTTTCTGCAGCCAGTTCCGCAAGGTTGTTCATTGTATGCCAGGAAGTGAATCCTCCTGTTTCGTGAGGCGTAATAACTGTGTTAGGTGCATCCCAGATAGGATGATCTTCAGGAAGGGGCTCCTTCTCAAAAACATCAAGCACTGCGCCGCCGATTCTTCCCTCTTCAAGAAGCTTTGCAAGGGCCATATTATCAACGGTAGTACCGCGTCCCACATTTATGAAAACTGCATCGCTGCGGAGCTTTGACAGGCGTTCTTCATCAAAAAGGTGAATTGTTCTCGGAGTTTCAGGCAGCACTGACGCCACTACATCCGCTCTTGGAAGAAGCTCATCAACCTGGTCAATCATATAAAGTTCGTCCATGTATTCAGGCTTTTCGCTGAAACTTCTTCTCACGCCGATTGTATATGCGCCAAGAGCCTTGCACCGTTTCAGGAATTCGCAGCCGATGTCTCCTGCACCTACGCAAAGGACTGTTGAACCGCAGATTGATCTGGTCATACCGGCACCTTTCCATATATGTTTTTTCTGGTTGTCCATGTACTGAAGCATATTTTTCTGCAGCATGAAAAGTCCTGCCAGCATACATTCTGAAATCGCCAGTCCATACGCGCCTGTAGCACATGTCATCACTGTGCCTTCCGGAAGAACACCGTTCATATAAAGGTTCACACCGGAGCTGAAAAGCTGGAAGAATTTCAGTCTTCTGCAGTGCTGCAGAAGCTTCGGAGATACTGAACCCAGAATTACATCAGCATCTTCAAGCTGTTCAGGGGTTGGTTTAATACGTTCATCATCGGGTGTATAACCACCGAAGTATGTGTACTCTGCTTCCGGCAATACTGCTTCGATTTTTTCTCTGTGCTCCTGACTCACAGGAAGTGTTACCAATACTTTTTTAATTTCCATCCTTATCCTCCGTCTGTCCGAAATATTCTTTTATTGTCCGGGCATTTTTTTCTGTGATTCCATCAACTTCCATCAGTTTTTCCACTGATGCTTTTTTTATGTCCTCAATGGAATTGAAATGCGACAGAAGTGCATTTCGCTTGGTAGGGCCGATGCCCCTCACATTATCAAGTACCGAGCCGATGGTGTTTTTGTTGTGCAGGCTGCGGTGATACTCAATAGCAAAGCGGTGAACTTCCTCCTGGATAGTTCCGCAGTATTTAAACAGTAGCGGATCATCCCGCAGTTCGGATTCATTACCCTGTCCGTCCACAAGAGCGCGGGTTCTGTGGCTGTCATCCTTGGCCATGCCCAGCACAGGAAGTCTGATTCCCAGTTCTCTGAGAACCTTTTCGGCCACACTGACCTGGCCCTGACCGCCGTCCATCAGAATAAGGTCCGGCAAAGTACTGAATGAAGGGTCACCATCCAGCGCACGTTTAAAACGTCTCGTGAGCATTTCAGTAAGGCTTCCGTAATCATCAGGTCCTTCCACAGTCCTGATTTTAAAGCGGCGGTAATCCTTGCGCACAGGCTTAAGATTGCGGAAAACAACCATTGCGCCAACGGTATCCACGCCATTGGTATTTGAAATGTCGTAGGATTCCACCCTGTAGCTTTCCTGCTCCCTGCCTGTGATTTTTGCAAGAGCAGCACGGAGAGTTTCTTCCTTTTCGCGGGCTGTAGCAACCTTGATTTCCAGAGTCTTGGCCATTTCCACCACATCACGCTTGGCCAGTTCCAGCAGCGCTCTCTTGTCGCCCTTCTGAGGCACAAATATACGCACTTTCCGGCCTTCCCCCTGACTTTCAAGATACTTTTCGATAAGCTCAGCCTCTTTCAGCGGCTTTGGTACAATAATCTCACCAGGAACCACAGCCCACTGGCTGTAGTACTGTTTGATGAACTCGCCAACCAGGCTGTCATAATCATCTTCGCCTTCGGCACTCATATTGAAAGTTTCCCTGCCGCTCAGTTTGCCGGCGCGTACGGTGAAAAGCACCACCGATGCGTTTTCACCGCTGCCCACAGGCAGGACCATGTCAAGGTCCTTGCCGCCGACCATGGTCACGCGCTGGACCTCTCCAAGGGATTTCACCGATGTTATATAGTCGCGGTAGACTGCTGCCTCCTCAAAGTTCAGTTCTTCTGCCGCCAGTGTCATTTTGTCTGTCAGATAGTCCAGCAGAGGTTTCTGCCGGCCGCCCAGAAATTCCAGAGCTCTGTCCACATACTTCCTGTAATCCTGCGGGCTGATGTACCCTGCGCAGATTCCCCGGCATTCACCGATATGGAAGTTGAGACAAGGTCTGAAGTCAGGCGGGAAGCTTTTTGCAGAGCACCGTTTCAGCACGAAAATTTTATTGAGCAGATCAATTATCTGGTTTACGGCCCCTGCGTCGCTGTAAGGTCCAAAATACTTGCTGCCGTCTTTTTCGATGAGACGGGTCTTCAGCACCCTCGGATATTCCTCCTGAACCGTAACTTTTATATACGGGTAGGTTTTGTCATCGCGGAGGAGCACGTTATATTTGGGAGCATATTTCTTGATTAAATTGCACTCTAAAATAAGGGCTTCCATCTCCGTCTGGCATGTAATATACTCAAACTCGGCAATATGTGAAACCATAGCCTTAACCTTTGGACTGTGGTTTGCCGACGCCTGGAAATACTGCCGCACGCGGTTTCTCAGGGAAATCGCCTTTCCCACGTAGATGACCTGACCCAGTTTATCCTTATGCATATAAACTCCCGGAGTGTCCGGGAGTTTTTTCAAATTTTCCTTAATATCAAACATTAATATGGCCAGTTCCTTTGCTGGTGATCGTGGTCATTCTCCATCTGCTGGAGAGCCATTTTTCTGAGCTTGGCTTTTCTTGCCGCAGCTCTTTTTTTCTTGTTTATCGAACGGAGTACCATAATCAGCACAACAAAACCGATTACAAGTACAATTCCACCGATGATAAAAATTGTCTGCAGGTTGGTGATTCCCCACTTTGAAAGGAACCATCCTTCTTCAACGTCTTCTGCTGCAAGCAGGTCCACAGTTCTTACAACTTCGTCGCCCATATAAACGTCAATGCGGCCGATAACCTGACCTGTTACAACCGGAGCCTGCAGTTCTTCATTGTATACTGCCTTGGATGAAACCAGCGCAGCAGATGCTCCTTCAGGAAGGTTGAGAATACCGTCTGCCGCCGCCATACCCTTTACCTTGTTGGTGGCGCCGCCCAGCAGGCTTCCCTCTTCAAAAATATCTCCTTTTTTGAATGCATCGAATCTCTGGACATTTTCTTTGGCATAGTCAAAGAGTTTCTTCATATCCACATAGCGTCTGCCCTGTGTAGTTCCCAGAACAACTGCATAGATTTCAAGACCGTCCCACTCCATGCCGGCTGCCATTGTGGCTTTGTTTTCATTGGTGGTACCTGTCTTGCCCGCAAAAACTTCCTTATACTTTTTCGCAGAAGTCTTTTCTTCGTTGATGGTCAATTCTCCGCCTTCAAGGAAAAGATTCAGATTCTTAAGTTTTTCTGCCGGGCCCTTGTTGGTCTCAGGCACAGTATATTCCCTTGTTCCCGAAATTCTTCTCACATCAGGATTTCCAAAGGCTGCCGCAGCAATGAGCGCAATGTCCTTTGCCGTTGAGTGCTGGTCTTTGTGATATACACCGCTGGCGTTTACAAAGTTGGTGTTTGTACATCCCAGCTCCTTCGCCTTGGCATTCATCAGCTTGGCAAATTCCTTCTGGCTGCCTGCAACTTCACATGCAAGGGCTGCCGCAGCATCGTTGGCAGAAACCATAAGCGCCATGTGCATCAGGTCGCTTACCTTAATCTTTTCGCCTTCTCTCACCATCGGTTCCACAAGCGGAACCTGAGTAGCTTCCTTTGCAACGGTCACTTCTTTGTTAAGGTCCAGTTTTTCTGCGGCAATAAGGCAGGTGAGGATTTTGGTGATGCTGGCCATATTCATTTCCTTGCCGGCATTCTTCTGCCAGATTATTTCGTCTGTTGTGGCACAGTAAATCACCGCACTTTCAGCATCAACGCTGAGTGTGGCGCCGAAAGCTGTACCGAATGAGCCTGCTGTCATTACAAGCACCATAGTGAGGATTACTGCTGCTTTAAAAAATCTTTTCATTAATTCTTACCTGTTTTCTCTTACTTTATTATTTTTCAAAAAAATGATCTGCCAGAGTAAACCCGTCTTCATAGTGATTATTGGCTGCCAGGGCTGCTCTTTCATTAAACTGTTTTGAATCATCAGGTTCAGTTTCCCTGCGGCTGTCATAAATGACAAACGGCACAGGGTCGCTGCTGTGAGTTCTTATGCGCAGAGGAGTTCTGTGGTCCGGAATTATGAGGATTTTAAAGTCTTCTCCCGTTCCTTTAAGGTATTCATAAAGAGGCTTTACTACTCTGCTATCCACATATTCTGCACATCTGATTTTATTTGCAAGTTCTCCAAGATGTGAACATTCATCAGTACCTTCAATGTGCATGTATACCAGGTCCTGACCCTTTTCGTATGCATCGATGGCAGTCTGCACCTTGGCTTCAAAGTCGGTGTGTATATTGCCTGTTGCACCTTTCACAGAAGGAACTTCCATACCTGCAAACTTGCCGATTCCCTTGATAAGGTCAACTGCAGAGATTACTGTTCCTGCTGCCCCGTACTTTTCTCTGAAGTCCGGAAGCTGGGGCCTTGTACCCTGCCCCCATATCCAGAGGCTGTTGGCAGGATTGAGACCTTTTTCAATACGGGCCTTGTTTACAGGGTGGTCTTTAAGAATATCGTAACTTTTCCTCATCATTTCGACAAATTTCGCAGAACCATCACCAGCAGGCAGATACTCCTTTGCCGGGCGGTCCAGAATGTCATGAGGCGGCACACATTTATATGCTGTGTGGCCGTTAGGATGACTGGTTTTTATAAGCATGCAGAGTCTGTATCCTGTACCTGGATACATGGTCAGCCCCTCTTCATTGAAGTGCTCAGCCATGCATTTTGCCAGTTCAACTGCTTCTTCCTGGGTAATATCGCCGGCAGAATGGTCACGGACAATATAGTCTTCATACTCAGATGCCCCCGCCGGGTCAATTGTAATCAGATTAACTCTGAAAGAAATGTCATCATCACCCATATCAATTCCAATGGAACCTGCTTCAAGAGGAGAGCGTCCTGTCAGGTACCTGCGCGGGTCATATCCCATCACCGCAAGATTTGCACAGTCGCTTCCCGGACTGATTCCTTCAGGAACAGTTCTGCAGCTTCCGGTTTCGCCTCTTGCAGCCAGCCAGTCGATACATGGAAGTTCTGCTGCTTCAAGAGGAGTTCTGCCTCCGAGGCTTTCAATAGGGTCATCTGCCGAACCATCGGGTACAACAATAAGGTATTTCATTATTTGTTCTCCTCAAACTTTTTCATAAATTCAATTAAAGCTTCAACGCCTTCCTTTGGCATTGCATTGTAAATGCTTGCTCTCATGCCGCCGATTGAACGGTGGCCTGCCAGATTCACAAGTCCTGCTTCCTTGGCTTCTGCCACGAACTTTTTATCAAGGTCTGCATCGCCTGTCACGAATACCACGTTCATGATTGAACGGTCTTCTTTGGCTACAGGACAGCTGAAAAGCCTGCTCTGGTCGATATAATCGTAGAGCATCTGAGCCTTTTCCACATTGCGTCTTTCCATTTCCTTAATGCCGCCGATACTCTTCAGGTACTTGAAAACTTCTCCTGCCACATAAATAGCAAATGCAGGAGGTGTATTGTACATAGAACCATTGTCTGCGTGAATCTTGTAGTCAAGATATGTAGGTGCTTCTGCCGGTGCATGGCCGATAAGGTCTTCGCGGATGATAACGATGGTCACACCTGCAGGTGCCACGTTTTTCTGTGCACCAGCCCAGATTACGCCGAACTTTGTCACATCCAGCTCTTCTGAAAGAATGTTGGATGACATATCTGCTACCAGCGGAATATCGCCTGTTTCAGGAACGTAATTAAACTTGGTTCCGTAGATTGTATTGTTTGTAGTTATATATACGTAGTCAGCGTCAGGTCTTACATCATCTGCAGTAATCTTAGGAACCCATGTAAAAGTGTCTGCTTCAGAAGATGCGATAACTCTGATGTCGCCGAACTTGGTCGCTTCTTTATATGCTTTTTTCGCCCATGTGCCTGTAACCACATAATCCGCTTTCTTGCTGTTTCTGAGAAGGTTCAGCGGTACCATTGAAAACTGCAGTGTGCCGCCGCCCTGAAGGAAAAGAACTTTGTAGTTATCAGGAATGTTCATCAGCTCTCTTAAATCAGCTTCTGCTTCATCGATGATTCTCTGGTATTCCTTTGAGCGGTGGCTCATTTCCATAACGGACTGGCCGCTGCCTTTATAGTTAAGTAAATCTGCCTGAACGGTTTCAAGTACTTCGAGAGGAAGCATTGAAGGTCCTGCAGAGAAATTGTATATACGGTCATAACTGTTCATTTTTTTGCCCCTCCTAAAAAAAATCTATTTGATGTTATTGTACCACTTTACCTTAATTTCGTAAAGTGATATACTGTTGTGAGAGAATTAAAATTTTCTTAAGGAGGTATTACAATGTATCATATTTCGACTTTAAATAAGATTTCTCCTGCGGGACTTAACTGCCTGAGTGCAGAGTACATAATCACAGAAGATGTAAACAAAGCAGACGGAATTCTGGTAAGAAGCCAGGACATGCATGAAATGGAGTTTTCATGTGAACTGAAGGCAATTGCAAGAGCCGGTGCAGGTGTAAACAACATCCCTCTGGACAGATGCGCAGAAAAAGGCATAGTAGTTTTCAACACACCAGGTGCCAATGCAAATGCAGTAAAGGAACTTGTTCTCTGCGGTCTTTTTCTTGCAGCAAGAAACGTTCCTTCCGCCCTCACATGGGCAAAGGGTCTCACAGAAGATGTGAGCAAGCAGGTTGAAAAAGGCAAATCCCAGTTTGCAGGCCATGAAATCATGGGCAAGACTCTGGGCATCATCGGGCTTGGTGCTATCGGCCGCAAAGTAGCTTCTTCTGCCAAGGCTCTCGGCATGGAAATCGCAGGCTACGACCCTTACTACACTTCCGGCGGCGAAGGTATCAGCGTATACACAGACCTGAAGGAAATGCTTGCAATCTGCGACTTCGTAACCCTTCACCTTCCTGCAACTGACTCCACCAAGGGCATGATCAACAAGGAAATGTTCGAAGCAATGAAAGACGGCGCGGTTCTTCTCAACTTCTCAAGAGATAAACTTGTAAAGGATATGGACCTGGCCGCTGCACTGGAATCAGGAAAGGTTTCTCAGTATGTTACTGACTTCCCAAATGACAACCTTGTAGGGCTTGATAACGTAATCCTGCTCCCTCACCTGGGCGCTTCCACCGAAGAAGCAGAAGACAACTGCGCAGTTATGGCTGTGGAACAGATGCGTGACTACTTCGAAAACGGAAATATCATCAATTCCGTAAACTTCCCTCGGGTAAACATGGGACCGTTTCATAGTGGCTGCAGACTTGCTGTCATGATGAAAAATTCCAACAACCCTGTCATTGATCTTACATATATGTTACGCGACGCCGAAATTCCTGTGACCAGAGTAATCGGCGGCAGAAGAGATGACGGAATATCCTATCTCCTTGTATCTGTTGCCGGCGAACTCAAAGACGAAATCATTTTCGGCGGTGAAAAGGGTGCCAATATCATCAGTATCAGAAAGATTGAAAAATAAATATTTTTGAGCATTATAAAAGTCTGGGGCCAGTGCCTCAGACTTTTTTACATTTTTATTCTGGTATATATAGTTCGGTTTTAAGTATTAATTTATGCGGCTCATCTTCCTGCGTAGCATTGGCTTTTTTTACACGTTTATGAACTTTGTACTCCAGACTTACATCAATTTCAATCTTTTCAGCGGACTCCAGAGGATGAACTTTAGCATACATATAAGTCGGTGCTAGTACCAGACCGAAAACACCTTTCTGTACATGCTTACCAAATCCCAGTTTCACAGGATGATACCAGCGGGAATATCCCTGACCGAGGGTTGCAAATCCGCTTTCATCATAGATACATTTCATTTTACTTCCATCCGGCTTGCCCTTGTATGACCTTGTAAGTTTCAAATCTGAGCCATTGGACAGATATTTTCCATCATACGTAAGTTCTATTTCGTCTTCTCTTGAAAACGTAATTCCCCGGTTATTCCATATGTAAGTACCATAAACCCTTATGCAATCACAGGTCGTTCTGCTGATAGTACAGCCATCTTTTACAGGTACAATAAGCATGTTAATCTTTGCTTCATCTGTAATAGTTTCCGTAAATTTAATTTCACCCAGTTCAACATCCAACAGTTCATCATGCATAACCATAAGGTCGGCAGTTTCAAGATTTTCCAAGAATTTTTCCGGAATTCCTTTGTCAGTGAGAGCTGTAATGAAATCTGCATCAACAAGCTTGTCGCCCGGCATTTCATTCGAGCAGCCAAAACACCCCAACACTATAACTGTAATCAATAACAGTATAGTAAATCTTTTCATGCCAATTCCCCCTTTCATGTTTGTGCATATTTTAACACACGAAAGTGGTGAAGTCAAATTTTTATATATACTCCTCAAAATACTGCAGGGTACTGAATCTACAAAGCAGATCGTTTCTTGGCACGTCACGACGAATACTAGCTTTTTTATATGTACGGATATATTTTTCAAGTCCCGACTTAACCTCATATTCCTTGCCAATCAAAGCCTTGAATTCTTCTTCCCTGATAAATGGTCTGCGTTCGTTATCCAACTGAGTTTCTTCATCAGTAATTACCACAGTTTTGGAATAGTCGATACCGCATTTTTTAACTTTGTCTGTAAAATAAGCATTCTTATGGTTGATGTTGGAACGCATCGGTACAGCAAAAAGCACTCCTCCTACTTCCACGATAACCTGCACATATGGCCGGTCAATTTTCTGTTCAATTTCAGTATGCTCTGAATGCTCGTCATAAAACTGCTGAGATAAAAACGTATATTTCATTGTACACACCTCTTCCTATAAAGAAATTCCCCCTATTTTCATAGGGGGACATTATCTTCTCTGCGAGCTTTTTTTATTTTTAGTTTGCCGCGCTCTACGGCAAAATCTTCTCTGCGAGCTTTCTTTATTTTAAGGTTGTCGTGGCTCTACGACAACTTCTTCACTAATATTATATGATAAAGTATGTTTCAGGTCAATAGAAATTTTTTACATTTTCATTCTTTGTTCATCACCAGCTCAATGGCATGGTGGTGGTTTGCAATCTCAATATTTTCGCAGCCTGCCTGATACTCACCATCCAGTGACCACGGATTATCTGCGTCCGCTGTAATCTTAAAACTGCGGGCATTTATGAACGTCAGCATGCCGGAATTATAGTCCTGAGAAGACAGCATGTACACAATTTCAGTAAGGTCAATCAGGTCCTTAGGTGCCTTGATAAGCAGCAGCTCAAATTTGCCGTCGCTCATGTCAACATACTCAGGATTGATGGTCAGAATTCCTGCCAGGGAGGTTGCATTGCTGATTGCACCGAAAATATAGTCGCCTTCGTAAACCTTCCCGTCAGCTTCGATGACCATGTGGGATTTTTTGATTGAAGAAATGCTTTTGATTCCTTCAAGGATGTATGCCAGATGTCCCAGAGCGTTCTTGACATTCTGCGGCGTTCCGTAGGAAGCTTCGGTGAATGCACCGAAAGATGCCACATAAGAGAACTTACGCCCGTTGAAACTGCCGATATCGAATGAAACAGGACTGCCATCTGCAATGTCACGGGCCGCCTTAACAATGTCCTTTGAGAGGTTCAGGCTGCTGGCAAAATCATTGGTACTTCCGGACGGAATGTAACCGATGCGGACTCTTTCTCCGCTTTCCATGACGCCTGCCACCACCTCATTGAAAGTTCCGTCTCCGCCGACGGCCACAATCAGATTGACCTTGTCTGCCCACTCTCTGGCGTATACAGTGCCGTCGCCGCGCTGCAGCGTTGTCATAACAATGCAGACATAGCCTGCTTTGGTAAAAACATCTACAATGTCTGTAAGGTGCTTGTTGGCACGTTTCATCCCCGACATGGGATTGATGATAATAAGTGCTTTCTGTCTCATGTAAAAATTCCCCCTTGGCTTTTTCAGCCCTTTTGTAATCATAATCTACATCAAAACCATAAACCGGAAATAAACTGGCTTAAAATCTGTTAAGCGGTTTGCGCCGCGCATGGGCGCTGGCCGCAATTGGTTTGCGGTTTTCTTCTCTGGTTGCCCACCATATTCTGTTCAGCGTTACCCCCAGGCACATTACCCAGCCCAGAAGCAGGAACCAGAACAGCAGCACCACTATGTTGGAAAAGGACCCGTAGAGCACGTTATAATTGCTGCTGAATGTTGTATAAAGATTGAAAAAATATGTTACCAGTAAAAATCCCAGTGATGCAAGCACGCTTCCCGGCACAATATCCCTGAACGGCACACGTACTGTCGGCAGTACATAATAGTTATATGAAATCATCAGGAAATAAAGCGCCAGCGCAAGGGGCCACCTGAGAGCCACCCATGCTGCATCGGCGATTTCTGCGCCCACCACCGGTCCGAAGACAAGTTTAAGAATTACAGGCCCGTAAACCAGCACAATAAGGGCAAACACAATGGTAAACAAAGTTATGATGATTGTCTTCACAGAACGCAGACGCTCTCTGAAGTACCCTGCGCCGGTACTCTGTCCGTCGGTCAGAGTGTAGTTGGTAATCCTTATAAGTGCAAAATGCATCCTGGACGCCGCCCACAGAGCAATCACCGCCAGAAAAATACTGTTGGCGCCGCTGGGCGAGTAGCTGAGCATTTCACTGAGAGCATCCATTCCCTCACCTGTTATATTGATGCCTGCCCACTGCTGCAGTTCATCCACAGACAGGGAAAACAGACCCAGGAGCTGGGACAGCAAAATAAAAGTCGGTAAAATCGACAAAAAAAGATAGAACGCCAGCTGTGCAGGCACACCCTGGTAATATGGGTCCCGGAACTGACTGATTCCGAGGACAATCATATTTTTGATTCTCTCCCTGCTCATTGCGCGTTCTCCTTTTTTAATTCATATTGACTATAAACCCTTTGCGGCCAGAAGTTTTTCCAGCTCCACAAGTGCGTTGGCTCTGTGGCTGATCTGGTTCTTTTCTTCAGATGTAAGCTGTGCAAAAGTTCTGTCACAGCCATCCGGTACGAAAAGCGGGTCGTATCCGAAACCATTTTCTCCCGCAGGCACAGTAATTATTCTGCCCGGACATTCACCCCTTGCCACCAGTGTTTCGCCGTCAGGGAAAACCATGGTGATTACGGATACGAACTGTGCAGTTCTTTCCTTGGCAGGAACATCTTCAAGAAGCTTGAGGAGCTTGGCATTGTTCTTTTCGTCATTGCCGTCTTCACCTGCAAAACGTGCAGAATAAACACCGGGTGCTCCGCCCAGATAATCCACCATAAGGCCGGAGTCGTCAGCAAGAGTAATCTTGCCGCACATCTTCATGATTTCATTGGCCTTCTTGAAAGAATTTTCTTCAAAAGTTTCGCCGTCCTCTTCAATTTCCACAGGCGGCACACCTGCGTCGTCTCTGGAAATGATGGACATGCCGAATTTCTTTGTGATTGCTTCGATTTCTTCTATTTTATGCTTGTTGCGTGATGCTGCAACGATAATTTTTTCTGTCGCCATTGTAGTCACCCTCCGATTTGTCTATACGTTCTTTTCGATAATTTCCCTCTGGAGCTGGTGAAGCTGGCTGCAGCCCTTTGCGCCCAGTTCAAGTAAAGTGGTCAGTTCTGCCGGGTTGAAAGGTCTTTCTTCACCGGTTCCCTGAATTTCAATATATTCACCGCGGTCGTTCATTACCACGTTCATGTCAACGATTGCTCTTGAATCTTCTTCATAACAAAGGTCAAGGACAGGGCCTTCTTCGATAATTCCCACGCTGATTGCGGAAACATATCCTGTAATCGGCAGTTCGTCAATCATGCCTTCAGCCTGCATCCACTGCATTGCCTGTACCATTGCCACAAAAGCACCTGTTATGGAAGCAGTTCTGGTGCCGCCGTCTGCCTGGATTACGTCGCAGTCAATCCAGATTGTTCTTTCGCCCAGTTTCTGCATATCCACAACAGAGCGGAGTGAACGTCCGATAAGTCGCTGGATTTCAACACTTCTGCCGTCCTGTTTGCCGCCTTTATCTCTTTTTTTGCGTGTGCCTGTGGAACCTGGGAGCATTCCGTATTCAGCAGTTACCCAGCCCTGACCGGTGCCCACAAGATGGCGCGCCGTGGAATTTTCCACTGTGGCAGTGCAGATTACTTTAGTATTACCCATTTCGATAAGCACTGAACCCTGAGGACTCATTAAATAATTATCGGTGATTTTTACAGGTCTGATCTGATCCTGCAGTCTTCCGTCATTTCTGTTCATTATTAAAACCTCTTCTGTTATCATTTGTATCGCTTTAGTATATTATTTTACCACATACACAAAAAATTTCAATGAGCTAAAGCGATTGTATTAAAAAAAGACCACTTTTTACAGTGGTCTTCGTATACGATTTAGCAGCAAAGAATAATAGGCAGACCCATATATCCCCCGCCGCAGCAAAGATTTGCGACAAGACAAGCTCCGCACATCTGGCCGCAGTAATTGCTGCCGTACAAGGACGGATTTCCGCCGTACTGGGCGCTTCTCTGCTGGTACCTGGTTTCGCCGCCCTGCATCTGGCGCAGAAGATTTGCATAGTGATAATTATTTGGTTCAAAGGCACACGCCGCCTTGGCATGTTCAATAGCGATAGCGTTGTTGCCCACTTTGTAATTGGCAAAAGCGCTGTAATAGAACCACGGTCCGCGTCTTTCCTGTACCTGTTCCAGCACATTGAGGCCCTCTCTGTAATAGCCGTTCTGAATATAGTTCAGCGCAGAGCGTAGATATTTTTCATCCTGGCTTTCGGTCTGCTGGCTCTGGCCGCCATAAGCATTGGTATAACTGCCGAAACCCCAGAAATCGTCACCGTATCCCTGCTGAGCCTGGGCCTTTCCCTGGCGCTGGTCCATAATCAGATTGTATGCCTGCTGGACTTCCTTGAACTTTTCTTCGTACTGCTCCTGATTAGGGTTGCCCACATTGGCGTCCGGATGGTACTTACGGCTCAGCTGGCGGTAGGCTTTCTTTATTTCATCGTCAGAAGCGTTGTAACTTACTCCTAAAACTTTATATGGATCCATTAATTATCCTCTTTCTTTTCTTTTTCAAGCCGGGTCGTTTTGGACTTGCCATAACGTACCCATACTCCAGAATACAATATATTCCGTAAAATTTCAACATTTTCTACTAAAGGAAGCCGCTCAAATGCATCTGTACACTCACCGATCATGAGAAGAAGCATGTTCAGCACCTGTTCATCAAAGTTCTCATTTCCGTAAATTTCCCTGAAAGGATTGTAATCTCCGGTTTTGAGGTCCTTTTCAATATCTTCGTAAGCATCCAGCAGGTAGATATACTTGCCCAGGAAAAATCCCAGTCTGTACAAGTCTTCCTTCCACACATCGTCCTTATACACAAAAACTTCCGCCATGATTTCCCCGAAAACCTTGGCAACCTTGTCCATAGGAAGATTTCTGGCACTTTCGACGATGGTCAGCATGTTCATCTTCTTGGCAATCAGCTCTGCCTTTTCAGGATACTTGGCAGCAACCTTGTCCGCCTTATGTTTCAGCGCTGCCATGCTCGCTCTGGCCGAAACTTTCTTTTCGTCGTTCCAGTCATCCTGACACTTATAGTATGCCAGAAGTACGCACATATCGGCGCAGTAGTCGGTCACTTCCGTTCTCCGGCTTGTGTGCCTGTGGACCGGGTGAACAATGCAGCGGCTTTCTTCCAGAGTTTCTTCCTGGTCGTAAAGGTCACTGAGAAGCATGATCAAAAAAGTCATGTCGTAGTTGAGAGTCATTCTGCCTGTCTGCCCGTGCCTGTCTGCCAGCGCATGACAAAGCCCGCAGTAGTAGCTGCGGTATTTTTCAAATTCTTTTATCTTAAGTTCCGGTTTATTTACTAAAACATATCCAAACATTACCCATTTCCTCCTGTTGTCAGGAAATATTGTACGAAAAAAAAGCACACAATGTGTGTGCTTTTGGTGAATTTTATATCAAATATTAGTGGCAGGAGCTGCATCCGTCGACGCCGCAGCTTGAGCAGTCGCCTGTGCATCCTTCCGGTGGCTGTGGCATACCGTCATGTTTGTCAGGATTGTCAGCAGCAAGGCAGGCTTCAACCATCTTGTCCAGCCATGTTCCTTCAAAGAGTTCAATCATGCCCTTGTCACATGCAGCTGCGATTTTTTTGTTCATAGGCAGTTCAGCCATTTCAGTGATTCCGTACTTGGCAGCAACTTCGCCAACGTGGCTTTCACCGAAAATTCTGTGGTTCTGGCCGCAGTCAGGGCATGTGAAGTATGCCATGTTTTCAACGATACCAATTACAGGAACGTTCATAAGCTGAGCCATCTTTACAGCCTTTTCAACGATCATGGAAACAAGTTCCTGAGGTGAAGTTACAATTACAATACCATCAAGCGGCAGTGACTGGAAAACTGTGAGCGCAACGTCACCTGTTCCAGGAGGCATATCCACATACATAACATCGATATCTTCCCACACTACATTGTTCCAGAACTGTTCGATAACTCCGCTGAGAACAGGACCTCTCCACACTACAGGGTCAGTTGTGTCTTCTAAAAGTGCGTTTACAGACATAACCTTGATACCTGTCTTGGATTCTACAGGAATAATCATTTCGTCAGTGCCTGTTGCCTTTTCCTTAATGCCGAAAGCCTGTGGAATGGATGGACCAGTAATATCTGCGTCAAGAATTGCAACCTTATAACCTAATCTCTGTGTAGCAACTGCCAGCATGGAAGTTACGGAAGACTTACCAACGCCGCCCTTACCGGAAACTACACCGATTACTTTTTTTACATTTGAATATTCGTTCATTTTTATATATCTCCTTGAATTGTGTATTTAACATTTGTTGTTGTGCGTACAGGCACCTAAAGGATATTTTAGCACCGGAGAAAGGTTTTGTAAAGAGCATGGAATAATCAAAAAAACAAAAGACCATCTGCCTCACCTGCTGATGGTCCCAAGAAATGGAATGGAATTGTCAAAGTCTCAGAAATCTAAATCATAATATAGGAGGTGATTTGAAATTTCAATTCTTTACAATACTGATTATACGCCCGCATACCATAAAAGTAAAATTGTTTTTATATTTCGACAGTTTATTGTCTATGTGTTTTGTCTATATATAATCAAAAACGCCCGTTTTTTATCGTAATTATAGGTGGTTTTCTTTTTTGGTAAAAAGTTTTCCATAGAAAACTAATTTGCAAAAATGAAAACACCTTATGATATTAAGTGCTTAGCTGGTATAAAATGAATACTCCGCCTTACCCCCGTAACCGTCCGCATCAGTCCATTCTGCATTTACAACGTAGATAGTTTCCTTGCCCAGCTTGATTTCGGGTGGAACAGTGGTCATGATGTCATTCAACTTGCCGCGGGCATCCATATTCTCCCAGTCGTCAGTGCTGTAACAGATAATTTCCAGTTTGTCAGGCTGGGGAGCATCGCCGAAAATCAGGCTTGCAGTTCTTTCTTCTCCAAGGACAATTACAGGCGTTATGTCGCGGCACTGCAGCGGATGCGCCCCGCAGGCAATTACCGCACTGCCAATCTCGCCGCCCATATAATTTTCCCAGCTGTAATTTCCCGAAAGTGCTTTTATGGTTTCCATACCGCAGGTCACAGTTAGTGCGGGCGGTTCATCGTCGAGGATGCCTGCGGAAACCGGCTGTCCTGATTCTGTACCATTTCCTGAAAGATCGCCATTTTGCCCATTTGCACATCCGGGCAGCGTCAGAATCAGCACCATCATAATAATAACAATATATTTTTTCACAGTTGCCACCACCTTACTCCATGGTTTCCACCGTTCCGATGAACAACGGCAGGCTTTCGTTGGCATAATCGTCAACTATCATATAGATAAACGGACGGTCAAGGATTACGGTTTCAGGTTCGGCGGCAGCCGCACCGTCGCTTGCTTCAACGATAGTCACAGCACCGGCGCGTGTTCCCCTGCTGTCAACCTCTATAAAAGCCTTGTGAGCCACTTTGCTTATAAAAATATTTCCCCTCGTGGATGTGGCCATTGCGCCGAAATCAGCGTTGTTTTCATCAAACATTTCGGTAAGTCCCATGTTCTGAAGCACCGGCATAAGGTTTTCTGAAGCTTCAGCCGAAAACTTCGGTATGCCAGCATCAACCATCCATATATCCTTTCCGCCTTCGACAAGATCCGATAAGGTGTTTTCATTCATACCTGCAATGTACTCATCCACAGACACACCCTCATCGGGCAGAATTGCCACAAAACTGAAATCGTCTTTATAAGGTTTTATGAAACCTCTTGCCTTGTCATCCTTCAGGAAAGTACCTTCGCCGGAATACATAAACTCTGCATTCTGGGCCTTGCCGTCTGCAGTTGTGAATCTGCCGCTTCTTATCTGACTTTTTTCATATATGTGCTGCCATTCGTTGTCAAAGGCAAGAGCATTTATAAGGTACATCACCGCTTCGTCAGGAATATCCTCAATAATTGAGTCGATCATTCCATCAGTGTTTTTCTTTACCCAGCTGTTCACATCACGCACAGTTCCCTCATTGAAAGCAGACCTGAAGACTTCTGCCCGCATGTTATTGCACCTGGCAAGGAAATCATCCTTTACAGTAAGCCGTTCTGCATCATCGCGTATCCAGACCGAGTTGGCCAGAGAAACTTCTGCAGTTTCATTGTACATGGTGATTGTGTCGGCGTATGCTGTCATAAGAGCAGCAAAGAATGCAGCATCCTTTCCAAAAGCTTCTTCAAACTGGGCAAGAGTTTCTGCCTCAGCACCCTGTGCTGTCATAGCCAGGGCAGTCATGATGGAAACAGGTGAAATCAGCAGGTTTTTTTCTTCGCTGATGGACGCAGTTTCCTTAAAAATCTCCATTGCCATGGCGCGGATGCTTTCATACTCGCCAACAGGACAGTAACGGTCAGGAGCCAGCGGCGTTGCGCTCAGTTCAACTTCTGCTGTAAGGCTGACAGTTTCCCCGGACTGGCCGCCGATTTCTGAAATTGCGCCAGGCTCAGGACTACATGCCGCCAGAGAAAACACCATAAGCGCCGCCATAAAAAAGCACAGGATTTTTTTCATCATCTTCATAATTACCCCTCCTCTGATGCGGAGCTATTCTTCCGCCGCTATGCTCATGGTTGTACCGATGAACATAGGTGTATTGGTACCATCATCAACGATTGCATAGATAAACGGTCTGTCCAGACGGACATCGTAGATTTTTTCAGGCATGTAAGCTGTAGCGCCCACCTTTATGCCGGTAACAGCCGCCGCACGGGTGCCCTTTCTGTTCACTTCGATGAAAGTCTTGTGGATTATTCCGCTGACAAAGAGCGGCTGACCGCCATCGAGCTCCGCCATGGCAGAAAGATCTGCAGCTGCCGGATTGAAAATATCACGGATACCCATAGCATCAAAAGTACTCACAAGATTATCCACTCTGTACGCAGAAGTAAACTCAGGAATCACAGCGTTTACCTTTTCGCTGCGCATACTGCTGATGAGGCCGCGCCATGTTTCGCCGTCCAGTTCAGCAATGCATTCTGCCACACTTACCCCTTCCCTCGGCAGAAGTGCCACGAAACTGTAACCGTCTTTATAAGGTTTTCGGAAGCCGGTCATCTGCTCGTTTTCCATATACAAGCCTTCTCTTGAGTACATCATTGTTGCCTTTTCTTCAGTGCCGTCTTCCCTTGTAAATACCTCGTCCTCGCGGATCTGATACTCTTCATAAGTTTCATCCCAGGCGCCCTCAAAGGCTGTGGCGTTCAGTATTACAGCCATATCCTGCGGAGTAAGGCTGTTTATAACTTCCTTAATCATGCCGTAGGTATTTTCATCACACCAGCCATTCATGTCGTCCACAGTTCCCTGATTGAAAGCAGACTTGTAGGCCTGGGCCTTTAGCATGGAAGCAATGGATTTAAGATACTCCTCTTTTACATCCAGAGCCTCGCTGTCCCTGAACCAGAAAGAATTGGCAACATTCATATTGGTATAATCGCTGGTCTTAAGGGAGTCCCTCCACGCTTTAAGCCACAGAGAAAGGGTCTGTACATCACAGCCAAAAGCTTCTTCCATCTGACTCAGACTGCCACCTGCAGTACCGTTTTCAACCATTGCCATGGCCATGAGAATTGAAACCGGCGAAATCATGCCGTTTTCACCTTCAGTAATGCTGGCTCTGAAAAGGTCCATTGAAATGTCCTGAACCCTGCAGCCTGTGTCATACATGTTTTCAAGGGTGGAAAGCGCATCCGCTGCGCTGTTTTCAGCTGCCCAGGCTTCATCAATCAGCTTAATTGTCTTACCATCTTTTCCGTTCACATTATCCCCCATTTCATCAATCTCAATCACTTCTTCCAGCGGCAGGTCGCTGCTGCATGCCGCAAGGCTGAAAGCCAGCAGCAGAATCAGCCCCATCGCTGTAATTTTACGCAAACTGTTTTTCATCGCAATACTCCTTTCTGGTACTGGCCTGGGCGCTGCCGCCCGGTGACTCCGGCTGCGGCAGCAGCCGGGCCACCGGAGGCGGCCCGGCAGAGGCTACGGAAGCGTCACTTCGCCTGTGATATAAAATATCCGGTCGACGCCTTCCGTATCCGCGCCCAGGCTGAAGTCCATGGTAAACTTATAATATCCGGTCGGAATTTCTTTCAGATTTTCAAACTCCTCAATGGTCAGCACCTGTTCCTCAGGAAGGCTGTAAAACCACTGCATGTACTCCATAACCCCTTTCTCGCTGTTTTCATACATAACCTCGCAGCAGTCCCCTGTATAGATTGATATTTCAACCCCGATTGGCAGGCAGAAATATCCCATAATGTCACTGTCCTTGCTCTTCTGGGCCGCTTCAGTTTCCTCACGCAGAAGCCCGTAAAGTTCTGCATCGCTCATCTTCAGTACCCCTGCCGGTGCCCCGTCACAGGATACTGCCGCATCGCCTGCACATGAAGGGGCTACCGGCTCTCCGTCACTGTCATCAGCAGCTGTTACAGCATCTGCGCCCTGAGCTTCACCTTCAAACATTACTAATGCATCAGTGACAGCAGCCTCGTCAGAAGATGTGCCGCCGAGGAGGTCCCCCAGAAGCTCAGCCGGACCTCCTCCGCTGGTGATCCCGATCACCAGCGCCAGGCAGGCGGCTGCAGCTGCCAGGCCGCCTGCCTGGCGGCGGCGCCTCTTCCTCGCCTTTTCCTCAGCCATTGCTCTCTCACTTTTTTCCCATACACTCTGTATAAACTCGTCTCTATTTTTCAAAACTGAACCCCTC
The DNA here is from genome assembly GCA_017436705.1 of Bacillota bacterium. Classification (GTDB taxonomy): domain Bacteria; phylum Bacillota; class Clostridia; order Peptostreptococcales; family Anaerovoracaceae; genus SUG1106. The sequence goes on from JAFSCP010000008.1 coordinate 65,812, forward strand.
CTTTTCGAGAATCGCCCTTGCGGCGTTCTTTCCCCTGTAAACCAGATTTTCCACCTGCTTGCGTGACTTTTTCATGACCTGCCCTGCTTCTTCATAGGACAGGTCCTCAAAATATACCAGATGAAGGGCAGTGCGGTAATCCTCATTAATACCGGCAAGAGCCCTGCTCAGCTGGCGGTTTTCCTCACCGCGCACCACATGGTCTTCCAGCGTTTTCAGGTCAGCCACATCTGCCAGATTTTCCTCGCCCACCAGAGTAAGCCTGCTGTGCTTTCTGATATAGTCCACTGCCTTATTGCGCCCGATGGAAAATATGTATGTCTTGAAGGAACTCCTGAAGCGGTACCGGCCCGGATGAATTATGAGCTCGACAAAAACATCCCCGGCCAGATCTTCTGCAGCCTCCAGGTCTCCCGTATATCTGTAAATAAACAAAATCAAAGATTCCCTGTACAGGTCTATGATTTCCTCAAAGGCACTTTTGTCGCCATCGATAAAACGGCGGTAGCTACTTGCACCGTTATCCACGCACGTCCCTCCTTGTAATAAAATGTACGGCTGCCAGACAGCCTTAAATGTTCCTCACTTAGTCCTCGTCGCAGGAAACAGCTGCAATACACGGCTCCGTTTGCAGAGAGTCTGGCAAACTCGCTTTCAGCTCAAACAGTGCCAGACTCTTAGCTGCTCACGTTCGCCGCTTAATTGGCTGTTTCTCGCTGCTCCTGCGGAAACCGTTCGAAACATAAATGCTATCTGCCAGAACATTATATTAAACAGAGACGCCGGTAAGTGTGCAAGTCCATGCCTTTTGACTGAGCGTGGCTTCATACAAGACGCAAGGGAGTATAGCACTTTGGCTGCAAATTTGCACCGTTCAAGCCCACAGGGCGCGTTTGCAAATTTACCCAAAGTGCGCGACCGGTCTTAGTATGAACAGCGATGGAGACGGCTGGACTGTACATTTACCGGCGGCTCTGTTAATATAATTTCTTCCCTTTTCATTAATTGGTCGTCCGCACCTGCGGAAACCCTCACCTTAAATTTATATTTTTTTAGCGTGTCCGTCAATGGTTTTCAGCTTGATATACGCGCCGCAAATTGGTATACTTTAGTTATCTTACTTAAGAAAGGAAATTTTGCTATGGCAGATAAATCCAATAAAAAAATAATCAAGAAACCAAATCCTTTCATATATTATCCGGGCATGTTCCTGGTGGGCCTTTTCCTGAAGTTCTGGCTGCGCACAACCTATGAGCTTGACGCGCTGAAAGATATCAAGGAACCTTCCATCGTGGTCTGCCCCCATGTTTCCAACATTGACTTTCTGCTGGTGGCCAAAGCCCTGCTGCCATACCGCCCGACTTTCATAGTCAGCCAGCACTTCATGGTCAACCCTAAAACCCGCTGGATTCTGGAGCAGATGCACGTAATTCCTAAAAAAATGTTCTGCCCTGATGTAAAAACCATCATGAACATCATGCGTGCCAAAGAGTCCGGCAACATCATCGTAATCTTCCCTGAAGGCCGTCTCACCTGCTCCGGTCACTCCGTGCAGGTCACAGAAGGTACTGCTGAACTCATAAAAAAACTGGGCGTTGATGTTTACTGCATTACCGAAAACGGAGCCTACAAAACCCTGCCTAAGTGGGGCAAATCCGGATTCCGCCGCGGCAGAATCCACGTTACCAGCGAAAAGCTTTTCAGCGGCGCAGATGCGTCATCCGCTTCCATTGATGAAATCAACGCAAGTTTAGATCGCGCAATCCTCCACGACGAAGACCAGATTTTCACCGACGTGGAATACCAGTGCAAAGCCCCTGCAAAAGGCCTTGACGGCATACTTTACAAGTGTCCTGAGTGCCTCCAGGAATTCCGCATTTACTCCGACGAACAGCGTATATGGTGCTCCTACTGCGGCCTGGAAGCCCGCCTGGATAACAAGTACGAACTCCACGGCGGCCCGTTCAGACGTATCAACGACTGGTACAGCTGGCAGGAAGAAATGATTGACCTGGACAAGCCGATGCGCTCAAACTGCCTCATTGGCGTAGTCGGTCCTGACGGCAACATGGACAAAACCGCCGGCTCCGGTCACATCGTCATGACCCGCGACACCATCAGTTTTACAGGCCAGTGCTATGGCGAACCTCTGGAATTCACCGAACCAACCTCCGTCATCAAAGCCTTCCCCGCTTCAGTCGGCGACCACTTCGACATCTACAGCAAAAAAGTCCTTTACTACATAATCCCTCAGCCCGACAAACGCTCTGCAATCAAATGGGTCATCTGGCTGGACAAACTGACTAAAGAAAGAGACGCTGCGCTGTCTTAACACCGTCTTGGCGCATATCAGTGCGTCAGGCGTTGCGTCAGGCGTTGTCGAATCCCGTCGAATCGTGCATAAGTTCCGCGTGAAACCCGCAAGCCCGCATTGTTTAACCCACTTTGCGGAAAGGCGCTGCGCAGTCACGTGTCGAATCCTGCATATTTTCCGCACGACATCATTTCCCATAACATAAAAAATAACCCGCCAGCCTTGCAATTGCAAAGACTAGCGGGTTTTCTGTTTCAATCACTTGTATCACTCTGCGGAAAAATGCAAAGGGACTCCCTTCATAGATCCGGAAAATTTTCCGCAAACTGAAATTTTTTCCAACGTCCATGAGGATTCGAGCGGAAGTTATGCACGATTCGACAGAAATCTAAAAACCCTGAAAACAATCAATCTGCTCTCAGGGTTTAAATTTCCGGTATGAACTTCACTTTAAGCCTGTCAAGACCCTCTTTTTCTACTTTTATCTGCACAGGGTTGGCCGCAGCCCACTCAGCGTCTTTATCCGCCTTTGCCTTCCACGCCTCGTAGTACTCCACGGCGCCATCAAAGAGCATCCTTTCCGCCTCGGCGCGGACAGATGCCGCCTCCTCGAAAGTTTCATAGCTCCCCAGATGATACTGCTTTTTCTGGAAAACTATCTTGGCGGTGTACTTGCCGCGGATTTTGTAAACACCTTTTCTCCCGGAGGTGTTGTCTGATGGGAGTTTTTTGCTGCGGAGAATATCGATTGATGTGCCGCCCACATGGGTCAGATAGCCCGGCAGCTCCTGGTTGTGCTCCTGCTTGCGACAGCCGCAGCTGCGCATGTTTGTGTACACAAGGTCGTTGTATGAAACATCGATTTCGCGGCCGCAGTCGCACCGGCAGTGCCAGACCACGATGCCCCGCTTCCGCTGGTCGGTCGGATAAAGAGCCGTCAGCCGGTGAAATTTCTGCCCGGAAATGTCCACGCTGTAATAATTCTTGGTCATCTGGTGCCCTCACAGTCTGAAACAAAAGAGGCGCAGCTGCAATGTACTGCAGCTGCACCCCTGAGTAAATTACTTAGCAGTTCTGATTGCCTTCTTGGACCAGCCTGTGTAAACCTTTTCACCGTCGATTGTCACAAAGCCCTTAGCCTTGTAGTAGTACTTCACGCCCTTCTTTGCGGATGTGTTGTAGTATGTACCAGTCTTGGTTGTGTAGATTTTCTTGAAGCCGGAAGTCTTCTTTGTGGATCTGTAGATTACGTATCCGTCAAAGTCGATGCCTGTGTCAGTAACTTCGCTCACTGTAAGCTTGATTGCCTTCTTGCCCTTGGAAGTCTTGGAGTTAGCAGATCTGAGCTTGAGTTTCACGCTTTCAACCTTAGCCTTCTGTTCAGCGATTGCCTTTTCAGCTTCTTCTGCTGTCATTACAGCGTAGCTGGAGAAGTGGTCAGTTGTGAAAGTGAATGTGCCATTTGCGTTCTTAACGCCTGTTACTCTGTGGTAGTGTCCCTGAGCATCGATGTAAACTGCAACCAGTTCTTCAGTGTGCATATCTTCAGGAACTGGAACTGTAACTGTTACTGTACCACCCTGGAAGTCACCGATTACGCCTCTTTCGGAGCAAACAACCTTAAGTTCAAAGTGAACTTCTGTAACCTTTTCAGCTTCGCCAGTTGTAGTTTCTTCTTCTACAACCTTTTCGTCAGTCTTCACTGCAACGATGCTGATTGTACCGTCTTCTGCAGCCTGCTCTGCGATTGCAGCAGCTGCTGTGTTGTCCAGCTTGATTTCAGCAACGTCAGTCTTGATTGTAACTGCAGCTTCAGTCTGCTGCGCGATAGTTTCGATAGTAGCTGTAGGAATTGTAACTGCTGCTTCTGTAGTTTCAACTGCAGGAGTTGTTGTTCCAGTTGCAGGAGCCGGAGCTGTAGTTGCATCGATAACAACTTCTTCGGACTTGTTAGCTACTGCAGATTCAACAATCTTGTCAGCAGTTGTCTGTTCAACCTTAGTTTCAGTCTTAGCTTCGCCAGTTTCTGTCTTAGTAGTAGTTGTGCTTGCAGAAACGTCAGCGTTAGTTGTAGGAGCAACAACAGTTTCACCAGCAGCACCAGTGTTTGTAGTTTCGTTAGTTACAACGTCATCCTTTGGAGTGGATGGGGCTGGAGTAACTGGAGTTGGGTCTACAGGTGGGATGTATGGTGCTACATAGGATTCTGTGTAGATTCCATCTGTACCCTTAGTCCAAGTGTTCATTCCGGAAGAATTAGCAGGAGCTTTGGATGCCACTTCGTAAGCGTATGTACCGCTAGCAAACTTATAGATGTCTTTACTTACTGTAATCCCAGATTCCTCATTATTTGTGAAATCAACAAAAGATTCGGAAGTAACCCATCTACCTGGAACAAAGGCAAATTTGCCGCCGGAAATAGTTACGTTTTCAATATCGCCTTTATAACCCGAACCGAAATTTACTGTACCACCCAGGAAGTTACCACCGTTAATGTTAACTGTTGTCTTTTTATAGCTGTTGCCATAAGAATATGTATATAAAATACTATTATCAGCATTAGCTTCTTTTGTAGTCTGTATAGTACCATTGTTGATTGTCACAGTAATAGTTGGTGTTACATTGCTATCAGATCCTGGGAGCTGAATCCACATTGGTGTTGCAGCTGTAATAGTACCACCATTCATTACAAATGATACATTATCCTGATTATATTTTGCCACACGAAGTGCACAACGTTCGCCTACAAGTGCACCACCATTCATAATAAATGTTCCCTTATCATCGACCGCATAGCTTGCACCACCATTACTTCCATTTGTAATAGTAACACCATTTTCAATCGTTAATGTACCTTCATTAGTGATTGTATTTGTAGCATATCCAGGGATTGCTTGTAAGTCTGGGTCTGCTGCTACAAATCCAAGAGTACCGGTTCCTTTAATGGTTAAGTTTCCAGTAGGCTTAATCACAATTAATGCTGCAGCTTTTCCGTCATTAGACACCTCGGAATTAAGATTATAACCATTCAAATTTAAAGTTACTGTTTTACCATCAAGAATATTAATAGTTGTGTTTAATTTAATATTCTGTAAAAGTGTTACCACACCACCATCAGCTACATCAATTGCTTCCTGCAGAGTTGAATATCCAACATCTCCAACCTTCGCAACAGACTGTTCAATAACAAGTTCCCCAGGCCCACTCGTACTATAAGCTTTACCTGTAATAGTATTATCAGATAAATCAACACCTTCTGTGATGTTTGCACTTAATGTTCCTGTGAACGAACAATCCTTAAATGTAACATTATCACCGCCATTGTTCCATACACCTGCAATGCCACCAATTTCTTCAGCATCAGCAGCTTCACCTGCATCTGTGAGGGTTACATCACCAGATGATGCGCAGTTGATAAATGAATTACCATAATGAGCAATACCTACAATACCGCCTGCATCAATTGTGGAACCAATTACATCAATATTAGAAACTAAATTTGTAAAGCTATGGCCACCTTCTCCACAGAAACCGATAACTCCACCTACATAAGTACGATATGCTGCATCTCCTTCAATAGAATTAGCGTTAACATAACTTGTTTCATCAACATCAACAGTTACATCAGTCCAATTTGCGTATGCGTTTCTGCCGCCAACACCACCAACATAAGCAAAGCCGTTAATTTCAACGTGGCCTGTAAGCATAATGTTAGTGTATTTGCTGGTATAAGGAGAACCAGCAAGAGCACCGACACCAAGATACCCGGATACACTTGCATTATTTAAAGTAAGGTTCTTGATTTCACCGTTTGTTGTGAAACCAAACAGTCCAACATAACTGTTGTTTCCGGTGATAACCAGATTACTTATTGTCTGATAATTACCATCAAAAGTTCCCTGGAACTTATTTGTGGAGTTTCCGATTGGAATCCATTCTTCACTGTTAAGATCTAAATTATTTTCAAGACGAATGTGTTTGCCGGAATAACTGTTTCCGGCGTTAACAGCATCTCTGAACCATTTAAATTCTGTCAGCTTAGTAATAAGATATGGATTGGCTTCGGTACCTTCTCCAGATAATCCTGTCACTTCATCTGAGGTTTCTTCCTGAGATTCTTCTGCAGGAATAGTTGTATCTACAACATCTTGGCCTTCAGTCTCAGTTGCAAACGCCATCGCAGGCATCATTGCGATCACCATTATTACGCACATCATGGTGATTAAAAACTTTTTCATTTTTCATCTTCCCTTTCTTCGTATATTTTAACTGTATAGGCACAAAATAGCCTATATAGTTTATTTCATTCTAGCACTTTAGCCTATACAATTCAAGTAAGATTTAATTGAATAGGCGGTAAATATTATGGACTATTACGAAATTGGTCAAAGAATACGCAAAAGAAGAAGGGCTGCAGGTATGTCACAGGACCAGCTGGCTGAAAAAATCGGTATTTCTACCACTCATATGAGCCATATTGAAACAGGCAACACCAAGCTGAGCCTGCAGGTTTTTGTTGAGCTTTCCGAAGCTTTGGATGTGCGCACAGACGAACTTCTCTATGACACCACGCCCGCCAGCCGCAGCACATCAATCGAAGAAATTCTTAACATTTTAGAGCACTGCGACAGCCGCCAGCTCAGAGTTATCGAAGATATTATAAAAGCTGCCAAGATATCCTTGGATAAGCACATATAGCAAAACAGGACCCATATGGGTCCTGTTTTATATTATTCTCCCATATTCAAAAGGCCTGAGCCCTCTGATGCCTTTCAGACCCCGCGCTGTCGAATCGTGCATAAGTTCCGCGCGAATCCTCATGGACGTTGAAAAAATTTTCAGTTTGCGCAAAATTTCCCGGTTCTGCGAAGGGAGTCCCTTTGCATTTTTCTGCAGAGTGATACAAGTGATTGAAACAGAAAACCCGCAAGTCGTTGCAGTTACGAAGCTTGCGGGTATTTTTCATGTTATGGGAAATGATGATGTGCGGAAAATATGTAGGATTCGACACGTGGCTGCACGGCGCCTTTCCGCAAGTCGCGTTAAACAATGCGGCCTTGCGGATTTCACGCGGGAATTATGCACGATTCGATGGGATTCGACAGCGCCGCACCAATCAGAACATAAAAAAGTGCACCGAGGTGCACTTTTGCGTCTTATTGATTATTTTTTATTGAGCCAGCTCGCTTCTCAGCTGCACAAGCTTACGCACCAGACGGTTAAGGTCGTTGATGCGGCGGGCTACTGTGTAAGCGTTTTCTTCGCGGTGCATGAAGATTGCCATGAGGGTTTCTTTAAGATCCGCACAGAGCTGAGCCACTGCTGCAGTGAAGCTTTCGCGCAGGTCACGGCTGCCGTCTTCGGCTACCTGGCCGCCGCGGAAAAAGTCCACAGTGCTGATATTATAATGGTACTCAATGCCGAAAAGTTCGGAAACCTTGGCGCTGAGCTGATTCTTGATGTCGTTCATGTGAGCTTCCAGCATTCTCGGATTGCTTCTGAAGTTTTCTGCAAATTCTGCGGCTTCTGCCTGAACCTCAGCAAACATTGCTTCAATTTCAGCAAACTTTTCATCGAATTCTTTATGTGTAAGCTGAAGGGCTGTTCTGTACAGAGTAATCTGAGAAAGAGCACTTGCAACGATGTCGCGCATCTTCAGCTTTGCGGAATCTGCGATGATGTCCTTTACTGTGGTCTGGCAGTCTTCCAGAATCGCTGTCTTCAGTTCATCGATACCGATGTTTTTCTTGGCGCTGACAGGGAAAAGGTTGATATCATCCGCATCCATCAGCTTACAGATAAGGTTTCTGCAGTATGCCAGGTAGTCAGCAAGATCGTCTTCGTCGATGGAATCGATTTTGTTGATTGCAAAATAGAACTTGGATGCGTATTCCTTGGCATTTTTCAGGAAGTCGATTTCAATCTGGTTGATAGGGCTGTCCACAGAAAGCATGAAAATTACAGCATCGCTTTCCTTCACATAGGAATATGCTTCGTCAGTGTTTTTCTGATGCACGGAGCCTACACCCGGTGTGTCCACGAAAGTCATGCCTCCTGCCAGGAAATCTGCCGGGCAGTAAAGAGCAACCTGTGAAACGCCAAGGTGGTTGTCCTGGTTTTCCTGCTCGTTGATGAAAGATGACATTTCATCGAAGGAAATTTCCTTGATGATACCGTTGGTAAAATGAACGGTCGCAGCCTTTTCACCGTATTCGATTGTTGTAACCACTGCAGTTACAGGCACGATGCCCACCGGCAGGATTTTGTCCTGAAGGATTGCGTTTACCAGAGTGGATTTGCCGCGCTTGAACTGACCGATTACGGAAACAGTGATTTTCTGGTTTTCCAGCTTGTACGCAAGTTCCTCTGCACGGGCAAGCTCGCCCTTAGTCAGTTCGTACTTGCCAAAAATCTCGCAGGTTTCTTTGATTGTATCTAAAATTGGTTTGTTCATTTAAATAATTACCTCTTGGAAATAATATTCAGATAGAATTTCACAGTGTCCTTTACAGTCTGCACAGGCACACGCTCGTTGTTGCCGTGGATGCGGCCGCGTTCTTCCTTGGAAAGGTGCATTGCGCTGAATCTGTAGCAGTTAGGACTGATACGTGAGTAATGGCGGCAGTCGCTGCACTGAAGCATCAGATAAGGGGAAACGATTGCTTCCGGCCATGTCTGTGAAACAGCGTCCTTAAGGTGCTGCCAGCCGTCTGTGTCTGTTACTGAGCAAGGTGATGGGTCCATACCCTGCGCAACTGTGATTTCAATGTTCGGATTGTTTACAACCTTGTTAAGGTACTCAACCGCCTTGCCTGTGGTCATGGAGCCCATGAGTCTCAGGTTTGCGCCGACCTTTGCTTCAGGCGGCATTACGTTATAAGCATCGCTGCCTTCCATCTTGGTGAAAGCCACTGTGGTTCTCATCATAGCGTTGAGCTCGCCGCCGGACTTTTTGCAGATCATGTCCAGGACAGGCATGAAGCACCAGAGATTGGCAAAAATCATTCTGTACAGGAAAGTTGATCTTCTGCCCAATGTATCGAACATTTCCGCAATCGGCTTGGTCAGTTCACGAGGGAACGGGTGCTTTTCGATGGCAGCAACTGCATCAGCCAGCTGGCCGATGTTTGACTTAGGAGGCGGTGTGGACGCGTGTCCGCCGTTGCCTCTGATAGTCATGTCGATGTTCATCAGGCCCTTTTCTGCGATACCGATTACCGCACACTGTTCTTTTACCCCAGGAAAGACGTTTTCAACCACAGCGCCGCCTTCGTCCAGGACAAATGCAGGCACAATTCCTCTCTCTTTAAGAAGTGCCGTAGCAGCCTCTGCGCTGCTGCCGCTGGTTTCCTCATCCCCGCAGTATGCGAAGATGATATCGTTTTCAGGTACGAATCCCTGAGCAAGGAGTGTTTCTGCCGCTTCCAGGCTTCCGCACAGTGTTACTTTAGTATCAAGGGAGCCTCTGCCCCAGAGCTCGCCGTCTATGATCTCACCACAGAAAGCGTCTCTATCCCACAGTTCCTCCATCACAGGAACCACGTCGTAGTGTGCCATGAATACTGAAGGCTGGCCGTTGCCCTTGCCTTTGAGCTTCAGGAAGATTCCTCTTCTGCCAACTTCTTCATATTCACAATTTTCAAAAACATTTGGATAAAACTCTCTCAGCAGCGATTTGAACTTGTCGAACTCGGCGTTGTCTTCAAGAGATGTATCGTCGTATGAAACGGTTTTGCAGCGGATCATCTGAGCCAGGTGGTCAACTGCCTTGTCACCGTCAAATTCCCAGTTGTTTATTTCCGGCTTTGTTTCAGCCTTTGGTCTGAACGTTGCGGTACGGACCAGAATCACTGCCGCAAACGCCGCAATTATACCTATAATAATTCCAGCCATATTTTTTCCTCCTTAATCACCGGCGCTAAAGCAGGTTTTTCTTGTATAAAACTCTTGCCACAGCGATTGCAATGAGTGCGCCTACAGGTACCAGAACGCCTACGGAGCCTGCCAGTGAAGGCACGCATACAAACAGGGCAATCATGAAAATCATAGGAGCCATGGCGATTTTCCAGTTCTTTGATACGAACACTACTGCCAGTCCGCCGAAGAGTGCAGGAAGCAGGTTGTCGAACGCAGGCTGCATCATTTCAGATTCCAGGAAAGGTCTGATCTGCGCCAGAAGCAGCACGCCCACAGCGATTACAACAGTTGTAACGATTGCAGAAACTGCAATGGCAATTGTTGATACTACTTCTCCTTCTTCACTGTCGGATTCCACTCCCATGTTCTGCATGGCGTTGAGTGCTGACGGAACTTTAAGATTTGTCAGGTTGCCTGTTACGAAGCCCAGATATGAACCGCCTGTTCCCAGCATAGGAACGTATGTGATAACTTCGATGGCACCCACTGTCCAGAAAATCGGTGCCACACTGAGAAGGCCTTTGAGCAGGTCTCCTGCCTTTGGCCACACACCTGCATGTACGCAGATTGCCACAGGCACCATCAGGAACAGGAATAAAGCAATTACAGTCCAGATACGTCCGAAGTGGTGTACCTGATCGCGGTAATTGAGAGTCTTTGTGTTTTTATCTTCTTTCATCCCAATCACCTCCGTTAAACTAAAGTATTGACAAAATCAGTAATCGGAATGCTCAGCGCCATACCGCCCAGAAGGCTGATTGGCAGAGCATAATCTTCGATCCATTTTGCCTTGAGAACCATTTTAAGTGCGCCGCATATCAGCATGATAATTGCAGACGCAATCATTACAAATACAGGGATCCAGCCTGCCAGGCCTGTGCTTACATCGGCAAAGACTACACCCAGAAACGCAGAAATCATACCCAGGAAAAGACCGTCCATAAAGATATCTCCCCACTTGCTGTCTCTGTCTTTGATCTTGTTTATTCCGCCTTCGATTTTTTTACCGAAAAGGCACACCAGAACCGGGCTGACGATAATTCCAAGAGTCATAACCCAGGCAATAGTCACGAAAACCTGCGGGTCTGTGATTGCGTTGGAAAGACTTGCACCCATTACTGAAGCTGCAGATGCCGCAGCTGAAGTTTCATATGTAAGTGCGCCCAGCACGCTGAGTCTGAGCCAAGGGAACGGAAATCCCAGAGATTTGCTCAGTGCAATTACTCCCAGCAGAATTGACACTGCCGGAGCGATGGTAAACACTGCAGTGCTGACCATGGTCTTTTTAATCTTGCCCATATCCATGCCAAGTTCTTTGGCTCGTTTCAGGGCTCTGTACAGGAAATACACTGACTGAGCTATTACGAAAGCAATTACAGCCGCAGTCAGCCCGTACATGAATCCGCTGTTTGAATTGAACATTTTTTCCTACTTTCTTACGATTGTTTTCTTATGTGTAATAGTTTCAATGTAAGTCCTGAAGCTGGCGAAAGTACCCAGTGTAAAGCTGTCCTTTCTGAGAATTACACCGTTGCTGCCGTCTTTCATCAGGCAGTAAAGGTTAGGAGTTTCAACAAGCTTCTTTACTTCAGAGTACATAATTGAAGATCTGTCCACGCCGTTGGAAACTGTGATGTAGTCTTCATCAAACCATGCAACAGTTTCATTCTGTTCGTATTTGAAATTGATTTCGGATTTCTTGATAATTTTCTTGGTTTCGCGTACAGGATAAACTGCCAGCAGAATAAAGCAGCAAAGGCCCCATGCAAGCAGAATGTTAAAAATACTCTGATGACTTGCAAAAACGACAATCACGGCCAGCAGTGCAAGCAGACCTACAAAAACTTTCCAGTCTCTGTACTTGAGCACAACTACTTTTTCTACGAATTCTTCGAGAACTTCCATACCTGTCATATATCTGTTCTCGAACATTGTTTTAACTTTTTCCATGTAATTTATTTCTCCTTGGTTTTATTTATAGAAAGCGCAGGCCTGACATGCAGGATCTTTCGCTCTTTTTTCTTCGTCACAGATCAGCGGATAAACCTTAAGGTTAGGACGGAGCTTATCGCCCATAAGTGATTTAAGCGCTGCGATTTCACAGAGTGTACCCACGAATTCAGTGTACTGACCTGTCTTGGCAGTTCTCATAGTATGTCTGTATATTTCAGGCATATTTCTGTTTTCGTGTTCTTCTGTAGCTTCATAAAAATCTTTGAATTCAGGAAGCTGAACCGGATTATAAAGCGGGCAATATAATATGCAGGCGTTGCACTTGCTGCATCCGTCTTCATTTACCACCGGCTGTTTCTTGGTTCTGCCTTCTGCAGGACCTTCCATCTTTACACAAACATATTTGCAGCCTACTACACAAGCGCTGCATCCGTTACAATTCTTAACTCTTTCTGTTAACTGCATAACTATCCTCCTAAAAAACTCGTACCTTATTATTTTACTACAAAAAAGCGGAACCCGCAAGGATTCCGCCCTATTTTAGTGTCGTATTTTGCTATTTATTGAGGAATTCCACCGCAATGCGGGCCATACCAGCTGCTCCTTCTCTGATAATATCAGAAACCATGCAGCATTTTGAGTTATGAAGCGGATAAACCTCTCCGCCCTCAGGGTAAGCATTGAGCCACAGAAGTGCACCGGGCACCTTTCCGTGGATGCTGTAATAGCTGAAATCTTCAGAACCTGAGAAAGGCTCTTCCATTTCAAATGCAGCATCTTCGCCAAGCTCAGCCTTTACTGCCTCTTCAATCAGGTCAATGAGGGCACTGTCGTTTTCAACGCATCTGTAGCCCTGTCTGATATCCACATCAATTCTGCAGCCGCTGAGTTTACCGACTCCTTCTGCAATATCCAGAACTTTTTCCTTGATTACATCAGAAAGCTCATTGTCATAGTATCTTGCCACGCCGCCTGCTTCTGCTTCTCCCGGAATAATGTTCACAGCCGTTCCTCCGCTGAGAAGACCTATGGAGAAAATTGCTGTTTTGAGCGGGTCAATATTTCTGGAAACGACCTGCTGGAGCATCACTATGAGCTGGCTGACAGCAAGGATTGCGTCATTTGCAGTATGTGGCTGGGAGCCGTGACCGCTTTTGCCGTGAACGTGGAAATCGTAAAGGTCAAAACCTGTGGAAACCACGCCTTTTTTCAGACCGAATTTTCCGGCTTTATCAGTGCTCGGAACCACATGAAGAGCGATTACAGCATCCACATGAGGGTTTTCCATAACGCCTGCTTCACACATCGGCTTAGCACCGCCATTTGGTGCAGATTCCTCTGCCGGCTGGAAAATAAATTTCACAGTGCCTCTGAACTTATCTCTGTTTTCTGCCAGTACCCTTGCAGCGGTGAGAAGTGTTGCTGTGTGGATGTCGTGGCCGCAGGCGTGCATCACACCTTCGTTCTGAGAACTCATTTCACGTCCTGTTTCTTCTGTAACAGGAAGCGCGTCCATGTCTGCTCTGATGGCAAGGCACCTGCCATCGCCGCATTCACCTTTCAGAACGCCTACAACACCTGTGCCTGCAATCTGCTGAACGCTGTCCAGACCGTAGCTCTTAAGTTTTTCCATTACCAGTGCGCTGGTTCTGAATTCCTGATTTGAAAGCTCAGGATGAGAGTGGATGTCATCTCTGATGACTGCCATTTCAGGATAGTATTTTTCAATTAGTTCTTTAAACATTTTATTGCCTCGTTATTTATTGAGGAAGTCAACTGCGAACTGGGCAGCCAGTGCTGCACCTCTTTCCAGTGAATCTTCGTCAACAGTGAATTTTTCGTGATGGTTGGAGTATATGATGCCCTTGTCTTCGTTCTTCGCACCGATGAATCCGAAGAAACCAGGAACCTTTTCCATGAACAACGCAAAGTCTTCTGAACCCATAAGGCTGTCCATGTGTGTGATGCCTTCTTCACCATAAAGCTTAAGTGCAGCTTCCTTTGCAATCTGGTTAAGTTCAGGATTGTCATTGATTACTGCAGGAAGTTTAGGGTCGAGAACGAATTCAGCAGTACATCCGTACGCTTCTGCTGTGCTTTCTGCAATCTTACTCAGCTTCTCTGCCAGTTCCTTACGGAGCTCTCTTGAGAAAGTTCTGATTGTACCAACCAGTTCCACATCGTTGCAGATGATGTTATACATGTTGCCGCCGTGGAACTTGCCTACGGAAACAACCAGAGGGTTTACAGGGTCATTTACTCTGCTCACAAAGCTCTGAAGTGCCATAACGATTGCTGATGCAGCAAGAATAGCGTCGTGTCCCAGATGCGGTGAGGAACCGTGAGTCTGGAGGCCCTTTACTCTGATTGTAAAGTTATCGCAGGAAGCCATTCTTTTGCCTTCGTCAACGCAGATGAAAGGAGCCTTTACTGTTCCCCATATATGAAGTCCGAAGATGGCATCAACGCCGTCCAGGACATTGTGATCAACGTAATATTTCGCTCCGCATGCCATCTCTTCACCGGACTGAAGAATGAGCTTCACTTTACCGCAGAGCTGGTCCTTTACTTCAGCAAGAATTTTTGCTGCACCAAGGAGCATTCCCATATGTGCATCGTGGCCGCATGCATGCATTACGCCATGGTTTTCGGATGCAAAAGGAAGTCCTGTGCCTTCCACTACAGGAAGTGCATCAATGTCTGATCTGAGCATGATTGTCTTGCCCGGTCTGCCTGTGTCAAGGGTTGCAATCAGGCCGGGATAATCTTCAAAAGTTTCAATTCCGTAGCCCATGCTTTCCAGGTCTGCCTTGAGAGCTTTGGTTGTTTCCCATTCCTCAAAGCTAAGCTCAGGATGCTGATGGTAATATCTTCTTCTGTCAATAATGTAGTCGCGGTTTTTCTCCGCAAGTGCTCTGATATCCATAAAATATCCTCCATATTGAAAAATAACGGCACAACGTTACCATTGTGCCGTCTTACGTTTAAAAGTTTACTTTGCGTTAAAGTCGGCAGCAACCTGACAGTACAGGGCAGCTCCCTTGAGAAGAGCTGATTCGTCAACTTTAAACTTAGGGCTGTGATGTGGATGACATGAATCACATTCTACGCTTGCAATACCAGGGAATGCAAATGCACCCATTTTTTCAGGAGCAGCATCGATGAAGTAACTGAAGTCTTCACCGCCTGTTGTTGCATCCATGTGAACCAGGTTTTCTTCGCCGTAAATCTTCTTTGCAGCTTCTGCAGCAATAGCAGTCATTACAGGATGGTTCACTGTAGGACCCAGAAGGTCGTCATAGTTGAATTCGATGTCACATCTGTACGCTTCACCGATTCCCTTGGCGATTCTTTCCATCTTTTCAGGGAGTTCCTTTAAAACTGTAGTATCGTAGCAGCGTGTAGTACCTGTAAGGCTTCCGTTGTCTGCAATTACGTTCCAGCGTGTACCTACATTTACTGTACCTACTGTCACTACTACTGCATCGTTTGGTCTGAACTCTCTGGAAACTACTGTCTGCAGTGAGTTTACGATTGCGCAGGAACAAGTTACTGCGTCAATACATTCTGCAGGCATAGCACCATGGCCACCCTTACCCTGAACTTTTACTTCGAACTGAGCAGCGGATGCCATACGAGGACCAGCTTCGATGGAAATCTTGCCGCTTTCAACGCCTGACCAGATGTGCTGACCGAATACACCGTCAACACCTTCCATAGCGCCTTCTGCGATCATTGCCATAGCACCTTTGCCGATTTCTTCAGCAGGCTGGAAAGCAAGCTTTACGGTACCGCAAAGTTCATCTTTCACATCCTTGAGAATCTGAGCTGCACCCAGCAGTAAAGCTGTGTGAGCATCATGTCCGCAGGCGTGCATTACGCCTTCTTTAGTGGACTTGAAAGGAAGATCGCCTTCTTCATTTACTGTAAGAGCGTCCATATCTGCTCTGAGAAGAATTGTCTTGCCTGGCTTAGCCCCTTTGATTGTTGCGAGAACGCCGATGCCGTTTCCGCATACAACGTATTCAACGCCCATCTTGTCCAGTTCTTCCTGAACACGCTTGCTGGTTTCGAATTCCTGCATGCTTGGTTCAGGATTCATATGGAAATGACGGCGCATATCAATAATATACTGTTCGTATTTTTTTGCAACTTCTAAAATGTTCATTTTAAAATACCTGCCAATTTTTTATGATTTTCAATTATGCAAGAAAACCTGCGAAGATACCAGCTACGAATACGGAAGTGATTGTTACAGTTGTGAAACCACCTACGATCATGGATGGGAACATCTTGAGCATTAAGTACTTGAATTCTTCTTCAGTCTTACCTAAAGCTCTGCAAGTGGATTCAGTGATGATAGCATCAGGCGGGAATCCGTAAAGAGCTGTTAAACCGTTTGCAAATGCAAGTGGGAAAGACATCTTGAATACTTTAGCAATAATAAATGCAGCGATAGCCATACCAGCAACACCGATTACGATGAGGATGAGCATTGGTCCGATAATCTGAAGGAGCATTTCTGGTGTGCAGTCCTTAAGGCCATCGAATACATACATCATAAGCGCGAACATCATGATCTGGTAGGAGTTTGCTCTGTTAAGAAGGTTTGTTTCCAGGAAACCAACTGTAGTTGCGATAACACCGCAAACAAGTGCCCAGATAGCACCGGAGATTCCTGTAAGAGCACCAATCTGAGTTGCAATCCAAGCAACGATACCCAGCTTGAGAAGCATTACTACTGCGGAGTTCCACTTAGCTGGAAGCTGAGGAATGAGAGTCTTTCTGTCGCTGTCATCGGAAACTACTGTAGTACCAACGGAAGCCATTTCTTTTCTCATTTCGTCAGTGATAACAACTTTACCTTCTCTGAGATCCTTGAGGAGTCTCTTACCTTCAATCTGAAGGCATACTGCTGTAAGAGGGTAACCTGCGAAGCCCTGTACGCAGTACATTGTAATAGCGAATACTGCTGCTACAGTAAGACCAGCGTCTGCTGCTGCTTTCTGCATAGTAGTAGCTGCTACGATACCGCCTGTGAGAGGTGGAAGACCTGCGATAACCAGAGTCTTGTCCATAAGCAGAGGTCCTATGAACCATGAAAGGCCGATCATACCAGCAAGACCAGCAAGGCAGATAACGATTGTCTTCCACTGCTGAGCAAGCTGCTTTAAGCTGATTACAGTACCCATGTGAGTAATCAGTAAGTAAATACCGATTGTGCTTCCGAAAGGAATAAGTACGGAGTCACTTACTAATGTTGTTGGCACGATGCCTGTCCAGTATGCGATAAGCAGAACTACTGCTGTTACGAATACGGAAGGAACCCATGCCTTAGTTGCAGTTGATACCCATTCGCCGATTACGTATGCAAGGGCGCAGAGTACAAATGCGAGAGCGAAATTGTACATTTCTTTTGTCCTCCTTGATAAAATTGAATAAGTTCGTTTTGTTTAATTTTATAAATTTATAATGCCTCAAACATTATGTCATAACAAAACAATATCTTTTAGATGATACCAAAAACTCAATATAAAATCAAGTTCAAATTGGTTCTTTTCCAACATTTTTCGATGTATACATTGTGCAAACTGACAAATTACGTATTAAAAAAGGCACCCACCCGGAGTGCCTTATATTGCCTGTTATTCAGTTTTTCTGCGTCGTTTAAACAGGAGTAACAAACCTGGCGCTGCTGCAATTAACGGTACTGCGATAATATATCCGCCGGTGCGTCCTGCAATGCCCGGTTTCTCTTCACTGCAGAGAGTAAACTCCAGCTCACCTTCCGGAAGTCCGTCCAGACTCAGTGCGTAGCCGCTTTCTGTTTTTTCGAAGCCTTTCAGGCTGCTGTCCAGCATGTAATGCGGCGTGTTGATTACAATATCAAGTTTGCCGAAATCCGCCCAGGTTGATGCCGGAGAAAGCAGGTATTCATAACCATAAACAGGTACTTTCCCTCCTCCGTCAATGGCAGGGTATATTGGCGCTGTCACCGTATTCACTATGGTTTCGCCGGGTCCGAGAGTAATGTCGTACTTGTACCAGCGCATAAGATTCTCAGAAACATCCAGCGAGGTATCGGTGCTCAGGATTCCCTGACCGAAATCACTCAGGTTGAACTGGGTGATTACCGCATTGTACCAGTCAGTTTCAGAAACGCCGCTTTCCTCTGTCCAATATGACTTTACAAAATCTTTCAGCGTCATTTCAGTGGTTTCCACGAGAGTAATACTGCCTGCAATTTCGTCTGTGCATGCCCCGTTTTCATAGAACTTCCATTCGATTGGTTCGTCAGGGAGTTTGCCGATTATATATACGACCTTATCTTTGCCGTTTTCTGCCCAGGAAGAAAGCAGCATTCCCTCTTCACTGTTTTTAAGCCCGCTGTGGTCTTCAAGAAAAACACGTCTTGTGCTTCTGTCAGCCTTCCACAGAAATGCCAGATCAGCAGCACTGTAAGCGTCTTCATCTACACCGCTGACCTCGTATACATATTTCGTCACCTTCATATCCGGGTTATAAAACCAGTCATACATATAACCGTCTGCAAGACGCGGCAGATCTTTCTCAAGGTCAAACTGTCCATACCTGTATGAGAATGTATGTCTCAGCTGGCTGCTGATTTTTTCACCGTCGACAGCTATATCGTATTTTCCGGTATCGGTGTTCCTCTCACGCACTTCAGTGTCAGGATTATGGTCATAAGCATAGTCCGGCTCATTGCCGAAAGGAAAGGCAAGAGTTGCTGTAACCTCATAGTCCGCCGGATTATGGAAAGTGTATTCTGCTGTGACCTTTCCCTGATATGACAGGTATTCTTCCTTGCTACGGTAGTAGTTTTCCGGGAACTCCTGCACATCGAATGTAAGAAGCTCCGATTCCACAATCAACGGACATGTTTCGTCCGTAATAATTATGCCTGCACGGTTCTGTCCCTCCCAGCTGGTCTGCGCCGAATTGGCCCATGCTGCCCCTGCAGAAAGTACCATTATGCACATTATGATTAAAATTTTTCCCAATAGTTTTCTCATCACTTTTCACCCCTTTCGTTTTTACTCCCCGAAGCAATCGAAAATCTCAGGTCCGTAATAATTGTTTTCATCCTTGTCATGAAGAGGGTACCACACCTGAGCAAAGAAAGGATTTATCTTTGCCTCCGTGTCGTAGTCCCAAGGCCACGGCAGTTCCTCAGGGCACCAGTGTCCGCCTCTGAGCACCAGATTAGGCGACATCATGAACTCGCTTCCTCTGGCACTTTTCCACAGAACCGGTGTATACATGTCCTTCAGTTCTTCTGCCAGACACTGTCCGCCACGGAATTCTGCAGCCCTGCGCAGATCATCAATTGTAAGTTCCTCAAAAGGCTTATATTCATCATACCCGTGGTCAAGGGTAACAACTTCTTCTGAATCAGCCTTTTTAGAAGGTGTAATCAGCTCAAAATCTTCCCACTTATCAGGCAGATCGCGGTACTTTTCCATACCGCCGTAGTACGCACTCATTCGCTCAGGAACATTGTGCTCTGCCCACCAGAGAGTTCCGAAGTTTTCAACTTCTGCAATAGGTTTCATCATGAATTTTTTAAGAAGTGTTCCGTAAGGTCTGGCCATGAAAGCCAGTCTGTAAAACGGCTCAACTTTTTTAATAAGTTCTCTGAAGTACTGTTTTACAGGAATGTTGGCACGGAAATGACAGTATTCTTCCAGAACATCACCGTCACAGTACCACTGACCGTGGAAATTACGTGTAGTGAACCAGTTCGGACTGAAAAGCTTCTTAGGCGAACCCAGCCCCAGAGTTCCGAGAAGCAGTTCCTCAAACTCATAATTGGTAAGTCTGTATTCTTCTCCGGAACCGATATTATAAAATCTTCTCCAGAATTCTTCAGGGATATCATCGCCGCATACATTGGCCATAAGCCTGCCTGCATCCTCCACTGTGGTCCATTCCAGAACACCGTTCATAGGCACATGGTACATAATAGGTTCCATGTTTTTCAGGATTGCCGGATAAAGAATTCCCGACTGGCGCAGTGACACCCAGTACTTCAGTCCGGATTCAGCAAAAATTGCCTCTGCCTTTACCTTACTTATCGCGTAGTGGTCATATACGCTGATTTTTATAGGGTCACCGGTTCTTGCCCAGTGAATAGGCGGGTTTCGGTCACCGGTTTCAGCTACTGTGCCTATGTACACCACTTTAACTGCATCAGGATCAGGCTGAGCCTTCACTGCACGGACGATGTTTTCCGCTGCAGTAACATTTGTTTTCAGAGTTCTGGTCGGAAAATAATCGGCCGCAGGTGATACCATACCTCCCACATGAAGAACATAGTCCGCACCGCTGACCATTGCAAACACATCTTCATAGCTGGTCAGGTCACCCCACACGAAGCGTACCGCCGGGTCATTCATGTACTTTGCAAATTTCTTCCTGTTTTTTTCACTGTCACGTATGAGAAGCACAATATCAAATTCATCTTTTCTGGCATAAAGCTCCAGAAAGCTCTGAAAACCCATTGTTCCGGAAGCACCTGTAAGGGCTACTGTTTTTTTACTCATAACACATTCTCCTGATTATCTCTTCTGCAATGTCGAATCCTGTCGGAATGCTTTCAACATCCAGCCACTCTTCTCTTGTATGCGCCCCGCCGCCTATATAGCAGCCTGCGCAGACAGCCGGAATCCCCATGGAATGCGGAATATTGCAGTCTGTAGAGCCGGAATTAATTGCGATTTCCATACCGCTGTGTTTTTTCTGTATATCAGCGATAAGACTGGTCAGCTTGTCCAGTTTTTCCTCATCTACCGCTTTCATGCAAGGTCTTTCGCCTACCAGCTCCACTATAACTTCTGCATCGCCTGAATACTTACTGCGGATTTTGTCAAAAATTGTCGCAAAAGCACTCTCCATATACATAAGATCGTCGTAATCATCGCTTCTGTATTCACAGAGCATTGACGCTTCCTGAATAATTGTATTTACTGAAGTTCCGCCTTCAATCAGGCCCACGTTGTATGTGGTCCTGCACCCTCTGTCCGGTACTTTCAGGTCATAAATCCCGGTAATTATTTCCGCAAGTACTGCTGCTGCGTTGGTGTTTCCGAAATCGTTGAAAGAATGACCTCCGGTGGTCTTTACTGTAACTTTGTAGCGGTGGGAGCCAACGCTCTTATTTACTACTGCATTGTACTGCCCGTCGAAAGTCACAAATTCTTTTACTTTACTGCCGTACTTTTCCATGACAGCTCTCGTGCCGCGCAGGTTGCCAAGGCCCTCTTCACAGGAATTGAGAACGAAAAGCACCGTATTCTTCGCTGCAGCCTTTTCATCGTGAAGCTTTTTCAGAGCTGCCATAAGAATAGCGGCAGCAACAGTATCATCACCGCAGCCTGGACACATAAACCTGCTGCCTTCGCGCTTTATCTCGAAAGGTTCCATGTCCGGAAACACTACGTCTGTGTGCGCTGCAAATACTGAAATTTCAGCATCTGTCGCCCCTTTGTATTCTGCAATAACGTTCTTTGCTCCGTCAATATAAGCATCAATTCCCCAGTCTGTGAGGGTGTCCAGAATATATTCTGCACGTTTTTCTTCTCTGCCGGAAGGTGCGGGAATAACGCACATCTCCATCAGTATTTTTTCAGCCATTTCTGCGTAATCAGTTTTCATTTTTGCTGCCTCTCTATCGTAAAATATAGAATAATTATATCACATTTTTCTTTGCTGTGTGCTATAATTAATTTACTCAGAACATTTTACAGGAGGCCATTCAATGATTAACGAAAAAGTTCTTACCGAAAAACTCCAGCAGATTCTGGACGACCGCAAAATCGCCGGCATGTCAATAGCAGTGACAGACCGGGAAAAGGTAATTTATTGTCAGGGATTCGGTGTCGAAAGCATAGAGCGACCATATATTAAGCACGGAACAGAAACCATGTACCGCATAGCGTCCATCAGCAAAATTTTTACCAGCACAATGGTTATGCGCCTTGTTGAAGAAGGCCTGCTTAACCTGGACACACTGGTAAAAGAGTACTTCCCTGAACTGAAGCTCAGTCGTCCTGAAGCACTGGAACAGCTCACTCTCAAGCATCTTCTTACCCATACAGGAGGTCTGCCTACAGATGAGGACTATATTCCGGACTACACCTGCAGTGAAGAAGACATTTTAAATGAAGCAATAAAAAGATTCCCGACTATTGAGCTTAAGAGCCTTCCTGAAGAAAAAATCAATCACTATGCCAACCTGGGCTTTGTGCTTGCAGGCTGCGTAGCCACAAAGGTAACAGGCAAGACTATTTCTCAGCTGTGGCGTGAGTATGTACTCGATCCTTTGGGTATGAATATAACAACTTCAGACTTTTTCGACATGGCTTCATATCCAATGAGCCAGCCTCATGATTACGACGAAGATGGCAACCTGGTTCAGCTGCACCACCACAGACACAATTCATTTTACCGTGCAGGCGGCGGACTCTACTCCAACGCTGAAGACCTGTGCAAAATGGCCCGCTTCCTTCTGAACAAAGGTGTCACAGACAGCGGTCAGAGACTTCTTCAGACTGAAACTGTAGATAACATGTTTACCAAGCACACAATAAAAAGCATTGACCCTGGTGATTTCTATGGTCTTGGCATCCACATCCATGCCTTTGCAAACCGGTTCATGTATGGCCACAGCGGCAACATGCACCCATATAACACTGCTCTGTTCACTGACCAGCAGACAGGTCTCGGAGTTGTAGTTCTTATGAACTCTCCTCACTCTGACCTCCGTTTCAGAATCCCTGAAATGATTGTGGAAATGGCCGGAAAATAGCTTCATAAAACAAATCAGCCCGATGTGCATTCCCTGCACACCGGGCATTTTTTATATCAGTTTCAAAATATATTCTTTTACCTTTTCCAGCTTGCTTTCTTGCCACTGGCCACTGTCTGCCTGGTGTGAAAGAGGAATTATCACATGAAAGTCCATGTGGTCATCTCGCTGGAAACCGTCCGGCTCCTCGCTGAAAAAGTACCCATGCCACACTTCTTCCGGTGCATCAGTAAAACGCTCCGGTTCAAGGTAAACCATCTTGCGGCCTTCTTCAGTTACGAATGCCTTGGCACCGAGAGGTATGAGTTTTTCATACTCTTCTGCCGGAATATCCGTGAAAATATCAGGCAGCGGACATGTGTCAATTCTTTCTTCGCCGCGGATAATTCTGATTCCTGTAGCTTCGAAATCCATTTTTTCTTCAGTAAAAATCAGTTTCAGCAGCACGCCGGTATCAGTATATTTATGAACACGCTGATAGTCGGTATCAAAAATGAAATTTCCAAGTGAGTAGAAAATCGCCTTGCCGTCATCGAAGAGCTCGTAGTTTTCAGGTACATGAGGGTGGTGGCTTACAACTACGTCCGCACCCATCTCGAGGTATTTTATGTAACGGTCGCGTGTATATGGCATAGCCAGCGGAGTGAATTCCTCGCCGCCATGTGAAACTACCACACACCATCTGCATTTTTTCTTGATTTCAGCAATGCGCTCCGCGATATAGTCCAAATTGTCCCAGCGGAAAACCCCGGGTTCAGTTTCAGTTGCCGGAATGCATTCAGGCTGGTACGCCACAGCAAACATTCCGATTCCGCCTGCTTCATCCAGATACACAGGCTCTGACGCTTCCGCTTCGTTTATACCTGCCCCTATTGTACGGCATCCCATTTTTTCTGCAATTGTACAGCTGCTTACAAGGCCTTCACGACCTGCGTCCATTATATGGTTATTGGCAATATTCCATATATCAGCCTTCATTTTTTCCAGTACTACAGTTGCCTCCGGATTCATGCTGTGAAAAAAGATTCCATGAGAGCCGTCATCCTCTGCCTCAATCAGTGCACCTTCCACATTGGCAACCACATGGTCTGCGCTGTGAAAAAAGTCCAGAACTGACTCTGAAAGCAGGTTTTCATCCTCCCACTTCCTGTCCATGTATCTGTCAAAACCGATATCTCCTGTAAATACGATTGATGTTTCTTCCTTACCCATCACACTTCCTCCTTCGCATATTAAAGTATTTTAATTATATCACAAATCTGCCGCCGGAAAACTGCATATACTGCACTTCACCGCGCAAAATTTGCGCAGCTGCCGGGCAAGGTCTGTACACCATAACTGCTGATCAGCGCATGGAAGTTGCGATGTACTGCCTACAGTGATAAATATAATCTGGCAGAAATGGTCTTAACTTACCGCTTTTTATAAACCACTAATTCCGGGTTTTCGCCGTTTTCTTCATAAGTGCTTACAAGGATGAAATCCATATTGGCAACAATTCCGAAGCATCTGCCCCCTTCAAATTCACATTCCAGCTGGTTGCCCAGATAAGTAACTCCATCATCCAGAAACTTCACTGTGTGACCGTTGGGAAGACGGTATTCCAGATTCACATAACCACCCACGAGGGCATTGAGTTTTTCCACTTCTGGCATACCTTCTATATGCAGTTCATTGATTTCATCCATCAGCTTTCTTTTGAATTCATCAAATTTTTCCGCACCGGCAAGATTCTTATATTTCTTCCAGTAATCAAGTTTTGGAAGCATATCCTGCAGGTATGCCCTTGCCTGTTCCGGAGAAAACCCTTCGCCGGACATATTTTCCACACAGACATCTATTAAATCATCCATGTCGTGATACATATATTCTCCATCTGCATAACACCATTTACAGTAGTCTTCATTAAAAAAACCGTCTGTTTCTTTGCTGATATTGGAATCCTCCAGCGGCATACCGCAGCATTGGCAGATCATCTGTCTTGGCGAACCAAGAAGTGTATTGATAGAAACATCGAAAAGCTTGGAAAGCAATTTCAGTGTCTCGGTGTTTGGTGTAGTTTCTCCGTTTTCCCATCGTGATACAGCCTGCCTGGTTACGAATACTTTTTCTGCAAGTTCGTCCTGTGATAAACCCTCTTTGTTTCTTAATTCCAGAATAATATCTTTCGTTTCCATGAATTATCACCTCCATTGCAATTATACACCTTTTTTATTATTTTGCGTAGCAACAGGCAGTTGCGTCAATGTAAAAGGGCAATGCCTGATTAAGAAGCATTGCCCCATCTGTTTATGTTTAGAAAAGTTGTCCCGGAAGTTTCAGTTTTTCCTTATAAGGGAATTCTTTGTCGAACGCTTCCGCTGCTGTTTCATCCACAAAATAGCCTTGTGGCGTTGCATATTCTCCTGTGATACCGTCCAGATATCCCGGAATAAGTTCCTTACAGAGAAAGAAAGATGCATCTGCGCCTTCAGGCAGCCCGTGATATCGGATACCGAAATCGCTGGCAAATGTGAACCCGCTTTTGCCATAGAAATCAATATTGCCTTCAAAGCATACGGCTCCGCAGCCCAGCTTCCTGGCTTTTTCCAGAGAATAGTCAAGCAGAATCTTGCCGTAGCCCTGTCTTTTCAGCTCAGGGGTGATGCAGATCGGTCCCATGGTCATAATGGGTATTTTTCTGCCATCATCGGCCTGGATTGTGGCGTGCATGAATATGTTCTGACCGATGATTCTGCCGTCTTTTTCCATGACAAAATCCAGGTCAGACACAAATGCCGGATCATTTCTCAGCTGATTGAGTACATAATGTTCCAGACATCCCGGTCTGTAAACATTCCAGAAAGACTCTCTGACCAGGTTTTCTGTTTCGCGGTATTCTTCTGTTTTTTCTAAACGAATTATATAGTCATTTTTATTCATTATTTTTTTCCTCCTGATGATTGTTGACTGCAATGCTGGGAGGTCTGTGTGAGACTGTCTGACACATAACCTCCCGGCTATGCCACAATCTCCAGTGCTTTGCTTGTTTTTCTCAAAAAGCAATCTCCTTAAACTATAATATGTATAATCAAGTCTTTCGACAGATTATTCAAATAACTTTAATGATACAAATTGGAATTTGTTTCTCCGTTAAACTGAAATTTTACTCTTTGTATTACTCCAATCTATCTATTTCAGACTACTAATTTCATTTTGTAAATTCGCCAAAAATCTACCTGCATGAGCACCATCCATCTGCGTATGATGAAATTGAAAAGAAAGTGCTAAATAATATCGAAACCATTTCTTTTTATATTTGCCCCAAATGATAAACGGATTATTGAAAATACCACTATTCATACCAACAGCACCATCAATTTCTGTATCAATAATCGCCGATGTTCCTATTACCATACTATCATTTGACAAATCTCTATCCTGACAGTTCTCCGCAACTTGAACAGTATATTTTAAATACTGCTTATTGTATTCCTCTAAGTCTTCCACATATAAAATATCACAGGAACTGACTTCACCATCTTTATTCTTCACAATTGTATTTACTGCAATCTTATCATATTGCATAAGTTTTTCACCGACAGGAAGGATGTAAAACTCTTTTACACCTACTGCAGCCTTACCAATGCAATAATCAAGAAGCATATTAAATTTCATGTCTTTTCTTTTACTGACTCTTATCAGATTTGTCACGTCTAACGTCTTAAAAAAAGTCACCATTGGATTAGGTGCTTTCATCCATAATTCATAAGCCATAGCCCTTGTTGTATCTTTTGGATTTAGTTCTTTTATCATTTTATATTCTCCTTTTCTTTCGGAGAGATAGCAAAACGTTGTGTCGGATAGCCATATTCTATCATCAATTCTCTTTC
>JAFSCP010000009.1 GCA_017436705.1 Bacillota bacterium
CCTTCCACGCAAAAAGGCCGCCCGTTGTCTTGACCGGGCGGCCTTCTGCGTAATGTGATAGCTCTGTTATTTTATTTTTTGGTGTTGTCGGCTCCGAAAAGCCTTGTATTTGTAGTTTTCCTATTTTATAGGGTACATAAGGCTGTTTTAGTAGAACAATTGAATGCCTATGTCGAAGATGCCGAAAACATAGCAAATGAAGTTTATCATAAAATAAGTATCTCTGAAGCTTTGTATAAATTAGCAGCTACACCTTTATTATGCGCCATGATTTGTGCATTACATTATAAAAGTGAAAGAATTCTTCCTACAAATAAAAGAGAATTATATGAAGAGTGTTGTAAAATGCTTTTAGATAAAAGGGATGCTGAAAAAGGAATTAATATTAATGACATTCCACTTTCTTATGAACAGAAGAAGGTAATTTTATCAAAGCTTGCTTACTGGATGATGAAGAATAATCATGTTGAGACAGGAATTGAAGATTCTATACGGGTGGTTGAAAGAGCAATACAGGGGATGGGCGTTTCTAGAGATAAAGCGAGTGGAAATATAATCTTTAAATATCTTTTGGAACGTTCGGGCATATTAAGAGAACCTGAAAAAGGACGCGTTGATTTTTTGCACAGGACTTTCCAAGAATATTTAACTGCATGTGAAATTAATCGTGAAGAAGATTGGGGATTACTAAAAGATAAAATAGGAAACGATACATGGCAAGAAACAATAGGGATTTGTATCGGATTTGCAAAGGAAAGTCGAGCGACTAATTTAATAAGAGCCACATTAAAAAAAGGAAATGAGTTAGGCGAAGAAGAAAAATATTTATTTTTAGCAATTAATTTTATGAATAGTGCAGTTGAGGTTGATAAATCTTTAAGAAAAGAGCTTGAACAAAGTGTTAGTATACTAATTCCTCCAAAATCTATGGATTATGATAATCTTGCAAATGCTGGTGAAGTAGTAATACCATATTTAGAGAACCAGACTTGGTACACTAGTGAAGAAAGATTGGCTTGTTTGAATGTATTAAAGCGTATTGATTCGGTTCGGTCTTTGGAAGTAACAAAATCATACTTAAAACAACCTCTTTCGGCAATAGAAATTGATATTTTGGGAGAATTATATTCTGAATTTAGGAAGAAAGATTTAATTGAAAGTGGAATTGCATATGCTATACTAGAATATATTAATTATTTCGATTCTGACCAAATAGTCATACTACATGCAGAAATGTTATTTTTGTTGATGACTTTAGAGACGAAAGAGGTTCAAAAATTAATTTCTAAAAAAATTAAAAAAATTGCGATAAGTTCGTATGATGATTATTATGATGCCTTGCTATTTTGTAATGCAGATTACGAATATTATTATATTGATCCTAAAGAGGAGTGGCCTTGTGATATAAATTGTCGTAATCTTTATAAGGTAGTTGAAGCTGCAGAGACAATAATAATAAGTGGATATTTTTCAAAAGGAAATATTTTGAGTAAATTTAAAAGTGTAAAAAATTTATATATATATAATCAAAGTGGAAAATTTAATATTTACACTGTTGAAAAATGCCTAAAATGTCATAACAAGCTTGAACGGTTTGGGTTTGTTGATTCTGCTGAAGAATATATAAATGGAAAAGATTTAGATTTCTTATCTGGGTGCAAACAAATTGATTTAGTTTTATTGGACAATGGTTCAGAAGTTTCATTTGAAGAGTTTTCTGAGTTTTATAATCTGGAAATCCTTGTACTGGGAGCTGATTTTGCAGAAGAATTTTTGTATATAGATTTGCCAGAGTCAATTAAAAAAATTATTATTTTGCTTCCTGAAATAGATAAGGAAAGAGCCTCTTTTTTAAAAGATGGAAAACATAATGTTGAATTTTATACAATACGTGAGTATGTTGAATCTGTGCTTAATGGACAAATAGGAGAATCATAAATGAAAAGAATTGAAGATTTAGCTCAAAGCTTTCGTATTGCAATTGAAAAAGCAGCTCAAGCTGGCGAAGAAGATGAATTAAACTTTTTTTCAAGGTATCCAGTTGGATGCTGTGGAGATGCAAGTGACTTGTTGGCAGAATTCTTTTTTGCGAATGGAATAATTGCAAAATATGTTTGTGGCACATGTTATGATAATAATGAAATACAAAGTCATGCATGGCTGCTGGTAGACGATACAGTTATAGTTGACATTACGGGTGATCAGTTTAAATTCAACCCAATATACTATAATTTTGATAGGCGTGTATATGTGGGTGCTTCAAATAAATTTTATGAGTTATTTGAAGTTAATTCATTAAGGGATATTCATGGGTATAGTGATACCTCCTTATCAACATATCGACTTAAAAAGTTGTATTCCACCATAATAAAGTATTTACCCAAAGCACCATTAGACTCTATTATAAATGATGCAAAAAATAGAACAGGAAAACATAATCCCAAGAAAAGGGAAACAGATGATGAACGTTATATAGATAAAAAGTTTCCGGAGTTCTATAATAGTGAACGATAGAAAAGTACAAAATTAAAAAATTCACACCTCACAAGCCTACATAAAAATGTCCGTATATTAGACGGACATTTTTATGTAGGAAATATCGTTGCGATATTTCCGGAATAACAAGAAAGTCTACCGCTGAAAACATAATCGGCGCAGCCGACTTTCTTATTGTCCCTGTACTTTGAAAACAGAATATCATTTTATCGGATACGTTCCCAGTATCATCGCGATGAGCGTGAGCACGTCAGCCGGTGCGCCAGGACCTTTTGTGAGCGACATACACCGGGCTGAAAGATCAGTTGGCCGCTGATTTTGCCAGGACAGGTGCTGGGGATAATGATACTCCTGCTCAGCCACAGCCCCGACAGGGATCACGCCATGGGAGCAGCCCAAAGGAAGGTGGGGTGAGATTCCCGTGGAGCCGTCAGCCAGCGGCCGTCCGATAAATATATAATAGTAGAAATTTGAGATTTATGGAAAGAGAAAACAATATGGAAAATGAAAAGATACTTCTTAATGTAGAGGAAACCGCGCAGTATCTGAATCTGGGACTAACTAAGACGCGGGAACTGATGAAAGAAAACGAAAAAGCTTTTGTAATTAAAATTGGCAACAGGAGATATGCACATAAGATCCTGCTGGATAAATGGCTTATTGGCCAGATACGAAAATAGAAATTTGTCAAGGGTACGATTTTATAATTCGCACCTTTGTTTTTTTATAAAATAACTGTTACCTTAATGTTGGTATACCGATTAAATCAATCAGGAGGTAATCCAATGGCAAAGAATAAACTTCCAAAATATATTCGCAAAAAGGGGCCTGGTTACGAAGCGAGAACCAGCATTGAAGGGGAAACTATTTATGCCTATGACAAGGATCTTGATGCTTGCATCGAAAAATTTGAGAAGGCAAAGTTAAATGCCAAAGCAAACAGAAAGAAATTATATACCAGTTTTACCGTAAATGAATGGTTTGAGGAATGGTTTGAGCTGGTAAAAAAGCATAGTCTGAAAGATACCAGTTGGTATCCGGTAACGCATACATTTAAGAAAACCTTTGGTTTCTACATGGGCAGCATGAAAGTAACTGAAATAACTCCGATGGATGTACAGTGTGCAGTAAACGCAATGGAATCTGTACAGATGCCCCAAAAAACAATGAGAGAGGGATTAGGCACATTGAGGTCTTGCCTTGATTTCGCAATAGCTAATGGAATAATTACTACAAATCCTACGCTTGCAATAGAACTTCCGTGGTGTTTCAAAATGGCAACAGAGGGTATCGCACTTACACAGCAGGAACAGGATATTTTTCTTGATGCTGCAGAGGATAGCTGGTACAAGGAACTTTTTTATTGTATGTTTGCAACCGGAATGCGTGTTGGCGAAATTGGCGGCCTAAGATGGTCAGATATTGACTTTGAAAAAAAGGAATTTTTTATTCAACGTGCATTGTGCTGCAACTATAAGGACGGTGTAAAGACTATCAAGATGATACCGCCTAAAACCACTAATTCGGTTCGAAAGATTCCTTTTATGGGCGGCATAGAAATGATGCTGCTTTCTCTGAAGAAAAAGCAAAGAGACAGGAAAAAAGAACTTAGAGAAAGATGGAGAGAAGAGGGCGAAATGACCGACCTTGTCTTTACAACAAGTATGGGAAGTCCGTGTACCAGATATATAGTCGAAAAGGAAGTAAAGAAGGTTCTCAAACGGATACGTGATAAAGAAGCTTATCAATGTGCAATTGAAAACCGTGAAGCGATTAAATTTCCGGAAATGTATCCTCATGCCATCAGACATACATTTGCGACCAGATGTTTCGAGCGTGGTATGAGTCCGAAAGTCGTTCAGCGTCTTATGGGGCATGCAACAATCAGCATAACATTAGATATCTACACTCATATTTTATCAGAACGCATAATGGACGAAACTAAAAAATTCGGAGCAATTAATACGGGTTCTGCGAGAGAGGAAACAGAGGTATTTAATCCTCTGGATAATGTAGTAACCATATCCGAAGAGGAATTGTACAAGTATGGTATTGGACCCACATATTCAGGTTTGAATGAAGTTCCAATGAAGTTTGCTACGGAATATGAGCTGCTCATGAATGTACTGCGATTAGATGAAATGTGTTCTTCAAAACAGATATCGCAGAACTGCATTGCAGATATAAAGGCATGCTTCAGGGTGACTCAAGTAGAGGCCGCTGCTATACTGAATAAATGGTATATTATGCTTGATAATGGCAATGTAATGGGACAATTGGTACAAAATCTGAGTGAAGAAGAAAAGGACGCTATATTAATTTTACTTGGTGATAAAAAAGAGGAGGAAAATAATATTCTGAAAAACGGTACGCTGCATGAAAGAATTGGTGCTGAGTTTAACTTGAAGATTATTGAAAGTTTAGAGGAAAAACTCAGCAAAGGTTCTCAATTTTACGCAGCTGTGTAATTCCCATAGGGTTTATACAGGAGACTATATTTTGCTTGGGAAAAATTCGCTTCAATAATATGAAACTTATAAACCAACCATTAAATTAAGCCTGGGAAAAGTTATGATTGTAAGCTTGGAAACCGCTGAAAATAGCCATTCTCCAAAAAAGAGTTACTAAACAGATGGCTAACGCTTAATTAAGTGAGCTTCTGAATCTTTGATTCAGCCAAGCGAACTTACGCAAAGCTTCCCCGCGAAGCGTAGCTGAGTGGCTAGGAAGCGATTGCGCGTAAATACTGACATCAAAACCCCTGAAATGCTGGAATTCCAGTAGTTCAGGGGTTTTTTACTGCACAAATTGTCTAAAAATAAAAGTTTCTGCAGCAAGGACTACAGTATTATCGAAGTCCACAGCTAATAAGAATTAGGCGATTAAAATTAGTCACGTTTTATTTCAAAAACTCTCGACTTTTTGAAATAAAACGCATATAATATAGTCAGTATTTCAAAAAGGAGGTTTATATTATGGACAGGGCGGGAATATATGTTGACAATTACAGTGGCGATATGTCATACCGGTCGTTCAGACCAGATCCCTTGCCGCCGACACCGGAACTGATGCTGAGTGCAGAAACTGACAAACTGGTGATAGAGGCAAACCGCAGACTGGCAAAGCTTGATGCGGCAGCGGAACTGATTCCGGATATGGACCTTTTTATATCAATGTATGTGTGTAAAGAAGCTTTGCTTTCGTCGCAGATTGAGGGAACTCAATGTACGCTGGAAGATGTTCTGGATCCGGATGCGGACGTAAATATCAATCTGGATGTGGCTGATGTTGTAAATTACGTGGCGGCACTGCAGTTTGCACAGGAACGGCTGGAAACGCTGCCGTTGTGCTGTCGGTTCATAAAGGAAGTCCACGCAGAACTTATGAAAGGTGTAAGAGGTTCTGACAAGTCACCGGGTGAGTTCAGACATTCACAGAACTGGATTGGTCCGGCGGGATGCAGCTTGCGGAATGCCAGATATGTACCGCCAAATGTGCCTGACATGGTAGAGGCGATGGCGGATCTGGAAAAATATATCAACGAAGACTGGGAATTCGATCCGCTGGTGAGAGCTGCGCTCATACATTATCAGTTTGAGACTATACATCCTTTCCTGGATGGCAATGGGAGAGTAGGCCGCATGCTGGTACTTCTTTATCTGATGGATAAAGGCCTGCTGCAGGAACCTGTACTGTATATTTCATACTTTCTAAAAAAGAATCAGATGGAATATTATGATCGGATGAGCTGGGTGAGGTCCGGTGGAAACTATGAGCAGTGGATTCATTTCTTTCTGGAGGCGGTCAGTGAGGCGGCAGAGGATGGTATGGAGTCCGTAAAGGCACTTCTGCAGCTTCATGAGCAGAATCTCAGCAGGCTTCCGGACAGTAAACGGAAGCGGGATATAGTCCGGGAACTTTTTGCGTATATCCAGAAACACCCTATTATTGATGTGAAGCGGACGGCGTCAGAACTGGGAATAAGCTACAATACGGCTGCATCAGCAGTAAAAAAACTTCAGGAGCTGGAAATTCTTAAAGAAAAAACGAATAAGGCAAGAAACAGGGTTTACATTTACGAAGACTATGTTAATATACTGAAAAAAGGATTATAAACGGAGGTTACTTATATGACAAGAGGCGAAGGTGCCTGCCTGATCTGCGGCGAACCGATTGTATATTTTGAAAAGGCAAAGAAAATGAAGTGTGAATTCTGTGGTGGCGAGTTTGAGTCCCATGCAAGCTGCGCGGAGGGACACTTTGTGTGCGACGAATGTCATGAAAAAGAAGGTGTAGAGGCGATTATGGAGTTCTGCCGCAGTACTGACCTGCGCAATCCAATCAGAATCATGCAGGAGATAATGGAGAACCCTTACATATACATGCACGGACCGGAACATCACATCATGGTCGGAGCAGCGCTGATTACTGCTTTTAAGAACTGTGGCGGAGAGATTGATTTTGAAGAGGCTCTGGAAGAGATGAAATACCGCGGAAGTCAGTATCCGGGCGGTTCCTGCGGACTCTGGGGCGCCTGCGGAGCAGCAGTAAGTACAGGAATGTACATGAGTATAATTACCAAGGCAAATCCGCTGACAGTGAAATCCTGGCAGCAGTGCAACCAGCTTACATCAAAGGCTCTGGCTGCAATCGCAGAGCTGGGCGGCCCGAGATGCTGCAAGAGAAACACTTTCACAGCGGTGAAAGAGGCAGTTGCTTTTACAGAAGAAAATTTCGGCATTAAGATGGAACTGCCTGAAAAAATTCTTTGCACTTTTTCCGAAGAGAATAAGCAGTGCAAGAAAAAAAGCTGCCCATATCATATGGGATAATGAACAAATACTTGATTTTGATTGTTGAAAGATTAAGAAAAAATGTTATAATAATGCTGATGTACTATAACTATTACAGTTAGCAGAAAATTAAATTTTTATATAAAACCGGAGGTACTTAAACATGGGATTTTTATCCGATATTGAAATCGCTCAGGCGTGTGAAAAACAGAGAATTACTGAGATTGCCAAAGTGGCAGGTGTTGATGAAAAATATCTTGAACAGTATGGTAATTACAAGGCAAAGGTAGACTATGCTCTTATCAGAGACAAGGCAGCAGATCCTGATGCTAAGCTTATCCTTGTAACTGCAATCAATCCTACTCCAGCAGGGGAAGGTAAGACTACAACTACAGTAGGTCTTGCTGATGGTCTGCGCAAAATCGGTAAAAAATCCGTTGTTGCTCTCCGTGAACCATCCCTGGGACCTGTTTTCGGCGTAAAGGGCGGCGCAGCAGGCGGCGGTTATGCACAGGTAGTTCCGATGGAAGATATCAACCTTCATTTCACAGGTGACTTCCATGCAATCGGAGCAGCTAACAACCTGCTTGCGGCAATGCTTGACAACCACATCCAGCAGGGCAACAGCCTTAATATCGACCCTCGTAAGATTACATGGAGAAGAGCTGTTGACATGAACGACAGACAGCTCAGAAACATTGTCGATGGTCTTGGCGGCAAGCCAAACGGAACTCCAAGAGAAGATGGTTTCGATATTACCGTTGCTTCTGAAGTAATGGCAGTTCTCTGCCTTGCAAGCGATATTACTGACTTAAAGGAAAGATTAGCAAGAATTATCGTTGCTTATACATATGATGACAAGCCTGTAACAGCAGGTCAGTTAAAGGCACAGGGCGCTATGGCGGCTCTTCTCAAAGATGCTCTCAAGCCAAACCTTGTACAGACTTTAGAAGGAACTCCTGCATTTATCCACGGCGGACCTTTCGCAAATATTGCTCACGGCTGCAACTCTGTAACTGCAACCAGAATGGCAATGAAGCTTGGTGAATATGCAGTAACAGAAGCAGGTTTCGGTGCAGACCTTGGTGCAGAAAAGTTCCTTGACATCAAGTGCAGAATGGCAGGCCTTAAGCCTTCTGCAGTGGTAATCGTTGCTACAGTACGTGCTCTCAAGCACCACGGCGGCGTTGCAAAGGCTGACCTTAACAACGAAAACCTTGCAGCTCTTGAAGCAGGTCTTCCAAACCTCCTTCAGCATGTGGAAAACATCAAGACTGTATTCGGTCTTCCATGCGTAGTGGCAATCAATGCTTTCCCTACCGACACAGCTGCTGAACTCAAGCTTGTTGAAGACAAGTGCAGAGAACTTGGCGTAAACGTTGCGCTTTCTGAAGTATGGGCAAAGGGCGGCGAAGGCGGCAAGGCTCTTGCTGAAGAAGTTGTAAGACTTTGCGAAGAACCGAACGATTTCAGATTCTGCTACGAAGCTGATGGCACAATTATGGAAAAACTCAATGCAATTGCAACTAAAGTTTACCACGCAGATGGCGTGCAGCTTGTGGGCAATGCGGTTAAGCAAATCAAGCAGCTTGAAGAATTAGGTTTCAGCAATATGCCAATCTGTATGGCAAAGACTCAGTACAGCTTCTCCGACGATCAGACTAAGCTTGGAGCTCCTAGAAACTTCACAATCCAGGTAAGAAACCTCAAGGTATCTGCAGGTGCTGGATTCATCGTTGCACTGACTGGTGACATCATGACAATGCCTGGACTTCCTAAGGTTCCTGCTGCAGAAAAAATTGACGTTGATGAAAATGGTGTAATCACAGGACTCTTCTAGGGTTCGCTGCGATAATAATACAGCTTCGCTGTAATGAAGCGAACCCAGCGAAATCTGGTAAACCAGATTTCTGAACCATCGCTTCGATCGTGTCAGCGGCGTGGAAGGTTCGCTTGCGATTCCGTAAAGCGGAATCTGAAAGGCAAGGTAAATCAATGAAAAAAATGAATTTAGATGCCTTTGCGGAGCAGCTTGCGTCCAATGCGCCGGTTCCCGGTGGCGGCGGAGCCTCTGCTCTGGCGGGTGCTGTTGGTATTGCCCTTGGCAATATGGTCGGTTCACTGACTACAGGCAAGAAAAAATATGCAGATGTTGAAGCGGAAATTATTGCTCTCAATGAAAAAGCAGCAGTTTTACGCGGACAGCTCCTTGACCTGATGGAAAAGGATGCGGAGGTTTTTGAGCCGTTATCAAAGGCTTACAGCATTCCTAAAGATGATCCGTCAAGAGATGAGGTCATGGCAGTGGTTCTTAAGCAGGCATCAGAAGTGCCACTTGAAATTATGCGTAAATGCTGTGAAGCAATAGATCTTATCGGTGTTTATGCACAGAAAGGCAGCGTGCTTGCTGTTTCTGATGCGGGATGCGGTGCTGCAATCTGCAGAGCAGCGCTTGAAAGCGCGGCACTCAACGTATACATTAACACAAAATCTATGCAAGACAGAGCGCTTGCAGAACACCTGAACGCAGAAGTCAGGGTGATGCTTGATGAATACTGCGCAAAGGCAGAGATGATATATAACGCTGTCAAAGAAAGGCTAGTTTAATGGCAGAAATATTAAAAGGAGCGCCTGTTACGGCGGCTCTCAATGAAAAAATGACTGCAGAAGTTGCAGAGTTAAAAACAAAGGGAGTAGTGCCTGCACTTGCTATTTTACGTGTGGGTGAAAGAGATGACGACCTTTCTTACGAAAGAGGCGCAATGAAGCGCTGTGAAACTGTAGGCGTGGAAGTAAAGAATGTGGTGCTTCCTGCAGATGTTGAAAGTGAGACTTTCTTCAGAACACTGGAAGAACTGAATAAGGACCCGGCTGTTCATGGCATACTCATGTTCAGACCTCTTCCAAAGCATATCGACGGGGAAAAAGCCCGTCAGATGCTGAGCCCTGCCAAGGATATTGACGGATGCACTGACGGCTCACTTGCCGGAGTATTTACCAATACAAAGGTTGGTTTTGCACCGTGCACAGCTCAGGCTGCAATTGAAATCCTTGACTATTATGGCATCGACTGCACGGGTAAAAAGGCTGCGATAATCGGAAGATCCCTGGTGGTTGGCAGACCGGTTTCAATGATGCTCATGCATAAGAATGCCACAGTAACTATTTGTCATACCAAAACTGTGGACATGCCTTCTGTAACAAGAGAGGCAGATATTCTCATCGTATGCGCCGGCCAGATGGAAAGCATCGGGGCTGAATACCTGAGAGAAGGTCAGATAGTTGTGGATGTGGGTATCGGCTGGAATGAAGAAAAAGGTAAGCTTTGCGGTGACGTGAAGTTTGAAGAAGCTGAATCTTTTGTGGGTGCAATTACACCGGTTCCCGGAGGTGTGGGAACTGTTACAACAAGTGTTTTGGTGTCACATGTAGTAGAAGCTGCGAGGAGGACAATTCAGTGAGACATTTAAGAACATTTTTATATTCAGTAGTAGCCGGACTTTGTATCGGTCTTGGCGGTGCTGTATTCCTTTCAGTGGAAAACAAGATTATAGGCTCAGCCCTGTTCACCATTGCACTGTTTGTAATCTGCACATTCGGATTCAATCTGTATACCGGCAAAGTATGCTATGTGTTTGATAACCGTCCGGCTTATGTACTGGATGTGGTTATCATCTGGCTCGGAAACCTTGTCGGATGCTGGGGAACAAGTATGCTTTACGGAATGACCCGTATTGCGGGAATTTCTGAAAAAGCTGCAGCTCTGTGCCAGGTAAAATTTGATGACAGTCTGCTGAGCATTTTCATACTGGGGATTTTCTGTAATCTCTGCATATATATCGGTGTAGAAGGGTTCAAGAAAAATCCACATGAAGTGGGCAAGTATCTTTCACTTTTCTTCGGTGTAATGGTGTTTATTCTCTGCGGTTTTGAACACTGCATTGCAAACATGTTTTACATATCAATTGCAGGAATGTGGAGTGGTGAAGCTTTCGTATTCCTGATTGTAAATACTCTTGGTAACGCTGTGGGCGGCTGGATTGTTCCGTTGCTCCGCAAACTTCCGGAGGAAAAATAACTTATTGTCAGAGTAAGGACAGTGCGTTAAGTGCCAGCGGATGGGATGTTGCCGCTGGACGAAGGAGTTTGGACTCCGCGGTGCTGTACCTGCGTCCGCTGCTGCAAGAAAGAACAAAATTCCTTCCTGTAGCAAGACAGAAAGGAGTTTTTTTATGAAAAAATTTGACACAAGGCTGCTTGTAACAGCAGCAGTATTGATTGCGCTTAATGTAGTGCTTTCAAGATTTCTTTCCATCAATGCATGGAATATCAAAATCGGTTTCACTTTTGTGACAATCTTTGTGGCAGGGTATTTTTACGGACCTGGGTTTTCGGCTACGGTTGCAGTAATCGCTGATATCATAGGCGCGCTTCTGTTTCCGAGCGGAGCATTCTTTCCGGGATTTACGCTGACTGCACTTCTTACAGGACTGCTGTTCGGTTTTATGCTGCATAAGAAGCAGACTCCGGTCCGTATTCTGATTACTGTGCTTGCCGACCAGCTTATACTGGGGTTACTGGTCAATACGTACTGGATTGCTATCCTTTATGGCACAACATTCGGAGCAGCTGTAATGACCAGAATAGTCCAGTGCCTGATTATGATTCCGGTGGAGCTTGTAACCATAAGTCTGCTTATGAAAAAGCTGCCGGCTGTCAGAAGACAAATATTGAAATAACATTCAGAAAGCAGATTCTGATCAAAATCAGGGTCTGTTTTTTTGTGTATTTTTTGTCGCCAAAAAACTGTTAAAGTATTGTAAATACAGCGCTAAAAAAGGAGAGAAAGGCACAAAAATAATTTTAAAGTGCTATAATTCACCTTGTGGAATTCCCTGCATATAACAAGAATATCTGACGGGGAAAACGGAGGTGTGAAAAATGTTGGCACAACTTACAGCGGCTGGGATCTTTGTAGTAATGTTCGGCCTTATCGTGTGGGATAAGATTGAGAGACACATAGTTACCCTTGCCTGTGGCGCGGCAACTCTGGTGCTCGTTTTCGGTGTGTGTATGCGTGATATGGGTGCTGCGTGGAAAACACTTGCACTTGAACAGATTTTTACGGTTGAGTTCTGGTATCACATTCAGCATGCAGGTACAGAATCGGGCGGAATAAACTGGGCTACCATAATTTTCATCTCTGGCATGATGATAATGGTAGAAGGAATGAGCAGTGTGGGATTTTTCAGGTGGCTTTGTATGGCAATTGCCAAGCTGGTGAGATACAGACCGGTACCGATTCTCATCGCTTTTATGATAGTATCTGCGGTTCTGTCCATGTTCATTGACAGCATAACCGTCATTCTCTTCCTTGCAGCTGTAACTACAGAACTTGCAAAAATAGTACATTTTGATCCGGTACCGGTTATTCTTGCAGAGATTTTCTGTGCTAACCTGGGAGGATCCGCAACCATGTGCGGCGATCCGCATAATATTATTATAGGAACTACTCTGGGATATTCTTTTATGGATTTCCTGGGAAATACAGGGTTGATTGCGGGAATCTCACTCATTATAGTAATCGTATATTTTTATTTCTGTTTCCGTAAAAAACTGTCTGCCGGCGGTGAGGGGACAGGAAAGACGGGAACTCTGGTAACGGAAACCATCGCCGCGGACAAAAACAATCCGCCTGTAAAAATTAATGACCCTGTAGCATTTTATTTCAGTGCGGCAATTTTTGCACTGGCAGTAGTACTGCTTGTGACACACGCATATTCAGGGCTGACCGTAGCAACAATCGGTGTGATTATTGCTGTCCTTACCCTGATGACCGGAGGAAAAAAATCTTTTAAGCTGCTGAAACAGCTCGATTACAAAACATTGCTGTTTTTTATAGGACTGTTTATTGTAGTGGGAGGTCTGGAACAGACCGGTGCGCTGGAAGTAATTGCAGAATTCATAGGCAGCATCAGCGGCGGAAATCCGATGATTATGGCCGCAATTATTATCTGGATTTCAGGTATTGCAAGTGCCTTTGTGGATAATATTCCTTTCGCGGCAACAATGATTCCGGTAATAAAAAGCCTGGCTGCAATGCATGGTGCAGACCTTTCAGTTCTGGCATGGTCTCTGGCTATGGGTACTGATATCGGCGGGAGTGCAACTCCTATCGGGGCATCGGCTAATGTGGTCGGTATATCAGTGCTTTCACAGAAGGGATACAAGGTTTCATGGGGAAGGTACTGTCTGTACATGGTTCCTGCCAGCATAATCGTGCTTCTGATTTCAAATGCATTTATATGGCTGCGGTATTTTTAAGGCAGATTAAGAGGATGTATCATGTATACATCCTTTTTTATTGAAAAAAGGACTGGAAATGTTTCATCCTTTTGTGTTATAATATTTCTCGTGCATTTTTAAAAAAAGAAAAAATAATGTATATTTTGGAGGAACTATGTTAAAGAATTTTTTAAGTGCCTGGAACAAAATCAGCTTGGTTAAGCAGATCATCCTTGGTCTTGCTGTTGGCATCGTATTGGCACTCATCGCTCCGCAGCAGCTCAGCGGTATTACAATTTTAGGTGACTTATTCGTAGGAGCATTAAAGGCAGTAGCTCCTGTTCTCGTATTTTTCCTGGTTATGTCTGCAATTTCACAGCACAAGTCAGGACAGAAGACTAACATGAAGTCAATCATCATTTTATACTTACTCGGAACTTTCCTTGCAGGTACTCTTGCAGTAGTTGCAAGCTTCATTTTCCCTGTGGAACTTGTCCTTGCCAACCCGGAAGCAGGCAGCGTTGCGCCTCCTGAAGGCATCGGTGAAGTTCTCAGAACTCTCGTATTCAATGTAGTATCAAACCCTGTAAACGCACTTCTTAACGCAAACTACATCGGTATTCTTGCATGGGCGATTCTTCTTGGTGTTGCTCTCAGAGGAGCATCCGAAAATACAAAGAATTTCCTTGGTGATGTTTCCGAAGCAGTTTCCCAGGTTATCAGATGGGTTATCAGATTCGCACCTCTGGGTGTAATGGGTCTCGTATTCAACTCCATTGCAACAACAGGTCTCAAGAGCTTACTTGAATATGGAAAGATTATTGTTCTCTTAGTAGCAGTAATGCTGGTTGATGCTCTCGTAATCAATCCGATTATCGTTTATGTAAATACCCGTCAGAATCCTTTCCCACTGGTTCTCAAGTGCCTCAAGGACAGCGGTATCACTGCTTTCTTCACAAGAAGCTCTGCTGCCAACATTCCTGTAAACATGAAGCTCTGTGAAGAACTTAAGCTGGACAAGGATACTTACTCAATTTCCATTCCTTTAGGCGCTACAATCAACATGGGTGGTGCAGCAATTACTATCTCCATCCTTACTCTTGCAGCAACTCACACTCTTGGAATTCAGGTAGACTTTGCAAGTGCAATTATCCTCTGCTTGCTTTCTGCAATCAGTGCATGCGGTGCTTCCGGTGTTGCAGGCGGTTCACTTCTTCTGATTCCGCTGGCTTGCTCACTGTTTGGTATTCCGAACGATATCGCAATGCAGGTTGTAGGTGTTGGTTTCATCATCGGTGTTATTCAGGACTCCTGCGAAACTGCACTCAACTCATCAACAGACGTACTTTTCACTGCAACAGCTGACATTGCAGCAAAGAAAAAAGCTAATAAATAAACACTTCATAACCTCTGGATTACGGTCCGGAGGTTTTGTTTATATAAAAAAACAATTTGCATAATTGTAAAATCTTAACGGAAGTTATATAATTGCGATAAAGAAAAACTTAATACTTTAATGTATAACAGGTGACATAAAAATGGAACTGATTAAAAAGAACAAAGAGCGTAAAGTGAAGCA
This sequence comes from Bacillota bacterium, assembly GCA_017436705.1. Lineage (GTDB taxonomy): Bacteria > Bacillota > Clostridia > Peptostreptococcales > Anaerovoracaceae > SUG1106. Next base: position 15,154 of record JAFSCP010000009.1, read on the forward strand.
TGAAATCATTATGACAGAGGGACCGATTCTGAGCAAAATGCTCATGTTTGCATTCCCTCTCATGGCATCAAGTATGCTGCAGATTCTTTTCAATGCGGCGGATATTGTAGTTGTAGGAAGATTTGCGGGTGACAATTCCCTGGCGGCAGTAGGTTCAACTACATCACTGGTAAACCTGATGGTTACACTGTTCCTCGGACTTTCGGTAGGTGCCAATGTAGTTACCGCAAGGTATTTCGGAGCACAGAAGAGCCGCGAGCTTGGAGAAACTGTTCATACTGCAATTACAGTCAGTCTGGTCAGCGGAGCCTTTCTTACAGTTCTGGGGCTTATATTTGCAGAACCTGCACTGAGACTGATGCAGTCACCGGAGACTGTAATACATCTGGCAGCGCTTTACCTGAGAATATATTTTATCGGAATGCCTGCCATGATGATATATAACTTCGGAAGTGCTATGCTGAGAGCAAAGGGGGACACCCAGAGGCCTCTTTATTATCTGGCTCTGGCAGGGGTCATCAATGTGACACTGAACCTTATATTTGTAATTGTATTACATATGGATGTGGCTGGTGTAGCGGCTGCAACTGTGATTTCACAGTGCGTTTCAGCATTTCTGGTAGTAAGGTGCCTTTGCATGGAAGAAGGCGTAATGAAGCTGGATCTGAAAAAACTGAAAATACATAAGCAGAGGCTCTTTGCTATCCTGCAGGTCGGTCTTCCGGCAGGATTCCAGGGAATTCTCTTCTCAATATCAAATGTACTGATCCAGTCAGCAGTTAATACTTACGGAGATGTGGCTATGGCCGGAAATGCGGCATCACAGAATCTGGAAGGCTTCGTGTACTTCGGAATGCAGGCATTTTATCAGGCGGCGATTTCCTTTACCAGCCAGAACATGGGTGCAGGAAAGTTTGAGAGAATCAGGCCTATCATGAAATGGTCCATGATCTGTACTGCTGCAATAGGGCTGGTTATGGGGCTGATTTTCTATGCTCTTGGTCCTGTACTTCTAGGTATTTATTCAACAAGTCCGGATGTAATCGCAAGCGGTATGATCAGAATGGCCTTTATATGTGCACCTTATGCAATCTGCGGCCTTATGGATACAATGGTAGGTGTACTCAGGGGTCTGGGCTATTCAATTGTACCGATGGTTGTTTCCCTGGTAGGAGCATGCCTTTCAAGAATTGTCTGGATTTCAGTACTGTTTGCAGTTAACGATAATCCTGTAATACATCTTGTGTACGCATCATATCCTGCAACCTGGTCTCTGACACTTGTGGCTCATTGCATCTGCTACTGGTGGATTATGGAACATAAGATAAAGCCTATGCATGTAAAGAAACTGGAAAGAGAAGCAGAATTGACACAAATATAAGTTGAGAAGAAATTTTATTCGTGATATACTTAATATAATTCAGAATAACAGGAGGAATTTTCAAATGAGAAAAATCGTAGCAACAACAAAGGCTCCTGCAGCAGTAGGTCCTTACGCGCAGGCAAATTTATTCGGCAACATGGTATATACTTCAGGTCAGCTGGGACTTATTCCTGAAACCGGCGCTCTGCCAGAAGGTATTGAAGCTCAGACAAGACAGGCACTGGAAAACTTAAAAGCAATTTTAGAAGAAGCAGGCAGCGGAATGGATAAAGTTCTCAAGACTACTTGTTTCCTCGCTGATATGGGCGATTTTGCCGTTGTAAACGGTATCTATGCAGAATATCTGGGCGGCGAGCAGCTTCCTTCAAGATCTGCAGTTGAAGTTGCAGCACTTCCAAAGGGCGGACTCTTTGAAATCGAAGCAATCGCATACATTTAATACCTGTAAAAAAAATAAATAGTAATACTGACATGGAAGGCTGCTTTAATTAGCAGCCTTTTGTAGAATAAAATATCAGAAGATGAATAAAAAAGATTACAGCAAACCAATTTTACTGGTGTTCCTTTCATACTTCGGAGCACACAAAAAATTATTTATACTGGACATGGTCTGTGCCCTGGCAGTGGCGGCAATAGACGTGTCATTCCCGCTGGTTTCCCGGCACATGATGTACGAACTCCTTCCGGAAAAGCTCTATCAGACAGTTTTTACGGTAGGTGTGATTGTTGTATGCGCTTTTCTGATCAGAGCGCTGCTGAACTATACGATTACATATTTCGGCCACATGTTCGGTATCAGAGTTGAAGCGGACATCAGGCAGGATCTTTACAGACATTTTCAGGAGCTGGACTTCGACTATTTCGACAAAAACCGCACAGGCGTGCTTATGAACCGCCTCACAGGTGACCTGTTCGAACTTACAGAGCTGGCACATCACGGTCCTGAAGACCTGGTGATTTCAACGATTACTATTACCGGCGCCCTCATCGTCATGTTCAGCATGGAATGGCGTCTGGCACTGGTGGTTGTGGCAATCGTGCCGATTTTTGTAATCATACTTATGCTCTGCAAGAACAGCATGATGAATGCTTCGGGCAAGGTAAAGCAGAAAATGGCCGGCATAAACGCTGACATTGAATCAACTCTCAGCGGCATGAAAACATCAAAGGCTTTCGACAATGCAGCCGTGGATTATGCCCGTTTTGAACGTTCTAACGATATGTTTAAAAACTCCAAAGGCGGGTATTACAAAGCAATGGGACGTTTCAACGCCTGCATGGAATTCTTCGTATGCTTCCTGCAGATTGCAGTGATTCTGGTCGGCGGATGGCTCATTATGGGTGACCGGATGAACTATATCGACCTGATTACTTTTAACCTGTATATCACAACTTTTGTTACACCGGTGCGTAAACTGGCAACAATGATGGAAATCTTCACCAACGGTATGGCAGGGCTTAAGCGCTTCGTGGAAATCATGCGCATTGAGCCTTCTATTGAGGAAGCACCTGATGCAAAGGAACTGGGCGGTGTGGCAGGAAATCTGAAACTGGAAGATGTGGTGTTCAGCTACAAGGAAAACACAGAAGTCCTTCATGGAATTTCTCTGGATATAAAAGCAGGGGAAAGTGTTGCAATCGTCGGCCATTCCGGCGGCGGCAAAAGCACTCTCTGCCAGCTTATCCCGAGGTTTTATGATGTGGACGGCGGAAACATCTGTATCGACGGCATGGACATCCGCAGCGTGACCAAGAGCTCCCTGCGCCGCACAATAGGCATCGTGCAGCAGGACGTGTTCCTCTTTGCAGATACAATTTACGAAAACATCCGTTACGGCAGACCTGATGCCACAAGAGAAGAGGTGGAAGCAGCTGCGAAGATGGCCGAGATTTATGACGACATAATGGCCATGGAAGACGGTTTTGATACTTACGTGGGCGAGCGGGGAACATTGCTTTCCGGCGGCCAGAAACAGAGAATCTCCATTGCGAGAATTTTCCTCAAGAATCCGCAGATTCTCATACTTGACGAAGCTACATCGGCTCTTGACAGCGTAACCGAAGCAGCCATCCAGAAGGCTTTCAACAAGCTTTCTGAAGGAAGGACCACACTTATTATTGCACACAGACTTGCGACAATCAAAAACGCAGACAGAATCGTAGTTATTGAAGGCGGCAGAATAGAAGAAGAAGGCACACACCAGCAGCTCATCGGAGCCGGCGGCATGTATGCCCAGCTTTACACTACTCAGTCACTTACAGATATTTAAACGCATTACAGAAAGGGGATTTACTATGAAGTACACATTACTTGGAGAACCATTACCGGTTGTTATCTGTGACGTTGAACCGGGCGAAACACTGATTACAGAAGGCGGCGCTATGAGCTGGATGAGTCCTAACATGAAGATGGAAACCACCAGCGGCGGCGGATTCGGCAAAATGCTCGGCAGAATGTTTGCGGGGGATTCACTGTTCCTGAACCGTTATACTGCACAGCGCGGACCTGGCCAGATTGCTTTTGCATCATCATTTCCAGGTTCCATCAGAGCAATTGAAATTGAACCGGGCAGGGAAGTAATTGCGCAGAAAGCATCATTCCTTGCGGCTGAAGAAGGTGTAAACCTGGATATTTTCTTCCAGAAGAAGATGGGCGCAGGCCTGTTCGGCGGTGAAGGTTTCATCATGCAGAAACTTTCCGGCAAAGGTACTGCTTTTATAGAAATCGACGGACACGCGGTTGAATACGTACTGCAGGCAGGCCAGTCAATGATCGTTGACACAGGTTACCTTGCCATGATGGACGCAACCTGCTCAATCGAAGTTGTTACAGTGCAGGGCGGTGCCAAGAACATGCTTTTCGGCGGAGAAGGTCTGTTCAATACAGTGGTCAGCGGCCCGGGCAAAGTAGTGCTGCAGACCATGCCTGTTTACAAGGTTGCAGGAGCGATTATGCCGTATATTCCTGTGAGCAGAGACTAGTAAGTATAATTACATAATGATACCCTGTGGCTGAGTGCTGCAGGGCTTTTTTTTGTGTCAATGATTGATGGATTGTGTCGGAATTTGCAGTAAATAAAATGTTGACCAATCTGATACAAACTGATATACTGTAATCAGTGAAAGAGGAGGAATAACTATGTATGCAATGGATTTTGCACAGGTAGGTGCCAATATTCAGAAAGAGCTTGATATCAGGGGAATGACACAACAGAATCTTGCAGATGCGTTGGGGATTTCCAAGCAGGTTATGAATAAAATCATAAAGGGAAGTAAGGCAATCAATGTAAATGAAATTTCAATGATTGCAAGGGTTCTGCAGACCTCAGCAGATGACTTACTCACTGTATCGGAACTTCCGGCAGAAGATAACTGGCTCACTTTTATGGGTATGATAAAAGATCAGGAAACAATGGAAAAAGTAAATCTTATAAGAACTGCTATTGATGAAATAGGCATGCTGGAGGAACTGCTGTATGAATAGAGAACTCAATGCTTATGAAGTAAACAAAGTGAAGACCTGCGCACGTGCCAAACTTGGGGAATACAGAAAAATCAATGATATAATGGGATACCAGATTTTTTCAATTCTTCAGATATGTGCGCGTGTGATTTATTATCCTCTTGGAAAGGATGCCCCATGGGGATTTACCCGGCTCACCGGGTCACAGAACAATGTGCAGCACGAGAAACCTTTTGTCGCAATAAATACATCTATACCGTCAGACTGTCAGGTGTTTGCTGCTGCCCATGAACTGTATCATATATGGTATGGAAAAAATAGTGGTAATGATGAAAAACTTGCAAGTCGCTTTGCAGCAGAATTTCTTGTAGATGAGGTTTTGCTCAGGCAGGAACTGGACTTGCGAAGCACTGGAGAAATAACTATAAAAAGCATCTTGCAGCTCTGTGAAATATTTGCGGTTCCATACCGGACTATGGTCAGAAGACTTAATGAAACCGGTATGATATCAGAACAGAAAATGGCTGAGCTTTTGGCAATATCAGAAAAAGATATTGAATGTTTCCGCAGACGATATTCCTTTGTCATGCCAAAGGCAGATGAACGTGTGGTTATGGACAACCTGCCTGAACTTGCAGCGACTGCATATGAAAAAGGTCTTATAACATTTGAGAAACTGGAATACCTGCTCGGTCTCAGTAACTTAACACCAGAAGACATAGCAATTGACAAAGCACCCGAATATGAATTCCCGACAGATGATGAAATCGACAGTATCATGGAGGAATAGGGATGATAGAAAAGATGATTGTTGATGCTGATTTATGTATCAAGCTTGGCAGTCATGCAAAATATAGTTTTTTATACGATGTGCTTCCAAAGGTGGCTCATAAAATTTATATACACGCATATGCCAGAAACGAAGTTCTGATGCCGTTTTGCGCAGTGAAGCAACTTGAAAAACTGATTACGGAAGATAAGATAGAGTTAGTAAGTGAAGACAGTATGAACATGTATGACAGAGCAGTATATAAAGCTGCATATGAAAAGCTGGCAACGGTAATGATTGACCCGTACAGACCAAATAAGAATAAAGGAGAAGTGTGCTCACTGGCATATGCAAAAGCGACCGGAATACCTGTATTTGCAACGGATGAAGCATACCTTCAGCCAATAATAGATTCTCAGCTCAACACAGGAATTGACGATATTATATGCCTGCGTATAATTGATATTGTACATATGGCAAGAGAAGGTGATCTGGATATATCTCGCAAAGTTGCTAAAGCACTGTGGGCAATTGCAGGAAAAAAGAAAGAAATTTTTGATGAGAAAATATGGCCTTTAAAGGTTTAGCAACATATGGTATACACGAAAACCCAGTCGACGTATTTGCTGACTGGGTTTTGTTATGTGCGTTCTTTTTTATCAGTTAGTCCAAGAATATAATCTGTAGACGTGTTGTAAAATTTTGCGAGTTTTATAAGTATATCAGTTGGGATGTCAAGATCACCACGTTCATAATTGCTGTACACACGTTGGGAGCAACACAAAATTTCACCCATTTCGCGCTGGGTGAGATCTTTATCTTCTCGTAAATCTCTGATTCTGTGGTACATTGTCAGCTGTCTCCCTGATAAGAAATAAGTAATAAAATATTTTAACACAGGAAAGTACCACCACAGATGTTTTAGCGGATAATACGCTAAAACGACGCAATAAAAAAACATTGGAATATAGCCATAAATAGGGTGTCTCGCATTGACTTTTAGCGGATTTTCCGCTAAAATGTGAGCATACAGCACAAATTAATTTTGTGAACGAAATTAACGAAAGGACTTTCAATTTATGGAACAACAATTTTGCTACAACTGTTTCTCTGAATTGAGTGATGCGAGCGGACAATGTCCGTATTGTGGATTTGATCTGGCGGAGAACGCTCAGAAATATCCTCTGGCTCTTCCAGCTGGTACGGTTCTTAACAACAGATATATTACAGGACGAGTACTTGGACAGGGTGGTTTCGGGATTACCTACCTGGCTTTTGATACTCAGCTTGGCGCTCGAGTTGCAATTAAGGAATTCATGCCAAGTGAAATATCTACTCGTATTGACCAGACTCATATCTCAGTTGTGAGTTATGATAAACATGATGAATTTCAATATGGTGCTGAAAGATTCCTCGAAGAAGCAAGAACGCTTGCTAAATTTATTGGCAACCCACATATAGCAGGTGTATCAAGCTATTTTGATGAAAACGATACATCATATTTTGTTATGGACTACATAGAAGGTGTAAGCTTTAAAAGCTATATTGCCAATAATGGCGGGCAGGTAAGCATTGAAGATACTTTAAACATTATGATTCCGGTACTTCGTGCATTAAGCGCCGTGCATAGTGAAGGCTTCATTCACCGCGATGTAACACCGGATAATATTTATATCTCAAAAGATGGTAATGTAAAACTTCTTGACTTTGGTTCTGCCAGATACAGTATCGGTGATAAGAGTAAAAGTTTGGATGTTATTCTGAAAGTTGGTTATGCACCAAAAGAACAGTATATTCGTCGAGGTAAGCAGGGACCATTCACAGATGTGTATTCCTGCGCAGCATGTTTCTATGCAGCAATAACCGGCTATCTGCCACCAGAATCACTGGAAAGACTGGATAATGATACTCTCGTTCCAATTTCACAGACAGGCATAGAAATTCCGGAATGGCTGGATAATGCGATACTTAAAGGTCTGGCAGTGCAGCCGGAAGACCGTTTTCAGAGCGCTGATGAATTTCTGAATGCAATTGAAAATCAGTTGGTTGTGGATATACCTTCAGGAAAGGAACCAGAAGCCAGACCACTGACACCGGCACAGAAAAAGAAATATACTATAGGAGCAGCAATTGCTGCAGTTCTGATTATTGCTATGGTGATATTAAGTCCAGGCGGTGGAAGTACTAATTCAGGTGGTCAAGGTGGAAATGGTGGTGGCCAGCAGCTCCTGAAAGCAGAAGTACCGAGCATCATAATTGCGGGACAGGAGTACAGTACAGATTTGCAGCATCTTGATTTAAGCAATATGAATCTTACAGATGAAGATATTGAGCCTCTGAAGTATATGATTAATCTGAAACAGTTAATTATGTATGGAAACAACATAACGGATTTGTCATCTATAGCTAATTTAACAGGCTTAGAAAAATTGAATTTTGCTCAGAATAATGTTTCAGATTTATCCCCACTATCGGGATTAGTTAATCTGCAGTCACTAGAATTTCAAAATGGAAATAATGAGATTTCTGATATTGCAGCTTTATCAAATATGACTAACATAAAATCTTTAATTTTTCCTGCTGAAACTAATATTCAGGATTGGAGTCCGATTGGAAATATGGTGCAGTTAGAATCTATACAATCATCAGGTGATACTACTGTTGGAAGTGGTGGATTAAATGATTTTAGTGTGTTTTCTAATATGAGCAATCTGAAAAGTCTGTATATTTCAGCGGCAAATATTACAACGCTCGAGGGATTAGAAGGGGCAACTTCATTACAGCAGCTAAGCATTTCATTTAGAAACTCTAAAGTTAATGATTTATCGCCTTTATCAAATTTAAGTAATTTGATAAGCCTTTCGTTCTATACAGACGGCAATGACACAGCAACAATTTTAAGTAGTGAAAATTTATCTTTTCTGAGTGGGTGTGCTAACTTGAGGGATGTGGAATTTCGGACGAAGATTCAGCTTGATAGTTTTGAAGGCATACAATATGTAACAAATCTTAAAAATTTGAAATTGAGCCTGTATGATTCTGATATTGATGATTTTAATGCTTTTTCAAGTCTAACAAATTTAGTTACATTGGAAATATCCAATGGAACGACTGCCGGTTCATCGAAAACATTAAAAAGTAAAGACTTGTCATTTGTTTCTGCTTGTACAAAATTAGATACACTCAATATATATGTTAGTTTGCAAGAAAGTTTAAAAGGCATAGAGAAACTAACAAATTTAAGAGAGTTTTATATGTATATTGCACCAGGTAAAAACTTTGATGGTGATTTTAGTTACATGAATGAATTAAATAACTTGGCTAAATGCGAATTAGGTTCTGGTGTACCAATTAAGAATTTGAATTTCTTGGGCAATAAATATAAACTAAGGAAATTAAGCTTTTATGCATATCCATATGGCAGCAGTATGAATCTTTCTCCTTTGAAAGACCTGACAGAGTTGGATGAAATATATATTTATGGTTTAAGTGACTCATGTGACCTTTCACCAATTGAACATGTAAAAGTTAAGAATATTTATTAGCAGCAGGAGGTAAGTAATGGCACAAATTGAATGTGGAAGAGGTCATTTATATGACCCGGATAAATATCCTGCGTGTCCATATTGTAATGGCGGACAGCGTATATCAGTAACTGCTGCAAGCAGAACGGCTCCTATAAATCTGGGTGGCGGACAAGTTCCTGTTGGAATGCAGCAAAGGACCGCACCTGTACAGGTTACAGCACAGCAGAAGACAGCACCTTTGTCACCAACCCCTGTAACAGCATCACAGAAAACTGCACCGCTTTCAGGTATGTCAGTCACTGCACCACAGAAGACTATGCCACCACGCGGTTATGGTGGTGTGAGTGTAACAGCTGCCAATAAGACAGTCGGAATGATGCAGGAAAAAATAGGTTTTGACCCTGTGGTAGGATGGCTTGCATGCATTGAAGGACCAAGCCGCGGTAAAAGCTATACCATCAGAGGTGGTATAAACTCTGTAGGACGAAGTGAGCGGATGGATATTGTTATTACAGGAGACAATACGATTTCATCCGAAAATCATGTAAAGGTAAGTTACAGCGACCGGAATAACCGATTCAATATCATCCCTGGAGACGGAAGAAATATTGTATACCTTAACGGAGAAGAAGTTTTTTCTTCGATGCCGCTGAATGCCTACGATATCATCGACTGTGGTGAAACCAAGCTTATGTTCGTTCCACTTTGTGGAGAAATATTCCAGTGGAAAAAAGAAGGGACTGATTAGCAATGGGCATTTTCAGCAATTTGTTCAAAGCAAACAATAAAAATAATGTACCTGCTGTGATGGATGATAATATGTCTACAGCAGCTGATACTTCAGAAAACATGAGTTTTGATGTTTCGAATGTTCAGGGCATAGGTGACAGAGAACAACAGGAAGATTCGTTTGCAGTTTTAAATGTGGGTGATGTTAAACTGAGGAAAACACAAGGCCTGTTTGCGGTTGTTGCAGATGGAATGGGTGGTATGGAAAATGGCAAGTTTGCCAGTGAAATGGTGATAGATTATGTTTGTGAACTTTTCCGCCTATCAGAGAATATTGCATATGCCTCTGCTCTTGTGGACGAACTGCCTGCAGTGAATAATGAGATTTTCAATTATTTTAATGGCCGGAGTGGTTCTACTCTAGTTGCAGTCAGGATATTTGAAGGTAAACTGCAGTGGGTCAGTGTTGGTGACAGTGCGATTTTCATTATGAGAAATGGCGGTGTTTTTCAGTTGAATAAAGAACATGCATTTATAAATGATCTTTATGAAAAAGAACTGAAAGAAACAGTTATATGTCGTGAACGTGCCGAAAACCACGAAGATGCACCTAGGCTGACTTCCTTTGTCGGTATGGACAATCTAAAAGAAATTGATTATAACAAACGACTGCTGAAACTTCAAAAAGGAGATACGTTGCTTCTGTGTTCGGATGGTATCAGTGGAGTGTTGACACCGGCAGAAATATTGGAAGCACTGAGCCTGGAAGCAACAGAAAGCTGCAGGATGTTAGAAACATTTGTACTGGAAAAATGCGTGCCTGAGCAGGATAACTATACAGGTATTGTAATTCGTTGTAGATAAATTGAATGGAGAGTATATCATGAAAAAGATCAGATTATTAATTACATTAATTTGCATTGTTGTATTAATGGCAGTTTCAACAGTGCCGGCATTTGCAGCATTTAACAATGCTACACTGGATGGCATTGTACTTATTTCCGTCGGAGCACCTGATTACAGAGGAAATATGAGCTATTCCAGAGGAACCGGTTTCTTTGTTGGTGAAAAGGGAGATAATCCTCAATACATCGTTACAAACTGTCATGTTGTAGAAGATTTTATTCTTGCAGGCAAAGCACTTGGCGGTGGCGAACTTCATGTTGCATTTGATGAAGACAATCTGGAAGAAGCATATCTGGTTGACTATGATGCAGAAAAAGATCTTGCAGTTTTAAAGCTTGCAGAGCCTACAACATTAAGAAGTGCGCTTCCTATGGAAGTAATTGATGATTCAATGCTTGGTGAAGAAGTATATGCAGTAGGTTATCCGGCAGCATCAGACGCAACTGTACATTCAGTAACATCATTTGGTAAAAAAGATGCTACTGTAACAACTGGCAGTGTCAGCAGACTTATTACTGAAAGCGGTACAGGTCGTCAGTTAATTCAGACTGATGCTTCTTTAAGCGGTGGAAGTTCCGGAGGACCGCTGGTAAATGCAGATGGTACAGTGATTGGTGTAAACACATATGGTTCAAATTTAGACAAGAATCTGTTCTATGCTGTAAATATAAGTGAAGTACAGCCTTTACTTGACCAGAATAATATTCCATATGTTGTTGTAAAATCTTCCGGTTTTAATCCAATTATTCTGGTTGCTGTTGCAGCAGTAGTTGTAATTGCAATTGCAGTGATTGTATTAAAAGGCAAAGGTAAGAAGGCTCCTACTGCAGTTGAAAATAAAAAGTCTGCGTTTGTGCGTTCAATGGCACAGCAGCATGGCGGTATGACGGTTACATTACATGGACAGCCAGTACAGGTGGGTCGTGATAGAGCAGTATGCAGAGTGATATATCAGGACGGAACGCCAGGTGTAAGTTCAAAGCACTGCCAGATTTTCTTCAACGAAAGTGAAGGAATGTTCGAAGTGACAGATCTGAATTCTACATATGGAACATTTATTTATGGTGGACAGAGAATTGTTCCTAACACACCAACAAAATTAGCACCTGGCACAACAATTTATCTTGGCGAAATGGACAATTCACTCTACCTTGGACTGGAGTAAAAAATGAAACTTAATTATTACTCATATACAAATCAAGGCGGCAGGGCACATAACGAAGACAGCATTAAGGTTGTCTGTTCTGAAGGTAAAGGTACATTTGTATTGGCAGATGGGCTTGGCGGCCATGATTGTGGGGAAGTAGCTTCGGCAATTGCAGTTGATGTAATTGCCGGGAATACTGAATGTGAAGAGAAAGAAGAATTAAAGAGCCTGTTTGAAGAAGCTAATAAGCAGATACTTGAACAGCAGAGTACTCTGGAACACGAAAAAATGAAAACTACTGCAGTTGCATTGAGAATTGACCGCACGCAGGCAGAGTGGGCACATATAGGTGACTCAAGATTATATTATTTTTCAGGAGATGAACTGCAGAGAGTGACAAAGGATCATTCGGTAAGTTACATGAAGTATCTGGGTGGTGAGATTTCATACATGGATGTTTATCATGATGATGATCGCTCAAGTTTACTTCGGGTTCTGGGAAAAGAAAAATGTACGATTGATACAGATTCTGTGGAACTGAAATCAGGCGATAGTTTCTTGCTGTGCTCGGACGGGTTCTGGGAGTATGTATACAATGAGGAAATCTTGATTGACTGGCTGAAAGCTGATAATCCAAAAGAGTGGATTAATTACATGCTTTTGAGACATATCCAGAGAACTCCTGAAAACAATGATAATTTTTCAGTTATTGCAGTATGCGTGGAGGAATAATAAATTATGAAAAAAATAGGATTATTGATTTGTATAATTGCTATAGTGTTTGTGTTTCCTGCCACAGCTTTTGCAGGTGTACAAGCCGAAATTATACGGGCGTTTGTTACTGATGATGTTCTGTACACATATGTGGATATAACAGGAGCCGAAAAAGCAATTACAAAAGCCGAAGCTAAAATAGGTACAGGAGTTTATCCGGCTACAGATTCTATGTTAACTGTAAGACAAGCTGGTTCACCAGTAAGATACATGCTGCTTATTGATGGCTCTACCTCAATGGGTGGTTATAAAGATGAAATTGTATCTTTTACAGAAGAATTGTCAGCACTCAGTGGTGAAAATACAAGTTTCTATCTTGCGAAGTTCGGAGAAAAGCTTACTATAAATGACGAAGATATTGCTGCAGATTCAATCGTTAGCGAAGTAGAAAACTTGAAATTCGATGAACATGCGACAAAGTTACATGACTGTATTAATGAGTCCTTAGATTATTTTGAAGCAATGCCGAGGAAAGGTAACGAATTGCGATGTATGATTATTATTTCTGATGCAGTAGAGTATAATCCACAAGGTGGTATGTCTTTTGATGATATTCAAAAACGAATTGAATCTTCAGATGCGATGCTGTATGGTGTTGGTTTGGGTAAAAATGATGATGCACTGGAAAAATTGGATGTTTTAGTAGAGGCTTCAGGCGGTAATAGTTGGGAACTTAAAAGTACTGACTTATCATCAAAGATTGCTGAGGAAATCGTAGAATACAGCAGCGATTTGTATGTAACAGGATTTGATATTTCAGGTTGTGAAGCATCTTCGGAAAGTGAGAGTATATCTGTAACTTTTTCATCAGGCAGCGAATTAATTTGCAGGGCTGAGAGAAGTGTTATGATTCCCGAACTGAATGCTGATGAAACAGCAAATGAAGATAATCCACCTACTCAGCTGCCTGAAGAACCTGAAGACTCAGAACAAGGAAACCCTTATTCATCGGAAGATACAATCAGTGATACAAATGATTCCCAAAATACTCCAATCGGTTTGATTGTTGGAATTTGCGCTGCAGGAATTGTTGTGGCAGTAATTATTACTTTATTGCTTAAGAAAAAGAATAAGACTGGTTCTGGAATATTTGTGAAGATAGAAGTAATAGAAGGTAATTACGCGGGAAAAACTACGGAATTTATCTTAAACAATGAACTGCTAGTAGGTAATAGCAAGAAATGTGCAATCAAATTCAATGACGATGCATTGCTTGAATGCAATACAAGAGTATTCTTTGCAGGTGACAGAATATATGTTGAAGATATGGGTTCACAACAAGGAACAAGTGTAAACGGTATAATAATTAACATGCCGAATGTACTCAGAAGCGGTGATGTGATATCATCTGGAAATATTGCGTTTAAGATTAAGTTTTAAAAGGTGCTAAAAATGAGCAAATATGAAACACATTTTGAAGCTGTAAAGAATAATCAAGAAAAGGCTGTAACTTATAGAGAACAGATAAAACGATATAACATTGCTTTGAAAAATGAGTTTTACATTGAAGCGGGAATGATTGCGTATGCAATGTTAGAAGACAGACTAAAAGCATTTCTATATTACATTGGTGCGATAAGAACAATCGAAGCGGATAAGCTTAATGTTGATAAAACTAAGAAAACGCTAAAGAATATTTATTTTGGCTCAGAAGAAGCGGCACGAAATAAAAGATTAGATATTAATAAAATATCGATAAAGCAGAGTATAATCAGAAAAACACTTGCATGGACAGAGAACTGTATCGGAACCCCAGAAAATCAATATCTTGCTGCTTTGAAAAAAGAGTATGAAGGTAGAGTGGATATAGGTGGGTTGCTGGACACATTATCGGAGATTGATGTATGGACTAAAGAACGTAATGAGCTTGTTCATGGGTTGATGAACAAAAAGGTTGACGTATTATCTGATAAACTTTGCTTGCATGCCAAGGAAGGAATGGAATATGTTCGCTTTGTAGACAGTCAAGTTAAAAGTTTAAAATCTAGTAATACTATTCGTAAAAAAATGAAAATTAAAGACTAATTTAAGAGGAACTGCACAGATATAGTGGAGTTCCTTTTAAAGTGCAGAGATTTTCACTTTCTTTTTCAAAAATCTCTACACTCCGGCCACATAATGTGGTATACTATACCCGATGACTATGCCCGCTTTGTCGTGCAAAAATTCAGGAGGATTTTATGAAACCAATATATAAGCGAGTTTTGCTGAAAATCAGCGGTGAAGCCCTTGCAGGGGAGCAGCGTTTCGGCATAAACGAAGATATGACCCGCAAGGTAGCCCAGGAAATCAAGCAGATTCACGACCTCGGTGTGGAAGTTGCAATTGTAGTGGGCGGAGGAAACTTCTGGCGCGGCAGAAGCAGTCAGGATATGGACAGAGCAACTGCAGACTATATCGGCATGCTTGCTACTGTTATGAACTCACTGGCACTGCAGGAAGCACTTCTTGCAGCAGGTGTAAGTGCCAAGGTGCAGACAGCAATCGAAATGAGAGAGGTTGCAGAACCTTATGCACGGCGTAAGGCGCTGAACCATCTGGACAATGGTGATGTTGTAATTTTCGGCGCAGGTACAGGAAGTCCTTTCTTCTCAACTGACACTACCGCAGCTCTCAGAGCAGCCGAAATGAACGCAGACGTAATTCTGCTTGCCAAGAATGTTGACGGCGTTTACGACAGCGACCCTAATGTGAACCCTGATGCGGTGAAGTTCGACGAGCTGACTCACATGGAAGTCCTTGAACGTGACTTAAAGGTTATGGACCTTACAGCAGCGACACTTTGTAAGGATAACAATATATGCATTCACGTATTTGCCCTGGCAGAAGAAGGCAACGTACTTAAAGCCATCGCAGGCGAAAAAATCGGAACAGTAATCAAATAGAAACCGGAGGAAAGTTTATATGCAGACTATTAAAAACCACCTTGAAGAAAGAAGCAAAAAGACAATTTCTGTTTTAAAGGAAGATTTAAACACTGTAAGAGCAGGAAGAGCAAACCCAGCTTTACTTGATAAAGTTATGGTAGATTACTACGGCACACCTACACCGCTGAAGAATCTTTCCAACATCTCAGTTCCAGATCCAAGAACTCTGCTGATTTCACCTTTCGATCCTAAGTCAATTTCCGGCATCGAAAAGGCAATCAACATTGCAAACATCGGTATCAACCCAACAAACGACGGTAAGTGCGTAAGACTGGTTATTCCGCCTGTAACTGAAGACAGAAGAAAAGAACTCACAAAGACTGTAAAGAAGATGGGTGAAGACAGCAAGGTAGCTATCAGAAACCTTAGAAGAGATGCCAACGACCACCTGAAGAAGATGGAAAAAGAACACGAAATCACTGAAGACGATTTAAAGAAGGCACTTGACGACATCCAGAAAGCAACTGAAAAGACAATCAAGGAAATCGACGACATCGTTGCTGCAAAAGACAAGGAAATCATGGAAGTTTAATTTTAAGTTTGTGATTTCAGAAATATGACTTAAATATGCGGCTGCTGCCTGACGGCAGCCGCATTGTTTTAACAGGAGAAAACCATGAGCGAGGTTAAAAAAATGCCGGCGCACGTGGCCATCATCATGGACGGCAACGGCCGCTGGGCAGAAAAGAATAAGGTTTCAAGGGTCACAGGCCACAATCAGGGCATGCTGGCCATGAAAGAAATTATCAAAAAAGCCGATATTATGGGCATTAAATACCTGACTGTATATGCGTTTTCCACAGAAAACTGGAAGCGTTCACAGGAAGAGGTAGGCGGGATTTTCAGCCTGCTTGTCAAGTTCGTGGGAAGCGAGCTGGCAGAGCTGAGTTCCAATAATGTGCGCGTGCATATCCTTGGTGATTATACCGACAGAGTGCCTCAGGCGGCGGTTGCAAGCATTGAAAAAGCACTGGAGACCACAAGGGCAAACGACGGCCTTCAGTTTAACATAGCGCTTAACTACGGCAGCAGGGCAGAAATTGTCCGTGCTGTAAAAAAAATTGCAGAGCAGGTTAAGGACGGCAGTCTGGAGCCTGAGCAGATTGCAGACGAAGTTATCAGCGCAAACCTTTATACCGGCGATGAAAACGGAAACATTCCTGACCCGGACCTGATTATCAGGACAAGCGGGGAAGAAAGACTTTCCAATTTCCTGCTGTGGCAGGCAGCGTACAGCGAGTTTGCATTCACAGACTCCCTGTGGCCTGATTTTACGCCGGAAGAATTTGAAAATATTGTGACAGAGTTCTGTTCCAGAAACCGCAGATTCGGCGGCAGATAGGGCAGCGAAAATAGTGTAAACACGGTTTGATTTTGACAAAAAGGAGAGTATTTCAGAAATGAAAACCAGAATTATTTCAGGATTGCTCATGGCACCTCTTCTGGTGCTGGTTGTTCTGGGCGGATACTGGCTCATGGCAGCGGCTTTTATAGTGGGGATTATGGGGCTCCATGAATTTTATAAAGGATTTGAGGCAGCAGGTGCGAAACCTTGCAGACCGGTCGGATACTGTGCAGCGGTTCTGCTGTATCTGATTCATATTATTGTTCCGTCCGGCAACTCATATGTTTTCGTAATGATGTGGGCGGCGCTGGTTGTTATCGCCTCCATGGTATACGGATTCAACGTGGAAGAAAGAAAGCTTGAGGACATGACATCAACTCTGATGGGCATTATGTACACAGTCTTCCTTTCATACCATATAGTACTTATCGACGAACAGTTCGGGGCAGCAATCTGGCTGGTTTTCCTTACTGCTTTCGGTACTGATATTATGGCTTACTTTACCGGCATGGCGCTGGGCAAGCATAAGCTTTGTCCGAAACTGAGCCCTAAAAAGAGCGTGGAAGGTGCAGTGGGCGGTGTGCTTGGCCGCGTATTGCTGTGCGGACTTTTCGGTGTATTCTTTATGGAAAAACAGTTAGTGATGTGCCTTGTTGTCGGTTTCTTCGGAAGCATCGTGGCTCAGTTCGGCGACCTTTCGGCATCAGCATTCAAGCGCCAGATGGGCATCAAGGACTATGGCAACCTGATTCCGGGACATGGCGGCATTCTGGACAGATTCGACAGCGTTATGTTCACAGGTCCTGCGGTTTACTACTGTACATATATTTATTTCATTGTTCACAACTCATTGTTTGGTATTTAATTATGAAGAAAATCACTATTTTAGGTAGTACCGGTTCAATCGGTACGCAGAGCCTTGAAGTTATAAGAAACAATCCGGAAAGATTCAAAGTTGAGGCGCTGACATGCGGAGCCAATGCGGAGCTTCTTTCCCAGCAGATAAAAGAGTTCAGACCGGCGCTGGCAGTGACTGGTTCTGAAGAGGACGCGCTGCGTCTTTCAAAGGAGTTTCCGGGCACAGAGTTTGCCTGGGGAAGAGAAGGGCTGATTGCGGCGGCAGAAGGCGGATGCGATATGGTTCTCAATTCACTCATGGGCATGAGAGGCCTTGAACCTACATATCATGCTATTAAGGCAGGAAAGGATATTGCCCTTGCCAACAAGGAAACTCTGGTGGCTGGTGGCCAGCTTGTCATGGATGCGGTAGCCGAGCACGGAGTAAAAATGCTTCCTGTGGACAGTGAGCACAGCGCTATTTTCCAGTGCCTTGAGGGCAATGAAGGCAGACCTGTGAAGAAGATTCTCCTGACAGCATCCGGCGGACCTTTCCGCGGATATTCTCTTGAAGAACTGGAAAAAGTAACTCTGGAGCAGGCGCTTAAGCATCCTAAGTGGACCATGGGGGCCAAGATTACCATTGACTCAGCAACCATGATGAACAAAGGCCTTGAAGTTATTGAGGCCAAGTGGCTTTTCGGTGTTGAGGCCGATGATATCCAGATTCTTGTTCATCCGCAGAGTATTGTACACTCCGCAGTTGAGTTCATGGACACATCTGTCATTGCCCAGCTTGGCGTGCCTGATATGAAGATTCCTATCAGTCTGGCTCTTGGATATCCTGACAGGCTGGCAAGCAATGACCCGAGTCTGGACTTTTTCGGACAGGGGGCAAATCTGACTTTTGAAAAGCCGGATCCTGAGGTATTCAAATGTATCAGGCTGGCCTATGATGCTATTAAGGCAGGAGGCAGCTATCCTGCAGCACTGAACGGTGCCAACGAGGTTTTAGTGGACCTTTTCCTGAAGAAACAAATAAGGTTCATTGACATTCAGAACACGCTGGAAAGAATTCTTGCAGACCACAAGGCTCAGTACAATCTCAGCCTTGAAGATGTACTTGAAATCGACAGCCGCGTGAGACAGAGCGTAAAGGAGTATTTGGGCTGATGAAAACAGCAGTTTTAGTAATTATTTTGTTTTGTATAATGATTTTTCCCCACGAACTGGGTCACTTCATTGCGGCCAGACGAATGGGGGTTAAAGTCAATGAGTTTGCCTTTGGCATGGGACCTGCAATCTGGCAGAAACAGGGCAGGGAGACACTTTACAGCATCAGGCTCTTTCCAATAGGCGGTTTCTGCGCCATGGAAGGGGAAGATGGCAGTGAAGGGGAGTCACACGATCCGAGGGCATTCAACAATAAGAAACCCTGGCAGAAAATTGTGATTCTGGCAGCAGGTTCTTTTATGAATCTGATCTGTGCAGTGCTGATTATGTCGCTTGTAGTGGGTATTATGGGCTTTACCACGACTACCCTTGATGAAGTTTCAGCAGGTTATCCTGCGGAAGCGGCAGGTATTATGGCCGGCGACAAAATTATCCGCATTGATGATACAGAAATAAAGCAGTGGAATGATGTTTCAGCTGCAATAAGTGCTGCAGGCGGTGAAGCTATGGATGTGACAGTTAAGCGCGGCAGCGAAACAAAGGTATTCAATGTTGTACCTATGGTCCAGGAAGGAACAGATGCAAATGGAAATCCTGTGACAGGATATGTGATAGGTATTACCTGTAAAGTAAGCCACAGTCCTTTTAAAGCAGTGGAAAGCGGCGTTAAGTCAACATGGAATATGGCCGTAGCTCTGTTTGATTCTCTCGGTATGATTATTTCCGGTGAAGCCGGTGTTGATAATATTTCCGGTCCTGTGGGAATGGTAACACTGGTAGATCAGACTATGCAGTATGGTTTCTGGTATTACGGATTCCTGACAGCGTTTATCTGTATCAATCTGGCGATTATGAACATGCTTCCGCTTCCGGCGCTTGACGGCGGCAGAATTCTGTTCGCACTGTATACTGCAGTTACAGGAAAGGCAGTAAGTGAAAAAGTCGAAGGCGCAATCCATTTCGGCGGCATGATGCTGCTGTTTGCGCTGATGATTTATGTAACATTCCACGATATTCTGAGAATTTTCGGATAAAAGTAGTTTTAATATGAAGGAGAAAAACATGAGCAAGAGTGTGCGTATAGGCGACATTTATATAGGCGGCGGCCGTCCTGTTACAATTCAGTCAATGACCAATGTGGATTCCCGCGATGAAAAGGCTCTTATGGAGCAGATTGCCCGCCTCACTGATGCAGGCTGTGAAATCGTGAGAATTGCTGTGCCTGACATGGAGGCAGCAGATACTCTTGGCGTGGTAAAAAAGAAACTTGTGGCGGGCGGAAACAGGGTGCCGCTGGTTGCTGACATACATTTTGATTACCGCCTTGCAATTGCTGCTATGGAAGCAGGGGCAGACAAGGTAAGAATCAATCCGGGAAACATAGGAAGCCTTGACAGAGTGAAGGCTGTAGTTGATGTGGCTAAAGAACGTGAAATTCCCATAAGAGTAGGCGTCAATTCAGGTTCTCTGGAAAAACCGCTCATAGAAAAATACGGCGGCGTTACTGCATCAGGTCTGGCAGAAAGTGCTCTTAACAATCTTAAAATCATCGAAGACCTTGGTTATGACAATCTGGTTGTTTCAATAAAATCTTCCAACGTGAAGATGAACTACGACGCACATAAGATTCTGGCAGCAGGTACTCAGCATCCGCTTCACATCGGTATTACAGAAGCAGGCACACTTGCCCGAGGCAAGGTGAAATCTGCTGTAGGAATCGGCGCACTTCTTCTTGAAGGCATCGGCGACACAATGCGCGTGTCGCTGACTGCAGACCCTGTGGAAGAAGTATACTATGCCAAGGAAATCCTCCGCAGCATGGGACTGCGTCAGTCTGCTGTTGACCTGGTGTCATGCCCTACATGCGGCAGAACCAGAGTCAATCTGGAAAAGCTGGCTTCTGAAGTTGAAAAAAGACTGGAGCCCCTGGAAGCACGCATGCTGGCAGAAGGAAAGCCTTCAATCAAAGTGGCTGTAATGGGCTGCGCTGTAAACGGACCGGGAGAAGCAAGAGAAGCTGATTTTGGTGTTGCAGGCGGTGACGGTAAGGGACTGATTTTTGCCAGGGGTGAAATTCTGAAAACAGTACCTGAAAGCGAAATTGTAACAGAACTTTTAAAACTTATAGAGGAAAATATTTAATGAGAAACTTGATCGACAGCGCTGTAAACTGGGAACAGATCAGCGCAGGACGCGATAAAAGTGAATACATATATCAGCTTGGAAAAGGCGTGATAAACAAGGAATCAGGGGTGCTTACGCTGCCCCTGACTCTTAATTTTGTCATGCCGTTTTTAGACTGCGAGAAGATAAAGGCTCTTGTGATGCACAAACTTGACATGATTAAGGATGTCAGGTTTGAGTTTCAGTATGAGAACGTGATTCTCAGCAGAGAAGAAATTGTGGGATTATATATTCCTCATATGATTCATGAACTGAACGGGGATTATGTGGCGCTGACCAAGGCAATCGATGAAAAGGACTTTGACCTTGAAGGTGATAATCTGACTATCCGTGCTCTGGGCAACTTTGCAACAGACCAGCTGAATCAGAAAGTTGCACAGGAGTTTCACAGACTGCTGGCAGGAACTTTCGGAATAAGAGTCAACGTTAAGTTTGAGAATAACGAAGAGCTTTACAGGGAAAAGGAAAAGCATTTCCAGGAAAGTGAAGCTAAAGATATTGAAAGCTCCCTGAAGGAGCAGGCGGCTGATCTGAAGGCCAGGTATGAGGCCAGAGGCAAGTCTGCAGGTACCGCGCCGGACGGCGGCCAGGGAGGCTTCGGGTCCGCCGGCGGCTGGCCGCAGGCAGGCGGTCAGGGCGGCCAGCCGGGCGCCGGAGGCGCCGGCGCGGGCAAAGGCCAGTGGAAGCGTCGTGAAAAAGAACTTCCTGCCGAAGGCAACCGGATCATGGGCCGCGATATTCACGGAGAAGCGAATACAGCGCTCATGGATATCGATCCATCGCTGGGAACTGTTATTGTAGAAGGCATATTATTCAAAAAAGAGAGCCGCGTAATCAAGAGCGGAAACCATCTGATTACTATGCTCATTACTGACGAGCGTACAACAATCTGCTGCAAGTGCTTTGCAAGTGAGACTAAGTGGGGCGAAATTGACAGCCTGCTCAGCCCTGGTACAGGTGTAAAAATCCGCGGTGAAGTCCAGTTCGATACCTTTGAAAACATGAATACCATCATGATGAAGGATATCGAAAAAACCGACAAAAAAATCGGTGACAGCCGTGTGGACACATGCGAAACAGGCAAGCGTGTGGAACTCCATTGTCACACCAAGATGAGTTCCATGGACGGCCTCAACGAAGTCTCCGACATCGTTGGCAAGGCTGCCGCCTGGGGCCAGCCTGCTGTTGCCATTACCGACCACGGCGTCGTACAGGCTTTCCCTGACGCCGCCAAAGAAGCCAAGAAGCAGGCCGGCAAAGGCCGTCCTATCAAAATCCTTTACGGAATGGAAGGATATGTTTTTGATGATTCGGACTGCCTTAATCCTGACGGAACGATTGACTTCAAACGAAAAGGAACTAATCACATCATCCTCCTGGCTGCAACCCAGGAAGGTCTGAAAAACATATACAAACTGGTATCTTTCTCTCATATCGATTATTTTTACAAGCGTCCGCGCCTTCCGTGGTCTGTGCTTGAAGCACACCGGGAAGGACTGATTATAGGCGGCGCCTGCGAGGCAGGGGAAATATATCAGGCTATTCTCAATGGTCAGCCGGATGATGAAGTTGAGCGTATCGCAAGCCGCTACGATTACTTTGAAATCCAGCCTCTTATCAACAACCGCTTTCTTATTGAAAACGGCAGAGTTTCCGGCTACGATGAGCTGAAGGATATTAACCGCCGTATTGTTGCCCTTGCGGACAAGCTTGGTAAGCTGGTAGTTGCAACTACCGACGCACACTATCAGGATGAATCTGCGGCAATTTACCGTAATATTCTCATGGCAGGTCAGGGATACAAGGACGCCGAAAACGGCACTGGTCTTTACCTGAGAACCACTGATGAAATGCTGGAAGAATTCAGTTATCTTGGCGAAGAAACTGCCCGCAGGGTGGTAATCGACAACACCAATGCCATAGCCGATATGTGTGACGGTGAAATTCTCCCTGTTCCTAAAGGCAAATTCCCGCCTAAGATTGATGGTGCGGAAGAAACTCTCCGCAAGACCTGCATGGAAAAAGCTCATGCAATGTACGGCAATCCGCTGCCGGATCGCATCGGCGAACGTCTTGAAAAGGAACTCAGTTCAATCATAAACAACGGCTACGCTGTCATGTATGTGTCAGCGCAGATGCTTGTACATAAGTCCAATGAGGATGGCTATCTGGTAGGCTCCCGAGGTTCCGTAGGTTCATCACTGGCAGCGACCATGGCGGGCATTACAGAAGTTAATCCTCTGGAACCTCACTATGTGTGTCCGGAATGTCACTACCTTGAATGGGGTGACATGAACCTTTATGACTGCGGCATCGACATGCCTGAAAAAAACTGTCCTGAATGCGGCACTCCGCTGATCCGTGACGGGTTTACAATTCCTTTCGCAACCTTCCTTGGCTTCGATGGGGACAAAGAGCCCGATATCGACCTTAACTTTGCCGGCGAATATCAGCCGGTGGCACATAAGTATGTAGGTACGATTTTCGGCGAAAAGAATGTTTTCAAGGCCGGAACTGTAGGTACCGTGGCGGACAAAACTGCTTACGGTTACGTTATGAAGTTCTTTGAGGAACGTCAGCGGCCTATCAATAAATTCGAGGCAGACCGTCTGACCCAGCACTGTACCGGTGTCAAGCGAACCACCGGCCAGCATCCTGGGGGCATCATCATCGTGCCTGACGACCACGAAATCTATGAGTTCTGCCCTGTGCAGCATCCTGCCAA
This sequence comes from Bacillota bacterium, assembly GCA_017436705.1. Taxonomy (GTDB): domain Bacteria; phylum Bacillota; class Clostridia; order Peptostreptococcales; family Anaerovoracaceae; genus SUG1106. The sequence continues at coordinate 39,044 of JAFSCP010000009.1, forward strand.
CGATGTGAACTCAGATATTATTACGACACATTTCGACTATCATAAGATAGACCAGAACCTGCTGAAGCTGGATATTCTGGGTCACAATGTGCCGTCCATGATCCGTCAGCTGCAGGATATGACCGGAATAGACCCTCTTAAGGTCGACCTGACAGACCGTACTGTCCTGTCTATTTTCAACGGCATTGAAGCCCTGAAAATCGTAGATCCTGAGAACTACCGCTTCAAACATGGTACCTATGCAATCCCTGAATTCGGTACATCATTTACGCGAGGCATGCTTGACGACATCAAGCCGGACAAGTTTGCGGACCTTGTGCGTATGTCCGGTTTCTCCCATGGTACTGACGTATGGCTGAACAATGCTCAGGATTACATCCGTGACGGCACAGCCACAATGCGTGAAGTAATTTCAACGCGAGACGACATAATGAACTACCTGATTCTCAAGGGTATCGAAAACAAAACTTCTTTCCAGATCATGGAGGACGTGCGTAAAAACCGTCCGCTGAAGGACGAGCAGCTGGCAATTATGAAGGAGCACGGCGTACCTCAGTGGTACATCGACTCCTGTATCAAAATCCAGTACATGTTCCCGCGCGCCCATGCGGTTGCTTACGTAATGATGTCTTTCCGAATGGCCTGGTACAAAGTTTACTATCCGCAGGAATTCTATGCGACCCACTTTACCAGCGTGGTTGCCAACTTCAACGCAGAAGTGGCCCTCAAGGGTCCCGAAGCAGTTCTGGAAGCCATGGACGACATCCACGCCAAGGGAAACAACGCAACTCCTAAAGAAAAGGACGACATCCTGGTTTACGAAGTAATCTACGAAATGTACAGCCGTGGATTCGAGTTTGCTCCGGCGCGTCTTGGCAAATCCTACGCAACCAAGTTCTGGGTTGAGGACGGAAAGGTTCTCCTGCCGTTCGTGGCCATCGAAGGCGTAGGCGAAACAGCCGCTGTGGCTTTTGCGGAAGAATACGAAAAGAAGCCTTTCGACACCATCGAAGAGGCAGTAATCCGCGCCAAACTGAACAAAACAGCAGTAGAAGGCCTCCGCGCCCATGGTGTATTTGCCGGCCTGCCGGAAACCGACCAGCTGAGTATGTTTGTTTAATTTGAATATGTGCATCTGATGCTCAAACCGACCACCACTCTCCACTTGTAAATAGGGCTAGAGAGTGGTGTTTCTCTCTTTAAAAACCCGCATCAGCCATTTGAACACCACTCAGGCGACCTGAATTTGCCATGAGAGTGGTGTTTTTGGGTAGTTCAGGGATTAATCATATGCCGAAACACCACTCTGCAGACCTTAAAAAACCCTAAGAGTGGTGATTTTGGTACTCCGATGACCATTGCTTATACCAAGACACCACCGATACAGTAATAATCAAGCTGTAGAGTGGTGTTTTCAGCATACATACTGATTAGTTTCACAATCTGCCAAGCCGCGGAAGAATTGATCCTTTGATAATACGATGTATGTCCTGTACATTGAATTCCTGATGGGGACCATCCATGGTAAAAATAAGATTTTTAGGTGGGTATATTCCGTTTATAAAGTATAGTTCCTCTTTCCACGCATTGCGTTTACGATATTTCGGGTCGCTCATCAGGCCTTTGTGTTCCCAGTAGATATAACTGCCATCTGGCAGTGGTATAGTGAAATCCGGGTAGACGTCATACGGTTGACCGAAAGAGTCAGCAAGAACCAGTTTGTGTTCATATAACTGCGGCACCTGAAATGTATATAGTGCATCGGCGATCATTGCCTCACTTTTAGACCGCACTTTAAGACCAAAGTGTGTGTTGAAAATCAGTGCTTCCGGATATGCAGGGTTTTCAGATTCAGTAAAATCAACAGGTTCACAAATTGTATCGGTGAAAAGTGGAAGATAGCTGGAAGAAAGTTCGGATAGAAGTGGAATGTTATGATTTATTCTACTAAGATTGCGTATAAGAAAGTGCTTGGATTCCAGTTGGGATATAAGTTTTTTGTCTGACTTCTTGCTCAGATATTTTGGCGGTGAATGAGATAATTTAAGATAATACTGGTTTCCATCTTTCCGCCGTTTGGTCCAAAGGGTTCCTTCGGGCATGGAAGCAAGCCGGTGGGTGTAAAGTTTTTGAAGGCGCTGCTGGGTGTCCAGCTCGTCGCGCAACGCAGTAAAAAAATCCATAAATACCTCCGGAAAATATGTTAAAAAATTACATTATTTCTATATAATTCTACAATTCTTTTCGCATTAAGTCAACAAATTTCATTAGAAATCTTCTGAATTTTGTGATAAAATCAAAACAGAACAACGTGCAGTTTGCTTAGCGGATGTAAGTCCAGTTGCAGGCGTGCACGTTTTTTTGTAGGAAAAAGCGTTTCGACGGCAATCGACACGCGCACACACAGACAGGCGGCGGCCGGACGCAGAGAGGTTGACAGATGTACAAAATTGGCGATGTTGTAGTTTACGGTACGGAAGGACTTTGTGAGATTTGCGATATTACTGAAAAGACCTTTGGCAGGGAAACCATAGAATATTTCGTCCTCACACCGGTAGGAAAGGCGGAGGAGACCGTTTACGTGCCTAAAAACAACGAAAAAGTTCTGGCCAGAATGAGACATGTTCTGACCATGGCGGAAGCAGATGCTTTGCTGGAAGAAGGCCCGGATCAGGAAAAGGAATGGGAGCCGGTGGACAGGGAGCGCCAGAAGTTATATAAGGAAATTCTTCTCTGCGGCAGCAGCAGGGATGTGCTTGCGATGACAAGGACGGTTTATCTGCATCAGCTCAGGCAGCAGGAAAAGGGTAAGAAACTTCATGCGGCCGACGAGCGGTTTATGCACGATGCAGAAAAAATGCTCTTTGAAGAGCTGGCCTATGTATATAAAATTCCGGTAGCAGAAGTGCTGCCCATGATAATATCAAAAAAAGGAACCCTCTAGTATGGTTCCTTTTTTCGTGCGCCGTGGCAGCAGGCGCGGACAGTTAATAGATGTTCTTAATCCCGTACCGGGCGATTTTTCTTGTGAGGGTTGATTTATCAATCTGCAGGGCATTTGCAAGTTCCTGAGTTGAGGAGTAGTTGCCCATGACTTTTTCGATGTACTTCTTTTCGTAATCTCCTACGATGTCCTTAAGTGACTTGCCGGAAGGGTCAAGAGGCATTTCTTCGATGAGGTAAGGTTCCAGGTGAGCCGCCGTAATGAAAATTGCATCGGTGGAAAGGTAAACTCTTTCCATAAGGTTTTCAAGCTGGCGGACATTGCCGGGCCAGGTGTAGCCGCTGAGTACAGGCCCGCAGGTGTAGTTGATGTGTTTGTACTTGTGGTACTTGTCATTGAGCTTGTCAATGAAATGACCGGCAAGGGGCATAATATCCGCAACTCTTTCGCGGAGTGGCGGGATGTCAAGTGGAATTACGTTCAGCCTGTAGTAAAGGTCCTGTCTGAAGCGGCCTTCTGCAACGGCTCTGGTCAGGTTGGCATTGGTCGCTGCAATGAGGCGGACATCAACTTTTATACTTTTGGTTCCGCCAACTCTGATGATTTCACCTTCCTGAAGTACCCTCAGCAGTTTAGGCTGAAGGTGAAGGGGAAGAGTATCGATTTCATCCAGCAGCAGCGTTCCCTGATCGGCAAGTTCAAAGAAACCGATTTTACCTTTGGAACTTGCACCTGTGAAAGAACCTTTTTCGTAGCCGAAAAGCTCTGATTCCAGCAGGTTTTCCGGCAGGGCGGAGCAGTTGAGTTTGATGAAAGGTTTGTCACTTCGTGAACTGTTTTTATATATAAATTTAGCCATTACTTCCTTACCAACACCGGATTCTCCAAGAAGGAGGATTGTGGCATCTGTGGCAGCTACCTTGGCAGCACCGGTAAGAAGTTTTTTCATGGCAGGGCTTTCTGCGATAATTTCGTCAGCAGCGGCCATTTCCTTGTTTCGGAAATATTCCAGCTCGCTTCTGTATTTTTCGTTCAGTTCAATTTCCTTTTCGATTGTAGATTTAATATCGATAAGTTCATTTAAAACCTGATCTGTTTCGATAACGCGGACAACTCTGTCCCCGTCAAGCTGGGGAAGTGCACTGGCAATAGCATGATTCTTGCTTGCACGTATAATTGTATTAGGCTTTTTTGTTTCAAAAACCGGAAGAGTAACAATTTCTTCAGCAGGGAAAACACCCATTTTCACAAGATCGGTCAGTGGTTTGCCGATAACAAAGTCTGGATCTGTGGAAAGCTTTTCGCGGGCATTCTTATTGATAAAAACAATACTCTTTGTGTCATCTACAATATAAATACCTGCATCAATACAGTCGAGTATCCCCTGAAGTTCTTTGCAGAAGGCCTGGAACAGGATCTCGTCAGGTGTTTCGCTGAGCTGTGTTTTATATGGCTCGGGCAGATTATTAAGTTGCTCTTTGATGTCATAAATAAACATGTTCACGCCTTCTTTCTTTAATGTAGCTGATTACAATATTATACCTTTTATGTAACTGATTTTCAATAGGATAAGTCCCCGGGCAGAAAGTCTGCCGGGGACGTACCCGTTTGGATTGGTTTGGTTTTTTTATTAGAATACAGAGATTAATTTGGTGTTTTTACTGATATCCGATAACTACGGAAACCATAGTCATTGCAATAACAACCAGGTACATTACAAGGATGATCTTCAGTACGAATTTAAGCCATTTTTCGTATGGAATACCTGCGATGGACAGGGATGCCATCAGTACGCCGGAAGATGGCCATAAGGAGTTGGATAAACCATCACCATACTGGTATGCAAGTACTGCTGTCTGTCTTGATACGTCCAGTGCGTCTGCAAGTACTGCCATGATTGGCATTGTTGCTGCTGCCTGACCTGATCCGGAGTTGATTGGA
>JAFSCP010000010.1 GCA_017436705.1 Bacillota bacterium
GGCATTGTAGATTGTAGTAACAGTTTCCTTAAGATATTCTTCAGTTCTCTGCTCCCTGGTAATTACCTTTTCCCAGTCCCACTGGTCAACGTAAACAGAGTGAAGGTTATCAAGGTCCTCGTCACGTCTGATGGCGTTCATGTCAGTGTAGATTCCGTGGCCCGGTTCAATACCGTACTTGCCCAGGGCCATTCTCTTCCACTTTGCAAGGGACTGAACGATTTCCACGTTCTGTTCGTCCATGCCCTTTAAGGTAAAGTCTACTCTTCTTTCAAAACCGTTTAAGTTGTCATTAAGACCGCTTTCCGGTGTAACAAACAGCGGTGCTGATACACGGCGCAGATTAAGGCCGTATGCCAGTTCCTGCTGGAAATAGTCCTTGATTTTTTTGATTGCTCTCTGGCTTTCCATAAGGCCGATTGCAGGTTTATAGTCTTTTGGTAAAATTAAATGCTCCATTTTAGTCTGTTCCTCCTGTTATTTGTCCATCCATTTTGAATACTCACATCCGCAATAATTCTGGCGATAGAGCTCATATTCCTTTGAAAGTTCTATGCTGCGCTGAAATCCTGCTTTTTTCTTAAAATCCACATCAAGAAACTCCAGGCCATACACACGGGCCAGCTCGCTTCCGATGGCAGAAATCAGCATATAATTTTTGTGCGGGCTCACGGTGAGAGTAGTTCCGAACAGCACGTTACCTGTCTTAAGTGCCACCTGCGCAGTCCGCTCCATTCTGAGTTTAAAACACTCTGTACACCGCTTACCGCCTTCAGGTTCATTGCTGTAGCCGGCGCATACTTCGTAGTAGTCATCCGGCAGATACTCTCCTTCTATGAAATTTACTTTGTCCTCATCAGAAAGCTTGGCGTTATATTCCTCCAGGAATTTAATCTGTGCAGCCCTGCGTCTTTCATACTCATCCCGGTCAGTAATGTTGGGATTGTAAAAAAATATGGTCACCTTATAATCAGGCAGAAGCCTTTCAATACACGCCGTACTGCACGGTCCGCAGCATGAGTGAAGAAGCACGGTCCTCTTCTGCGCTTCAGTCTCCATGCCCACAGAAAATACCTTTTCGTATTCAGTTTTTCCGCATGACATTTCTGTGCATGGCTGTGACTTCTTTTCCATTCTGCCGCTTCCTTTCTTGACAAGTCAATAAAATTCAATTAAATTATTGTTGTGCACTTTTATCTGTAAATGAACATAGTACACGACATTAAATTATATCACAATCCTGAAAAAAATTAAAGGGAAAAACCATATATGAGCAAAGTATTTAACGAAGAATTAAGAGAAATTTTTGGTGAACACAGATACAATTCCATAAGCACCTGGCTGAAAAAAGAATTCGGTGAAAAAACCATCAAACTTGCCATCGACGGGGGCTTCACCTGCCCTAACCGTGACGGAAGCAAAGGCTATGGCGGCTGCATTTTCTGCTCCGACAACGGTGCCGGAGAATTTGCCTCAGACGTCGAAGACCAGATTCAGCTTTTCTCTGACAAATGGCCACGTGCCCGGTACCTGGCGTATTTCCAGAATCATACCAACACCTATGCTCCTGTGGACGAATTGAGATATAAATATTATGAAGTCCTGGCCAATCCAAAAATCGAAGGTCTTGTAATAGGAACACGTCCTGACTGTCTCAGTGAAGAAGTTCTGGACCTGCTGGAGGAAATCAACCGTACTCACTTCCTGTGGATTGAACTTGGGCTTCAGACCATGCATGATGATACAGCCCGTATTATCAACAGATGTTACGATCTGACGGTTTTTGACGAAGCGATGGATAATCTGTCGAAACGTGGAATAAAAGCCGTCGTACACCTGATTTTAGGCCTTCCAGGGGAAACTAAAGAAATGATGCTGGAGTCAGTGAAATACGTCGCAAACAAGCCCGGCCTGTTCGGAATGAAGCTCCATCTTCTCAATGTGGTCAAAGGCTCACAGATGGAAAAACTCTACGCTGATTACCAGCCTTTCGGCTCCATCGAAGAATACGTAAATCTTGTAGTTGAGTGTCTGGAGCATATCCCGCCGCAGGTTACCATCCACCGTCTCACCGGCGATGCACCGCGCTCCATTCTCATCAGTCCGCCGTGGAGTTTCAACAAACGTACCATTCTTAACAGCATCAATGAAAGACTGCACCTGCTTGATACATGGCAGGGTAAAAAAACCTTATAAAATGCACCAAACCCGCAGCACCATGCCGCGGGTTTTCATTCTATCCCTTGTATTTAATTTCCCCCTCCACAATGGTGTACAGGAATTTTATATTGTCCATAGCATCCATATCAGAATGGTCCATTTCGTGAATATTGCCTTCAATAACAGCCACATCACCCAGCTTACCGGGTTCCAGAGTACCCTTTTCATTTTCCTCAAAGGTAAATCTGGCCGCATCACTGGTAAACATTTTCAGTCCCTCGTACAGACTGATCCGCTCGGCTGCATTGTAGTGATTCATTGCAGATGCAATACCTCTGAAAGGACTGATCGGCGTAACGGAAGCATCGGAGCCGCCGCCAAGCAGAAAGCCTTTGTCAAGGAGAGTTCTGTGCATGCATACTCTCTGCTGCCGCTGTGCCCCAAGTCTTGTCCTGTGCATTTTTTCCGCCGATGGTGAAAACACGTATGCCGGCTGCACTGCCAGATAGCATCCCAGCCTGCGGGCTCTTTCAATCTGTTCCCATGTTGGTATACTGAAGTGTTCAAACCTGTGCCTGTGATCATAGCGCGGGTACTTTTCCAGGGCTTTTTCGTAAGCCTGAAGCAGTACTTCTATAGCACGGTCGCCGATGCAGTGCATGGAAATCTGCAGACCTTTACAATGAGCTTCCATTACAAAATCATCAACTTCTTTCTGCGTATAATAAAGTTCTCCTCTGCAGCCCGGCATGTCCGCGTAGTCCTCAAAAAGAGCCGCCGTTCTGGACCCCATCGAGCCGTCCAGAACTATGCATCCGCCGATGGAGCGCTGACCCTCGCTGATAACTTTATCCACATCCATAACCTGATGGAGCAGATATGTATGAACCGGCAGTTCATCCTTATAATTCAGATATACCGGCACATCCTTTTCATTGCAGAGAGTGCCGCCTTCCAGTACGCACAGTGAAGTAGTTCCCTTTTTCAGCGCTTCCTGTGCAGCAATGTGTAGATACTCCCTGCGCATTTCGTCAGTAATAAGCTTGTCTGACATAATTGTGCGGACGAGGCCGTTGGCAGGGTCTTTTATTACGCCCGAAAATCTTCCGTCATCAGTCTTTTCCACACCGTGCTCATCCGGCGATATGCCCAGCGCCCTGAAAGCAGCTGTGTTCAGACATACCTGATGTGCATCCATGCGGCCGGCAAATACCGGTCTGTCAGGAAATACAGCATCCAGTTCCTCAATTGAAGGCAGAGATTTTTCCGGAAACTGAGTTTCATCGTAACCGGTACCCTGAAGCCACATGCCCGGTTTCAGGTCTTTTTCTTTTTCAGCCAGCAGCCTTATAAAGTCCTGTCTTGTCTTCGCTTTGCCAAGCTGTACAGCCGCCGCATCCTGCCCTGTCATCATAAAATGCACATGTGTGTCTATGAACCCCGGAAAAACAGAATTGCCTCCTGCATCGATAATTTCAGCATCAGGAGGCATTACTTTTCTGATTTCCTCATCTGAGCCCACAGCAATAATACGCCCGTCTTTTATGGCGAGCGCCTGTGCATATGGCTGCCTAGGATTCATTGTATTTATCTGTCCGTTAAAAATAACTAAATTCTTCATAGTTTTAAAGCAGGCACTGCTCAAGTCTTCTCTTATACTGGAAGAAAACATCTCTTATTTCAGCCATCTTGTGTTCCCATCCGGACTCTCTGAAGAAGCCCACGGCGATGCAGCCCCATATCTGACCGTTTTTATCAAAAAGAGGCACACCAACACCTACAACTTCCATTGCAAGCTCATCAACTGATTCAGAATAGCCGCGCTCTCTGATTTTTGCATACTCTTCCAGCAGTTCTTCTTTGGTAGTAAGTACAGCAGGGAATGTTTTTTCAAAGGTATGGGTATTGAGATATTCCTCAATGTACTCCGGTTTCTGGAAAGCCATGATACACTTGCCGTAATTCCCCTTATTCCCCTGGAAATATCTGCCCGGAATGTCGTTTACCTTCATAGGCTGGTGAATCTCACTTTCTATAATTGACATAATACGTCCCTGGTCAAAGATTGCAATTCCAACGGATTCCTTGATTTTTTCAGAGATTTCATGTACGATTTCTTCCAGACTCTGCATGTAATTGTTGCGGTAAATGTAGCTGCTTCCGATATGGTAAGCATTTGAACCAATCCGGTATTTTTTGGTTTCAGCGTTTATAGCAACCAGATTTTCTTCCTCAAGCTGCGCAATAATCCGGTAAATTGTAGTTATATTTATCCCGGTCTGTTTTGAAATTGCTGCAACAGTATATTCGTATGGCGGCGTAGAAAGCAGTTCCAGAATTACAATTGCCTTTTTAATGCTGCTCAGGGATTCTCTTTCCATATCAGTTCTCCTGCCTTTTTGAAAAAATATTTATTAAATTTTATTATAACTCATAAACAGCTTTTTTCATAGCAGAATTTTTCAGTAAATTCAAAAGCGCCCCTGTCCCCAGTTAACAGACAAGAGCGCTCCCGTTTTAAATTTTACTTTTCCTTGCAGAAATCAACAGCTGTAAGTGCATAAATCATTGCTGCTTTTTTAAGGTGTTCCACAGGAATATACTCATTGAGCGCATGACAGCACTCGATAAGTCCAGGACCCAAAACAACTGTCGGGATATTTCCATATGATCTGAGCAGACCGCCATCGGTCCATGCCGGGAAGAAAGACATCACAGGTTCTGTTTCAAGAACTTCAGTTACAGACTCTCTGATCTGCAATACAAGCGGATCGTCAAGTTCAGTGTACATAGGCTCGTGGACATACCCCTCTTTCATGACACTTTCGTCCATAACCTTCATTTCACATCTGAACTTCGGGTCTTCTGCGGCCAGTTTATCAAGCAGATTTCTGAACTGCGCTGTCACTTCATCATAAGTTTCATATGGCAGATATCTTCTGTCCACATAAAGGTCACATTCACCTGCAACAGTTGAAAGCTGCGTACCTCCATGGATTACACCATAATTGAGAGTAGCTTCCTGAAGCAGCGGATGTTTCCTTGAGTAAACTTCTGGTATAAGGTCTGATTCAAGAGCATTTATAAATGACACAGCCTTCTGAATAGCATTGATTCCTTCTCTCTGTGCGCCTCCATGAACAGCCTTACCTATGAAGTGGAACTGGAACCATTCAAGTCCTCTGTGGGCTGTACAGACCTGCAGCTGGGTAGGTTCGCCTACAATTGCACCATCTGCAGTCACTCCACTTTCAAGGAGATCAATTGTACCAAGACTCTTATGTTCTTCGTCAATAACTGCAGCAAGAATTACCTTGCCGGCTTCAAGAGCACCGGTCTGCTTCAGCGCAATCATTGCTCCCGCCATTGAAGCCACTGGCCCCTTCATATCGGATGCTCCGCGGCCATACAGTTTCCCATCGATGATACGAGGCTCAAAAGCGCCTTCCATACCGTCTGCCTTTACAGTATCCATATGTCCGTTGAGCATAAGGGTTTTACCAGGCTTGCCGCTGTCGATCTCAGCAATCAGATTGCATCTTCCGTCAGCAACTTCCTTGATGCAGCATGGAATATCATACTGTTCCAATACTTCTTTCAGGTATAAAGCAACGCCTGTTTCCTGGTTCTTTACTCCTGCGTAAGATTCAATTTTAATCATGTCAGCTGTCAGTTTCACAAGAAAGTCTTCATCAATACAGCTGTGGAGTTTTTCTTTTAAATCAGACATATATCCACCTTTTCTTTTTTTTCTGCAATTTTTACGGATTGGATTTAACGGTTAATTTTTACTGATATCCGATAACTACGGAAACCATAGTCATTGCAATAACAACCAGGTACATTGCAAGGATGATCTTCAGTACGAATTTAAGCCATTTTTCGTATGGAATACCTGCGATGGACAGGGATGCCATCAGTACGCCGGATGATGGCCATAAGGAGTTGGATAAACCATCACCATACTGGTATGCAAGTACTGCTGTCTGTCTTGATACGTCCAGTGCGTCTGCAAGTACTGCCATGATTGGCATTGTTGCTGCTGCCTGACCTGATCCGGAGTTGATTGGA
>JAFSCP010000011.1 GCA_017436705.1 Bacillota bacterium
AAAGTCTGTCCGGTCCTGCGTCGGCGCAGAGCAGGAGTATTTCCTGATTACAGAAGAAATGTATGAAAAGCGTCCTGACCTTAAGTTCACAGGAAGAACTCTTTTTGGTGCCAAACCGCCAAAGAGTCAGGAAATGGATGACCATTATTTTGGAGCGATAAAACCAGGGGTAGCCTGCTTTATGAAGGACCTTAATGAAGAATTATGGAAACTGGGAATTATGGCTAAAACGGAACACAATGAAGTTGCACCTTCACAGCATGAGCTGGCTCCGGTATATACAACAGCCAATATCGCTACAGACCATAACCAGCTTACTATGGAAATTATGCAGCGGGTTGCATCAAAACATGGCCTGGTATGTCTTCTCCACGAAAAACCTTTTGCTGGCGTAAATGGCAGCGGTAAACATAATAACTGGTCACTGGCTACAGATGCCGGACAGAATCTTTTATCACCCGGGGATACTCCCTATGAAAATGCACAGTTCCTCCTCTTTCTCTGTGCAGTAATTAAAGCTGTAGATGACTATCAGGATTTACTCAGGGTGTCTGTAGCCACTGCAGGGAATGATCACCGGTTAGGTGCCAATGAAGCACCTCCGGCGGTTGTATCCATCTTTCTTGGAGACGAGCTTACTGCAGTACTTGCGGCCATTGAAAAAGAAACACCATACAGCGGAACTGAAAAGAAACAGATGAAACTCGGCGTAGATGTACTGCCAAAATTTAACCGGGATACTACGGACCGGAACCGTACATCACCCTTTGCATTTACGGGGAATAAGTTTGAATTCCGTATGCTTGGTTCTTCAAACAGTATTGCATGCGCAAATATCATGCTGAATGCTGCTGTTGCGGAAAGTCTGAAAATTTACGCAGACCGGCTTGAACAGGCCGAAAACTTTGAGGAAAGGCTCCATGAAATGATCCGGAAGACAATTCAGGACCATAAGAGAATTATATTTAACGGTAATGGATATGATGGAAGCTGGATTAAAGAAGCAACAGAAAAACGTGGGCTGCTGAATCTGAGGACTACTCCGGATGCAGTACCTCATCTGCTGGACAGAAAAAATATCAGAATGCTTGTTGACCATGGAATTTTCACTGAAGAAGAACTGAAGTCCCGCTATGAAATTACACTGGAAAATTACTGTAAAACTGTAACTATAGAGGCTAATACAATGACCGCTATGGCAAAAACTCAGATTATTCCGGCGATAAACGCATACACTGCAGATCTTGCCAGATCTGCCAATGCAAAAAAAATACTGGATGCAGATATTTCCTGTAGCTATGAAATAAAGCTGATAAAAAAACTGACATGTCTTACAGAACGGATGGCTATGGAAGCAGAAGAACTGGAACAAGTACTTCTTATTCTGCATGATATTGATGAAACAGAAAAAGCATCTTTGATTATCCGTGATCAACTGTTGCAGAAGATGGGAGAACTCAGAATTGTATGCGATGAAGCAGAAACTCTGACTGCAAAATCCTGGTGGCCGTACCCGACTTACTCAGATTTACTTTTCAGCGTTAAATAAAGGAGAGGAGAGACATTTTCAATGTGTTCAATTATGGGATATTGTGGCAGCAGTGTCACTTTGGATAAATTTAAAAAAGGTTTTGAGAGGACTGTTTCACGGGGACCGGATGCCAGCAGAATAATTGATACAGGTAAGGGCCTGCTTGGGTTTCATCGCCTGTCAATTATGGGCCTGACTCCGTCCGGAATGCAGCCTTTTGAACTGAATGGGAGCTATGCTGTATGCAATGGGGAAATTTACGGCTTTAAAGAAGAAAAAGAGCGTCTGATTGAAAAAGGATATTCTTTTCAAAGCGAAAGTGACTGTGAAATTCTCCTCCCTATGTTTTTCGAATATGGAACAGAAATGTTCGGTATGCTGGATGCAGAATTTGCCTGCATTATTTATGACGGAAGAACAGGGGAGTATGTTGCAGCACGTGATCCCGTTGGAATTCGCCCCTTATTTTATGGGTATGATGAGGACGGTATTATACTGTTCGCAAGCGAAGCGAAAAATCTCACAGGTATGGTTCAAAATATTCTGCCATTTCCTCCAGGGTATTATTATATCCATGGAAAATTTGTCCGTTACTGTGATATTTCCAAGGTGGATACTGTCTGCCGCGATAGCCTTGAAGATGTATGTATTCACATTCGTGAAAAACTGATAAAGGGCGTAGAAAAACGTCTTGTTGCTGATGCGAAGGTGGGATTTCTTTTATCAGGAGGACTGGACTCCTCCCTGGTCTGTGCCATTGCCGCAAGGAAAAGTAAAACACCTATCAAGACCTTTGCCATAGGTATGAGCGAGGATGCCATCGATCTGAAGTATGCGAAGCAAGTTGCTGACTACATCGGCAGCGACCATACGGAGATTTTTATGACACCTGATGATGTGACAGGTTCCCTTGAAGAGGTAATTCACATTCTGGGAACCTATGATATTACCACAATCCGGGCAAGCATAGGCATGTATCATGTCTGCAGGGCAATTCACAAACAGACCGATATCCGCGTGCTTCTGACTGGGGAAATTTCTGACGAGCTTTTCGGGTATAAATATACGGATTTTGCACCGTCTCCGGAGGCTTTTCAGAAGGAATCTGAGAAACGTATAAGAGAACTGCACATGTATGATGTGCTGCGTGCGGACAGGTGCATCTCTGTAAATTCACTGGAGGCGAGGGTTCCCTTTGGTGACCTTGATTTTGTAAAATATGTTCTTTCGCTGAATCCGGAACTGAAGGTAAACAGGTATGGAAAAGGGAAGTATCTGCTGCGCCATGCTTTTGAGGATGGAGAATGGCTGCCTGATGAAATCCTTTGGCGTGAAAAAGCTGCCTTCTCCGATGCAGTAGGCCATTCCATGGTGGATTACCTGATTGAATATGCACAGCAGTGTTACAGCAATGAAGAATTCGGGAAACGGTGCAGGAAGTACGATTATGCAAAACCGTTTACAAAAGAATCTCTTTTGTATCGTGAAATTTTCGAAAAGTATTATCCAGGTCAGGCAGAAATGATTGCGGGATTCTGGATGCCGAATAAAGACTGGGAAGGCTGTAATGTAAACGATCCTTCCGCCCGGGTACTGTCTAATTATGGCAGCAGCGGAATTTAGAATTACATCATTTTTGGGTTAAAATAGCAGTATGAAACAGGCTTTATTCCGGATACAGGGATAAAGTCTCTTTCATTTGCAGTGAGAGGAGAAAACAACAATGAAAAAAGAATTGCTCTATGAGGGAAAAGCAAAAAAAGTATTCGCTGCAGAGGATCCGGAATTACTGATTGTATCTTACAAAGATGATGCAACGGCATTCAACGGTCAGAAAAAGGGAACCATCCGGGGAAAAGGAATCATCAACAATCAGATGAGCAACATGCTGATGAAAATGCTGCAGCAGGCAGGAATTCCTACACACTTTGTGGAGGAACTCAGCGAAAGGGAGACTCTGGTAAAAAGGGTTGACATTGTACCGGTTGAGGTAATTGTAAGAAACATTGCAGCCGGCTCCTTTTCTAAGAGATACGGTGTGGATGAGGGATTCCGATTTGATACGCCTACCATTGAGTTTTCGTACAAAAACGATTCTCTTGGCGACCCCCTTATGGATGAATACCATGTACAGGCATTGAAGCTGGCAACCAAAGAAGAAATTGAAACCATAAAAAAATATGCTTTTGCAGTCAATGAAAGATTAAAAACATTCTGGCAGCAGTGCGGAATTACCCTTGTGGACTTTAAACTGGAGTTTGGCAGGCTTGCAGATGGAAACATAGTGCTTGCAGATGAAATAAGTCCTGATACCTGCCGCCTGTGGGACAGCTGTACCGGTAAAAAGCTGGACAAGGACCGTTTCCGCCAGGATCTTGGGAATGTGGAGGAGGCATATCAGGAGATTATGAAAAGACTGACAGAACATATGTGATGGAGGATTAAAATATGAAGAATTGTGCAATCGTGGGAATCAACTGGGGCGATGAGGGAAAAGGCCGGATGGTTGATCTGCTCACGGAAGACTATGATATTGTTGTGAGATTTCAGGGTGGAGGAAATGCCGGACACACAGTGGTGAATGAAAAAGGAAAGTTTGCGCTTCATCTGCTGCCGTCAGGTATTTTCAGAGAAAATGTCGTGAATGTACTGGGAAATGGAGTAGCTCTTGACCCTGAAAATCTATGGAAAGAAATAAATGAGTTGAGAGAAAAGGGTATTGCGGTTACGCCGGATAATCTTAAAATCAGTTCCAGAGCATCTCTCCTGCTGCCGTGGCACAGAGAACTGGACGCACTGGAGGAACTGAGGCTTGCAGATAAACCTTACGGCTCGACAAAACAGGGAATAGCACCATTTTATTCGGATAAGTACCAGAAAAAAACCATTCTGGCTGGGGAACTGTTTTATCCGGAAGCTTTGAAAAACCATCTGACAGAGTTGATGAAATGGAAAAATCTTACCCTGACGGGAGTATACCATGCTCAGCCTTATACTGAAGACATGATAGAAGAGTGGCTGGAAGAGGCAGCGGAAAAAATCAAACCATTTATCTGTGATACGGGGGATTTTCTGAAAAACGCCCAGAAACAGGGCAAAAAAATCCTTTTTGAAGCGCAGCTCGGTTCCCTGCGTGATGTGGACTATGGAATCAGTCCATATACTACATCATCGAATACCATGGCAGCTTATGCACCCATTGGATCAGGTCTTCCGTCAGCTAAAATCACCGATGTTATAGGAGTGGTCAAGGCATATTCTACCTGTGTTGGTGAGGGACCATTTGTGTGTGAAATGCATGGTGAAGAGGCAGAGCAGCTTCGTGAAGCAGGTTCTGAGTATGGTGCAAAGACAGGCAGACCACGCCGCGTCGGCCCTCTTGATATTGTAGCAACCCGGTACGGTGTGCAGGTACAGGATGCAACGGAGATCGCACTGACCAAGCTGGATGTGCTCAGTTATATGGATGAGATTCCGGTATGTACTCTTTACCGGATTCACGGAGAAGAAACAGGCAGGTTTCCGTTTCCTCTGGCACTGGAAGAAGCAGAACCAGTAATAAGTCTTTTGCCGGGCTGGAAAACTGATATTACACATGTACGCAGCTGGGAAGACCTTCCGGAAGCAGCAAGAAACTATGTTTTATTCGTTGAAAAGGAAATCGGATGCCCGATAACCTATATTTCTGTTGGACCGGAACGGGACAGCATTATTATCAGAAAATAAGGAGAAGATAACTATGACAAACCGATATGAATCCCCTTTTGCTTCAAGATATGCTTCGGAATACATGCTGCAGCTTTTTTCGGCAGACAGCAGATACCAGACCTGGCGGAAACTATGGTGTGCCCTTGCACGTGCAGAGATGGAACTTGGTCTTCCTGTGACGGAAGAACAGGTAAGGGAAATGGAAAATCATATTGAAGACATTGACTATGACTATGTGAAACAGAAGGAAAAAGAAGTGCGCCATGATGTGATGGCACATGTTCATGCCTATGGAAAGGCAGCACCTTCTGCTGCGGGAATTATTCATCTGGGCGCAACCAGCTGCTATGTGACTGATAACGCGGATCTTATTCTTTACCGGAAAGGGCTGGAACATCTGCGGAAAGAAATTCTTGGGCTGCTTTCTGCTCTGGCAGACTTTGCCTGTAAGTACAAAGATATGCCTACTCTGGGATACACCCATTACCAGCCGGCGCAGCTTGTTACCGTGGGAAAGCGTGCTGTTCTCTGGATGCAGGATTTTATGACAGACCTGGAAGAACTGGATTTTGCTGTGGAACAAATCAGATTTCTGGGCTGTCGCGGAACAACAGGAACAGAAGCCAGTTTTATGGAGCTTTTTGAAGGTGATACAGAAAAAATTGATGAAATGAACCGGCGGATTGCCAGAACCTTCGGATTCAGTCAATGCTTCAGTGTGTGCGGGCAGACATATCCGCGCAAGACAGACAGCCGCATTCTGAATGTACTTTCATCAATTGGACAGAGCTGTTATCGCATGGCCAATGATATCCGCCTTTTGCAGCATGACCGACAGATAGAAGAACCTTTTGAAAAAAATCAGATAGGATCGTCGGCGATGGCGTACAAGCGGAATCCCATGCGGTGCGAACGGATTTGTTCTCTCTCACGTTATCTGATGACCGATGCTTTAAATGC
>JAFSCP010000012.1 GCA_017436705.1 Bacillota bacterium
CAGGCTGGCATTCTAACCAACTGAACTACCAGGCCATCCTTTAAAACTGGTATATGGTGGGGGCTACAGGGCTCGAACCTGTGACCCCCTGCTTGTAAGGCAGATGCTCTCCCAGCTGAGCTAAGCCCCCACACCATGTCGTTCATATTTGCTCGACACATTTATTAACTATACACTATCTTGTGTCGTTTGTCAAGCACTTTTTTCAACTTTTTTAAATTTATTTTTTCGCACTCTTTCGAAGTTTTGTCCGTTCTCCCGAGCGCTAGATTATAATAACACAGCCACCATAACTTGTCAACAACTTTTTCAAACTTTTTTCAAAATTATTTACAAACAAGCTCAATGCATTGATTTTTCAACGTTCCTTTGCCCCCGGTAAGATTGGTTACAAGGGAAATTACCTCTTCTGCTTTGTCCGGATAGCATGAAAGTTTTACTTCAACAACGTCTGTATAGCCTATATCCTGTATGTCAAATAAATCTCCCCCGGCAAGGTTCTGGAGCTTTGCCAGATAAGTATAGTCCACTATATATGTAAGCAGACACATTTCTTCTATATCACATATGCCCGCTGCCTCAAGACCAAGTTTGGCGCTGCTTGTGTATGCGCGTACGAGACCGCCCGTTCCCAGTTTGATTCCGCCAAAATAACGGGTCACAACCACTACAACATTGGTTATCCCCTCATTTACCAGCATCTGAACCATAGGTGCACCCGATGTGCCCTGTGGCTCGCCGTCATCAGAAGCCCACTGAATCTGGAACTTGTCCCCTATTACCATGGCAGGCACGTTATGTGTTGCATCTTTATGTTTCTTTTTTATGGAAGCGATAAAAGCGTCCGCTTCTTCTTTAGTCTGCGCAGGGCTGACATAGGCGATGAAACGTGATTTTTCGATAATCTGCTCCGCCTGACCTGCCCCGCGGACTGTGCTATATAATTTCATATTCCTTGTACCTCTGATAGTCTGCTGTTTTCAGTTCCACATCAAAATACGTACCGTTTTCACGGTAGTCCATTGCATTCACTTTTGCCTTTTCACAGAGATAAGAAGAAATATCCCCTCTTGTGTAAGGCACCAGAAGCCGAGCACGGACATGATCTTTGAAAATCTTACTCTTGATAAGCTCAATAAGCTGATCAATATTGATATCCTGCTTTGCAGAAATGCAGATATTGTCTGCACCCTGAACAGGTACAATCATGCCTGGGTCTTCAATCAGGTCAACTTTGTTGAACGCCATGATCTTTTCCTTGTTACCGGCACCGATTTCTTTAAGAACCTTGTTGGTAACATTTATATGGAACTCATGGTTTTCGTAAGCAGAGTCGACAACATGAACAAGCAGATCCGCAAAAGCCACTTCTTCCAGTGTTGCCTTGAAAGCATTAACCAGTGAGTGCGGCAGCTTGCTGACAAAACCTACTGTGTCAACCAGTATAAACTGATGATTTGTATCCAGCACAACACTTCTCTGGGCGGTATCCAGAGTCGCGAAGAGCATATTCTTTTCAAAAACTGTCTTTTCTTCCTTTTCGGTGAGCATGAGAAGGCGGTTCATAAGGGCTGACTTGCCGGAGTTGGTGTACCCTACCAGTGCAACCACAGGGATTTCGCTCTTTTCACGCTTGGAACGCTGAACACCTCGTGTATTCTTGATCTGTTCAAGCTCGGACTTGATTTCGTACATTCTCTTTTCGATGTGACGGCGGTCAGTTTCCAGCTTCTTTTCACCGGGACCTCTTGTACCGATACCGCCCCCAAGTCTTGAAAGGGACTTACCGAAACCGGTCAGTCTCGGCATGCGGTACTGAAGCTGTGCCAGTTCGACCTGCAGCTTACCTTCCCTTGAGCTCGCTCTGTCTGCGAAAATGTCCAGAATCAGAATTGTTCTGTCAATTACACGCACGCCAACAGCATCTTCAACATTTCTGAGCTGCATTCCTGTAAGCTCGTCGTTGAAAATTACTGTATCGGCTTCCATATTTCTAACCATTTCGGCCAGTTCTTCGACCTTTCCTTTTCCGATTAAGGTAGCCGTGTTGGGACGTTCCAGATTCTGCGTCATCATACCCAGAACTTCCACATTGGCTGCCTCCGCAAGTCCTTTCAATTCTTCCATGGAATAGGAAATGTCTTCTTCGCGGTCGCGCTGAAGACCTACCAGAATGGCTTTATACTCGTCTGCACGAATTACTTCATTGTTTTCATTAAATCTTAACATGCTAAATATTGTACCACACTTTCTTTAAGTTGTCATTTTATTTCTAATTCACCGCATCCAGGATTTCATCCTTCGGAACCTGCACGTAACTTTCGGGCACTTTGCCCACCACAATGGCTTCAGCGATAAGAAAGCGCCTGTTAATCTCGGCAGTCTCGTTGGTGAACGGTGCCAGTATGCGGATGGTACTGTTGATGGTGCAGTAGACACAGTAGCGGGTCTGGTTTATACCCTGGGTCTCGAATTCAGTTTCGTACTGGAATTTGGTGAGAGAAAGGGGCTGCACATGGATTGTAGTAGTGAATGGCAGCTGGGAAAGGATTTTGCTTCCCGTCACGACGCCCAGATTCACTTTTACAGACTGCGTATCCTCAAGGGAATAATCTTCCTCCACCCCGCCCATAAACTCCAGCACAAGCTTATTTATGAGCCTTGAATCGGGTTCTATGTATTTGATATTACCTTCGCTGTCGCGCTCAACAGTAAGCAGCGGTCCGTCAAGGTCTGCGCTGTACATGCCGTTTCTCAGGCTGGCGTTGATTTTGCCCGCCACATGATTTATGGCGATATCCCGGGCCGTGCCGGCAATACTCTGGCCGTAAACGTCCTTAATCATCAGCATGGAGCCGCAGCCTATCATAGCAATCCCCAGAAGTATGGTAACCAGTCTTTTCATAAAAATACCCCCTGAGCCAGTATATGCCGGTTCAGGGGGCTGGGTGTTTATTTAATTACTGTCTCCTTAAGAAACGGATTGATAATTCTGATATGGGTGCCCTTCATGCCCAGAGACCTGGATTCCAGCAGGCCGGCACTGCTCATCTTGCGCATAGCGTTGACAACCACTGAATTGGTAAGACCGTACTGGGATGCCACCTTGCTGGTTACAATGAGTCCTTCGTCGCCTTCCAGAGACTTGAGAATCTTATCCAGAGCGTCTCTTTCTGAGAAAGAAAGTGTTTCAATCGCCATGTCCACAGCCAGCCTCATGCTGCGCTCGCGGGCATGTTCAAGCTGCTGATTGCGTCTGATTTCAAGGCCTACAACAGTTGCACCGTATTCGCAGAGAGCCAGGTCTTCATCACCGAAACTGTCCACATAACGTGCAAGAAGCAGTGTACCCAGTCTTTCTCCGCCGCACACAACAGGTATGATTGTATGGTACTTCTCCTTCTGCTCATAGTCAGCCCCGAGAATAGGGATGAGCGCATCTCCTATAAGGTTTGCCGTAGTTTCAACAGTTGCCAGGAACTTTTCGTTATCCTGTTCAGGAACCCTTTCCACACCGTGTTCATTTTCGTATGTGGAGCTGTCCGCTTCTTTGTTATAAGCCACACCGATTACTGTTCCTGTATAATCAAGAATATACACGTTGGCATCAATGATTTCACTTAAAATCCGGCTCAGATCCTCATAAGAAAGATTGCCTGTAGTACTTTCGCTCAGTACCCAGTTAAGTCTTCTGATTTTGTTTAATATTTCTTTACCCATATCATACCGCCTCCCAGCGGTTAAAAATTACAGAATATATCTATCCAGATCTTCTGCCTGAATTGTTTCCTCGAATTTTTCCTTTACATATTCTTCGTCTATGACTACATTTTCAGTCATTTCAGGGATGTTGAAAGAAATATCTTCAAGAAGTTTTTCCAATACGGTGTGAAGTCTTCTCGCACCGATGTTTTCTGTCTGTTCGTTCATCATGAAGGAGATTGTAGCAATCTGATCAATTGCACCTTCAGTGAATTCCACGCCGATTCCTTCAGTTTCAAGGAGAGCCTTGTGCTGCTTGATAAGAGCGTTTTCAGGCTTGGTGAGGATTTCCACAAAGTCTTCCTTGGACAGGCTGTCCAGAGTTACTCTGATCGGGAAACGTCCCTGAAGTTCAGGAATCAGGTCAGTAGGCTTAGCCACATGGAAAGCACCTGCACCGATGAAAAGAATGTGGTCTGTCTTTACAGGACCGTATTTAGTATTTACAACGCTTCCTTCAACGATAGGAAGAATGTCACGCTGAACGCCTTCTCTTGAAACATCAGCGCCGGAAGTCATTCTTGAACCGGACGCAATCTTATCGATTTCGTCGATGAAGATGATACCGTTCTGTTCTGCATTCATCACTGCTTCGTCGGAAACCTGGTCCATATCAAGAAGCTTCTGAGCTTCCTGCTCTCTGAGAATCTTGCGGGCTTCCTTTACCTTGCAGTTTTTCTTCTTGGTCTTTTCAGGCATCATATCGCCGAAAATATTTCCGATGGCGATGCTCATGCCTTCGTTGCTCATGTCAAGCTGATTACCCTTAGGCGCTGCAACCACTTCGATTTCGATGTACTGTTCTTCAAGAAGACCCTGGCGGAGCTGCTGTCTCACCTGTTCTCTTGCCATTTCCACATCCATATCTTCCTTTGTCGGTTCAGCTTCCTTTGCAGCCTGGCTTTCAAGATACTGCTGTTTCTGGCTTGTGTAGCCGCCGCTGTTCATGATGAAGTCGAAAGGACTTCTTGCAGGACCGGCTTTTTTCTTTGCCTTGCCAGGAATAATCGCTTCGACAATTTTTTCTTCAACGATTTTATCTGCAATATAATATTTTTCTTCAAGTTTGTTCTGTTTGGTCAGTCTCATGGATGCTTCCACCAGGTCTCTTACCATGGAGTCAACATCACGGCCCACATAACCTACTTCTGTGAACTTGGTCGCTTCAACCTTTACAAAAGGCGCGTCCATGAGTTTAGCCAGTCTGCGGGCGATTTCAGTCTTACCGCAGCCTGTAGGTCCCATCATCAGAATGTTCTTAGGAGTGATTTCTTCTCTCATTTCTTCTGACAGAAGGCTTCTTCTGTATCTGTTTCTCAGAGCCAGTGCCACTGATTTTTTTGCTTCATCCTGGCCGATGATGTATTTGTCAAGCTCCCCTACGATTTCCTTGGGAGTCATGCTGTATAACTTGCTTGCCATATTTCAGTCCTCCCTATAATTTTTCCACAGAAATATTATCGTTGGTGTAAACACAGATTGACGCTGCAATCTTCAGTGATTCACGGACGATTTCTTCTGCTGTCATATCAGTATGGTTAAAAAGGCCGTTGGCTGCAGCGTACGCATAGTTTCCGCCGGAACCGATTGCCACGAAATCCTGGTCAGGTTCTATAACTTCCCCGTTACCGGAAATAATCAGCATGCAGTCCTTATCTGCTACAATCATCAGCGCTTCAAGGTTTCTCATACCCTTGTCTGAACGCCACAGCTGAGCCAGGTCAACGGCCGCTCTCTTAAGATTACCTGCGTGCTCGTCCAGCTTCTTTTCAAACTTTTCTGTAAGAGAGAAAGCATCTGCAACAGAACCTGCAAACCCTGTAACAACTGTATTCTTGAAAATTTTTCTTACTTTTTTAGCCCCATTCTTCATGATTGTTGATTCGCCCATAGTAACCTGGCCGTCGCCGCCGATACAGATATCATCAGGACCGCGTCTTACAGCGCAAATCGTGGTTGCATGAAACTCTATCATATTTAAATACCTCCGATTTTATTCTTTATATCCACATTTATCATTAGAGCATGAATATTTTATGTTCTTAGTGTGTCTTTCAAGTAAAAGTTCTCCACATTCAGGACATTTTCTGTCAACCGGCTTATACCAGAAAGCCTTATTACATGTCGGATAGTTGCTGCATCCGTAGAAAATCTTGCCGGAGCGTCCTCTCTTGGCAACAATATCGCCGCCGCAGTCAGGACATTTCACATCAATAGTCTTCACAATGGCCTTGGTGTTCTTGCAGTCAGGGTAACCTGTGCACGCAAGGAACTCACCGAAACGTCCGCTCTTGATAGCCATAGGCTTGCCGCAGAGTTCGCAGATGTCGCCGCTGAGCTGATCTTCAAGCTGAACTTTTTCAATTTCCTTGTCAGCAACAACCAGTTCTTCAGCCAGCGGACCGTAGAACTCTCTTACTACCTGTTTCCAGTTTAAATCTTTTGCCTCTATGTCGTCAAGCTTATCTTCCATTTCTGCAGTAAAACCTGTATCAACAATTTCTTTGAAATACTGTTCCATCATGTCAGTAACCAGGAAACCAAGGTCTGTAGGTACCAGAGTCTTCTTTTCACGGCTGATATATTTACGTTCAAGAAGCGTTGCCACAATAGGTGCATAGGTACTTGGACGGCCGATATTGTCTTCTTCCAGTTCTTTTACCAGGCTGGCTTCCGTAAAGCGTGAAGGCGGTTCAGTGAACTTCTGCTCTGCAGTAACTTCCTTTGCATCCAGAATTTCTCCCTCTTCCAGTTCCGGCAGAACCTTGTCCTTGTCCTCGTCCAGATTTGTAGCGTAAACCTTGAGATATCCGTCAAAAATCAGCTTGGAGCCGGAAGTTCTGAGACCGTATTTGCCGTTTTCGATTGCAACCTGCATGCTGTCAAAAACTGCAGCGGACATCTGGCTTGCAAGGAACCTTGACCAAATCAGCTTATATAAGTTGTACTGGTCTTTAGTCAGAGAATCTTTGATAAGTTCAGGATCCAGTTCGATACGGGACGGACGAATTGCTTCGTGGGCGTCCTGGATATCTTTCTTCTTATTAGTATATATATTGTTGGCAGCATACTGCTTGCCGAAATTGCTTTCGATAAAGCTGCGCGCCGCAGCCTTTGCTTCTTCAGAAATTCTTACAGAGTCAGTTCTGATATAGGTTACAAGACCCACTGTGCCATGACCCTTGACTTCCACACCTTCATAAAGCTGCTGTGCAACCATCATTGTCTTTTTGGTTGTAAAGCCGATTTTGTTGGCAGCATCCTGCTGCAGGCTGCTTGTAGTGAAAGGTGCAAAAGGCTTGCGCACTCTTTCCTTGCGGACAATCTGGCTGACTCTGTACTGACCTGCCTTAAGGTCTGCCAGCACCTTGTCAGCTTCTACCTTGTTTCCTATTGTAAGTTTCTTTCCTTCGTATTCGGCAACTTTCGCACTGAACACCTTGCCTTTTTTGAAATCAGCGAAAATATTCCAGTATTCCTGCGGAACGAAGTTTCTGATAAGTTCTTCCCTGTCGCAGATGATTTTAAGAGCAGCAGACTGAACACGGCCTGCAGAAAGGCCCCTTCTTATTTTACGCCAGAGAAGCGGGCTGATCTGGTAGCCTACCAGTCTGTCCAGCACACGGCGTGCCTGCTGAGCGTCAACAAGTTTCTGATCTATGGTTCTCGGATGTTTAACGGCATTCTTTACTGCATCTTTGGTAATTTCATTGAAAACGATTCTGCATGGACGGTCTTCCTCAATCCCCAGAAGGTACGCAAGATGCCAGGAAATAGCTTCCCCTTCGCGGTCCGGGTCGGTTGCCAGGTATATTTTGCCTGCCGCTTTCGCTTCCTTTTTTAATTCTTTGATGAGGTCCCCCTTGCCCCTGATAGAAATATATTCAGGTTCAAAATCTTCCTCTATATTGATGCCGAGCTTACTCTTAGGCAGGTCACGGACATGACCAACCGAAGCTACAACCTTGTAGTTTGAGCCCAGATACTTTCCTATAGTCTTGGCCTTGGAAGGAGACTCCACAATGACCAGAGTTTTTTTATTCTTTGTATTTTTAGTTGTTTTTTTAGATTCAGCAGTTGCCATTTTTCCTCCAAAATTTAAATTACCAGTTGCAAATTGTTTGCAAGTAGGTATATTATTACACTTTTTAAAATTTTGCAACAAAAATTTTTCCAAGATTGTAGGCTACAAGGCCTTTCATTTCAAGAACTGTGACAATTCCGTTGACAAAAACCGGTGTTTTATCCAGCATTCTGCATATAAAATCCACTGACACCTCACCGTTTTCCTTTATGATGCTGTAAACGGCCTGCTCGTCGGCGCCCAGCTCTTCGAGAAGAGCTTCGGACACCGCAGGTGTCAGGCCCATCGCCGTGAAAATGTCGTCGATGACGGCGATGGGCCGGGCGCCGTCCGCAATCAGTTTGTTTGTTCCCAGGCTGTACTGGCTGGTTATATTCCCCGGCACAGCAAATACCTCACGTCCCTGCGCCGCAGCAATTTCAGCAGTAATAAGAGCTCCGCTGTTAGTCCCGGCTTCCACAACTACCGTCGCCATGGACAGCCCGGAGATTATCCTGTTTCTCTGTGGAAACGTATATGGAGCAGGTTCCGTCCCCGGCGGATACTCGCTGATTATAAGCCCTTCAGCTGCAATTCTCTCATATAGTTTCCTGTTTTCTTTAGGATAACATACATCCACACCGCATCCCAGCACCGCAATAGTTTTGCCGCCTGCATTCAGGGCGCCAAGATGGCCAAAACTATCAATACCTTTGGCCATGCCGCTTACCACAACCAGATTATTCCTCGCTGCTTCACTGCCGGTTTTCATCGCTACCCTGCGCCCGTACTCACTGCATTTACGCGAACCCACCACTGCCAGCGATGGCTTTCCGAGCAGCTTCACATCACCTGTACAATACAGTTTTTCCGGCGGATCCGGTATTTCCAGCAGCAGAGGCGGATAATTCCTGTCCCCTTTACTTATTATTCTGATACTTTCTTTTTTATACATTATTATTCCTTTTCATATGTGTTAAAAAATCTGGTGTAATTAAGCGCCGCAGCAAGGTGATGAACCTCAATATCCCTCACCTGCTGCACATCAGCGCAGGTCCGCGCCAGCTTCAGTATCTTGTGATACCTGCGCGGACTGAGGCTGTACCTGTTATATGCTTTCTTCATAAAATCCTGCTCCTTCTTACCGAGCCTGCAGAATTCTTTTATATGCGACTCGTCCATCTGCCCGTTTACCGAAATGTCCATCCCTGCAAACCGTTCTTCCTGAATCTGCCGGGCAGCCTCTACTCTGGCACGCATTTCCTCAGAACTGCCCGACTCATCACCTGTAAGCGCCTTATAATTGCTCCGGCTCACCTCTATACACATGTCGATGCGCTCGCAAAGTGGCCCTGACAGCCTGCCCCTGTACCTGTCGATTTCTGTCTGCGAGCATAGGCAGTGATGCTCCTCATCTCCCAGATACCCGCATTTGCATGGGTTTGCAGCGCCTACCAAAGTAAATTTCGCAGGAAAAGTATAGGCCTGTCCCCTGCGCATTATAGTAATCTTCTGCTCTTCTATGGGTTTTCTGAGCAGTTCAATCTGAGTCCTGTCAAACTCCAGAAACTCGTCGATAAAAAGTATTCCGTTATTGGCAAGCGAAATTTCTCCCGGCAGCGGTTCATTGCCGCCGCCCAGCATCGACGCAGCCGTAGCCCTGCGGCTCAGCTGTCTGAAAGGCCGCTCTCTGATAACCGGCCGTTCCTGGCCCAGCTGCCCAACCAGCGAATAGATCATGGAAGTTTCCAGCTGCTGCTGCGGCGACATTTCCGGCAATATAGTAGGTATGCGCTTTGCCAGCATGGTTTTGCCCGTTCCCGGCGGGCCTATCATCAGAAGCCCATGATTTCCGGCCACCGCTGTTACAATGGCCTCTTTTGCAGACCACTGTCCCTTTACATCACAGAAGTCAATTCCCCCAATCTCAGTTTTTACAGTGGATTCTCCGAATACCGCTTCATCCGCATACACAATCTGCATCTTGCCGTCAAGCATATCTGCAAGCTGCCTCAGACTGCTGACCGGAATAATTTTCACATTCATTCCCTTAGCTGCCAGAAAACCCTCTCTGCAGTTTCTCTCCGGCAGAAAAATTTCCTTTATATTGTCTGCGTTTCCGCCGCCTGTGCACTCATTAATCAGGCCGCCTATCATAGGCAGAACCCCTCTCACGCTCATCACCTGTCCAGTCAGCGCCAGTTCCCCTATAAAAGCCCGGCCTTCCACATTTTCCTGCAATAGCGCCCCCTGAGCCACCAGCACGCCTACCGCTATGGAAAGGTCATAATGACTTCCTTTTTTATGTATCCAGGCAGGCGACAGATTGACCGTCACCCTGCCCCGGGGATAATCAAATCCGCTGTTGATTATGGCCCCTCTCACCCTGTCTGCTGCCTCCTTGACCGCCGTATCACCAAGTCCTATTACATGAAATGACGGCAGCCCTCTGCTGGAGTCTACCTCCACCTTCACACTTATACCTTCAATTCCCGCAATCGCTGCTGTCCTTGTAACTGCAAGCATTCCACACCTCCTATCCGGCAAAATCCAGGCCCTCCAGATGGAAGGCACTGATTTCAATCACCTGAAAATCCACGCTGCTGTAAACCCATTCATTGACGCTCAGATAATATTCTGCACATCTTCTGATCCGCTGCTGCTTGGCCTCCGTCACTGCCTCCGTGCCATCGCCATACCGCCTTGAAAGCCTTGTCTTTACCTCAACAAAGGCCATCATTCCGCCTCTGCGGGCGATAATATCCACCTCACCGAATCTGCACTTAAAATTTCTCGCAATAATCTGATATCCTCTTTCGACCAGCATCACTTCCGCCATGGCCTCACCCAGATTTCCAATTCTCTTTCTGTTCAAAGTTCACCTCATTTCTCTGTGGCTGTTTTATATTTATCTTACATTATTTTCCATACATCTACAATACATAATCGTTCGACAAATTTCGCCACCTAAAAGAAAACGACACTGCATACACCGGCTACAAAACCTCAATGTCTGCAATGTCGTCAAATTTAATTTCTATTCCGCCGTCCAGCACCAGTTTCCTCTGCTGCACCAGCTTTTTTGTTACCCGGCCGCTGACCTCCACATACCTGTGTTTCCAGTAATGCCGCACCCTCACATCATCTCCTTCCCATACACAGCGCAGCTGCCTGTCCAGCATTTCTGCGCCATCTTCGCCCAGCACAATACGCGGCTCAGTGAACCGCTCTTTTTCGCGCAGAGCTGCCTCATACCCTTTCAGCGCTGCAAAGGGCATAAACTGTTTGGCCCTGTCTTCTCTTTTCATGCCGCCGAATCTGCCCTGTCTCATGCCTTATGCCCTCCTATCTGCCCATTTCTTTCGATGGTAGTCGCCCCTTCTTCCAGGTCCATAGCCTTCAGAATTGCGTTTTTACCGAACTTTTTCTTGATTTCAACCATGGTTTCCATCATCTGTTTTTCCTCTTTCAGATCCTCGATTTTTGTGAACATGTCACACTGAAGATTCTCGTCACTTACAGTGTTTCCAAAGGCTATGCTCATTCTCCTGACCATGGCGCCCGGCTGCACAATCCGCAGAAAAAGTCTTTCCATGTGGTCAGCAATCATAGCCGCCGAACTGGTCGCAAAAGGAAGCCCCATAGTCCCTCTGGAAGAAGGCAGACTTTCACTTTTTGCGTAACCCACATATAACTGAAGCGAATCGGTCAGCAGATGCTTGTCCACCAGGTCAAGGCACAGAAGGTAGGTCATTTCCTTAACTACCAGCAAAGCTTTTTCGTATGGGTAATCCTCCATGAGCACCTGACCGCTGCCTATGCTGTGAGCCCTGGGCTCATAAGCCTTGATATCTGCCATGGTGGCCGTTTCCCTGCCCCAGGCGTGGTCAATGAGCAGCTCCGCATCCACCCCGAAGGCTTTGTACAGCATTGCCTCATCTGCGCCCGCAATCTGCCGCATAGTAAAAATACCATACCTCTCAAGATGCTTGGCAATCCCTCTGCCTATTCTCCAGAAATCAGTCAGGGGCCGATGGTCCCACAAAGTCTGTCTGTAAGACTTTTCATCAAGAATCCCTATGTGTCCCTCCGCATGCTTGGCAGTAATGTCCAGCGCCACCTTGGCCAGATAAAGATTGGTTCCTATACCGCAGGCTGCAGTAATTCCAGTCTCCTGCAGCACTTCTCCGATAATTGCCTGAGCCAGCTGCCGCCCGTTCATCCTGTACATTTTCAGATAATCAGTCACATCCATAAAGACTTCATCGATTGAGTAAACGTGAATATCGTTCTTGTCAATGTACCGCAGATAAATTTCATAAATCCTGGCTGAATAGTCGATATAGAGCTGCATCCGGGGCCGTGCTTTAATGTACTCAATGCCTTTTGGAATCTCAAAAACCCTGCATCTTCCCGGCACTCCGAGAGCCTTCAGTGCAGGTGAAACCGCCAGACAGATTGTCTTGTCAGTCCTCTCCGGATCAGCCACCACCAGCTTCGCCTTCAGCGGATCCAGCCCCCTCTCCACGCACTCCACCGACGCGTAAAAAGACTTCAGATCTATGCAGATGTAAGTGCGTTCTTTCATAACTTTCCCTTTCACGTGTGATAGTTATATTATAGCGAACATTTGTTCGTTTTGCAAGTGGCAATCGCAGGAAAGTTTTTCTGGCTGCCATAATTCAGGCAGGCACGAAAAAACAGCCACACACTCATTGCATGGCTGCTCACTTTTTAAAATATAATTTTTCCAATTAAAACCGCCAGTATTGAAACTGCCATACAGATTATACCTGCAAAATACAATATCATAATTATTCTGCGTGACGGACTGTTTTTTGACCATTTTCCCGAAATCATACTTCTTATCGTTGGCCAGTCCATTATAACGAGGCCCACACCAAGCATAACCATAATAATCATAGACATTGTATCTTCCGACCAGAAGATATAAATGAATGTTGCAATAGCAATAAATACAATCCCTTTTGCCAGACAGTTTGTCTTGTACAGCAGTTCAATATCTTCACAGGCTCCGCCCGCTTTCAGAGATTTTTCAGATTTTCTTCCCCACCAGATATAATATATTCCCTGAAAACCCATGTGGATTATTAAAACTGCCAGAAAACCGAAGTAAAGCCAGTTTTCGTAGTCCGGGCCGCTCAGTTCCGGGTACTTAACCACAGAAGACAATCTTATGTAAAATATACAAATCCATATAGCAATGCTAAACAGATTAGGCGCAAATCTTTTTTTCATAGCACGCTTTATAACTGTGAGTCTGCTCCACTCATCAGTCTCAACAGGCACAGGATTTTCTTCGTCACTGCAATAAATCTGCATTTCATCCCACATAGCAACCTTTATCCAGCCGGCTTTGCTGCAGAACTCGTCAAGTTCCTGCTGTTCTTCGGTAATCAGAATGTTGGAGTAATCTTCTATATAAGTTACTGAATATTTTTTTCTGCAAGGTGTCCCCTGACGATATTCCCAGAAAAAGTCTATTTTTTCAAGGAACCATCCCTGCGCCGCCATTTCTTCAAGATGATGCTCAATCGCTTCATAATCAAATCTTTCAAAACTCTCACGTCGTAAATTATACCTTACACCGTTTACAACTCTTTCCATGGCAGTCTCCTTTCGATGTATTCCGGTGCGCCCTGCAGGCGCATATATGTTAAATACCCAATTTGTCCAGAATTCCGCCGCCCTTTACAGCGTTTTCTGCGATTTCATCGTCTCCCCAAATTTCGACAATATATTTATCCTTTACAAGTATCCACTTGTATGTGTAGTCACGGTTATGAATCCAGCATTCATATATGGCGTCTGCTCCCCAGATATGCGGATTTTCAAGGCTTTCATGCTTCATCTGCATCGAGCCGAGCTTCTCGTTCAGCTTCTTATCAAAGCACCAGTCATAAAGCCAGTCAGCCTTGATTTCAGTGATTTCATAGCCGATTTCCGGGTCGGCAAGCTCGCCATAAGTACGTTCTGCAAGGAAAGTTCCCTTAACAGTCGGTTCATAAGGGTCTTTGTCCGCAGTAAGTCCCGGTCCGGATAATACAAAGGCTGTAAGCGCGCTTACCATAGCAAAAGCCATTATTATGTCAAGAACCACAAACACCGCTATATTTTTACCTCTGGAAACGCCGCGTGACTTGAGATACTCCTTGGTTTTGCTGAGTATTGTAACCATCAGCAGGAAACCAGCCATATAAAGAATCATATACATAGCCGCCCCGGGAGCCCCTTCTCCGGCAGCCGCCATTATAATCGCCACAAAGTAGATAACAGCCGCAGGCAGGCTCCAGCGGTTAATCAGCCTTATTATCCTCGGACTGGTGCAGGTTCCTCCCGCTGCCACAGATTTTTCGGACTTCTTAAACCAGATGAAGTACCCTATAAGGTTCGCGGACACAAGTGCAGTTGCGACTATCATGAAAGTCAGCGTCAGCAGTCCCCAGTAACTGGAAAGGTCCTGCACAGGGTCCTTGACAAAGCGGCTGATCGTACGCCATGCGTTGAAAACCATCAGCAGAATCAGCATTACATTGGCCGGAATCCAGCTCTTTTTCATGGACTTTTTAATCACTTCCAGGCGGATTTCTTCATCGGTTTCGATGGGCACAGGGTTTTCACGCTCATTGACGAAAACCTGTGCCTGCGACCAGTCTCCCACCTTGACCCAGCCGGCCTGGGCACAGAAATCCGCCAGTGTCTGCTGGTTCATGGTCGGATGCGGGTCAAACACTGACGCATCCGGCGCGTAGGTCACTGCGTACTTTACCTTTGCAGGCTTTGCCTTGCGGTACTTCCACAGGTTAGTATTTATTTTATCAATACGCCAGCCCTTGGCTGCCATCTTTTCAAGGTGCTTTTCAACAGCCTCGTAGTCAAAGAGCAGGTTGTCGGCCAGTTCGTATCTGTATCTTGCTTTTTCTTTTACCTCTTTCATTGCTTAATCCTCCCCTCTCACAAGTCGCCAGTAGTCTGCCGTCTGACGCTGGATACGCTCGCACTCTTCACGGAGCGCCACAGCCCCTTTCTGCGTCATGATATAGCTTTTTTTACGGCCTTCCACCTTGGTCTCTCTTAT
Organism: Bacillota bacterium; assembly: GCA_017436705.1. Lineage (GTDB taxonomy): Bacteria > Bacillota > Clostridia > Peptostreptococcales > Anaerovoracaceae > SUG1106. Next base: position 14,925 of record JAFSCP010000012.1, read on the forward strand.
CATCCCTGCCCTGAGAAACTGTTCCAGCAGGTTGTACAAAGTCCCCGGCCCCACGCTGACACGCCCGTCAGTAATCCGGCCGACTTCTTCCATAATGTCCATGCCGCAGCACTCTTTCCTCAGGCACAATAAAATGTAAAACATCTGCTCCGTCAAAGTCTGGAATTTCTCTCTTGGCATCGCCCTTCTCCTTTCTTTATCGAATATCGATAATCTTCTTAACTGTATTATATATCGAATATCGTTATTGGTCAACAAAAAAATCAGCACTTCCGCAGGAAATGCTGAATTTCTATTGACATTCATATGAATTTTAAGTATTCTTACATAGAAGAAGCGGATTTTACGACCGTAAGGTATTTACTGAGGCGGGCTATTCGTTTCTTTTTTTGTTCGCAGAAAATCGTACAGATAAAGTTTGTTGTCTGCATCATGTCTTACAAGCATTCTGAGTTTATATATATTATACCAGACGATTTCACCCGAATCATCGTATACAGGTAATGCCAATCTTGTGTCATAACGATACCAACCATATTTCGCTTTGCAACCATGTTTTTCTTCAAAGTCTGGTGTCTCAGATTTATTATGAGCAATTTCAATCAATTCCCCAACCACCTGAGAAGCATTTGCTTTAGCTTTCAAATTGGCTTTTTTCAGCACTGTCTTATCATTACCATGTGCAAACTCATCAGGGAAATCCTTCCCTATGTAAATTCTTTCTGCTGTCTCTGCAATTTCATAAAATTTACCTACATACTCTTTCAGAAAATTCTCAATGTCTTTCCACTCCTGTCTTGTCTTACCCTTGAAACGCACATCGTTGATCAGAACAATTTTCTTTCCATCCGGATCAGTAATAATGCTTATGTTTTTGTCCATAATTTTTTCCTCCTTTTTAAACACACAAGATTAATATTTTTATTGACATATCTAAAAAAATCAAGTATTATTAGTACGAAAGAAGCGGGTTTTACGACCGTACGGTTTATCCTAGGCGGGCTGCTCGTTTCTTTTTTATTTATACCATCAAGAACATTTGTTCTTTTTTATTATAACATACAGCCCGACGCCGTGCAACCCATATTTTACCATTATAGAGCTAAAAAATCAGCACTCCCCGCAGGAAATGCTGAATTTTTATTTTAATCTCCGTTCTTTCATATCATATTTCAATCGTTGCAAACTCCCGCAGGTGCCCTATGGCCTCTTCATCATACTTTCCTCTGAAACCATGCCTTCCGCCTTCAATAATACGCAGGCTGGCATTGGCATAAGCTTCCTGCGCACAAACGGAATAGTCGGGATTGACAATACGGTCCTTGGTTCCATGAACAATCAGCACCGGTCCGCAATAAGGGGTGATTTCTGCGAAAGGATTCATACCGATAACATCTGCCGCATAGCACCTGCCCAGCTTCATAGGCCCGCAGTTTATCCTTTCAGGAATGTTGGCGAGATCAAATTTTGCAAGCATCATCCTGCCTGCCCGTGCATCATCCGGAATGCAAAGCGCCGGATAAAACAGCACCAGACGCGATACCATCTCAGGGTGTTTTGCGGCCGTCAGCGCTGACACCAACCCTCCCTGACTGCATCCCATGAGCAGCAGCTCATCACCGGTATATGGCAGTCCCTGCACACATTCAATGACTGCTTCCAGATCACTCACTTCAGTAAGTACAGACATTTCCGTTGTCAGCCCGTCGCTCTTACCAAGCCCCAGTACGCTGCCGCCGCAGAAGTCAAAACTGTATGCGGCATAACCCATTCCGGCCAGAGCTCTGGCATACTGGCACACCGTTTTCTGAAAGGCCATAAACCCGTGACACACAATTGCCACAGGGAGTTTATCACCTTCAGGTCTGTATTCAGTTCCTCTTATGGTCAGGCCATCCCGCCTGCACTCAAAAGTTCTTTCTTTAAATTCTCTTTTCATTTATCTCCCCCGAAGCCCTTTCCTGTAGGTTTCCTCGTCCGCAAGCAGCATCCGCAGCCGCTGGATTTCCTCGTCCAGAAGCTGACGTCCCTTTTCGGTGATAATGTAGGTTTTGCGGCGTTCTTCTTCGGCCACCTGCTCAATGATTTCTTCTTTTTCGAAGCGCCCCAGCAAAGTATAAAGAGTCCCGGCCCCTACAATCACTCTGCCGCCTGTCAGCTCCTCGATTTCCTGCATAATGCCGTAGCCGTGGTTTTCACGCTGCAGCGCCAGGAGAATGTAGTACATGGGCTCAGTCAGATTTTTCAGTTGTTCACGTGCCATGAGGCCATCCTCCTTTCCGTTTTGCTAAAATACTCTTGACCAGGTGGTCCAGTTCAATGAAATATGATTCATCAGATTCACTGCCGCAACCAGCAGAGGCCACATGTGCCGCTTCACACCAGTAAATTCGTACCCTTTCTCCGCCATCTCATAAAGGTGCCTTTCAGCCTCTTCACACTGAGCATTGTCGTATTTCCAGATTTCTAATTTATATCCGAACATAATCTCGCCTCCCTACCAGTCTCTGAGAATCTCCCTCATCATAAACATAACTATTACCGCCAGCATCATCAGTATAGTGCCCAGCTTTTCTTTCTTCAGAAATACCCCCACAAAAACTCCTGCCAGGAAAACAACCACCTCGGCCGCCACAATAAGTACTGCCAGATAAACTTCAATTTGCAGCGTCCATGCCCATAAATAAAATCCTATCAGCCCTAAACATCCCAGAATCGAAACGACTATTTTAAACGAATAAAACTTATACAGCCACTCCGGTTTATCATATATTTCACCCTCACGCGCAAGCCGTATCTGCTCTTTTAATGCACGGTTTTCCAGAATCATCGAAACCAATTCCATAATTAAAACAAACCACGCCAGAACGCAGAAGATTATAATAGGAAATGTCTTCAGTATATCTATACTGCCCAATCTGAATGCCACCCAGGTTGCAATCAGCATAATAGGTACGACAAAAATATATGCGCATCCGATATCAAACTGCTTATCGCTGACAACTTCCTGCGCCATTATGGCTTCGCTTTCTTCTTCCGTGAAAATCGGCCTTGCATCCGGATCTTCCGAATAAAGCACAGTCAGCCCTACTTTCTGTCCCGCCAGAAGGTGCCAGCCGCAGTCCTCGCAGAGCTTCATAAAATTTTCGTCATCTGTCGGCACAACAACCACGCAGTATTTACGCCTGCGGGAATTTTCGGTCTTCCGGTATCCTGCCAAAGGAACCCAGTAGGTGCTTATGTCGACCAGCTCGTAACCCTTCTCTGCCATCTCGAGAATATGTTCCTGTGCCTTGTCGTAATTGGCAGTTTCATACCGCCAGATTTCTAATTTATATCCGAACATGTCAGCACCTCCTTTAATGGTTATATCAATACTCGATATATCTAATTTCAATATAGCATATGTGCAGTATACTGTCAACATAAAAAACCGCCTCACACGGAAGCGGTTCTTGAAATTTCAACATTTTCAGTTATTTTTTATTCTGTGATATGTATGCAGCCACGGAAACCAGCGTTGTGATCAGTACAGGCGCAGTCAGCGCATAAACTGTGAAGTGGTTGCCGTAAACAGCTGCCAGAGCCACACCCCAGATTGCTGTAATAGCTGCATCGCCGATAACATCGTTTTTCTGGATGCCAAATGACTTTATAACTCTGACTCTGTAGTAAAGCAGCGGAATCAGAAGCATTGCCCCCATCATAGTCAGGTAAATGTTCTGGTTGTCGAAATCTGTCAGAAAATATACTGCAATTCCCACAATCAGTTCTGCCAGCACAATGAAAAGTGTGTGAAGCACGTATTTGCTGGTCTGCTGCTTACGGTCACGCGCGTTGTTCTTGGCCTGGATGGCCTTCTGCTGTTTTTCGCGCATTTCCTTCTTTTTCTGTTTCATCTTTTCTTTTTCGGCCTTGCCCATATTTAAAAAGTCTCCTTTAAATTCAAAATAGTCCTCTTGATTGTATTATGGGTGTCGGAATTTGTCAAGAGATGGGTTTTAAATGTGATTTCTTCGCTTCAGCGCGCTTACATATTTTCCCATGCGGTCATTTGCCCGTTTAATTGCCGTCTCTGTCCGCCTTTTCCATTAAAATAATGTCAGCCCATTATATTTTATCTGTTTTTTACGAAATATGCGGACAAAAATATACTTTTCACTTCATTTCTGACCGTTTTTGTGAAATTCCCACTCAGAAATCAGCTGTAAAATTAAAAAAGGCGGTCAAAAACACCAGTTTCAGGCTGAATTTGTCCGCATCAGTTTTTTGCTCCGCCCTTCCTTCTATCACTCAAGCACAAACACAGTCCCCGGCTTCACGCCTTCAAGGTTAGGAGCGCCGTTATCTGTTCCCTCATACCTCAATCCATTAAGATACATAATCTTAAATCTGTGATTTTCATATACAATATGGCCTTCTTCAAATCTGCATGTTCCTGTGACATCCTCATATGTTGATATATCGTTGTAATTAAGATTAATTTCACTTTCTATACCTTTTCTGAATCTGAGTTCAGGCAGATTATTTTTTTCTTCGTCTTCATAGTCCGGATATATTGCACGGAAAACTCCCTGATCATTTATATTATTAATAAGTTCGCCAGATTCCCACATTACATTGCCCTCTGCATCGCGGCCTTCAAGATATGGAATGTCAGTGCCTGCAATTGTATCAGTATAAGTAAGGCGCTCATCATCATATTTCTTAAAGAAAAAACCATCCTCACCCACTTCTACCACATCAACAAGTGGTTTATTTTCAATAAAATCCGCATCCATATAGAAAAATATTTCATTGGTTTCTTCAACCGATGTCATACCATAAACTGCATTTATAAAATTACTATAGAATCCTCTGCCTTTCTTAGCGCCATCAGAATCAACTGTTATGATTCCATTGGGGCCTCTTGCTGCGCTCCAGAGCAGTCCTTTCTTTTCGCAGCTTTTGAAGTAGAACTCATCTTTATACTTTGCAAAAATCACAGCACGTCCATCAGGCGTTTCATAATTTAAAAGAATCTTTTCCGCCGGACCATAATGATTTGCTCTTTCCCAATGCTCAAATAATTCCTCCTTTGACAAAAAGCCTCCAGCCCACATCATTGTGAACATATAGATCGCCAGCACTATAAGAATTATAAAAACATTCTTTGCAATCTGAATTTTTCTGCTCATTACTGCTCACCCGCCTTTGCCGCCTCGTTCATAGGTACTTTCGCATAAACGCTGCGTCCATGCTGATTCCAGTCGATTATCAGATAGTCCGCGTCCGGAGAAAAATCTTCAAAAAGTAGCACAGTTTTCTTCCCGTTAGTGAAGCTGTTCAAGAAAAAAGAATAATAATTTCCGTCTTCATCACTGAACACTTTACCATCCAGGCTGCTGAAATCGAAGGAGTACTTTGGATACCGTCTGAATATTTCATTCTTCTGGCTGTAGCGTACAGCAACGCATCCCGTTTCGTAAAGCTGCACATCATCAAGATACACAGTAACATCATCGATGACGAACTCCTGATTGATTTCATACTTCCAGACCACGTCTCCGTAGTTTTCCAGAACCTCGTATTCGCCTCCGCGCAAAGCAACATTGAGCTCCATCGCAGATACGTATAGCACCAGAAAAACTCCCACAGCAATGGCAATCTTGGCGGCAATCTTACTCACCCACCATATCCACCCAAGCAGCGGACTGTGTATTTCGTTCAGCGCCTTTCCCAGGCTCTCAGGCTCTCCCATTTCAGTCAGCACCTCGCGGGCAGCTCTTTCCTCGTCCATGCCGCAGTCCATGAGAAACTCCAGCTTGTCTTCCATGTGCTCCTCGTACTCTAGACGAATGTCCTTGTGATCAAAGCGGAACTTCACCTGCGAAAGCATGGCATCTATGTAGTTGTCCCAGGTCTCAAATCTCATAAGATGACTCCTTATTTTCATTTCTTAACGCATCTCCTGATGTACCTTTAAGCAAACTAAAATCCTCCGCAAGACCATATTACCTCGCCATCAGCATTACGCCCTTCAATGTATGTACACCAGTCTATGTCAGTTTTTACATCCTTATATCTTTCATAATAATCGCAGAAAAAAAATCCTTCTTCATTTACTTCTGCTGTATCTGTGAGAACTGCAACATTTTTGCCAGGTGAAATATACTGAAAAAGATACTCAACTTCAACAGTTTCCGGCACTCTGCTATAACCAAAAACAATTTTGGTGCCAGGCATAAAAAATGCTGCGCCTTCTACGGCCATTCCGTTAGCATCATCCCAGAACTGCATTCTTTCCGATGTCCACCATATTCCTTTACGTGAGGCCTCCATCATAATAAATTCGTCTTCATATTTACCTGCAACAAAACTGTGTCCGTCCGGTGATTCATGTGTCATAATAATTCTTCCGCCGGGGCCGTAAAGGCTGCCACGCATTTTCAGTTCAAACATTTCTTCCAGAGAATAAAAATAATTATTCTGCGGAAGGAAAAATACAAATATATATACCGCAAACAGCAGTACCAATGCCAGATTGATTATAGTTTTCTTAGTCCTGCTCATTACGGTTCACCTGCCTTCAGTTCTTCCGGTATTGGAATTTCAATATGTACAATACCAGCTTTATTTTCACGATGTGCTATAATCAGTTCTGTATTTTCATGCAGTTGTTCTATATCTACTGTTTCCCAGTACATATATCCGTTTGAAGTGCCCTGCACTCCAGGGTAGTATTTTTTGCCATTTTCATCTGAAAACACATTGACGCCAGACATAGTATGATTAAGTGAAGGAGCCCTGTCCAGAAAATGTCTTCTGGTCCTGTGCTTGAAAATCATTGTTCCGTCTTCGTAAAACTCGGCTTTATCAATAATCACATCGATATTATTTATGACATACTTCTGATTTATTTCATGAACATGCAGTAATTCCCCATGTGTATCAGATGGCAGCCAGTAAGAGATTGCCGAAATCACTCCAAAGCCCATAATAATTGCACAAAATATTATCAGAATCATTAGTGCACGTACTGCAATCCTGCTCACCCACCATATCCACCCAAGCAGCGGACTGTGTATTTCGTTCAGCGCCTTTCCCAGGCTCTCAGGCTCTCCCATTTCAGTCAGCACCTCGCGGGCAGCTCTTTCCTCGTCCATGCCG
>JAFSCP010000013.1 GCA_017436705.1 Bacillota bacterium
ACTGCGATAAGCTTCTGACCGCCTTCAATCAGTGGTTCCATACCGAGGATCTTACCTCTTCTCTTGTTAAGGTCGCCCATTACGTCGCCCATGTAATCGTCTGGGATAGTAATTTCAAGCTTCATGATTGGTTCGAGTAAGCAAGGCTTAGCTTCTACGATACCTTTCTTGAATGCTAAGGAAGCAGCGATCTTGAACGCCATTTCGTTGGAGTCTACATCGTGGTATGAACCATCGTAGAGAACTGCCTTGATGTTTACTACCTTGCAGCCAGCAAGAGGACCCTTGTTCATGCATTCGATGAGGCCCTTTTCTACAGCTGGAACGTAGTTCTTAGGAACGGAACCACCGAATAATTCTTCGGAGAATTCGAATTCCTGTTCGGAAGGTGAGAATCTGATATGAACGTCACCGTACTGACCAGCACCACCGGACTGCTTCTTGTGCTTACCCTGAACATCGGAGTTACCCTTGATAGTTTCTCTGTAAGCGATCTTCTGAGGAACAGTCTTAACTGCAACGCCGAATCTGTCTTTTAACTTGGCAAGGATAACGCTGAGCTGGATGTCGCCCTGGCCGCCAAGGAGAGTCTGACGTGTTTCAGTATTTCTTTCAACTACGAATGATGGGTCTTCTTCTCTTAACTTGTTGAGGCCTGTACCCATCTTGTCTTCTTCGTTCTTATCTGCAGCTTCGATAGCGATGTAGTATGAAGGCTGTGGATAATCTAAAGGTAAATATCTGATGATATCGTTCTTGTCGCAGAGAGTATCACCGGATAATGTGTACTGTAACTTAGCAACTGCTACGATGTCGCCCGCTTCAGCATAGTTGAGTTCCTGCTGGTTCTTACCTCTTAAGAAGAAGAGCTTACCCAGCTTTTCCATCTTGCCGGCTCTTTCGTTGTAAATTTCGTCTCCGGAGTTGAGCTTACCAGTTACAACCTTAAGTACGGAAATCTTACCTACGAATGGGTCAACGATAGTCTTGAATACGAAAGCAGAAGGAGTAGCATCTACTACTGATAATCTTTCTACTGGTTCGTTGTTGTCGTTGAATCCTCTGTAAGGACCGTGCATTAATGGAGTAGGAACGTAAGTTACGAGAAGGTCAAGTAAACCTTCAAGACCATGTCCTAATTCAAATGCGGAAGAACATACTGGAACGATACCGCCGTCTGCGATACCCTTCTTAAGGCCGTTGAGGATTTCTTCTTCAGTGAAGTCTTCACCTTCGAAGTATTTTTCCATGAGTTCTTCGTCAGCCATAGCGATTGCTTCTTTTAATTCTTCGTCGATTTCAGCAGAAAGCGGCCATGAGAATGGGATGAGCTTTTCGCCGAATCTTTCTTTTAATTCACCAAATGTCTTGTAGAAGTCGAATTCGTCCTTGTCTCTCTTGTTGATAACAACGAATCTTGGCTTCTTATATCTTTCGCATGCTTTCCATGCTGCTTCTGTACCAACCTGAATGCCAGCGCCTGCATCTACCATGATTACTGCAGCTTCTGCAGCTCTGAGTGCGGCATTAACTTCTCCGATAAAGTCGAAGAAACCTGGAGTATCGATAAAGTTAATCTTGTTTTCTTTCCAGAGAATAGGAACAACGGAGGTATTGATGGAGTAACCTCTTTCGATTTCCATCTTGTCGTAGTCGGATACTGTGTTACCGTCTTCTACTTTACCCATTCTTGTAGTTACGCCTGTTGCTAAAAGTGCAGCTTCGAGGAATGTAGTCTTACCACATCCGGAGTGGCCTAATAATGCAACGTTTCTGATTGTTTCGCTTGTATAGCCTTTCATATAACTTGGACCTCCCAAATATTTTTAAATTATGATAACTTTGTCACAATCCTAAATCTCATTATAACAAAAACCTGTTGAAATTACAACAGGTTTTCGTGGTTTATTACTTGTTTATTCCTTCATTCTGGCTACAATTACGGTGGAAATCAGTATGCAGACCGCTCCCGCAATACCGCGGAGAGAAAAACTTTCGTTGTATAGCAGAATTCCCACCACCATGCTGGTTATGGGCTCGAAGGTGCTGAGGATTGCAGAGTTCTCCGAACCGATGTATTTTACACCCAGCTGGAAGCCATAAACGCCTATGAGCGAAGTAAAAGTTGCAAATATCCAGGCAACTGCCCAGGCCTTACCTGTAAGGTCGAGAGTAAAGTCACCGGTGGCCATGGATACTGTAAAGAACATAGCCGCCGCCACCCAGTTCATGTGGAAAATCAGCTTGAAAGTGGGTATTTCCTGCAGGTCGGTTTTGCCCAGAAATACTATATAAAAAGCATAGGTTATGCCTGAAAGAAAGGCCAGCCCCATGCCCAGCAGGCTGCCGCCGCCTTCTCCGTTATAGAAAAGCAGGATTCCGGCCATAGACAGCGCCACACAGAGAATTTTTTTAGGTATTATTTTTTCTCTGAAGAATATTATGCAGCCCAGAATGGTGAACACCGGGTACACAAAGTGTATTGTGGTGGTCATTCCCGTCGGAATGTAATTATACGATGTGAACAGCAGGATGGCCGTGCCACCGTAACCGAATATGGTTACCAACGCAATTTTTAAAAGCTGCCTGCCCGTTACGCCCAGAGAAACCTTTTCTCTGCGGCACATGAGGTACACCGCCGGAAGCGAGAGAAAAAACCTGTAGAATGCGCAGCTCAGAGCATTGCCGCCACCTGCCTTGATTGTTGTCACAAAAAGTGGTACTAGCCCGAAAAACACTGCTGATACAATTGTTGCCATAACCCCGAGAGTTCGTCTGTCCATTCTATTTTGCTACCTTTTCTGCGTACTTTTCAAAATCTTCGTTGATACGTTTTACTTTTTTGAATATGACGGCCATGACAAACTTCATTGTCTGGTCAGTTGCCATGAAAATCCACACCCACACAACAGGAGTCTTCAGAATCATGGAACAGATGAATGCCCCTGGTATTCTGATTCCCCAGGTTCCAATCATGTGAAGGATGAACGGTGCGTTCTTGAAACCTGCTGAGCGGATGATACCGTTGTTTACTTTATATAAATTCTGTGGAATCTGGATTACGCCCATGGTCATAACGTAGCTCATGCCCAGTTTTATAAGTTCTGGCTTGTCGGTGAGCAATGACATCATAAACTCTGCCTGGAACAGAAGCACCCAGGACATGAAAGCCATGAGAATAATACAGATTTTTTTGATTTCTTTTTCGTATATTTCATAGAGCTGGCGGTCTCTGAGGCCAAAAGCAGCTGACATGAGAGCAGTCGCCGCCACGCTGATACCGTTGCCCGGAACTTCCGTAATCATTTCTGCCTGCAGGCCGAGCTGGTAGGCGGAAAAATATTCCTGGCCGTAGCTCATTACCATGATGGAAAGGAGCATGGAACCAATCTGCCAGTTCATGTACTCGCCTGCCGCCGGAACACCAAGAGTATAAATATCGCCGAGGCGCTGCTTGTCCACAGCCGGTGAAAATCTGCGCTGACAACCCAGTCTGTCCATAAGCCCGCCTTTGCGGTACATGATTACGAGATAAATTACTGCGCCGGAAGTTCTTGAAATCACAAGAGAAATGGACGCCCCAAGGTATCCCAGTTCAGGCGCACCAAAGTTACCGAAAATAAGGAGCCAGCCGAGAACGATATTAATTACGTTGATAGCTGTAACAATTTTCATCGGAGTCACAGTGTCGCCAAGCCCCTGATAAAATGCAGCCGCCGTAAGCATAATACTCCAGCCAGGAAGACCAATGATGGAAAGTCTCAGATAAGGAACCGCGTATTCAATGAGCTCCGCCTCATCGGAGAAAATTCCAAGCAGTACAGATGTAAACGCAATAAAAACTGCAGCAAAAATCACTGTCAGCCCCAGAAGGGAAACCACAGTCTGCTCAAAATACTTCTTACACTCGTCATTAAACCCCTGTGCATGTTTCTGGGAAACCTTTACCGTGAGTCCGACACCGATACCTTTGTAAATTACATATATAAGGTCTGTCAGTTTGTGGCTCATGCCCTGGGCCGAAATACACGCAACAGTAAGTCTGCCCACCATGGCACTGCTGACAATGCCCATCATAACCTGCAGCAGATTTTCCAGGGCCATAGGCACCATTATGGAAAGAATTTTGCTGCGGATCTGCTTCTTATTATATAGTTTAGGTTCTTGTCCGATGATTGGTTCAGTTGTTTCGTTCATCTTACTTCACCTCCCTGCTTGTAACACACATTAGCACTTTCTTGATAGGTTTGCAAGGGGGTATGTGGGAAAATTTTCTGTGGTTGGAGGGTAGGGCGGGGCTGGGCGGTGGCGAATTTTGTCTGTCCTTGGCGAAATCAGTCGAATGATGAATATTTCCCGCCCCAATCACTGTAAGCATTGAAAAAAAATTCAGTTTGCGGAAAGCAAAAAGGAAAAAGAAAGAATCCGTGCAGAATCTTCCGCTACGCACAACATAACAAAACCCGCAAACCATTGTAATTACATAGTTTACGGGTTATTAGCATTTATGAAGTGCGGAAAATATTCATCATCCGGCAAGCGGGCACGCTCTTCCATTCCGCAAAACCTTTCAAGCAATGGGACCTGCAGGGTTTTCTGAGGAAGTTATGCATGAAAAGCTGGTACAGCGTCTGACGCCAGCTACATGCTTTTCATATTCAGCTATTCAAAATAGAAATTACTTCCTTCGATGTCATCGCCCCATTCCCAGTGAATCTTTACACCATTCATGGTAAGATCCATGCTGGTATCAGTTTCACCGGTAATTGTGAAACCGAAGCTTTCAATCTTTTCATTGGTGGTATACTTGGAACCGTAGATGTTCAGGTAGTCCACCACGGACCAGAGGGCGTAGGCTACGTCCTTGTCCTCTGTAAAGAAGTAGAAGGCTTCCATGGCCATATTGATGCAAACATTTTGGACAGCGTCTGAAGTATAAGTCTTTCGCCATCCGAAAACATTGACACCCACCTTGCCGTTTTTCTCAGTAATTCTGGCAGTACTGCCAGTACCGTAGTCATTTATAGCAATACCTGCACCATAAAAACGTCTGCTGTATGTACCAGATACATAACTGTTAATAGCATTCCTTGCTCCGACTGCGCTCATACCCGGAGTATAGAATTTACGAGTATATCGCGAGTTATCTACGAACTGACCAGCAACGTGTCCGTTACCTATGATGGTTTCGCCGGAACCCCAGTCTTCACCTTTCCATCCATCAGAGTGCCACTGTCCAGGTGGTTCAGGAAGTTCAATCGTTACGGTAGAGCTAGTCAGACCGGTTTTGTAGCTTCTTACGCGCAATGTTTTGTCAATATCCATATAAAATGTTTTTGTATATTTCTTTGACTTTTTCGTAGGCTTGCTGCCATCGGTAGTATAGTACATTGTGGTCTTTGAGTCCATAGGATCAAGGGTAATTTTGTATTTCAGCTCGCCGTTTTTAGCAACTAACTGAATGGTTTTGTAATACGGCGCGAGCACTTTCAGCGTGTATTTCTGGGTGTAAACCTTGGTCTTTTTGCCGTTCTTTACAGCGATTGCTTTTAACGTAGTGGTTTTACTGATATTAAGAGCCTTGGTGTACCGTTTCGACTTTGTTGTCGGCTTGGAACCGTCAGTGGTATAGTAGATTTTAGCTCCGTCTTCGGCTGACAGTTTAACCGTAACACCACGATAATAGGTGCCGCCTTCAAGACTGAACCCAACGTAGTTATATCTTTCCACCATTTCCGCGCTTTGACCATCAATACCATCTACCGGCCATGATGCCCTGTAAACATCAGACCACTTTGTGTAAACCATCTGGCCATCTATTCTGCGGAAGAAACGTACCTTGATGTACATTTTGCTGTAGTCTTCGTCTTCGTACTTGGTAATTTCTGACGCATAATAACATGCCGGAACATTGGTATCCTTGGCATACGGATAGTACGAAAAACCGCCGATTCGTTCATATTCTCCATCCTTTGAGGTGGTCATGTACATCTCATATCCATCGAACCCTGCGGGTATCTGGATATCTTTATACTTTTCATAACCCGGCAGAGCCTTGAACGTAACGCGTACGTTCTCTCCTGCCCCTGCATTTGGAGACAGTCTTTCTGACTTGTAGAATACTGCGCTTTCAATCTCCGGTTTGTATTGTTTAAACTCTTCAACCGGCATCATTTCGATTGTGTTGTAAAGCGCAACTCTTGCAGCACCGTCAGTCAGGTACTTCTGCTTCTCTGCCTCTGTAAAACTGTCCGCCGCAAACGCTGTGCCTGCGCAGAGCATTACCACGAGTAACGCACATGTCATTATCTTAAAAACTTTCCTGGTCATTTTTCTTTCCTCCGGTGTATGTAACTACCTCAATCATACCTCTTGAAACGTAAAAAAGCAACAAAAAACACACCCTTCCGCAGAAAGGTGTGTCTGTTGATAATATGATTTTAGAATTCCGCAGAACCTGGTGTTCTTGGGTATGGAAGCACGTCTCTAATGTTGGAAACGCCAGTGATGTACATGATGATTCTTTCGAAGCCGAGACCGTAGCCGGCATGCTTTACGCCGCCGTATTTACGCAGGTCAAGGTACCACCAGTAGTCTTCTTCCTTGAGGCCCAGTTCAGCCATTCTTGCTGTGAGCACATCGTATCTTTCTTCTCTCTGGGAACCGCCGATGATTTCACCAACGCCTGGTACCAGAAGGTCGCATGCAGCAACTGTCTTGCCGTCGTCGTTAAGACGCATGTAGAAAGCCTTGATATCCTTAGGATAGTCTGTAACGAAAAGCGGTTTCTTGAAGATTTCTTCTGTAAGGTATCTTTCGTGTTCTGTCTGAAGGTCAATACCCCATTCAACAGGATACTGGAACTTCTTGCCGGACTTCTTGAGAAGTTCAACTGCTTCTGTATAAGTTACGCGGCCGAAGTCTGCGTTCACGATTGCGTTGAGTCTGTCAAGGAGACCCTTGTCCACAAAGCTGTTGAAGAACTGCATTTCTTCAGGAGCGTTTTCAAGTACGTAGTTGATGATGTGCTTGATCATTGCTTCTGCCAGTTCCATGTTGTCTGCAAGGTCAGCAAAGGAGATTTCAGGTTCGATCATCCAGAATTCGGAAGCATGGCGTCCTGTGTGGGAGTTTTCCGCACGGAAAGTAGGTCCGAATGTGTAGATGTTTCTGAATGCCAGTGCGTAAGTTTCGCCCTGAAGCTGGCCGGATACTGTAAGGCTTGTTTCTTTGCCGAAGAAGTCCTGGCTGTAGTCGATGGTGCCGTCTTCTTTTCTTGGCGGGTTGTCCATGTCGAGAGTAGTTACTCTGAACATTTCGCCTGCGCCTTCGCAGTCACTGCCTGTGATGATTGGAGTGTGAACATATACGAAGTTCTGTTCCTGGAAGAACTGGTGAATTGCGTAAGCAACCAGGGAACGCACTCTGTAAACTGCGGAGAAGAGGTTTGATCTTGGTCTTAAGTGAGCGATTTCTCTTAAGAATTCCATGGAGTGTCTCTTTGGCTGGAGTGGATAATCAGGAGTTGAAGTTGCTTCAACAACGATTTCTCTTGCCTTGATTTCGAAAGGCTGCTTTGCTTCAGGTGTAAGCACTACTACACCCTTTACTGCCAGAGCAGTTGCAATGTAAGCCTTGGAGATTTCTTCGAAGTTTGCGATGAATTCTTCTTCATAAACAACCTGTACGGACTTGAAGAAAGAGCCGTCGTTGAGTTCGATGAAACCGAACTTATTGGAGCTGCGGTTGTTTCTCACCCAGCCCTTTATTAAAATTTCCTGATCAGCATATTCTGCTGAGTTTCTGAAAAGTTCTCTTACTAAAATTTCTTTCATCTCTGTAATCCCTCTTTATTGGTTTGGTAATATTTCGTACCTTTTATTATATGACTGTTTGCCGTGTAAAGTCAAATGATTTCTCCAGTTTTATCTGTACTTTACGCTATTTTACAGACTATTTTATTTTATGGAGTAAAAATTACCCCATTATTCCAATTTATCGCACAAATTAACGTAAACCATTAATTCCTGCATGCATTTCCTGCCGCCTTTTTGTCGAAAATTACTCCATGTTTTGCGCTTTTCGCCAGAAAAGTGTAGACGGCAGATGGTCTCGCCCTCTTGACTGTAAATTAATTACATATTATAATGTTTTTTACAAAGAAAGGAGCTTTTTGTGAACAAACTGATCTACGAAGTCCGTCAAGACCTTAGTCTGATGAAAAAAGTCAAACAACGCTGCGAGAGGCTTTTGCCTGAGCTTCCTGAAGGTTCTCTCAATATCAAAACTTCCCATGGTTGCACTCAGTATTTTCATATTGTACGTGTTCCCGGACAGCCTTCAAGGCAGATATACATAAGTAAACACAATCAGCATCTGATATCCCAGCTCAAACAGAAGGTTTTTCTGAAAAAAATGGACACTGTTTTAAATAAAAACATCCGTGCTTCTGAAAAATTCCTTTCTGCCTACCAGCCTTGGGATCACGATGATTTACTGCCGCTGCTGCCACAGAAACACGGTATTGCGGAGCCTACGAAGTACACACCTTACCGACCTGAAGGGCTCAGATTTGAAACAGCCGCAGGCTGCAAAGTCCGTTCAAAGTCTGAAGTGATAATCGCTGACGCACTTTATTTTTCAGAGCTCACGTTTGACCATGAGAAGCCGACTGCATTCGGCCTTCTTCCTGACTTTACCATCACACTCGACGATGGGAGCACTGTTATATGGGAGCATTTCGGGCTGATAAACGATCCTGTTTATCGTCTCCGGATGTTTGAAAAGCTTTCAATTTATCAGGCCAACGGGTTTTATCCGGGCCGCAATCTGATCCTTTCCTTTGATGGACCTGATGGCACCATAAGCAGCAAAGAAATTTTCCGCCTTATTGAAATATATTTGCTGCCATGCAAGTAAGTTACATGTAAATTGCTGCTCTCCGTTCTGCGATTCTAACTTTAAATCATTGCAATTACGCTTTATTTGCAACTTTATAATAAGATGGAGTAAAAAATACTCCATCTTTTGATTTATTTCCTCGATTGTCGTAAACTACTGTTTCCTGCAAGCATTTCCTGCCGCCTTTTTGTCGAAAATTACTCTATATTTCACAAAGCAACCCCAGTATAGCGTAATCTTTGCTCGCAAAAGCTGGTTCATAGCTGGCAACGGGTTGCGTTAGCGTGCAATATATTCGTCGTATGTGCAGAGTCTGTCTGTCAGCTTGCCGTCAGATCCGATTTCCATGATACGGTTTGCGACAGTCTGGATGAACTCGTGGTCGTGGGATGAGAAAAGCACGTTGCCCTTGAAGTCCTTGATACCGTCGTTGACTGCTGTGATTGATTCCAGGTCAAGATGGTTGGTAGGCTGGTCCATAACAAGCACGTTGGAACCGAAAAGCATCATACGGCTCAGCATGCAGCGTACTTTTTCGCCCCCGGAAAGCACGCTTACATTCTTGTAAACATCGTCGCCGGAGAAAAGCATTCTGCCCAGGAAGCCACGCATGAAAGTTTCTGTGGTTTCTTTGGTGTACTGACCGAGCCATTCAACCAGGTTGTAAGGGCTGCCTTCGAAGAAAGCAGAGTTGTCCAGAGGCAGGTATGAGGAAGTGATTGTAACACCCCATTTGTATGAACCTTCGTCCGGCTCCATTTCGCCCATGATGATTTTGAAAAGTGTGGTGTTGGCAATTTCGTTTTCGCCTACAAAAGCGATCTTGTCGTCTTTGTTTACGCGGAAAGTAATGTTGTCAAGAACCTTCACACCGTCAATTGTCTTGGAAAGACCTTCTACCTGGAGGATTTCCTTGCCCGGTTCTCTGTCCATGTTGAATCCTACGAAAGGATAGCGGCGGGATGATGCCGGCATTTCTTCAACGGTCAGTTTGTCAAGAAGCTTACGTCTTGATGTTGCCTGTTTGGACTTGGACTTGTTTGCGGAGAAACGCTGGATAAAGGCCTGCAGTTCCTTGATTTTTTCTGCGTTTTTCTTGTTCTGGTCTCGGATAAGGCGCTGGAACAGCTGGCTGGATTCGTACCAGAATTCGTAGTTACCTACGTACATCTTGATTTTGCCGTAGTCAACGTCCACGATATTGGTGCAGACAGTGTTGAGGAAGTGTCTATCGTGGGAAACTACCAGCACTGTGCCTTCGTATTCCATGAGGAAGTCTTCCAGCCATTCGATTGCTCTTACGTCAAGGTGGTTGGTAGGTTCGTCCAGAAGCACGATTTCAGGATTGCCGAAAAGTGCCTGTGCAAGAAGAACTTTTACCTTTTCCTTTGCCGTAAGACTTGCCATCGGCATGTAGAGAATGTCCTCGGAAAGACCCAGACCCTGAATCAGTCTGCTTACGTTGGATTCGGATTCCCAGCCGTCCATTTCTGCGAACTCGGCTTCCAGCTCTGCAGCCTTGATGCCGTCCTCGTCAGTAAAATCTTCTTTCATGTATATTGCGTCTTTTTCCTGCATTACTTCATAAAGGCGGGGATTGCCCTGGATTACTGTATCCAGAACGGTGAACTCGTCGAATGCGAAGTGGTCCTGCTTCAGCACGGACATACGCACGCCAGGCTTGATGGATACACTTCCTGTGGATGGTTCAAGGTCGCCTGAAAGGATTCTCAGGAAAGTTGATTTGCCCGCTCCGTTGGCACCGATGATGCCGTAGCAGTTGCCTGCGGTGAACTTAAGGTCTACATCTTTGAAAAGAGACTGGCCTGTGAAATTAAGGCTCACGTTAGTTACTGTTATCACTTGTAAATTACTCCTTTTTCTTAATTATTGGTCGTTTATATAAAAATATTCTTAACGATAGTCATACGAGCCAGAGTATATCATATTTTGCGAGTAATTGCAAGGAGTTTCGGTTTTTTGAGAAGCCATGAGTTCGGATTTCAGCACTTGAACCCTATATTTCCCTCTGCTATAATATTTTATATAGAAGACACTCTTAGTTTAACCTGAAAGGAAAAATTATGAACGAATTTGAAAAAGTATCACTGGGTATTTACCCAACACCAATTCATAAACTGCCTAATCTGAGCCGCGAACTGGGTACCAATGTCTGGATCAAAAGAGACGACCTCTGCGGCGTTGCTCTCGGCGGCAACAAAGTCCGCAAGCTGGAATTCCTCCTTGCAGACGCAAAAAAACAGGGCTACGACCTGGTAATGACAACAGGAGCTGCACAGAGCAACCACGCAATGCTGACAGCAGCCTGCTGCCTGCGCATGGGCCTGGACTGCATCCTTGTTCTTAAAAATCACGGAATCACTGCCCGCAAAGGTAATCAGATTCTCAACTACCTCATGGGCGTAGAAGTCCGCTTTGTGGATACAGACAGCTACGATGACATTTACGAAGAAATGGACCGTATCGCAGCAGAAATGGGCCGCAAAGTCTACAAAATCCCTTGCGGTGGCTCCAACGCCCTTGGTTCCCTTGGCTATGTGGACTGTATGAGAGAAGTTTCCGAATACGACCAGCATTTCGAACACATCGTATGCGCATGCGGTTCCGGCGGTACTGCAGCCGGCACAGTTCTCGGTGCGAAGCTTTACATGCCTGACACTCACGTAATGTGCTCCATGGTAGACAATGACCCATTTGACGTAATCGTTCCGGAACTGATGAAAGAAGCTGCTGACCTTCTCGGTACAGACGTTGAGCTTCCGGTGCCTGACCTTCTTGACATGTGCGGTCCGGGCTACTCCATCCCTTCCGAAGAAGGCAACGAAGCAATTTCAATGATGATGAAGCTTGAAGGTATCGTCCTCGACACATGCTACACAGGCAAGGCTTTCGCAGGTCTCATCAAGAGAGCAAGAGAAGGTTACTACAAACCTGAAGACAACGTACTTTTCGTACACTCCGGCGGTGCAGGCGGACTGTTTGCACAGGACTGGGAAAAACTTTAATTACATATCAGCACAGCAAAAGGCCCCGCTTCTGAAGCGGAGCCTTTTTAATTACCCATATTACCATATTATCTGATAAGTTCCAGCACCTGCTGCGCATTTTTCTTGCCGAAGCTGATTTTTTCGCCGTCGTTGATAACCAGGCACGGAACGCTCATCACATTGTATTTATCTTTTATTGCAGGGAAGTGGTTCAGGTCGTAAACCTGTGCAGTTACGCGGTCATTCAGTGCCGCAAGACGCTGAGCCGCTGTTACCAGTTCAGGACACATTGTGCAGGAAAGTGAAACGAGAACTTTGATGTCCACATTCTTATCCAGAGCCCTGATTCCTTCAAGAACCGCTTCATCCAGCGGCTGTCCCGGACCTGCCGCATTGTAGAGACCGAGAACAAAGGATGTAAATTCGTGTCCGCCGGGCACACCGTGGAAAGCAAGTCCGCTCCAGCTGCCGTCTGCCCTGCATACTGCCACATAAGGAGCTTCTGCGCTGTCAGCGTTATTATCAGCGATTTCCACGCTGAGCTTGTCAGTCTGCTTGGCCAGTTCTTCCATGTAGCCGCGGAGTTCTGCTGATACAGGTCTTCCGTCCAGATAGAGCTTGAGAACCAGCGGATTTGCCATTCGTGCAAATACAGCGCCCAGCTGCGCAAGCATGTCTGCGTCGAAAAGTGCTGAATTTCCGGCTGCCGTCTGAGACTGCGCCTGTGATGCCGGCTGCGGCTGTGCCGGTGTGTCAGATTTTGTAGAAACTGTTTCTGCAGCCTTCGGAGTTTCCGGTTTCAGACCTGTCTTTTTCTGCATTGCAGCCGCGTACTTTTCTAGTTCAGTTGCTGCCATCGCGCCGTCGCTCACAGCAGTTACAACCTGGCGGAGAGGCTTGATGCACACATCACCTGCAGCATAGAGACCTTCCACAGAAGTTCTGAGGCAGCGGTCTGTCACAATGTATCCTGCCTCGTCAAGCTCTGCAATACCCTTTACCAGATCTGTGGCCGGTGAATATCCTGCGAATACAAACACGCCGATATTATCGCCCTCTGCCGCCTTGTATTCAGTCACTTCACCGCTGAGCTTGTTACGGTAGCGGATTGCCCTGAGAGTTGTGTCACCAAGAACTTCGTCCACTTCTGTATTTGTAAGCACTGTAATCTTTTCGTGATTTCTGGCATGATCGGCAGCAGACGCCGCGCAGCTGAAATCATCTCTGCGGATAAGGATATTTACGTGTTTTGCATATTTGGTAAGGAAAACTGCTTCTTCAGCTGCAGCGAAACCGCCGCCGACAACGAACACTTCCTTGCCTGTGAAGAATTCTCCGTCGCAGGTCGCGCAGTAAGCAACGCCCCGTCCTCTGAATTCTTCTTCGCCCTTGAAACCAACCATTCTCGGATGAGCACCGGTTGCAAGCAGCACGCCGAAAGTCTTAAGCTCGCCGCGGCTGGTCTTCACAGTCTTTACATCGCCTTCCATGTCAAGGCCGTTAACTTCTGCCAGCATGAACTCTGCACCGAAGCTCTGAGCCTGCTTTCTCATAGTCTCTGTCAGCTCTTTGCCGCTGGTGTGAGCAACGCCCGGATAGTTCACCACTTCGTGAGTGATGGTAATCTGTCCGCCGAAATTTTCCTTTTCAACTACTACGACCCTGTACTTGGCACGGGCCAGATATAAAGCGGCTGTCAGCCCCGCAGGGCCTCCGCCGATAATCACAACATCATATAAGTTTTTCATAGTCCCGATTCCTTCCTCTTTTGCTGTAAAAAAACGCCGGAACTGAAGTCCGGCGCTGTCTGCTTATTAAAGCTGTCCCACTAAGTCAAGGCTTGGCTTCAGTGTTTCAGCACCTGGCTGCCATTTAGCCGGGCAAACTTCATCGCCATGTTCGTGTACGAACTGGAGAGCCTGAAGTTTACGGAAAAGTTCATCAGCATTTCTGCCTACATTTCCTGCATTGATTTCATATGCTACGATTCTGCCTTCCGGATTTACTACGAAAGTTCCTCTTTCAGCGAGGCCGCTTTCTTCGATAAGAACTTCGAAATTTCTCGCAAGTGCGTGTGTAGGGTCTGCAAGCATAGGGTACTGAATCTTCTGGATTCTTTCAGAAGTGTCGTGCCATGCTTTGTGTACGAAATGTGTGTCAGTGGATACTGAGTAGATTTCGCAGCCTGCAGCCTTGAATTCCTTGTATTTGTTAGCAAGATCTTCTAATTCTGTAGGGCAGACAAATGTGAAATCTGCCGGATAGAAGAAGAACACGCTCCATTTCCCCATAATGTCAGCTTTGCTTACATCCTTGAACTCGTTATTTAAAAAAGCCTTTACCTTAAATTCGTTTACTTCCTTGTTAATCATTGACATAATCCTAATCTCCTTTTTCCTCTGTTTTACTTTTAATTATCTTTAGTTTCTGCCTTTTTATTCAGGCAGTCAGGACACAGACCGCTCAGTGTCAGATTTACCTGCCCCAGCTGATACCCCTCAGGTAAGCTTATAGCCCCTCTCACCTGTTCCAATTCAGCATCAGGTACATCGTGGACGGATCCACAGTTCTGACAAACAAAGTGAACGTGGTCACCGCAGCATGCATCATATCTCTCAGTGCCATTTAATGAAGCCACTCTTCTGACTTTCCCCAAGTCTTCCAGAAGGCGGAGATTTCTGTACACTGTTCCCAAACTTAACCCCTTGATTTCGCTGCGGAGTGCATCGTACACCATTTCTGCGGAAGGATGTTCCTGAGTCCCCATGAGATACTGATAAATCATTTCTCTCTGATGTGAGTATCTTAACTTCTTTTCTGTATCTGTTTTCATCCCTCAGTTTCCTTTCCTGTGTTTTATGGTCTTAATATAACATACAATTTCTGTCTTGTCAATAATAATTCCTATTATTATTTAATATTTTTTTGAAAATGTTGCATATTGTCCTGTTTATGCGTTAAAATGCTCATATAATATATGTCGAAAAAGGAGAACTGCCATGGGATTACCGAAAAACAGCGGCCTCTGCCTCCACTCAAGATACCAGAGCGGCCCTAAAAACAAAATAAGCGACGTTGCAGGCGTTACCGCAGGTCACTGCACAATTAAAGACGGAAACATCAATACGGGCGTCACTGCCATCTTTCCTCACCAGGGAAATATCTTCAGAGAAAAGGTAATGGCCGGTTCTGCTGTCATCAACGGTTTCGGCAAAACCATGGGACTCATACAGCTTGAAGAACTTGGCACAATCGAGACACCAATTATTCTTACCAATACTTTGAGCATCGGCACTGCGTTTACCGCCCTGACCAGATATATGCTGGAACAGAACCCCGATATCGGCCTTACAACCGGCACCGTAAACTGCATGGTGGCAGAATGTAACGACGGCAGCCTCAACGACATCCGTGGTCTTCATGTAGAAGAAAGTCATGTGCTGGAAGCCCTCGGTTCCGCATGTGAAGATTTTGAGGAAGGAGCTGTGGGCGGCGGTACCGGTATGTGCTGCCTCGGTCTCAAAGGCGGTATCGGCTCTGCATCCAGAATTATAACCGCAGACGGCCGGCAGTATACCATCGGCGCCCTTGTCATGTCCAACTTCGGCGCAGCAGGCAGGCTGACCATCGGAGGCGTTCACTACGACACAAAAAATAAAAAATCTGCGGAAAAACCGCAGGAAAAAGATCAGGGTTCAATTATTATGATTATTGCTACCGACCTTCCTTTGTCAGAGCGTCAGCTTAACAGAGTATCCCGCAGAACAGCGGTCTCCCTCGGCCGCACAGGTTCATATCTGGGCAACGGCAGCGGAGATATAGCAATCACCTTTACTACCGCAAACAAGGTTCCGCACTACTCAGATCAGGCCATTCTGGACTGCCGCATCTTCCACGACGACAAGCTGGACATGGTCTTTGAAGCTGCTGTTGAGGCTGTGGAAGAAGCAATCATCAGCTCCCTTTATCACTCAGAAACAACCACAGGCCGCGATGGCAGGACGGTCACGGGCCTGCAGGATTTTCTCAAATAAGAATCACGCCTGTGGCCACCAGTAATATTTCAGTGATTCAGGCATCATTTCATAAAGCGCGTCGGCAGCTTCCGATGCGCTTATTTTATATCGCTGATTTACGATATTGCGGAGTACGGCACAGATTCCATTGCAGAAAATATCAACCTGCAGCTCTTCCACCTGGCTGAACCCCTGGCCGTCACGGTTTGCCCGGGTAATATCCAGTGCTGTCTGATAGGAATATTCATAGACAAAGTTGCTGAAAGAGTTGAAACCTGTGGATTCCATGGCATTTTTAAAGAGGCGGGCATGGTCTTTGGCGAAATCAAAGAGCTGAAAAATCAGATCTCTGTATCCGCTGCTGCGTCCCGAAGCCACAAAGTAATCCAGCAGATGCTTGTAGTTGGCATTCATCACCTCGTATTTATCCTTGAAGTAACGATAGAAAGTCGAACGGCTTACACTGGCTGTCTCAAGAATCATATCCACAGAAATCTTGTTGAACTCCTGCTTTTCAATGAGACGGTTAAAAGCGTCTATTATAGCATTTTCAGTTCTGCTGAGCATAATCTTACCTCCTGTCAGAGCATCGTACAATTTTAATACATTGTATCATAATCGAACAAAAACGCCAATATGTTTCATCCATTTTTTGTAATGCAATGATATAATGCTTATAGTTTTTTTAATATTCTGTCAGCAAAACAGCAGCATCTGAGGTGAGCAGGAATGCATGAACTGGGAGTTCTGCTGCAGGCCGTAAAAACCGCCAGCAGCGCAGCACAGAAAAACAACATAACGCGGGTTAAGCACATGACACTTGAAGTAGGCGAAGATTCCACTTTCGTGCCGGTTTTCTTCGAGAAACTATGGCCTGTGGCAATCGAAAATTTCCCTGTCATGCACGGTGCAAAGCTTAAAATCGAAACCGCGCCCGGTGAAAAACTGCTGATCAAAGATATAGGATACTGAAAAGGATACAATATATTATATGGAAGAAATCAAAAAACAAGCAAGTAATATCGATGAACAGGGTAATATCCTCTATCTTGACCAGGAGCGTCTGGACCGCAAAGTAGTGGGTTTTCCGCCTTATAAGAACCACCCTAACGGGCTGGGTATCTACAATTTCATAAAAACCCACATTCTGGCCATGCGCAAGGGAATCTGGCCGCTGGCTCTGAAACTCTACAGAATGTTCGTTAAATACTCCGTCTGGATGAAGGAAGGCGGCCTCAAAGGCAAAATCTACAAGACCGGTATCATGCTTTCACCTGCCATGGAAAAGCAGACCAGCACTCTTGTAATGCCTCTCAATGTGGACATCACAGACCAGAGCGAAAAAGTAGTTATCCCTATGGATATGCTCAAAGCATCCCTTAAAAACATTACATATATTGCCGGCATGGAAACATGCCTCTGCCGCGAAGCCAATGACTGCGAAGACTACCCTAAGGACATTGCCTGTCTTTTCTTCGGCGAACCTGCCAAGACAGTAGTAAAAAACGGTCTTGCCAAGCAGCTGACCTATGAAGAAGCCTGCGCCCGTGTGGACAGAGCTGCCGAGTACGGTCTGATGGCCCAGGCCGTATGGATTGAAGTTGAGCAGCTGCTGTGGGGTGTGCGCAACGACGAAATGGACAAATTCCTTGAAGTCTGCTTCTGCTGTCCTTGCTGCTGCATAGCCATGAGACTGGCCCGCAACGCTCAGCCTGAAGACAGACACCGCTTCCACCCTTCCGGCTGGACCGCTGTGCCTGACCGTACCAAGTGCATAGGCTGCGGCAGATGTATCACCGAGCACAACGGCTGTCCTGTAGATGCCATTTCCATGGGCATTGACGGCAAAATCAAAATCAACCAGGAACTCTGCGTAGGCTGCGGAATCTGCAAATCACGCTGCAATTACGATGTAATCAAAATCAAGCAGACCATGCCTATGCGTAAGGACCTGCACGATTATTTCCTTACCGATTACAACCTGGACCTTAAAGTCTGGAACGAAACCCAGGGGGAATAAATATGGAAGAAATCAAAATTCTTGAACTTAAAGAAAGTGTTTTCGCGGATAATGATGCTGATGCAGAGCGCCTGAGAGAACACCTCAGAGAGCGCAAAACCTTTCTGATCAACCTGATGTCCTCACCAGGTTCCGGCAAGACCAGCACCCTTCTGTCTCTGGCAAAGGAATTCGGCGGAAAAATCCGCTGGGCTGTAATGGAGGCCGACATTGACTCAGTAGTTGATGCACAGACCATGCAGAATGCCGGCGTAGAGTCAATCCAGCTCCACACAGGAGGCATGTGCCACCTGGATGCAGACATGACCCGCCAGGGCCTTGAGCAGCTGGACATAAAAAATCTGGACATGGTTATTCTGGAAAACGTGGGCAATCTGGTGTGCCCTGCAGAATTCGACACAGGTGCAGCTCTTAACATGACAATTCTTTCTGTACCTGAAGGTCACGACAAGCCGCTCAAATACCCGCTCATGTACCAGACCTGCGACCTGCTGGTAGTCAACAAAATTGACGTGGAACCTTACTTTGACTTTGACCGTCAGAAGCTGGAAGAGTACGCACGCATCCGCAACCCTTTCATCGACATTGTTTATGTTTCGGCAAAAACAGGCGAAGGTATCAGCGAGCTGGCACAGTGGATTCTTGCCCGT
This sequence comes from Bacillota bacterium, assembly GCA_017436705.1. GTDB lineage: Bacteria > Bacillota > Clostridia > Peptostreptococcales > Anaerovoracaceae > SUG1106. The sequence goes on from JAFSCP010000013.1 coordinate 18,596, forward strand.
GCAGATCAGTGGAACGGCAAATCCAGATAATCCGGCATACAATTTCAGAAACTAACGAAGCGTGTACTGCACCGGCTGCAATACACGCTTTTTTATTCCGAAATTATTTAAATCAGAGCTCTTATGTCTTTAAAAGCTACCCTCTGCCCCATAAAAAACTTAACCAGATGAACCTGTGGATCAGGTCCGAAAATTATTTCCTGCGGTCTGTAGTAAATCTTTCCGATTTCTGTTTCCCCTGCCACATAACCGTCTTCAACCAGCCACTGCTCATTTCCTTCAGCAAAACTTGCTGTTACGTCCTTATAGGACCCTCCTCAGGAACGGCAGAGTTTTATCTGCAGAACCAGATGTCTGTAACCTTTATCTTCCAAATACTTCTTTAATGCATCATTTATTCCTACTCTCATAACTTCATCCTCCTTTTTCTTTGTGATTGTAATATACCACAAAGGAAAAACAGTTACCGTGATAAAGTCA
>JAFSCP010000014.1 GCA_017436705.1 Bacillota bacterium
CAGTTAAATCTATATATAATAATCCAGCCAGAGGACTGAGGACCAGTATAAGACCGATGATATTTCTTGTAAGGTAGAATAAGTAAAGCAATTTTTCCTCCGTAAATTCCGTAAATAATCTGTGAAAAGTATCTAAAAAATATTATAATTTTAACAGCGAATAATATACTTTGCATTTTCTGTAAAATGTGGTATTATATTATTGCCGGAATACGGTCACATTACAGTTTATATACAGGTGACGCATATGATGAAATTTTTAGAAGAAAAATTTGATATTGTCTTAGACGGCAGCTGGAATACCAATGAGATAATTGCTGCAGCAATTACTGTGGTCATAGCGCTGCTGATTATTTGGCTTGTCATTAAAATTATCGGCAGAATTGCTGCCATACTGAATCCGCGAAAGAATACAATTTTCAGCCACAGAAAGAATAAATACAAAAACAGAATAGGTAAAAAAGTAAAATATTAATTTCATGTATGTAGCCCCGCTCAGAGCGGGGTTTTTATTTTGTCTTAAAACCTGAAACTGTTGGTATCTCCGCAGTACTGGCATGCAAAACTATCGGCGGCAATTGGCTGGCTTCCACATTCTGATGAAGGTGCGCAGTCGTCGCACTGGCCCAGATCGTCGCAGCATGTGGTAACTTCGCTTGCATTGATTGCAAAGAGAGAAGGTCTTACTACCTGAAGGTTTATCTTAGGGGTAATTACCAGGCTTGCTGTGAGAATCAGTGAGGCAGGTGCAGGGCAGCCGTTGCCTGGCTGTTCTGTAGTTGGGTCAATGGTCAGTACAGGATTGAGAAGCATGCCGCATGCTTCAAAATTGAATCTGAGAGATGGGGCGATACCCTGACTCTGGCAAGGAATATTTACGCACTGAAGTGCAAAGTTGTTGGATGCATCCACAGTAACCGGGAAGTTTCCTGCAGCATCAGTTCTGGTTCTCATGCAGAGCCTGAAATCCCTGGAACATCTGCCGTTGGAAACGTAGCCGTCAATTGTGATATTGAGATACATTTCCCATGGACCGCCAACTTCTGCAAGGAAGAAATGACCGTCGTTATCGCACTGCGGATTGCAGTCGTCGCAGGAATTGCAGTTTCCGCAGATGTGTCTGTCAACAGGTGTTCCCGGACATCTGGTAAGCTGGGTCATTATTCCGCTGAGATCTGCGAAATACCGTCCGTTTTCAAGGGTCAGTGATGTGACAGGAAAACCATCAACTGTCACATCTTCTGCGGTAAACTCTGCGGCTTCGCTCAGAGCTGCGGAAGTAACTGTGACACAGGAGTTGGTCACGGTGAACTGAGCATTGCAGAGATCGAAATCACAGTTGTTTGAACAATTGCATCCACTACTGCAGCCGCAGTTTCCGCTGTTGCTGCTGCTGATTACAAGCTGCTGGGTAAACGCCTCACTGGTAGTTGTCAGAGGGTAAATTACAGGACAGGATGAGCCGGTATTGTCATAGAAAACTTTGTTGAGAAAAACCAGATTTTCTGTCCTTCCTTGGTTATTGTTTGATGAACAGTTCATGTTTCGGATTACCTCTTTTCATAATTATAGGTAATAGCATTATATGCCTGGAAGTGGGTGGGGGTTACAGGTAATATGGTGGGGGAATTTTTCTTAAAAAACTCATTTTTCTATTGAAAAGTGTTTAAAAGTGGTGTATAGTGGTAATATGTAAACTTACCTTGGATAAGTGTCGCAATTTTCAGGAGGAACACATCATGTTTATGGGTACATCCAACAACTCAATAGACGAAAAGAACCGCATGATTGTGCCTGCCAAACTGAGAGCGGAACTGGGTGCAAGATGTATTCTGACCAAAGGTCTTGACCAGTGTCTGTACATTTACACCACAGAAGACTGGGATAAGCAGATGGAAAAAATCTCCCGTCTTCCGGAATCTGATCCGAAGGTAAGAGCTTTTATCAGACATTTCTGTGCCAATGCCTGCGAATGCGAATTCGATAAGCAGGGCAGAATAATCATTCCGCAGGAGCTTAAGACCTACGCCGGAATTGAAAAAGATCTGGTGACCATGGGTGCTATGACCAAAATTGAAATCTGGAGCAGGGAAGTATGGAATGCTCCTGATAACGACAGCAAGATGGAAAGAGCAGATTTTGCTCAGGCACTGACAGAATACAATTTCTAAGGAGGGCATTAAATATGGAGTTCAAACACACATCTGTGCTCTTTGAGGAATGTATGGAAGGGCTGAATATAAGACCTGACGGAATATATGTAGACGGCACGCTGGGCGGCGGAGGTCATTCAAGCGGTATCTGCGAAAGACTTGGAGAAGATGGTCTGCTCATCGGTATCGACAGAGACAGAGATGCTCTTGATGCAGCGTCAGCCAGACTTGAAAAATATCCGTGCCGCAAGATTTTCGTACAGAGCAATTACTCTGATATCAAGGACGTTCTTGACGACCTTGGAATCGAAGAAATAGACGGGGCATTACTGGATCTGGGTGTTTCATCCTTCCAGCTGGACAACCCTGAAAGAGGTTTTTCATACATGCAGGATGCGCCTCTGGACATGAGAATGAGCCAGGACGATGACTTCACCGCATACGATGTGGTGAACACCTACGATGCAGAAGAACTGAGAAATATAATTCATAAATACGGTGAAGAAAGATGGGCATCACGAATTGCGGACTTCATAGTAAAGGCCCGCAAGGACAAGCCTCTTGAAACTACTGCCGAACTGGTGGACATCATCAAGGCGGCAATACCGGCAGCTGCGAGAAGGGACGGCCCGCATCCTGCCAAAAGAACCTTCCAGGCTATCAGAATCGAGGTAAATGATGAACTCGGTCAGCTGGAAAGGGCAATCGATGAATTCTGCGATGTACTTGCACCGGGAGGAAGATTGTGCGTAATCACTTTCCACTCTCTTGAGGACAGAATTGTAAAAGATATCATCAACAAAAGAATCAATCCTTGCACATGCCCGAAGGAATTTCCGGTGTGCGTATGCGGCAAGGTAGGGGACATCAAGAAAAAATCAAACAAACCGATTCCGCCTTCTGCGGAAGAAGTTGAGGCGAATCCGCGCTCGAGAAGTGCAAAACTCCGGGTTGCAGAGAAAAAATAGCCGGAATTTTCAGTGATAAAGGGAGACATAATGGCTGCAGTTAACAGGGCTTACACATCTGAATATACTTATGTTGCTCCCAGCAACTATGCTGAGGAATTTGCAAGACAGATTCCGAAGAGAAAACAATACATTCAGGAAGAAAGCGTAAGAGAAGACAGAAAAGTCAATAATGGAATTGAAGTACTGCCTGAGACCAGAAAAAAAGAGCTGATCACACAGGCGGGACTTTTCCGTGCAGTTTTATCCCTTATCATCATCGGCGCTCTTCTCATCGGTACAGTCTGGATGACTGCCAAGGCTACGGAAATCAAGTACTCAATCAATAAAATCAACAAGGAAAATGTTCTTCTTGAAGATGAAATCGATATGCTCAATATAAAAATTGAGAGCGCCAACAGCATTGCAGCTGTTGAGGCTTATGCAATCGACAAACTGAACATGAAATACCCTTCTGCCGATCAGTGTATTTATGTGGAAAAAGACTTTGCAGTGAGGGAAGACCTTGTACAGATAATCAAAGAAAAAGCATATAACTGAGAACTCTAGAATAATTTCATAATACAAGCGAGCCAGACAACTTAATACGGACATTGGTAGTCTGGCTTTCTGCATGTAAGGGGTAATTTTTATAAAAAGGAGCACCAAGGGGCATGAAAGCAACTGTAACAGTAAAACATAAAAGAAGAATTGCAATCGGGTTTTTCCTGATGGCCATACTGCTGACATTATTGGTTTTCAGGGTAGCGTGGATTCAGATTGTGGACGCGGAAGAGTATACACGCAAGGCAATCGACCAGCAGACCAGCGACAATCCTATCGAGCCGGACCGGGGAATTATATATGACAGAAACGGTAAGGAACTGGCTACAAGTACCACCTGTTATACTTTGTATGTGCGCCCTGCTCAGTTTACCTATGACAAAAGTGAGGAAGAAATCAGCGGAATGGCCGCAAAACTGGCAGAGGTTCTTGGCAAAGAAAGTGAAACTGTCTATAAGAATGTAACCAAGGAAACTGCACTTGTTACCATGGCTCAGTATATGGACAAAGCAACTGCAGATGCTGTGAGAGCACTGAAATATTCCGGTCTGGAAATCACAGAGGGTACGAAACGTTTTTATCCTCTGGGCAATTTTGCGTCACAGGTGCTGGGAAGCGTGACCATAGAAAATTCCGGAAGAACAGGCCTTGAACTTGAATACGACCAGTATCTCAGCGGCGTAGAAGGACGATGGGTAAAAAATACCGACATTTCCGGCAATGAACTGGTGGAAGGAACAGAAGAATATCATGCAGCCCAGGAAGGACTGAATATAGTAAGTACGCTGGATGAAACAATACAGTACTATGCGGAAAAGGCCATCGCGGAAGGCATGGAAAAGACAGGTGCCAAGCGTATCATGTGCCTTATCATGGACCCTGAAACAGGAGATGTGCTGGCCAGCGCCGTGACTCCGGGCTTTGACCCTAACAACGCTACGGCAGTTGATGAAGAGGACAAAGAAGCTTACAGCAAGATGAACAATGACGAAAGACTGGCTTATCTCTACAAAAAATGGAGAAATCCTATTGTCAGCGATACTTATGAGCCAGGCTCCACATTCAAGCTGATTACAGCATCATCTGCCCTTGAAGAAAAGGCAATCACCCTTACTGATACTTTCAGCTGCAACTCCAGAATCACAGTTGCGGGCATTACCCTTCACTGCTGGAGCTACAGAAACCACGGAACACAGACAATACAGGAAGCTGTAGGAAACTCCTGCAACCCAGTACTGGCAAAAGTGGCTGCGAAGCTTGGAAAAAATACATTCTACAAGTATCTTGATATGTATGGAATCACCTCAAAGACAGGAATAGATTATCCGGGCGAAGCAGGTTCAATCGTACAGAGCCTTTCAAATGTAGGTCCTGTAGAACTGGCCACTATCGGTTACGGCCAGGGTATTTCAGTAACACCTATCCAGCTGCTCACAGCGGTAAATGCAATGGGCAACGACGGAGTGCTCCTGGAACCGAGATACGTGAAGGCGCTGACTGACAGCGACGGAAACGTGGTTGAAGAATTCGATCCGGTAATCGTAAGACAGGTTATTTCAGAAAAAACTGCCGATGAAATGTGCAAGATAATGGAATACGTTGTATCCGAAGGCGGCGGCGGTAATGCTAAAGTTACAGGATACAGAATCGGCGGTAAGACAGGTACAGCCAACAAGGTTGAAAACGGTGCCTACGGGGACAATTACTACAGTTCTTTCATTGGCATGGCACCGATGGACGATCCTAAGGTTTCCATGCTGGTAATCGTAGACAGCCCTCAGGGTTCATACTACGGCTCAGTAGTTGCTGCACCTATTGCAAAATCAATATTTACGGATGTTCTCAGATATATGAACATCACACCTGAATATACAGAAGCTGAAAAGAAGGCCATTGAAGGCAACTACACAGTAGTTCCTGATGTGGTAGGAAAGGAATTCAGCGAAGCAGCTGGTATTATCGGCGGCAAGGATCTGAAATACAGCAGACCTAAGTCAGCTAAAGACGATGATAACTTTATCATCGTTGACCAGTATCCTAAGGCAGGTACGAAAGTAAAGAAAAATTCAGTAGTATATATTTATAAGGAGTAGGTATGAATCTGGAAGCTTTGTTTGACGGTCTCAGTTATGAGGTTGTCTGCGGCACACCAGATAAAGACGTAAAGTCCATAGTTTACCACTCAGATAAGGTCACAGCCGGAAGCGCATTTTTTGCTATAAAGGGCGCTGAGGATGACGGAAGAAAGTATATAAAACAGGCTCTGGAAAAAGGTGCATCGGTCATTGTGACCGATGATAGGGATGGAGCCCGCCTGGCGCCGGGAGGCGCCGGCTCTGCCGCGGTGGCAGTGGTTTCCGATACGCGGCAGGCCCTGGCGGCCGCCTCTGCAAACTTTTTCCGGCGGCCGGCCGGCGGGCTACTCCTCATAGGCGTTACCGGCACAAAAGGCAAGACAACAACCACTTTCATGGTGAAGGAAATCTTTGAAAGAGCAGGTATAAAGACCGGTATAATCGGCACGGTTGTAAACGGCTGCGAAGGTTATTATACCGAGGCAGACAGTACTACGCCCCAGTCTTTTGAAATCCAGCGTATGATGCGGGAGATGGCAGACAGGGGATGCAGGGCAGTTGTAATGGAAGTTTCATCCCAGGGACTTATGCAGCAGCGTGTTTACGGGCTGAAATTTGATGCGGCGGTTTTTACCAACATTTCGCCGGATCATATAGGAGGCAGTGAGCACAAAAACTTCGAAGATTATCTTTATTGGAAAACCATGTTGTTTAAACAGACAAAAGTGGCTATAATCAATAAAGACGATAAATACCGGCAGACTTTTCTAAAGGCAGCAGAAAGTCATGCGGATATAATAAAAGAATACGATACCGGAAGTATAAGCCTGTGGCGTGACGGACACGTTCTGGGTTCTGAATATGAATTTGAAGGGCACAGAATAAGGCTGCCGATGCCGGGTGATTTCAATGCTTCCAATGCTTCTGCGGCAGTTGCTGCAGCAAGGCATTTCGGAATCGGCTGGGATGTAATCACAGGAGCTCTGAAAAGCATAAAAGTTCCGGGCAGGGTTGAACCTGTCCCATGCAGTGATGATTTTACGGTTCTTGTGGACTATGCTCACAACGGCGTTGCTCTTGAAAGCCTGCTGCGAACTCTCAGGCGGTACGACCCACAGCGGCTCGTAACAGTATTCGGCTGTGGCGGCAACAGGGATCCTCACAGGAGAACTGAAATGGCAAAGGCAGCTTCGGCCTATGCTGATTTTTCAGTGATTACATCTGACAATCCACGCAGGGAGAATCCAATGGCCATTATCAATGACATTACCAGTGTTATGGATGCCTGCGGCGGAAAATATATTGTAATTCCGGACAGAAAAGAAGCGATAACCTGGGCCGCGGCTCACGGACAGCCTGGAGACATAATAATCGTAGCCGGAAAAGGTCACGAAACTTACCAGATTATCGGAAATGAAAAGATACATTTTGACGACAGGGAGATAATATCATGCGTGAATTCACAGTTGAAGAAATTATAAAAGCTACAGGAGGAACCCTGGTATGGGGCAGAGAAAGCAGCAGAGTTCTCAGTGTCTGCACTGACTCACGTCAGGCAAAACCGGGTGATGTATTCTTCCCGCTCATCGGTGAAAACAATGATGCACACAAATTCCTGGGTCAGGTTATCCAGGCCGGATGCAAAACTCTGGTTGTTTCCGATGAATCCAGAGTTCCAAAGGAGGCATTTCTGGGTCAGTCTGCAGACACAGATATTATTGTTGTGGAAGATACAACCAGAGCCCTTCAGGACCTGGCGCGTTACTATCTCAATACTCTGCCTCTGAAGAAAAAAATCGCTGTAACCGGCAGCGTGGGCAAGACAAGTACACGTGACATGCTTTATTATGTTGCGGCGACAAAATACAGGACCGGCCGCAGTATGAAGAACTTCAACAACGGTTTCGGTCTGCCTCTCAGCATTCTGGAGTTCGCACCGGACACTGAGATTGCAGTACTGGAAATGGGTATGAGTTCACCGGGCGAAATCATAAAACTTTCAGAACTTGTGCGCCCTGATATTGCTGTAATCACCAACATAGGTGTTTCCCACGTTGAAAATCTTGGAAGCCGCATGGGCATTCTCCGCGAAAAAATGGATGTGTGTGCGTATTTTGACGAAAGTTCAACACTCATTATCAACGCAGATAATGATATGCTCACAGAAGAGAATGTAAAGGGCAATTACAACCTTATAACAGTAGGCTCAGAAGAAAATTCTGTATACACTGTAAATGATGTTTGCGATTTCGGCGATAAAGGTATAAAATACACTTTGTGCCATGACGATAAAAAATATGAAGTTTCACTTCCTGTGCCCGGTGCACACAATGCAGTCAACTCTGCTCTGGCAGTGGCTGCAGGCAGTATGCTGGGGATTTCTGCAGAAGATGCAATTCAGGGACTTGCAGCGGCAGAGCTTACAGGCAGCAGACTCAAGGTTAAATCAGGCGGCGGTATCAAGGTGATCGACGATACATACAATGCCTGTCCTGAGTCCATGAAGGGTGCCATCGATACTCTGATGGCCACTGAGCCGGAAGAGGGAGGAAGACGTGTTGCTGTTCTTGGTGATATGTTCGAACTTGGACCTGAAAGCAACCAGATGCACTTCGAGGTAGGCAGTCATGTTGCTGTGAAAAATCCTGACCTTCTGGTGGCAGTGGGTGAAAATGCCAGATACTATGTAGAAGGTGCAGCATCTCTTGGAGCAGAAAAAATTCTTTACTTCCCGGATAAGAAAGAATTGATGGAAGCAGCAGACCTTGTTATCAATCCTGGGGATGTGGTCCTGGTAAAGGCTTCCCGCGGCATGGAAATGGAAAAATTCGTAAAGGAAATACTTAAAGATAAAGAATAGGAGTTTACAAAATGGAAATGTATATAGTTCCCGTAATTACATTATTTGCAGCATGGATTCTGGGTGCGTTCTTCACTAAAATGCTTATTCCTTTCCTGGAAAAGAAGCAGTTCAGACAGTTTGTAAGAGAAGTGGGACCTCAGTCTCACCTCCACAAAACAGGTACGCCGAGCATGGGCGGTCTGGCAATTATCAGTGCCACAATCATCACTGCACTGGCGGCTACAATTATTACTGATACTTTTGACGTGAGAATTCTGGTTATTCTTGTGATGATGGTGCTTTTCGGCCTCATCGGCTTCATCGACGACTACGAAAAGGCAATAAAGAAGAATAACAAGGGCATCAGTCCTAAGCAGAAAATCATCATGCAGTTTGGATTTTCCCTTGCATTTGCAGTATTTGCAATGGCTGAGTCCTACACAGCTCACGGACTTATCTGGGGAGGCGAAATCTGGCTGCCGGTTTTCAATAAGTATATTGACCTGGGAATTTTATATATTCCGTTTGTTATTTTTGTAATGGTTGCATTCAGCAACTCCGTAAACCTTACTGATGGTCTTGATGGTCTGGCATCAGGCGTTACAGCGCTGGTGGCGCTTTTCCTGGTATGTGCGGCATCCATCTTCGGATTTACAGGAGAACCGATTGTGTTCGGCGCACTTTCAGGGGCATGCCTTGGATTCCTTATGCTCAATAAGAATCCTGCAAAGATTTTCATGGGCGATACAGGTTCCATGGCGCTCGGCGGTATACTGGCAGCAGGTGCAGTTCTCATGAAGCTGGAATTTGTTCTTGCCATTGCAGGACTTGTTTATGTAATTGAAGCGTTATCAGTAATTATTCAGGTATTATATTTCAAAAAGACAGGAGGCAAGCGCTTCTTCAAGATGGCACCTATCCACCATCATTTCGAGCTTTGCGGACTGCACGAAAGAAAGGTTGTTGTTCTGTTTTATGGAATGACCATGGCTTTCTGCCTGCTTGCTTTCCTCATTATGAAAATTTAGAGGTGATATTATGTCAATGAATCTGGAAAATATCAAAGGTAAAAGAGTCCTGATAGTAGGCATGGGTAAATCCGGCCTTGCGGCAACTCAGGCAATGATTAAACTGGGAGCAAAGGTTACTATACAGGAATCAAGAGAAAGAGCCAATGTGGACGGTCAGATACTCAACTTCCTGGAGTCTCAGAAAGTTAAATGCTATTTCCACGAAATACCTGACCATGTGGCTGATTTTGATATGATTATTCTCAGCCCGGGGGTGAATCCTGAACTGGATTTCATACAGGAGGCAGCTGCAGAAGGTGCGGAAATTGTCGGCGAACTTGAAATCGCTTACCGTATAGCACGCGGAACTTTCGTTGCAATTACAGGTACCAACGGCAAGACTACAACGACTACTCTTGTAGGCGAAATATTTAAAAATTCAAAGCGTAAGACTCATGTGGTGGGCAACATAGGCGTTGCTGTAATTTCCAAGTCTATGGGGGCTGATGAAGATGACTGGCTTGTTACCGAAACAAGCAGTTTCCAGCTGCAGACCACGAAGTACTTCAAGCCTGTTGTTTCAGCCATTCTCAATCTGACACCAGACCATCTCAACAGACACCATACCATGGAAGAGTACGGCAGGGCAAAGGCAAAGATTTTTGCAAATCAGGATGAAAACGGTTACTGCATTGTAAATTACGACGATAAATTCTGCTACAGCTTCACTGAAGGCTGCAAGGCAAAGGTTGTTCCTTTCTCAAGACTGGAAGAACTGGACTTCGGAGCGTTCCTTAAAGGTGATATGCTGGTGATTAAAAATGAGGCAGGCGAGCTGATTGAAATCTGCGACCGCAAAGACCTTAAAATCATCGGCGACCATAACGTGGAAAATGCTCTTGCAGCGGCTGCAATCTGCTATTTTGCAGGTATCAGCATGGAAGTTATCTCTGAAACAATCAGAGAATTCGGCGGCGTTGAACACAGAATCGAGTACTGCGGTCAGATGGATGGCGTAAGATTTTATAACGACTCCAAAGGAACCAATGTGGATGCAGCAGTTATTGCATTGAAAGCAATTAAGGAGAATATAATTTTAATAGCCGGCGGCGATGGCAAAGGCCAGGAGTTCGACGAGCTTATAAAGAATTTTGACGGCAGGGTAAAACATATGGTCCTGCTGGGCAGAGACGGCAGAATCATTGCTGAAACTGCTGATAAATACGGATTTACAAGCTATACCTACGCGAAGAATATGGAAGAGTGCGTAAAGAAGGCTGCAGAAATTGCGCAGTCCGGAGATACGGTGCTTCTTTCTCCTGCATGTGCAAGCTGGGATATGTATGATAATTTCGAGCAGCGCGGCGACCACTTCAGAATGTGCGTAGAAAGACTGGGTATTTAACTCTGAATTTAAGGATGGTTTATGAAGAAAGCAATCAAGGTGAGACAACATAATACGGGCGACCTTTCCATTGTGCTTCTGGTAGCGGTTCTGACTATTTTCGGCACACTGATGATTTTCAGTGCCAGCTATTACTATTCCATAAGCCAGTATGACGACCCTTACCATTATCTGACCAGACAGCTGGTGTGGCTGGCTGCAGGTACTGTCGGTATGTGGGTGTGTTCGAAGATTGACTACCATTTCTGGGCGCGTCTGTGGCTGCCCGCATTTCTGGTGGGACTCATACTCCTTGTGCTGGTACTGACACCGCTGGGTGCTTCTGCCTATGGTGCAACCCGATGGATTCAGGTCGGACCGATTACCATCATGCCTGGTGAAATTTCCAAAGTGTGTATGATTCTGTTTATCACCGGCTTCTTTTCCAGATACCCGAAAAGGGTAACTGAAATAAAGAGGGGTATTCTTCCGGTAGTAATAGCTACAGGCCTTTACGGAGGTCTGATTATGCTACAGCCTAACATGTCAACGGCCTTTACGGTATGCTTTATTGTAGGCGGAATGCTGCTGGTAGCGGGCGCAAAATGGCTGCATCTTTTCAGCCTTGCAGGCGCAGCGGTGGCGGCGGCAGCAGCCTTTATATTTACCGATACCACAGGATACAGATATAAGCGATTCCTCAGTTTCCTGGACCCTTTCGAGGATCCGCTGGACACAGGATGGAACGTTGTACAGTCTCTTCTGGCGCTGGGAACAGGCGGGCTTACGGGCCGCGGTCTTGGAAACAGTATCCAGAAAAATCTCTATCTTCCTATGCCGCAGAACGACTTTATACTTGCAATCATCGGAGAGGAACTGGGGTTTGTGGGAATTTTTGCGCTGGTAATGGTGTACCTGCTTCTCATCTGGAGAGGCTGCCATGTGGCAATCAATGCCAAAGACCTGACTGGTCTTCTTCTGGCATCCGGTATCACAATTATGGTAGGCGTGCAGGTAATTATCAACATTGCGGTAGTAACATCATCAATGCCTCCGACAGGGATTATTCTGCCGTTCGTAAGTTACGGCGGAAATGCTCTGCTGCTGTTTATGGGGGCAATGGGGATTCTGCTTAATATTTCAAAGTCATCGGATTTTTAATTTTTCTATTGCTCCTGCGGAAATCGCTCAAACCCTGATGCACAAGCATACAAAAAAGAAAAATTAAAAAGGCAATCTTAAATATAAAGCGCCAGGGGCGCTGAAAAGGAAGGGAAACAGTGAGAGTAATTGTAACAGGCGGCGGTACGGGCGGTCATATTTATCCGGCCATCGCAATAGCTGATAAATTTAAAGAAATGGACCCGCAGACTGAAATTCTTTACGTGGGTAACGACGAGGGAATCGAAAAGGAAATTGTGCCTAAGACCGGATACCCGCTGGAACTGGTGGATGCGAGATGGCTGAACAAATCAAGCATCTGGCAGCTTGTGAGAACCGGTGTCCGCGTGTGCAAAGGCACTCTTGAGGCCCGCAGAGTAATCGGCAGATTCAAGCCCGACGTGGTAATCGGTACCGGCGGGTATGTCTGCTTTCCTGTAATTATGGCGGCGAAGATGTACGGGGCGAAGACTTTCCTCCACGAGCAGAATGCTTATCCGGGACTGGCAAACAGGACACTGGAAAAGTACGTAAACAGAATATTCCTGGGCTTCGGCGATGCAGCTCAGTTCTTTAAAAATCCTGAAAAAACTTTGGAAGCAGGAAACCCTGTACGCAAGAGTTTCTTTACGCTGTCAAAGGCAGAAGCACGTAAGAAGCTGGGATTCGGACAGGATGATTTTATCGTGTTCTCATTCGGAGGCAGCCTGGGGGCAGAAAAGATAAACGAAGTTGCCTTCGAGGTCATGAAGGTGCTCAATGGTCACGAAAAGACCCAGATGATTTTTGGTACCGGTAAGTGGTACTATCAGCAGGTTCTGGACCAGGCAGCTGAAGCAGGTATTGAAGTAAAAGAAAACATTAAAATCAAGGATTACATAGAGGATATGGAAAACTACCTGGCGGCATGCGACCTGGTAATCAGCCGCGCAGGAGCTCTCAGCGTGGCAGAAACTACTGTATGCGGTAAGGCGGCTATTCTGATCCCATCCCCTAATGTAACCGGAAATCACCAGTATTTCAACGCCAAGGCAGTTGCTGACAGAGGCGGCGCGCTGCTGATTGAAGAACGTGACCTTGATGCACAGAAACTGGTTGAAGAAGTTCTCAGACTGAAAAACAATCATGACCTTCTGGATGCTATGAGTAAGGCCAGCAGGGCATGTGCACCGGATGAAGCGCTGGATATAATTTATAATACTGTCGTTGAAACGGTTAATAAGTAACAAGGGACACACCTCCCGCATACTGTGAAGTATGCAGGGAGGTGTTTTTTTGGATTATTATGAGATTGAGGGAGGAATACCTCTCAGAGGGGAATATCGTGTAAAAGGTGCGAAGAATTCTGCGCTGCCGATTATGGCGGCAACTGTGTGCAGAGCAGGAGTCCATGAACTTTATGACTGCCCGCGTATTGAAGACGTTTTTATCATGGAAAAGATTCTGCAGGCCCTTGGAGCGAGGACATACTGGCAGGATCATTGTCTGGTTGTTGACAGCCGGAATGTATGTGAAAGTGTGGTGCCGGCAGAACTGATGACGGAAATGAGGTCGTCAGTATTCCTGCTGGGAAGCCTGCTGGCAAGATGCGGTGAGGCAACCATATACAGGCCCGGTGGCTGCAACATCGGAAAAAGACCCATTGATATGCACATAAGCGGTCTGCAGCAGCTGGGTATCGAGGTTGAAGTCAGCGGTGAGTACGGTGAAAAAGTTTCCTGCTGTGGCGTATGCAGGGGCGGTACTGTAACTCTGCCATATCCCAGCGTAGGCGCTACGGAAAACCTGATTATGGCGGCTCTTTCGGGAGATGGCGATACTATTATCGAAAATTGTGCTTCTGAGCCTGAAATCGCCGATTTGCAGGGTTTTCTGCGGCTCTGCGGATTCCAGGTCTATGGCTGCGGTACGGACACTGTTTTCATAAAAGGCAGCGGCAGCACGATAAGCAGAATGCCTTCGGCAGAAACCATGTACTTCATCATGGAAGACCGCATTGAGGCGGCGACTTACATAATGGCAGCGGCGGGCACCGGCGGCCGGCTGGTGCTGAGAGGCATCCGGCCGGAACTTCTGAAAGAAGTTCTCCGCGCCGTTGAGCGGATGGGCGCGGCGGTGCACGCCTCAGGTGATATAATCGAGGTTATTTCTCCACGTCGGCTCCGCAGCCCCGGAATTGTTGTTACTGAGCCTTTCCCCGGCTTTCCTACTGACTGCCAGCCTCAGCTTCTTACTGTCAGCACCGTGGCCAGGGGCCTGACCACAATCCGGGAGGAAATATTCGAAAGCCGGTTCACTCACAAAAAAGAACTCATTAAAATGGGGGCAAATATTGAAACTTGCGGAAAAAATGCTATAATTAAAGGGGTGCCTTTTCTGCATGGCGAAAAGGTGGAGGCGCTGGACCTCAGGGGTGGTGCAGCACTGGTCCTTGCCGGCCTGATGGCGGAAGGAAGAACCACAGTAACCGGTGTGCGCCACATCGACAGAGGGTACGAAGACTTAGACAAGGGGATAAGGACATTAGGTGGATTAATTGAAAGAAGAACGTGCGATTAAAAGACGAAGACGAAAAATAAAATTCTGGGTGAAATTCCTGATTTTCCTCATGATCTGCGGCAGCCTGGCTTTTGCGCTGAAGGCTCCGCTTTTTGAGGTTAAAAATTACCAGGTTGAAGGGAACAGCTATTATACCGATGAAGAAATCCTCATCATGGGAAACTGCCGGACAGGCGGCAATATCTTCATAGGTACAGACCTTAAGGATATCCGGACCAGACTGGGACAGGATGCTTACATGGCTGATGTTAAAGTCAGCAGAACCCTGCCTGATACTATCACCATTGAGCTGGATGAGCGTCATCAGATAGGGGCTGTTGTTTATGGCAGCAAGTATGTGGTTGTTGACCATGAAGGTACTGTCCTGAGAAGGACAAGCGTAGAGCCTAAACTGACGGTTATTGACGGTCTGACTATAAGTAAACTTTCTCTTGGCGAACCTATAGAAGCCGAGGAAAAAGTCCTTCTCCGCCAGACGCTGGAGATGCTTTCTGTTATGGAAGCCAATGACATGTATTTCAAGAGAATAGAACTGGCAGAAACGGAAATCCGTGCCTATGTACTGGACAGCCTGATCTGCAAGGGAACTCCGGAACATATCATGACTGCCATGAAAAACAAGGAAATCCAGATAGTTGTTCAGGAACTTTTTGACAAAAAGATTGAAAGGGGTACAGTTGTTGTCAGCGGCGACAATAAGATTTCTTTCAATCCGAAAATAGATTAAAGATTGTCGCAAAAAAATCACTGATTTTTGACTGAAAAAGGCTAAAAAAAGAGTGCATTATCGGCCAATATATGATACAATTATCTATAATTGGGAACATTTTAGGGAGGTAGGACTTAATGCTACAGTTTGACACAAATTTAGAAAAATCAGCAGTGATTAAAGTTGTAGGCGTTGGCGGCGGCGGATGCAATGCGGTTAACCGCATGGTTGAAGCTGAACTTAAAGGCGTGGACTTTATTGCTGTTAATACAGATAGACAGGCCCTGAACAGATGCGTTGCAGAAACCAAGGTTCAGATAGGCGAAAAACTTACAAGAGGACTTGGTGCAGGTGCCAATCCGGAAGTCGGACAGAAGGCGGCAGAGGAAACTCTGGACGAAATCACAGGACTTCTGGACGGTTCTGACATGGTCTTCATCACAGCAGGTATGGGCGGCGGTACCGGTACAGGTGCTGCACCGATCATTGCAAAGGCTGCAAAGGATATGGGTATCCTCACAGTAGGGGTTGTTACCAAGCCTTTCTCCTTCGAAGGTGCGAAGAGACGTAAACAGGCTGAACTGGGAATCAATTTCTTAAAGAAATATGTTGACTCACTGGTAATCGTTCCTAACGACAAACTCCTTGCAAACTGTGAAAAGAATACATCAATGATTCAGGCATTTGCCATGGCAGACGATGTGCTCAGACAGGGGGTTCAGGGTATTTCAGACCTGATTTCCGACTTTGCACTTATCAACGTGGACTTCGCGGATGTCAAGTCAGTAATGACAGACAGAGGCGTTGCTCACATGGGTGTTGGCCACGGCACAGGCGAAAACAGAGCTCAGGACGCAGTAAAGGCTGCCATCGAAAGCCCGCTTCTTGAAACTACAATCAAGGGCGCCAAGGCAATTCTCCTTTACGTTTCCGGCGGTTACGACCTGGGAATGCTGGAAGTCAGCGAAATCGCAAACCTTGTTGAAGAACAGGCAGACAGAGACTGTATCCTCATCTTCGGTGCTGCAGTAAACGAAGAAATGCAGGATGAAGTAGCAATTACAGTAATTGCTACAGGCTTCGATGAAGGTCTTGAAACCGCAGGTGCGGCAGGCGGCAATGCTCCTAAGGCAGAACCTGCTCCGCAGCAGCCAACAGGTCAGGGACTTGACGGATATGATGTATTCGGCAGAGTTGAAGGACTGGAAGGCACTGAAGTAACACTTCAGGATATTCTCAAGAGAGAAGAAGAGGAAAAGGGAAGTTCCAGATTTGAAATTCCAAGTTTCCTTTAAAATCAAAAATATAAGCCGGCTTAACCGCCGGCTTTTGGTGTAAATTACAGGTGGTCGCTTAATGAGGAAAATTACTTCAAAAGACAACAAAATAGTGAAATTATGTGAGCAGCTTTCTCAGAAAAAGTACAGAGACAAGCTGGCTCTCTACCTCATTGAAGGCGAAAACCTCATTGAGGAGGCCGTAAAGAACGGGGCCGAAATTCAGACCGTTCTTGTGCGCGAAGGATACTCGGGCAGGTTTTCGGGACTTGAAGAAGTGGCCTTCGCTTTAGACGAACGGTTATTTGCCCAGCTGGCACAGACTGAAACCAGCCAGGGAATAATCGCAATAGTGAAGAAACCGCAGATTTCCCGGGAGCAGTTCATTGATGATGCAGGCGGGAATTTTGTCGTTCTGGACAGGCTGCAGGATCCTGGCAATATCGGCACAATCCTGCGTACTGCAGATGCTGCAGGTTATAAACTTGCAGTGGTGATGAAAGGCACGGCTGATGTTTTCTCACCTAAGGTAGTAAGGGCGGCGACCGGTTCACTCTTTAGAATGCCGGTTGTTTTCATGGACTCCGAGGAAGAGCTCTTGGAATTTACCAGGGCAGCCGGCAAAAAACTGGTAGCGACCTGTTTCGACACGGATCTCTACTACTACGATGTGAACCTGAAGGACAATATCGCGCTCATAATCGGCAACGAGGGCAACGGTATTTCTGAAAGTCTCATCAGAAGCTCAGATGTGAAAATTAAAATTCCGATGCACGGCAGCATTGAGTCACTCAACGCTTCTGTAGCAGCAGGAATTCTGATGTATGAGGCTGTAAGGCCGTAAATAAAACACGTTAAAAACTTAAAATTTAGGAAGGTATATAAGAAAAATGCAAGCAAAATTACAGCAGATTTTAGAAGAATCTAAAGCACAGTTACAGGCTGCTGCTTCCGTTCAGGAAGCTGAAGATGTGAGAGTAAAGGTATTAGGTAAAAAGGGCGCTCTCACTGAAATCTTAAAATCCATGGGCAAACTTGCTCCGGAAGAAAGAAAGGAACTTGGTCAGGCTGCAAACCAGGTAAGAGCAGAAATCGAAGAACTCCTCGCAGAAACTTTTGCCAAGCTGAAGAGCGCTGCTCAGGAAGCCAAGTTCAGAGAAGAAAAAATCGACGTAACAGAACCTGGCAAGACAGTCAAGCTTGGTGCTAAGCACCCTGTTACAGTGACTATCGAAGAAATGTCCAAGGTATTCAAATCCATGGGCTTCACACTTACAGAAGGTCCTGAAGTTGAAACTGTTTTCAACAACTTCGATGCACTCAACGCTGGTCCTAACCACCCTGCAAGAGACTGGACTGACACTTTCTATATCAGCGATGATGTTCTTCTGAGAACACAGACTTCTCCTGTACAGGTAAGAGTGCTTCAGAGCCAGGAACCGCCTATCAGAGTATTTGCTCCGGGCAGAACTTTCAGATGCGACACTGCTGACGCAACTCACTCCCCTATGTTCCACCAGGTTGAAGGCCTCGTAGTTGACGAAGGCATCACTATGGCTGACCTCAAGGGCGTTCTGGACAGCTTTGCCAAGCAGATGTTCGGTTCAGAAACTAAGACTAAGTTCAGACCACACCACTTCCCATTCACAGAACCTTCTGCTGAAATGGACGTATCCTGCTTCAAGTGCGGCGGCAGAGGCTGCAGAGTATGCAAGGGCAGCGGCTGGATTGAAATCCTCGGCTGCGGTATGGTTCACCCTAACGTACTTAAAGTTGGCGGAATCGATACTGAAAAGTACACCGGTTTTGCTTTCGGCGTAGGTGTAGAACGTGTAGCAATGCTCAAGTACGGAATCGATGATATCAGACTTATGTACGAAAACGACATGAGATTCATCGAACAGTTCAAGTAATTTCAGGAGGATATAGTAAAAATGATAGTATCATTAGAATGGTTAAAAGATTATACAGAAGTTAATGTAAGCCCTGAAGAATTCTGCGAAAGAATGATTATGTCCGGCTCCAACCTTGAAACTATGGAAATGGTTGGTCATGAAATGTCCGGCGTAGTAGTGGGCAAGATTGAAAAGATTGAAAAGCACCCTGACGCTGACAAGCTTGTAGTATGCCAGCTCAACGTTGGTCAGGAAGAACTGGTTCAGATTGTAACCGGTGCATCCAACGTTTTTGAAGGTGCATATGTTCCTGTTGCTCTTCACGGCAGCAGAATCCCAGGTCCTCTTCACGGACAGCCAAAGGTTGAAGGCGGCGTAAAGATTACTAAGGGCAAGCTGAGAGGCGTTGTTTCCAACGGTATGCTCTGCTCCTTCAGCGAACTCGGTTTTGAAGACAAGGTAGTTCCTGTAACTCAGAGAGACGGTATCTGGATTCTTGAGAAAGAATATCCTGTAGGTACTGATTTTGCTGAAACTATGGAACTCAAGGATGCCATTATCGACTTCGAAATCACACCTAACAGACCTGACTGCCTTTCCATGGTAGGTATGGCAAGAGAAGCTGCAGCAACTTTCGGAACTGAGCTTCACCACCCTGAAACAAAGTGCGAAAAGGAAGAAGGCGATGTAAACGACTACATTTCCGTAGAAGTAAAGTCCGACCTCTGCAAGCGCTATACAGCAAGAGTTATCAAGGATGTCAAGGTTGAACAGTCACCATGGTGGTTACAGAGAAGACTGATCCATGCAGGCATGAGACCTATCAACAACATCGTAGACATTACAAACTTCGTAATGCTTGAATACGGCCAGCCTCTCCACGCTTTCGACATCAACAGCGTTGCAGGTGCAAAGATTATCGTTGACGTTGCGCAGGAAGACGAAAAGTTCACAACTCTGGACGGCACAGAAAGAACTCTTGACGACCAGATGCTCATGATCAAGGACGCAGAAAAGTCCATCGGTATTGCCGGCGTAATGGGCGGTCTCAACTCCGAAATCGAAGAAACTACAAAGACAGTTATTCTGGAATCCGCAAACTTCCTTGGCAACAGTGTAAGAACTACTGCCAAGAGACTGGTTCTCAGAACTGAAGCATCCGCACGTTATGAAAAAGTTATCGACCCTAACCTCTGTAAGGAAGCTTCCGACAGATTCTGCCACCTGGTAGAACTCATCGGTGCAGGTACAGTAGTTGGCGGCTGCATTGATATTTATCCAAACCCTGAAGAAGCAAAGACTGTACGCGCAAGAGTAAGCAGAATCAACAACGTTCTCGGTATCCAGCTTACAAGAGAGCAGATGGTTGCTTATCTGACAAGCCTTGAAATGAAGGTTGAAGGCGAAGGCGACGAAATGCTGGTAACTGCTCCTACAGTAAGACAGGACATGGAAATCGAAGAAGACGTAATCGAAGAAATCGCAAGACTTTACGGCTACGACAACCTTCCTGTAACTATTCCTAAGGGCAACAACGAAGCAAGCCAGACTTACGAAAGAGATATCAAGGACCTTGCAAGAGAAACTATGTGCGCTATGGGTGCAAACGAAATCCAGACTTACTCCTTCGTAAGCCCTAAGGAAATCGACAAGGTAAGAATTGCAGAAGACTCATGGGAAAGAGCCTTCGTAAAGATTCTCAACCCACTGGGCGAAGATACATCCGTTATGAGAACTATCCTTACTCCGCAGATGCTGGAAGTAATGGGCAGAAACTTCTCAAGAAATCTGGAAAGCATGAGAGCTTTCGAAATCGGTAATACTTTCATGGACAACGTGCTCAATCCAAAGGCTCTTCCATACGAAAGTGACAACCTCTGCATTGGTATGTACGGCAAGGAAGAAGACTTCTTCACTCTCAAGGGTGTAGTTGTTGAACTTCTTAACAAGCTTGGAATCAGAGACATCCAGTTCATCGCTGAATCCGAATACGGCGTATATCACCCAGGCAGATGCGCAAGAATCGTTGCAATTCACATGGCTGAGCTTGAAAACGGTCCTGCTGAAGAAGAAGTTGAACTCGGCATCATGGGTGAAGTTCACCCTGAAGTTGCAGATGCTTACGGCATCGGCACACGCTGCTACACTTGCGAGCTCATGTTCGAAAACGTAACTGAACTTGCAAATACAACTAAGGCTTACACTCAGCTTCCTAAGTACCCTGCAATGGTAAGAGACATCGCTCTCGTTGCTGACGAAGAAATGACAGTTGGCCAGATCGAAGCGGTTATCACTGAAGCAGGTACAGAACTTCTCAGAAGCGTTAAGCTTTTCGACATCTACCGCGGCAAGCAGGTTGAAGAAGGCAAGAAGTCCATGGCATTCTCCCTGACTTACAGAGCAGCAGACAGAACTCTTACAGACGAAGACGTTCAGGCTGTACACGGCGTAGTTCTTGAAGCACTGAGAGAAAAACTGGGAGTTACACTCAGAGAAATGTAATCAATTATAAATGCATATTGTTCACTGGTCCTCGGTGTGGGAAACAGCACTAATACGCAGCTTTATCCACAGAGAATCTGACAAACTCGCTGTCGCTCAGACAGTGTCAGATTCTTAGCTGTGCATATGCGCTGCTTAATTAGCTGTTTCAGCCACCCCTGCGAAAACGTTCACAATATGATTTATAATTATGATGGAGGAATAGAAAACAGGGATGGATATTATTTTCAAAGCATTGGGAAAAATTCTGAATCTTTTTATGGGTGTAAAGCTTTATGATATCTATAAAAAAGGTGACCAGAAAAAATACAACCGTATACATGGTATATTGATTCTGTGTGCAATTATCCTATTGTTTGGAAGTCTGTTTGTTTTCGGCATTCTTGAGTACCTGTAGCACCAAGGCGGACAAATTAACAAATAATATGATGTTTTGTCCGCAGTTTCGTAAGATTCTGCGGACAAAACTGACTTTTTGAAAAGACTGAAAAAAGACGATTTGGCGGACAAAAATCGTTTTCTTTGAGTGTTTTGACCGCGTGTAAAAATATTACAGCGGCATATTTTTAAATCAGAAAGGGTAACAGCAATGTACGAATCAACAGGAACAGTCAATGAGAAGATGCTCAGAGGCATCAAGAAATTTATGATGAAAAAGAGACAGAAGGTCGTTTATGGGCTGGCAATTATTTTCTGCCTGTGGATGGTTTTCTCAAAAATAGTGGATAAGGATTATTACCAGGTGGTTGTTTATCTGGCAGCTATCGGACTGGTGCTGACTGCAATGTGGTTTGTGGTGGAAAGAAGTATCCGCGTGACTCTTGACCGCTGGATTGATGTGGGTGGAACACCTGAAGCGATGTATACGACACGTTTCGACGATTACGGCATATATATGAAAAACCACACAACCGGCCAGGAAGGGCTCATTGAATATGAAGAAATCGCTGACTTTTATGTAAATAAGGACGCAATGTTTCTTTTTACAAAGAGCGGTGCTTTTCTGGTAGTATTTCCGCAGAAGGCGCCATTCAGCGAAATTCTCGGTTATCTGGAACACAACGTAAGAACAAGCATCAAGTGGTAGTCTGAGGGGGAGAGAGATTTGAGCAGTTATATGTTTATAGCAGCGGACTATCCGCTGGAGGAAAGGGAATACCAGAGGCCGCAGTCAATCATCATTGAAACCGACGGCGACAATGTGATTGTAAAAGCCAGCGAAGATGATCCGGATTTCTGCGTTTTCAAGGCTGATGATGGCCTGGCAGCGCAGGTGCTTTCGCAGAAGAAATATTACTTTGAACTGTGTTATGACAAACTCAGCCTGCAGGGCAGGTGTGAACTTGCAGAATACATAAAGGCGAACCTTTTACCGGGAAATGAACTGGAACTCTGGAGTGTATGGCTTGGCGGCGATGAAGATGAAACAAGCGTGGAATACTGGGAAGTTCCTGCAGACAAGTTTTGTGAAGCAGATATAGCGGAGTGGGATTCCTGCCGTCCGTGGATGCCGGAGTATATAGACCTGAAGTCCTGCGAAGGTCAGCCGGAGCAGTGGATTGAGCGATTTACCCAGTACTGTATGATAATAAAAGGTTAGGAGGTGCAGCAATGCTTTTAATAGTTCACATTGCTATGATGGCGATGATGATCCTTCTTGGTATTGTGTTTATGTCCGGCAAAGGCGCCTGGCTCATAGCGGGCTACAATACATCATCTGCATACGAAAAATCAAGAACAGACGAAAAGGCTCTCTGCAGATTCATGGGCAGGAGTATGTTCGTTCTGGCGGCGTGCTGGATACCGATATGCCTCAGCGCAGTCATTGATAAAATGTGGCTTCTGTGGGCAGGACTCGGCCTGTTTTTCATCGCAGTAATGGTGATAGTAATTTACGCAAACACCGGAAACCGTTTCCGGAAGTAGAATTGCAAATAGAGCCGCGGGTTGATACTGCTTCCTGCGACGAGGACTAAGTGAGCAATATGTTAACAGGCTGCTGCAAACAGCTGATAAAAGAGCAAAGGAGATTGAAAATGGCAGACAACAAAGTAAAAGTTAAAATCTACGGTCAGGAGTACACAATCTCCGGCGAAAGAGACGAACAGACAATCATTGAAATTGCTGAATATGTAGATACTAAGATGAGAGAAATCAGCCGTTTCTTTTCTTCAACTGTGCCGGGTTCACTGGCGGTTCTTTCTGCGGTAAACATCGCTGATGAACTTTTTGATGCAAGAGAAGAAGCTGCGAAAATCAGAGAAGAAAAGGCGCAGCTGGAAAGAGACGCTGAAAACTATATGAAGATGTGGGACGAAGCAAAGAAGAGTTTTGCGTCCTACAAGGAAGGGGCCAGCAAGGCCAGCGAAGATATGAAGGAGCTTGAAGACAAGTGCCGCGCTCTGGAAGAACGCTGCAGCGAGTTCGAAAGCTCATACTTTGATGTTCAGATGGAAAACATCAGACTCAAGGATCAGCTTGAAAAAATCAGAAAGGTTTACGAATAATCAATGAATAAAAAGGGACTTAAAGTTTTAGAGTACAACAAAATAATAGAACTCTTAAAGTCTCAGGCCGGCTCGGTTATGGCCAAGGAAAGACTTGGTGCCCTCATGCCGTCAGACGACATCAATGTTGTCAGGGACGGACTGGCGGAAACTTCCGAGGCGGTCACTGTTATCGTGCGCAAAGGAGCCCTTCCGGTGGGCCAGCTTTATGATATCGAGGCTGCCCTTCATTTTGCACGCAAAGGAGGTTCACTTACCATGCGCCAGCTTCTCCAGGTGCTTTATAACCTGAGAGTTGCAAGCAATGTGGTGACTTTCCTCAAAGGCGACCTGCCGCCTCTGCCGATTATCAACGCCATGGCGGAAGTAATCGTTACTTTCCCAAGACTGGCTGAGCGTATCGACAGATGCATCATTTCCGAGGATGAAATGGCCGACAGCGCTTCACCTGAGCTTAAGAGCATCAGACGTGAAATCGTCCGTCAGAACGATGCCATCAGAAACAGGCTCAACAACATCCTCAATTCAAGCACCAACAGGACAATTCTCCAGGATGCCATCGTCACCATGCGTGACGGCAGATATGTAGTGCCGGTAAAGGCAGAGCACAGAGGCAAAGTTCCCGGCATTGTACACGACCAGTCAGGTACAGGGGCTACACTCTTTATCGAGCCTCAGGTAATAGTGGAGCTTAACAACAAGCTGCGCGAGCTGGAACTGGCAGAAAAAGCAGAAATCGAAAGAATTCTGGCGGAGCTTTCCGGAGCCGTGGCGGAGCATTTCCACGACATTATAAACAATCAGAAAATACTCATTGAACTGGATATAATTTTTGCTAAAGGCAAGCTTTCATGCAGCATGCATGCAGAGGCGCCGGCAATTGATGAAGCTGGTTATCTGGACCTGAGACAGGCCCGCCACCCGCTTATCGACCCTAAAAAAGTTGTTCCGATCAATGTATCAATAGGTAAAAATTACAGCACGCTGGTAATCACCGGACCGAATACGGGCGGTAAGACAGTAACTCTTAAGACCATGGGCTTGTTGGCCATGATGACTCAGAGCGGGCTGCACATACCGGCGGCTGAGACCAGCAGAATGCCGATTTTTAAGGACATTTTTGCTGATATAGGTGACGAGCAGAGCATTGAGCAGAGCTTGAGTACTTTCTCGTCCCACATGAGAAATACAGTGGAGTTGGTTGAAAAAGCCGGCGGCAGCACACTGGTCCTTCTGGACGAACTTGGTGCGGGTACTGACCCGACTGAAGGTGCAGCCCTTGCAATTGCAATCCTTGAAACCCTTGCGGCTCAGGGAGCGACTACAGTGGCAACCACCCACTACAATGAACTTAAAAAATATGCACTTTCCACACCGGGCGTCGAAAACGCTTCCATGGAATTCAATGTGGAAACTCTCAGCCCGACTTACAGGCTTTCCATAGGGATTCCGGGTAAGTCCAATGCTTTCGAGATTTCCCGCAAGTTGGGTCTGCCGGGCCAGATTATCGACAGAGCCAACCAGCTTCTTGAAAAGGGCGACATCGAGTTCGAAGATGTAATCAGCGCTATCGAGGCCGACAAAAAGCGTGCCGAAGACGAGCGTGACGAAGCAATCATGCTGAGCATTTCCATGAAGAAGCAGAAGGAAGACCTGGAGCGCAGGGAAAAACTTCTGGAAAAGCGCGAGAAAGAAGTGCTTGAAAAGGCCAAGGAAGAAGCGAGAGCCCTTATCAAGGAGGCTAAGGAAACAGCCAGTGAAGTTCAGAAAGAGCTTAAGAGCCTGGCCAAGGTTCAGAGCCTGGGCGAGCGCAACAAGCGCCTTGAAGGCAGCAAGAAAAAGCTTAAAGAAAGCGAAGACAGGTATTCCGGCGGCATCAGACGTGAGGTCAACGAAAATCCTGTAAGTATAGATGATGTTCAGATTGGTGACAGAGTCAAACTGCTTACCCTGGACCAGAACGGTGAAGTTCTCACACTTCCTGACGATAACGGAAACCTGATGGTCAAGGTTGGCATCATGAAAATCAATGTGAACATCACCGACCTGATGATGATAAACGACGGCAAGAAGAAAAAGCAGCCTTCCGGCAAGGGCCAGTACGGCAGCCTTTACAAGGCAAAGGCCATGACTGCAGCAACTTCAATCAACGTTGTCGGAAAGAATCTGGACGATGCTACCATGGAAGTGGACAAGTACCTGGACGATGCCTACATGGCAGGTCTGAAGGAAGTGAGCATCATCCACGGCCGCGGTGCAGGAATTCTGCAGAACGGCCTGCGCCAGCTTTTCAGGAAGCACAGGCTTGTGGCGTCCTACCGCAAGGGTGCGTACAATGAAGGCGGCGACGGTGTTACAATCGTTAAACTGAAAGAGTAAGACATAAGGAGTGAGGCACAATGTATATAGTCAGCGGATGTCTGCTTGGACATAATTGTAAATATAACGGCGGCAATAATGCCAACGAAGAAGTAATAAAGTTCTGTGAGACTCACAGGCACGTAGCGGTCTGCCCTGAATGCGCGGGCAAACTGCCGACGCCCCGTCCGCCTGCAGAAATCAGAGGACCGAGGGTAATCAATATTGAAGGAAAGAATGTGACCGAAGAGTTCAGAATCGGTGCAGAAATTTCTCTTAACACAGCGCTGCAGCTTGCCAGAATAACCGGCGAAGAAATTGAAGGTGCAATCCTCAAGGCAAACAGCCCGTCCTGTGGGTACGGCCAGATTTATGACGGTACTTTCACAGGAACCCTGACAGAAGGCAACGGAATCTTTGCTGAAATGCTGCATGGCGAAGGAATCGAAATCATAACCGAAAAGGAGACAATAAAATGGTAAACTTTAAAGAAGAAATTGCTAAGTTAATTGCTGCTGAAGTCACAGACCTGGAGCTGGCAGAAATTCAGAGCATGATAGAAGTTCCCCAAGATTCCAAAATGGGTGACTATGCTTTCCCTTGCTTCAAACTTGCAAAAGTTATGAGAAAGGCACCGCCTCTCATCGCCAAGGGCATCGCAGAAAAAATCGCAGAAAACACAATGTTTGAAAAGGTTGAACAGGTAAACGCGTATGTAAACATGTTCATTTCCAGGGAAGCACTTGTTAAGGACGTAGTTGATGCTGTTATGGCAGAAGGTGCAGAATACGGCAAGACAAATATCGGTAATGGCGGCAATGTAGTTGTTGACTTCTCATCCCCTAACATTGCGAAACCTTTCCACATCGGTCACATCAGATCCACAGTAATCGGCAACTCCATCAGCAAGCTTTACAGAGCACTTGGTTACAACGTAATCGGCGTAAACCACCTTGGTGACTACGGTACTCAGTTCGGTAAGATGATCGTTGCTTACAGACACTGGGGCAACAGAGAAGATGTAATCAACGAGCCTATCAAGACTCTTCTTGCATACTACACCAAATTCCACGTTGAGGCTGAAACTCACCCTGAACTTGAGGACGAAGCAAGAGAAACTTTCGCAAGACTGGAAGCCGGCGAACCTGAAGAAAAGGAACTCTGGCAGTGGTTCAGAGACGAATCCCTCAAGGAATTCAACAGAGTATATGACATGCTCGGCATCACTTTCGAATCCTACGCAGGCGAATCTTTCTACTCCGACAAGATGCCTGCAGTAATCGCAGAAATGAGAGAAAAGAACCTTCTGGTGCCTTCCGAAGGCGCAGAAATTGTTGAACTTCAGCAGTACGGTCTGACCGACGCTCCTGTTCTCAAGTCCGACGGTTCTTCCATCTATATCACAAGAGACATCGCTGCAGCCAAGTACAGAATGGATACTTATAACTTCGTAAAGGACATCTATGTAGTAGCTTCCCAGCAGAACCTCCACTTCCAGCAGCTTAAGAAAATCGTTGAGCTCATGGGCTACGACTGGTGCAAGGACATCATCCACGTACCTTTCGGCCTTGTAAGCCTGGAAGAAGGCACAATGTCCACAAGACACGGCAGAGTAGTTTTCCTGGAAGACGTACTCACAAGAGCTGTTGAGCAGACTAAGGAAATCATCAGAGAAAAGGGCGTAAATACTGAAAACATCGATGAAACAGCTAAGATTGTAGGTATCGGTGCAGTAGTATTCAACGAACTTTCCAACAACAGAATCAAGGACTACGTATTCTCCTGGAACAAGGTTCTCGACTTCAACGGCGAAACAGGTCCTTACGTTCAGTACACTTATGCAAGATGTGCCAGCGTTCTGAGAAATGCAGGCGAAGAAGCAGTGAAAGCTGCTCAGGCAGGCATCAAGGCGCAGTACATCACAAGCGAAAGCGCATTCGCACTGGCTAAACTTATCTACAGACTTCCTCAGGTTGTAATCGAAGCTGCAGAAAAGTACGAACCATCAATCGTTACAAGACACCTTGTGGACATAGCACAGGGATTCAACAGATTCTACCACGATGAACACATTCTGGTGGACAACGAAGAAGAAAAGGCAGCTAAGCTTGCTCTGGTACTTGCAGCAAAGACTGCAATCAGAAACGGCCTGGCATTACTCGGAATGGAAGCTCCGGAAAGGATGTAACATGCGGTATATCGGCGATATTTACAGACCTCCAAGTGAGGCGTACAGCCTGCTGGTGCAGGTAACAATCGGCTGCACACACAATAAATGCACCTTCTGCAATATGTATAAGGCGAAACAATTCAAGGTCCGCGATCCTAAGGAAGTTTTTGAGGATCTCGAATGGGCGAGAGCGCACTACCGCAAGGTGGAAAGAATTTTCCTCTGTGACGGGGACGCTCTGGCTCTGGCAAACAACAAGCTCATTCCGATTCTGGACTATATCAGAGAACATTTTCCTGAATGTGAAAGAGTTACAACTTACGGCAGAGCCACTGCAGTTATGCGCAAGACTGACGAAGAACTCCGCCAGCTGAAGGAACATGGCCTTGAAATGGTATACATGGGCGCTGAATCCGGCAGCCCTGCAGTTCTTGAAAAAATCTGCAAGGGCGAAACAAGGGAAGACCTCATCAGAGGCGTGCAGCGTCTGGAAGAGGCAGGAATCAAGACTTCCGTTACTTTCATCAATGGTCTTGACCCTGAAAACTGGGAGGATCATGCAATCCAGACAGGCACAATGATAACTGAAATGAACGCGTCATACGTGAGCCTGCTCACACTGATGCTTCAGCCGCCTGCACCGATGTTCTATGAATATACTTCCGGCAATTTCAAGCCGCTGACAGCTGAAGAGGTTCTGGCTGAAACATGCCTGATGCTCAAGCATGCCAGACCTTCCAAGCCTTGTGTTTTCAGAAGCAACCATGCATCCAACTACGTTTCCCTCCGCGGAAACCTGCCTATGGACAATGAGGCAATGATTGCATCTCTGAAACGCTGCATGGAAGACAGAGGACTTTTAAAAGACGAAAGGTTCAGAATGCTGTAAATGAAAATTTTACTGACAACACTCAACTCCAAATACGTTCACTCCAATCTGGCGCTGAAGTACCTTTACACCGTGGTGGCAGGGGAATACAGCGATGTTGAAGTGCGCGAATATACCATAAATAACGATTCGGATTACGTCTATTCGGAACTTGTAAGAGCAAACTATGACATGGTTTGCTTTTCTTGCTACATCTGGAATATTGAGCAGATAAAGATTCTGGGACGTGAGCTGAAACTTGCAAAACCGGAGATTAAAATCTGCGTTGGCGGTCCGGAGGTAAGTTACTGCGGTCCTGAATTCGCAAGGGAAAACCCATGGGCAGACTTCATTCTCTGCGGAGAAGGAGAGTACCCGTTCTACAGGTTCTGTCAGGTCTTAAATGAGCCTCTGAGGGCCTTTGAGACCGTTCCCGGACTGATTTACCGCCAGGACGGAAAAATCTACGTAAACTGCCAGATTGAGCCTATGGACTTCAATCTGATACCTTTCCCGTACTCCATACTGGACTGCGAGGAGGACAGAGTGGTTTACTACGAATCTTCCAGAGGTTGTCCTTTCGGCTGTTCCTACTGCCTCAGTGCAGCAGAGCGGGGCGTAAGGGCGCTGGACATGGACCGGGTAAAGAGCGAAATCGGCTATTTTATCTACAAAAAAGTAATGCAGGTCAAGTTCATCGACAGGACTTTCAATTACGATAAAAACAGGGCCTACGAGATTTTCAGGTACATAATGGACAGCGACAACGGCGTGACCAATTTCCATTTCGAAATCTGCGCAGACCTGCTGGATGACAGAACCATGGAACTGCTTAAAGGCGCACGCAGAGGACTCTTCGACTTTGAAATCGGCATTCAGTCCTGCAACCCGCAGACTCTCATGGCCATTAACCGCAAGGAAAACGTCTACCCGGTGCTCTACAACACCGAGCGCCTGGTGAAGATGGGCAACATCCACGTACATGTGGACCTGATTGCAGGTCTTCCGTATGAGACCTATGAGCTTTTCGGGCGGTCATTCAACAAAGTCTATGACCTGAAGGCAGATGCACTTCAGCTGGGATTTCTGAAGGTTCTGGCAGGAACGCCGCTGGCAAGGCAGCTTCAGGCCCACGGAATCGTATACCGGGACCATGCACCTTATGAAGTAATTGCTACTGATTATATAAAGGCAGAAGAACTGGTACGTCTCAAGATGATTGAAAACATGGTCGATATTTACTATAACCGCGGCGGTTATACAAAGACCCTGGACTATCTGATGGGCGCTCTGGGTAAAGGTGCTTTCGGCTTTTTCGAAGCGCTGGCTGACTTCTATTATGAAAGCGGTTTCCAGCACGCAAGCCGCAAAAAAGAAGACCAGTACCGTATAATGTTTAAGTTTGCACGGAAACTGTCAACGGACGGAACCGTGCCTCAGGCAGATATAAAGGCTCTGGCCACGCTGGATGAAGACATGCAGCAGGCCATGAACCCTGATACATATAAAAGATTTTTAAGAAAAGGTTGGGAAATATGAGTATAGAAAAGAAAGACAGAATATATCAGTTCCTGGAACCTCATCTCAAAGAAATGATCTTTGATGAGCTTTCCTACAAGTACCTTGAAAAGGCTGGACTTATGGACATCCTTGCCGATGTTCCCGTGCCTCTCAGAAAGGACGAACTGAACAAAATCACCACACTTTCCATTGCAAGAAGCATGGCCTTCGTAATTGGCTGCGACCCTGCGTTCAAGTATAAGGACAACTATGTTGCGTACATTCTGAGAATGTTCGACAAACGCTTCGCAGAAGCCCTTATCGCAGACGGCGTTGATGGGGCAGCAAAGAATGACTTCGACTATGCCTGCATCCAGTTCAGAGCAGCAATGCTCATCGACCCTGAAAACGTAAACGCTTACTACTGCTATGGCAGAGCTTGTAAGGACGCGTACGAAATGGGCGAAGATGAAGATTTTGTGGGCCGCTTCAAGGCAGAATCACTGGAAGCCTTCGAAGTTGCCACAATCAAAGACCCTACCCACGCTGAAGCACACTACTTCCTGGGATACGGCTACCTGAACATGGGACTCTACATCAAGGCAAAACTCACTTGGGATGAGTTCATGAAGCTTTCTGACAACGAAGAAATGAAGAAAGAAATCGCAGAAAGACTTGACCAGCTTAAGGAACCTGTTGAAATTGAAAAAGCATACAACCTTGTACTTGCCGGAAAATTCGAAGAAGGTATCGCAGGACTGGAAAACTACAAAGACGGACAGTACAGCCATTGGTGGCCGCTGTGGTACTACCTTGGTGCAGCATACGCAGGTCTTGAAAGAGACGAAGAAGCAGTTGAGGCTTTCCAGAAAGTTATCAAGCTTTCACCAAGCAATGCTGAAGCAATTGAAGCTCTTGCCGGACTTTACGAAAAGCTGGGCGACAGCGAAAAGCAGCAGAAGTACGAAAAGAAGCTGGAAGTTGTAAAAGCGAACGCTGAAGCAGACCGCAAGCTGAAAGAAGAAATGGAAGCACAGCCTGCTACAGCACTTAACTAAAAGAATGTATAAAAGCCCCCAAAACGGGGAATACCAACGATGTAAACCACTCGCTTAGGGGGCTTGAAAAATATTTTAAAAATTTTTAAAATAGGGGTTGACATTTCTGCACTCTTAGTCTATAATTATCAATGTTGTCGGCAGTAAATACTGACAAGCAAAACTTTCCGGGGTAGCTCAATGGTGGAGCAGGCGGCTGTTAACCGCAAGGTCGAGGGTTCGAGCCCCTCCCCCGGAGCCATTAAAGTTTTGCCGGAGTGGCGGAATTGGCAGACGCACAGGACTTAAAATCCTGCGATCCTTACCGATCGTACCGGTTCGACCCCGGTCTCCGGCACCATCTTTAAAAAAGGCAACGAATGTGGGCATAAGCCCGTTTTTTATTCATATAATATATTGATGACGCGGGGTAGAGCAGTTGGTAGCTCGTCGGGCTCATAACCCGGAGGTCGCAGGTTCAAGTCCTGTCCCCGCAACCAAGTAAGTTCAGCAGATGCAATAAAGCATCTGCTTTTTTTATTGCATCTGCCGGACTTACACGACTGAGGGACGGACTTGAACCTGTGAAGGCGTGGCAGGGAATGGCAGGTCAAGTCCTGTTCCTGCAAATTATTTGGCTTATAGGACAAAAAGCGTTGATAAAAACGGCTGTAATCGTTGAAATTTGAACGGTTACAGCCGTTATATCTTTTTTGAAACAAGATACAGGGTGGACAAAAAGCGTTGATAAAAATGCCTGAAACCATTGAAATTTCA
>JAFSCP010000015.1 GCA_017436705.1 Bacillota bacterium
AACAAGAGAAGAGGTAAGATCCTCGGTATGGAACCACTGATTGAAGGCGGTCAGAAGCTTATCGCAGTAGCTCCACAGTCTGAACTCTTCGACTACGCTATCAACTTAAGAGCAATGACTCAGGCAAGAGGTTCCTTCGTAATGACATTTGACAAGTACGAAGAAGTTCCTACACACCTTGCTCAGAAGATCATCGACGCTTACAAGGCTGAAGAAGAATAATAGTATAGAAGCAAAAAGTAAATATCCGTTTGAGTGCTTTGGGGCACCGTAAAAAGGGCTTCGGAGAGAATAGAGAATCGTGTGAAATTCACGGACGGTACCGCCACTGTAAGCGCGGAGGTTTCATACATGGTAAACCGGCCATTGGAGCAATCTGAGAAGGCTGTGTGAAACTGATGATGCGTAAGTCAGGAGACCTGCTCAGGCGTTTTCTGCCAGGGGCTGCGGAGCATGGCCCGGTGGAAACAAAACGCAGAAATACGGCTGCGGCAACTGTTATGGTTGCCGCAGTTTTTGTTTGCACAGACGGGGATTTTGCTTTTTCTTTAAATAATCAAAGAAAAAAGGAGACGGGAGAATGAAAAAGAATTTTAAAAAGGTTATGTTAATGGTACTGGTGTTGGTTATGGCACTGGCTATGGCAGCATGCGGCGCACCTGAAGAAATCGAGCTGATTACAGTTGAAAACGGCGCAGCTGTCGGCGAAGGCGCGACAGAGTTCACTCTGGAAATCGTTGACGTGGACGCTGAACCTGTAGTTGTTACAGTGAAAACCGACGAAGAAACTGTAGGCGGCGCTCTTGCGGCACTTGGCCTTATTGCCGGCGAAGAAAGCCAGTTCGGCCTTTACATCAAGACCGTAAACGGCATTACTTACGACTACGACAAAGACGGCAAGTACTGGGGATTCTACATTGACGGCACTTACGCAGTTGAAAGCGCTGACCTGACAGAAATTACAGCAGGAAGCGTTTACACACTGAAGGCTGAATAGGCAATTGACCTGCGCGGTACAGCCAGGCTGCATCTGGTGCTGAACATTGAATATTTTTTAATGAATTTAGGATTCATGCAATAAAACATTAAATTCCGGCTGCTATTTGGTAGTTTTTTCATTTGTTTTGCTCTGACATTGTATTTTTTTCATGCAAAGCGAAAACAAAACAATGTTTTTGTCGAAAATATTGTATGTCAGAGAAAATATGATGAAAAAAATACAATATTGACGTGCCGGAGTTTTTTATTTTGGGGATTTTACGAGAAAACATTGTATATTTCCGGATTTCTGATAAAATAAAGCAAAGTTGAAATTTCTGATAAAATGATTGAAACTGCCTTTTTGCGGGAATATAATATGTACAGGAGGGACGGACTATGACAGATGTTATAAGGGGCATAATGATTCCTTTTTTAGGAACTGCAGCGGGCGCGGCCTGCGTGTTTTTCCTGAAAGGGCAGCTCAATGAAAAAATACATAAGGCGCTCAATGGTTTTGCGGCAGGTGTTATGGTTGCGGCTTCTGTGTGGAGCCTGCTGATTCCGGCAATGAACCAGTCGGAGCACATGGGCAAGCTGGCATTCATACCGGCGGTAGCTGGTTTCTGGCTGGGAGTGCTTTTTCTTCTGGCGCTGGACCACATTGTTCCTCACATTCACGGTGACGGCGAAAGTGAAGGTCCTGAAGTAAGCCTTAAGAAAACAACAAGACTGCTTTTCGCAGTTACACTCCACAACATTCCTGAAGGAATGGCGGCAGGGGTTGTGTACGCGGGACTGCTCTCCGGCAATTCTGAAATTACAGTGGCCGGCGCACTGGCGCTTTCAATCGGACTGGCTATTCAGAACTTTCCTGAAGGGGCGATTATATCAATGCCGCTCCGCTCAGAAGGCTGGACCAAGGGCAAAGCTTTTGCAGGAGGCGCGCTGTCGGGGATTGTTGAACCGCTTGGTGCGGCGCTTACCATACTGGCGGCAGGAATATTTGTGCCGATACTGCCTTATCTGCTGAGCTTTTCAGCAGGGGCAATGATCTACGTTGTAGTTGAAGACCTGATTCCGGAAATGTCTCAGGGAAAACACTCCAACATCGGAACAGTTTTCTTCGCCGTAGGATTTTCAATAATGATGGTGCTGGATGTGGCACTTGGATAGGACTGAATTATTAAGGAGGATATTATGAACGAGAAAGTAAGAGAATTATTAAACGACCAGATCAACAAGGAAATGTATTCAGCATATTTATATCTGGATATGGCAAACTTCTATAATGATAAGGGCCTTGACGGCTTCTCCAACTGGTACGAAGTGCAGGCCAAGGAAGAAATGGACCATGCGATGATGATTTATCACTATCTCCATGACAACAACCAGAAGGTTACACTTGAAGCAGTAGGCAAGCCTGATAAGGTTTACGAAGAACTCATCGATCCGCTTAACGCTGCTTATGCACACGAACAGTACGTTACTGAACTGATTCACACAATCTACGGTGAAGCTCAGAAAGTAAACGATTTCAGAACTGTACAGTTCTTAGACTGGTACGTTAAGGAACAGGGCGAAGAAGAAAAGAACGCTTCCGATCTGATTACTAAGATGGAACTTTTCGGCACAGACCCAAGAGGACTTTATCTTCTTGATCAGGAACTGGCTGCAAGAACATACACAGAAACTACACTGGCTACAATGTCACTGTAATATAAAACGAATACGTTTGCGGGACGAAGGGGCTCTTACGGGTCCCTTGCCCGACACACGGGATGCCCGGTGAGGGCATATTTTTTTCGCGGCATGGTTAGCATATGCTAACTGAATGAGGCGGAAAGGATTATGAAAGGGGAAGCTTATGTCAGAGGAAATGATTTTGCGTCACTGCGCGCCTACACTTGCAAGACTAAAGACGGGAAATATGTTTTCCTGTGCCTTTGATGATGAGGAGGAGCTGAAGAATCAGCTGCGCCGCATCAATAAGGTACTGGTAAAAAAAGGTCTGCGCGTGCTGCCGCTGCGCTGGCGTGACGGCAGGGTTCTGATATATGTTTACCGTCCTTCGCATCTGCGCAGAGATCTTGAAAATTCAACGGCTCAGTCGATTCTGGACCAGCGCGGATACGGCAGATGCCGGTCAGCGGAACAGTGCGTCGTGCATCTGATTAAAAGAATCGGGGAGTCGGAAGATTTTCCCCACGAAATCGGACTTTTTCTTGGGTATCCGCTGGAAGATGTATGTGGCTTCATCGAAAATAAGGCCTGTAACTGTAAATGCACAGGTTGCTGGAAAGTTTATGGTGACGAGAAGAGTGCGCAGAAACTGTTTGAGAAATATAAAAAATGTACAGACATATACTGCAGCAGATGGGCAGAAGGCGGCTCGTTTGAACGTCTGGCTGTTGCCGGCTAAAAACCCCTTGCCAAAGGGGCTTTTTTGTTGTATTATATACTGAGAACAAATGTTCGGAGGTGTGGTATGGCCAAAAAAGGAAAAACAGTTTTTGTGTGTCAGGAGTGCGGGTACGAGAGTACACAGTGGATGGGCAAGTGCATCTGTGGTGCGTGGAATTCTTTTGTTGAGGAAAAGGTTGTGCCTGCTGGCGCAGCAGAGGATGTGCGTAGCCGCGGGGCAGAAGGCGCGAAACTATCGAAACTGAAAGCTGTGGGAACAGCGGATTATGAACGTATTGATACCGGTATCGGTGAACTGAACCGGGTGCTGGGCGGCGGCATGGTAAAGGGCTCGCTGGTACTTATTTCCGGCGAACCGGGTATCGGTAAATCTACTATAATTATTCAGACTGCAGCCAATATTGCAGCAAAGGGTGT
This sequence comes from Bacillota bacterium, assembly GCA_017436705.1. Lineage (GTDB taxonomy): Bacteria > Bacillota > Clostridia > Peptostreptococcales > Anaerovoracaceae > SUG1106. Next base: position 3,820 of record JAFSCP010000015.1, read on the forward strand.
GCCGGTGCTCTATGTTTCCGGTGAAGAGTCTGAAGAACAGATCAAGCTCCGCGCGGACAGAGTGTGCAGCACTATCCCGGACAGTCTTTTCGTGCTGGCAGAAACCAACATGGAGAATGTGGAAACTGCCTGCGAAAATATAAAGCCGGCCTTTTTGATTATAGACTCCATACAGACCCTTTACAGCAGCCAGCTTGATTCGGCGCCAGGAAGTGTTTCTCAGGTCAGAATGTGCGGAAACCAGCTTATGAAGATTGGCAAGACTAAGAACATACCGATTTTTATTGTTGCCCATGTGACCAAGAGCGGAGACCTGGCCGGACCTAAGACTGTGGAACATCTGGTGGACTGTGTGCTCAACTTCAGCGGCGAAAGAGACCAGGAGTTCAGGGTGCTCCGTTCATATAAGAACCGTTTCGGAACCACAAGCGAAATCGGTGCTTTTGTCATGGAAGCCACCGGACTTCAGGAAGTCCGTGATATTTCAGCCAAGTTTCTTGAAAACCGCGAAGAACTGTCCGAAGGCTCGGTGACCACAGCGGTATATGAAGGCAGCAGACCTGTCATGTTTGAAATCCAGGCACTGGTGTCACCTGCCAATGTGGGATTTGCCCGCAGAACTGCAGTGGGAGTGGATAACACGCGTCTGAGCATGATTCTGGCTGTAATGGAAAAAATCGTAGGACTGCAGCTGATAAATCAGGATGTGTATGTCAATGTGGTAGGAGGAATCAGACCGGAAGGCACGGGAACTGACCTGGCTGCGGCACTGGCAATCTACTCGTCATATAAAAGGGCTGTACCGGCCAGAAGAACTCTGGCCATAGGAGAAGTAGGGCTTACGGGAGAACTGCGCTCTGTGCAGAACGCAGAAAAAATTATTAAAGAAGCAGCGCGTCTGGGATATGAGCAGGTAATTCTGCCTGCACGCAATGCAGATAAGATGGGAAACGCGGTGGGCAGATGCCGCATAGTCGGTGCAAAAAATATTCAGGAGGCATTTAAAGCATATACCTCCTGAACTGAATAACGTATATATTTACTTGTCTGATGAGGATGTGCTTTCCGGCTGACCGGATGGCGCATCCTTTTGTGTATGCTGTGTTTTCTGACGCGACGGCAGCTGCTTGCGGGCAACATCCAGTTCGAACCAGAATGTAGAACCTTTGCCCACTTTGCTGTCTACACCGTAGTTTACGCGGTGGAGCGTCAGAAGTTCTTTTACGATTGAAAGTCCCAGGCCTGAGCCGCTTGTCGGACGGACGTAGTTGGTACTTGTCTTGTAGTAGCGGTCCCAGATGTGTGGAAGATCGTCAGCCTTGATGCCCGGGCCGTAGTCAGTTACTTCCACCAGACAGTACTGGCCTGCGCGCTTGATATTGACAATAACCGTTTTATCCTCGCCGCAATATTTGATGGCGTTGCCTGTAAGGTTGGAAATTACCTGCTCGATACGCTTCTTGTCTGCGTAGACAATACATTCCTTAGGATGGTTGAATACGAAATTATATCCTTCCTGTTCCTGCAGAACCTCGTAAGAAGCCAGGATGGATGCAGCAACGGCGCAGATATCGAAAGACTCTTTTTCGAGCACGATTTTTTTTGTGTTCATGGCTGAAATAGAAGTCATGTCGCCTACCAGCTGGCTCATGCGCATGGTTTCGTCGATGATTACCTGCAGATGAGCGTTGCGCTTTTCAGGGATGTCACCGGAAAGGTCGCGGATCATTTCCGCATAGGAACGGATCATGGTCAGCGGTGTTTTCAGGTCATGGGAAACGTTGGCAACCAGGTCTTTCTGGCGTACATCGGCCATGCCAAGTTCGTAGGCCGCTGTGTTGAGGGAAAGGGCAAGATTGTTGATTTCTGAATAGCCGCCGCCCTCGAATTTTACATTATAGTCGCCTTTACCCATGCGCCTTGCAGTAGCAGTCATGCTCTTGATAGGGCGGGCAATTCTGGTTGAAAAGAATCCTGCCATGGCAAACGCAAGAATCAGCGTTACGATGGTAACAGTGAAAAGCTGGGTTTTCAGGATATTTACCGTAGATTCTACCGGATAAAGCGGGGAGAAAATATACAGATAAACTTCCTGATGAGGCACAGCGCTGAGCATTCTGCCGTAAGCGAGGGTGTTGTATTTTTCAAAGCTTGTAGTGAACTTGAAGTGAACAGACGCTTTGCCCTGAGCAGCCTGCAAGGCTTCCCGGAGCTTGGGAATCTGGCTCTGGTATCTGTAGACAGGCACCACGCTTTCCTGCTCCGGATTGAAGAGGAGAAGTGAGCCGCCGGATTCCATAAGCACATAGAGGTCGTTGGTTATGGAAAGCTCCTGGATTGTCTCTGTCAGATGCTCATCATTACGTATGTATGAGCTGTGCAGAGTGGAAGCAATTTCGTCAACCTCGCGGATCTTCATCTGCTCGTAACTGTTGTTGAGAAGCAGGATGTGAAGCCCCCAGATAAGCGCCAGCATAAATACAACCACCACCATGAAGCAGAGCCACAGGCGGAACCTTATGCTTTTAAAGTCAAATCTAATTTTCGAACTCAAATTTATAACCTACCCCTCTGAGTGTGACAATGTAGTCTCTGTAAGGACCTAAGTTGTTACGTAAATTCTTGATGTGGGTGTCGATGGTTCTGTCATCGCCGAAGAAGTCGTAGCCCCAGATGTCGGAGAGCAGCTTGTCTCTGGAAAGGGCGATATTCTTGTTTTCTACCAGGTAGAAAAGCAGTTCGTATTCCTTCGGAGTCAGGTCGACCTTTACGCCGTCAACGGTTACAGTTCTGGCTGCGATGTTGATTTCCAGGCCGCCGAACTTAAGGGCGCTCTGTACGGCAGGTGCTGCGCTGCTTTTGCGGGAAAGAACCGCGTTGATTCTCGCCATCAGTTCCTTAGGGCTGAAAGGCTTTACAACGTAGTCATCGATGCCAAGCTCGAAACCAAAAAGCTTGTCGTATTCTTCACCGCGGGCGCTGAGCATGATGATAGGAATATCCTTGATTTTGCGGATTTCCTTGCATGCGGAAAAACCGTCCAGCTTCGGCATCATAATATCCATAACGATCAAATCGTAGTCGTTGAGTTTGCAAAGGCCCACTGCGCTCATGCCGTCTTCGGCTTCGGTAACTTCATAGCCGCTGAATTCGGCATATTCTTTGATGACCTCGCGGATTTTCGGTTCGTCATCCACCACTAAAATTCTGTACATGGGAATCCTCCTTTGTATTTTTCTTCTGCCGGCTGTGCTGCCAGCATTCTGTTAACACTATTTTACCACGTTTGCAAGGGAAATTATAGTGGGTGGGTGAAATTTGTGTGAAATGTGAGGGTACTACTGACTTTTATCCGTAATCCTATGCGAGTAGCTTGAATAGGTCGGGTTCTCCCTGTTATAAAGGTAAATAGCGCGACCGAACAGATGTTCTTGCGCTGATTAACGGCATGTGATATAATAAAAAAAGGTTTGTGGCTGTTGAGCGGAGTAGGTTTGCAATCGTAGAAAGAAAGGATGGATGACTTATGGGAAAACTCAATGTTGATGGAAATGAAATACAAGTATTACAGATTGAAGAGGATGATTATATTTCGTTGACAGATATGGTGAGAAACCTTGACAATGGGCCAGCATTGATTGAAAAATGGCTTCGCAACAAGAATACGATAGAATTTCTTGGTATTTGGGAAGAAATGTACAATGAGGATTTTGATATTGATACTTATTATGAAATAATGCAGGAAGCTGGCCTGAATCGCTTCTTGATGTCTGTGAAACAATGGGTAACAAGAACTAATTCTAAAGGAATTATTGCAAAAGCGGGCAGATATGGTGGAACATATGCTTATAAAGATATTGCATTTGAATTTGCGAGTTGGGTATCTCCTCAGTTTAAACTATATTTGATTAAAGAATTTGAACGCTTAAAGAAACAGGAACAAACCTTACTTGGTTGGAGCGCTAAAAGAGAACTTGCAAAAATAAATTACCGAATACATACAGATGCTATAAAAACAAATTTAATTCCGGCGGAACTTACATCACAACAGACATCTATTATCTATGCTTCTGAGGCGGATGTTTTAAATATGGCATTGTTTGGTATGACTGCCAAACAATGGCGTGAAGCATATCCTGATAAAAAAGGCAATATCCGAGATTATGCAAGCATTAATGAACTGATTTGTCTTTCAAATATGGAAAATATTAATGCAGTATTGATTGAAGATGGATTAGGCCAGAAAGATCGATTGATGAAATTGAATAAAATAGCTATACACCAGATGTCTATTTTGGAAGAACAGAATTTAAAGATTTTAAAATAATATAAACACAGGAAGTTAATTCCCCCGAATTCGGGGGAATTAACTCTTTTTATATATCGGTAATCTGCGGGAAGGGATGCAGCTATACCTATATTTAATGTGTTGACACAGTGCAGACTATATGATAGAATAACGAATTTTCACTTTATTTCTCCCCCTTGGCTTGACTGGCGGGGGGAATTCTTTTATACTAAGAATACAGATATAAAATGGAGGTACTATATCGTGTTTTCAGTAGGCGATAAAATCGTTTACCCGATGCATGGTGCAGGAACCATTCAGGGTATCGAAGAGAAAAAAATCCTGGGTGAGAAGAAACAGTACTACATTTTTAAGTTGCCTTGCAATGATATGGACATTATGATTCCTGTGGATTCGGGCGAGTCAGTGGGTGTCCGCGAAATCGTTGACAAAAAGGTGATTGAGGATGTAGTTGTTTTGCTGCGCGGAGAAAGCACCAAAATGAACAGCAACTGGAGCCGCCGTCATCGTGAAAACATGGATAAGCTGAGAACAGGAGACATTATGCAGGTTGCAGAAGTCGTGAGAAACCTTATGCGCATGGATAAGTACCGCAGCCTTTCTTCGGGTGAAAGGAAGATGCTCATAAATGCGCGGCAGGTGCTCATCAGTGAAATAATCCTGGCGGCTGATATGGACCCCGCTGAAGCTGAAAAACTGGTGGACGAGTCTGTGTAACTTTACTCAATATTTAAGACACACAGCAGTCCGGAGGACAGACTTCGGAATATCTGGAAAAATTCAAGAGAAAGGAGGAAAAACTGAATAATGTTCAAGAGACTTTTCAAATGGTTCTTTACCATTGTTGGTGGTCTGATCGGATACGAGTTCTTTGTGCTCAGCAATTTTCTGCTTGTTAAGTTCAATGTGATCTCGGAACTTCCAGGTGATGTGCAGACTTGGATGACAGCAATTTTCGTCTTTATTTTTGTAATTATTTTTTACCGTATCGCACCGACACTTACGCAGAAAAGCCGGAAAGTCGCAGCAAACATCGAGAACGATCTGCAGGGCGTATCAACTTATGCTCTGGTTGGTGGTGCCATCGGACTTATTGCAGGTCTGTTAATCGCATATCTTTTGACTCAGATTTACAAAGATGTAATCAAGCAGCCGTCACTGTATCTGACCGTAACGGTTATTCTTTATGGGATTATGGCATTCCTTGGAACTGTTGTGGGCAGCAAGAAGGGCGGAGAAATGCTCAGCGCCCTTGCAACTGCCAAAAAAGAGCAGCCGCAGAAGCCGCAGCAGGCTGAAGAAAACAGCTATGCCTATAACACCAAGGAAAAGAAGTCCGCAAGAGTGCCCAAGATTCTCGACACAAGCGTAATCATTGACGGAAGAATTCTTGAGATTATGAAGACCGGGTTTCTTGAAGGGCCTATCGTAATTCCTGAGTTCGTTCTGGTTGAACTGCGCCATATTGCCGATTCATCAGACGGACTGAAGAGAAACAGAGGACGCAGAGGGCTGGATATTCTCAACAAAATCCAGACTGAATACGGTATTGAAATTTACAATACAGACTCAGAAAAGGCGCTTAAGGATATTCCGGAGGTAGACGTAAAACTTCTCAAGCTGGGTCAGATTATGAAGGGAAAGGTTGTGACCAATGATTTCAACCTTAATAAGGTTGCTCTTATCAAAGGCGTACCCGTGCTTAACATCAACGAACTGGCCAATGCAATGAAACCGATGGTTATTCCGGGCGAGACTATGAACGTTACCCTTATCAAGCAGGGCAAGGACCACAATCAGGCCATCGCTTACCTTGATGACGGTACAATGATTGTAGTTGAAGACGGCCGCAGACATATCGGCAAAACGCTGGATATCAACGTTACCAGCGTGCTGCAGACAGCTGCTGGCAGAATGATTTTCGGTAAAATCAGATAATAAAGACCGGGTTATCCGGCAGTAATACAAAAGGTATAAATTTGTGTTTGAAGGAAAAAATGTAACAGCAATTGTGGTCGCCGCCGGTAAAGGCACACGCTTCGGCGGCGACCTGCCCAAACAGTTTTTAAAGATAGGCGGAGAAACTGTCCTTGAAAAGGCAGTGGCCGCTTTTGAAGTACACCCGGCGGTGGACCAGATAGCAGTCGTAACCGGTGGGGATTTTGTCATGTTATGTGAAGAACTCTGCAGCAGGTTTGCCAAGGTCAGGAAGATTCTGACCGGCGGCGCCCAGCGTCAGGATTCAGTTTACGAAGGGCTTAAAACAGTCACGGACGGGCTGGTTCTGGTACATGACGGAGCGAGACCCTTTGTCACGGGTGACGTAATTGACAGAGTGCTTGAAGGGGCATATAATCAGGGAGCATGCGTGCCGTGCGTGCCTGTGAAGGACACGGTGAGACAGGTTCTGGAGACCGGAAGGGAAGCCGGGCAGGAGGCAGTGCCGCCAGGGCGCTCCTCGCGGACCCTGGACCGGAGCGCCCTCTTCAGCGTGCAGACGCCCCAGGGCTTTGAGGTCTGCCTGCTGAAGGAAGCCTTCGCCAAGGCCTTTGAAGAAGGCTTCAGCGGCACTGACGACGCAGGCCTGGTGGAGCGGCTGGGTCATCCGGTGGCTCTGGCAGAGGGCGACTACACAAACATAAAGATTACCACGAGGGAGGATCTCCCGGAGGAGGATAAAAAAATGGACATGAGAGTTGGATGCGGATACGATGTACACCAGCTGGTGGAAGGCCGCAGACTGATTCTTGGAGGTGTTGATATTCCTCACACCAAGGGTCTTCTTGGTCATTCGGACGCGGACGTTCTGATTCATGCACTTATGGATGCAATACTGGGCGCAGCGGCTATGGGAGATATCGGAAAACACTTTCCTGACAGTGACCAGCAGTACAAGGGCATTTCAAGCATGAAACTGCTGGAACACGTAAAAAGGTTAATAAGCGATGAGGGCTACAAGGTGGGCAATGTGGATGTGACAGTCATGGCCCAGAAGCCTAAAATTGCTTCATATATACCGCAGATGAGAACAAACATCGCGGAAACACTGGGTATTGAGATTGAGAGAGTCAATGTAAAGGGCACCACCACCGAAAAGCTTGGTTTTGTGGGCCGTGAAGAGGGAATCGCTGCGGAAGCAGTTTGTATACTTTATAAATAGAAGGAGCGTGTAAAAATTGAAATTATCACAGATGCACTTAAAGACACTCAGAGAAGTTCCTAACGAAGCTGAAATTGCCAGCCATATTCTTCTTCTGAGAACAGGTATGATCAGAAAATTAGTTTCCGGCGTATACGGTTTCATGCCGCTTGGCTGGAGATCAGTTCGTAAAATCGAAGAAATCATCCGTCAGGAAATGGACGCAAAGGGCGCACAGGAAATCCTCATGTCCGCTGTTCAGCCTGCTGAACTCTGGCAGGAATCCGGCAGATGGTACGCATACGGACCAGAAATGTGGAGAGTCAAGGACAGAAACGGCCGTGACTTCTGCTTAGGACCAACACACGAAGAAGTTTTCACAGACATCATCAGAAACGACGTAACTTCCCACAGACAGTTACCTCTTAACTTATATCAGATCCAGACTAAGTACAGAGACGAAGCAAGACCTAGATTCGGTCTCATGAGATCCAGAGAATTCATCATGAAGGACGCTTACTCCTTCGACAAGGACTACGAAGGTCTGGACAAGAGCTACCAGGATATGTACGACGCATACGAAAGAGTTTTCACAAGATGCGGACTTACTTTCAGACCTGTAGAAGCTGACACAGGTGCAATCGGCGGAAGCAACTCCCACGAATTCACTGCTCTTTCTGAAGTTGGTGAATCCGAAATCGCATACTGCGAAAAGTGCTCCATGGCAGCTACTACTGAAAGAGCTGAATGCGTTGACGCTCCTGCTCAGGATGATGTGGAAATGCTTCCTATGGAAGAAGTTCATACACCTGGAACCAAGACTATCGAAGAAGTTGCAAACTTCCTCGGCCTTGACCAGACTCAGACAATCAAAGCTCTTCTTTTCGTGACTTACAACGAAGAAGGCAAGGAAAACGGTTATGTTGCAGCTTTCGTAAGAGGCGACAGAGAACTTAATATGACTAAGCTCGTAAACGCTCTCAACATTCCTGAACACGCTATCGAATTTGCTGACGAAGCAAAGATGGGCGAAGTATGCGGATGTGTGGGCGGTTTCACAGGTCCGCAGGGCCTTCACGACTGCAAGATCGTTGTTGACAGCGAACTTCCTGGCCTCAAGAACCTGGTTGCAGGCGCAAACAAGACTGACCACCACGTTAAGAATGTAAACTACGGCAGAGATTACAAGGGTGACATCGTTACTGACCTGAAGACTCTCAAAGTCGGCGATCCTTGTCCTGTATGCGGAGCTCCTGTAAAGCACGCAAGAGGTATCGAAGTTGGTCAGGTATTCAAGCTGGGTACTAAGTACTCTTCTGCAATGAACGCAACTTACAAGGACGAAAACCAGCAGGATCAGCTTATCGTAATGGGCTGCTACGGTATCGGTGTTACAAGAACTCTTTCCGCAATCGTAGAACAGCACCACGACGAAGACGGTATCATCTGGCCTATGTCCGTTGCACCTTACCACGTAATCGTTACACTGGTTAAGCCTGAAGATGAAGAGCAGGCAGCAGTTGCAGAAAACATCTACAAGACTCTCCAGTCTGCAGGCGTGGAAGTTCTTCTGGACGACAGAAAGGAAAGACCTGGCGTTAAGTTCAAGGATGCTGACCTTCTCGGAATTCCTGTAAGAATCACTGTAGGTAAGAGAGCACCTGAAGGCATCGTTGAGTATAAGCTGAGAAGAGACGCAGAAAAGTCCGAAAAGTCAGTTGAAGAAGCAATCAAAGATGCTATCGCAATCGTAAACGCTGAAAAGTAAAAATAAATGTTTGCTCCGCAATGGCGCGGGTATAGTATAAGGAGAATAATATAATGAAAAAAGTAATTATTGAAATGGAAAACGGCGGTGTAATGACAGGTGAACTTTATCCTGAACATGCACCTATCTCAGTAGAAAATTTTGAAAACCTGGCTAACAGCGGATTCTATGATGGACTTACTTTCCACAGAGTAATCCCTGGTTTCATGATTCAGGGCGGCTGCCCTTACGGCAACGGCACAGGCGGTCCTGGCCACAACATCAAAGGCGAATTCTCTGCAAACGGTGTAAAGAATGACCTCAAGCACACAAGAGGCGTACTTTCCATGGCAAGAGCAATGCATCCAGACTCAGCTGGTTCCCAGTTCTTCATCATGGTTGCAAAGGCTCCTCACCTTGATGGTCAGTATGCTGCGTTCGGTAAGATTACTGAAGGCCTTGACATTGCAGACCAGATTGTAAGCGTAAGAAGAGACAGAATGGACTGTCCGTATGAAAAGCAGGTTATCAAGACTATCAAAGTTGTAGAGGAGTAATAACTGATGGCTTTTTTCAGAGAAGTTGGTGAAGAAATCAGAGCGGCCCTTGAAAAGGACCCGGCAGCCAGAAACGGGCTGGAAATACTGATTTGCTACCCGGGAATCTGGGCGCTCATCATGCATAAACCGGCGCACTGGATGTACAATCATAACTTAAAACTCATTGCCAGAATCATTTCACAGCTTACAAGGTTCTGCACGGGTATCGAAATACATCCTGGCGCAAAAATCGGACGCAGATGCTTCATCGACCACGGTATGGGTGTTGTAATAGGTGAAACCACTGAAATCGGCGACGATGTTACCATCTATCAGGGGGTAACCCTTGGGGGTACCGGCAAAGACACCGGTAAACGTCACCCGACCATCGGAAACCGTGTGGTTATCAGCACAGGGGCAAAGGTTCTGGGACCTTTCAGAGTGGGCAATGATGTAAAAATCGGCGGCGGCTCTGTAGTTCTCAAGGAAGTGCCCGACGGCTGCACTGTTGTCGGTATTCCGGGAACCATCGTAAAGCGCCATGGCAAACCGCACACTGAGGATATGAACCAGGTAGACCTGCCGGATCCTATCGCAGTGGAAATCGAGTGCCTGCGCAAACGTATTGTGGCCCTTGAAAATCTGCTGAAGGCTGAATACGAAGACCTTTCTCTGTGCGCTGACTGCGCCGGCGGAAGTGATGACCTGCCGGATGCCCAGGCTGCAGGCTGCACCCAGTGCGGTGACTGCGTTGAATGCGGCATTGTAAACAGCGTGCTTGAAGCAGAAAAAGAAATCCACGGTGAAATAACAGGAGGAAAGACAAGTGAAGATTTATAATACACTCACAAGAAGAAAAGAAGAATTTGTTCCTATCGAACCTGGAAAAGTAAAGATGTATGTCTGCGGACCTACAGTATATAACTTTTTCCACATCGGTAACGCAAGACCTTTCGTAGTGTTTGACACTATGAGAAAATATCTGGAATACAGAGGCTACAAGGTAAAGTTCGTTCAGAACTTCACTGACGTTGACGACAAAATCATCAACAGAGCCAAGGAGGAAGGCATCACTGCGCCTGAAGTCAGCGAAAAGTATATCGAAGAATACTACAAGGACGCAGCTGCCCTCAACGTAAAAAAAGCAACTGTACACCCACAGGTATCCAAGACAATTGATGACATTATCAGATTCGTTGAAGACCTTATCGAAAAGGGCTTCGCTTACGAATCCGAAGGCGACGTATATTACAGAACAAGAAAGTTCGACGGTTACGGCAAGCTTTCCGGCAAGAACATCGAAGACCTCATCGCAGGTGCGAGAATTGCTGTAGGCGAAAAGAAGGAAGATCCGCTGGACTTCGCACTCTGGAAAGCACGTAAGGAAGAAAGCGAAATCGCATGGGAATCTCCATGGGGCATGGGCAGACCTGGCTGGCACATCGAATGTTCCGCTATGGCTAAAAAGTTCCTGGGTGAAACCATCGACATCCACGCAGGCGGTGCGGACCTTCAGTTCCCTCACCACGAAAACGAAATTGCACAGTCCGAAGCTCACAACGGATGCTGCTTTGCAAACTACTGGATGCACAACGGCTACATCAATGTAGACGGAACCAAGATGTCCAAATCCCTTGGCAACTTCAAGACTGTAAGAGACCTGCTCCAGATTTATGACGGAGAAACTCTCAGATTCCTCATTCTCAGCGGCCACTACAGAGGACCTATCGATTTCTGCGAAGATATCCTTATTCAGTCCAAGAACGGTCTCACAAGAATGAGAAATGCCAAGTCCAACCTGAGACACCTCATCGCTACAGGTGAAGGCACAATGACTGACGCTGAAAAGGAAAAGCTGGCAGGCTACGACAAGTTCAGACAGGAATTCATCACTGCAATGGACGATGACCTTAACACAGCAGACGCTATTTCCGCAGTTTTCGGTCTTATCACAGCAATCAACACTGCTGCACGCGGCGGCGCAACTAAGGAATTCGCAGAAAAATCCCTTGAAACCCTTATGGAACTTGCAACTGTTCTGGGTCTTCTTCAGCAGGATATTGAAGAAAAGGTTGAAATCGACCCTGAAATCCAGGAACTCATCGACCAGCGTCAGGCTGCAAGAAAGGCTAAGGACTTTGCCAAGGCTGACGAAATCAGAGACATCCTCAAGGCAAAGGGCTTCACTTTAAAGGACACTCCACAGGGAGTCCAGGTGATTAAGGAACAGTAATGAATAACTTGAATCCTAAAGATATCAACACGACGGCATTGGCTTACATAGGCGATGCCGTCTATGAAATTTATGCAAGGAAACACGTGCTTGAGGCAGGGATCCCCAATGTGGACATGCTGCACAAGTACGCGGTCCATTTCGTGTGCGCAGACGGGCAGGCAAAGGCTTTAAAAGCCCTTATGACGGACTTTCTTACTGAAGAGGAAGTAAGTCTTGCCAAGCGCGCAAGAAACCACAAAACCGCTTCCAAGGCCCGCAGCGCAGGTCCTGTGACCTATAAGCTGGCAACGGCTTTTGAGGCGCTTATCGGCTACCTCCACCTTTCCGGTCAGGAGCAGCGTATGGAAGAAATCATCGCCAAAGCGTTTGAAATCATAGAAGGAGGCAATGCCCATGAGTAAAGCAGACGTTTTATTTGTAAATATGTGCCGTGAAATTCTGGACAACGGTTTTTCGTCAGAAGGCCAGACTGTCCGCGCCAGATGGGAGGACGGAACTCCTGCCCACACCATCAAAACTTTCGGTGTGGTAAACAGATACAACCTGCAGGAAGAATTCCCTGCACTGACTCTCCGTCCTACTGCAATCAAGTCCGCAGTAGACGAAATACTCTGGATCTGGCAGAAAAAGTCCAACAATATCCACGACCTGAAACCGCATATCTGGGACGAATGGGCTGATGAAGACGGTTCCATCGGCAAGGCTTACGGCTACCAGATGGGCGTTAAATATAAGTTCGCCCAGGGCGAAATGGACCAGGTGGACAACGTGCTCTGGCAGCTGAAGAATACACCTTACTCCAGAAGAATCATGACCAATATATATAATTTTGCAGACCTTTCTGAAATGAACCTGGAACCATGCGCATACAGCATGACTTTCAACGTGGCTGACGGTAAGCTCAATGCAATCCTCAACCAGCGCTCCCAGGACATTCTGGCAGCAAACAACTGGAACGTGGTTCAGTACTCTGTGCTGGTTCACATGTTTGCTCAGGTAAGCGGCCTTAAGGCAGGGGAACTGGTACATGTAATCAGTGACGCACATATTTATGACCGTCATGTGCCGGTAATCGAAGAACTGATCAAGCGTCCGCAGTATCCGGCGCCTAAGTTCAGACTCAACCCTGATGTGAAGAATTTCTACGACTTCACTACAGATGATATCATCATCGAAGATTATCAGAAAAATCCGCAGATACTTAACATTCCTATCGCAATTTAACGATTTGAGGTGACACACATGAATATGATTGTTGCAGCAGATAAAAACTGGGGTATCGGCAGAGACGGCGGGCTTCTTACCCACCTTCCCGGCGACCTTAAATATTTTAAAGAAAGAACCCTGGGCAAGGTAGTTGTAATGGGCCGTAAGACCCTTGAAAGTCTTCCGGGCGGCAGACCTCTTCCGGGCAGAACCAACATCGTGCTGACAGCCAATCCTTTCTTCGAAAAGGAAGGCTGCATCGTGGTTCGCTCAATGGACCAGCTCCGCGAAGAGTGCGCCAAGTACGAGCCTGAAAACGTAATGCTCATAGGCGGTGCTATGGTTTACAACATGCTCATGGAAGAGTGCGACAGCCTTTTTATCACTAAAATTTACGAAGAGTTCGACGCAGATGCTTTTATCAAAAATGCTGATGAGCTTGAAGATTACAAGGTGGTATGGGCCAGCGAAATGCAGGAAGAGAACGGAATCAAGTATCAGTTTTTAGAATATAAGAGAGAAAAATAATGGCAAAGGTAAAAAACAGAAGAGATAATCACAACACAAAGCGCCCAAGCAGCAGAGCAGCATACGCATCCTACGGCGAAAGCGCAGGCAGCCGCGGCCTTAAAGACGGCGCAAAGAAACCATCTGCAGGCAGAGGCGGCGCAGCAGGCGCAGGTGCAGGCTCCGGCAGAAGAAACTTTGAAGACGACAGAGAATTCGGCGAACCAAATCCTAACGTAATCGTAGGCAGAAACCCTGTGACAGAAGCTCTTAAAAACGGCAGAGAAATCGACAAGCTTGTTGTAAGCTCTGCTGAAGGTTCCATGATCAAAATCCTGGCAATGGCCAAGGATGCAGGCATTCCTGTAATGAAGGTTGAAAAAGCAGCCCTCGACAGAATCGCTGCAGGTCAGGCACACCAGGGCGTTGCAGCATACATCAGCCCTTACGAATACGCTGAAATGGAAGACATTTTTGCGCGCGCCGCAGAGAAGGGCGAAGATCCTTTCATTATTATATTAGATAACCTGGAAGACCCTCACAATCTGGGCGCAATCATGCGTACAGCTGAATGTGCAGGTGCTCACGGCGTTATCATCCCTAAGAGACGTGCATGCGGCCTGACAGAAGTGGTTGCCAAGGCTTCCGCCGGCGCAATTGAATACATGCCATGCGTAAAGGTTACAAACATCGCACAGACCATCGATGAACTGAAAGAAATGGGCATCTGGGTTGCAGCCTGCGACATGGGCGGCCAGGAATACTACAAGGCTGACCTTAAGGGCAAGCTGGCTGTGGTAATCGGCAGCGAAGGCTTCGGTATCAGCAAGCTGGTTAAGGATAAGTGCGATTTTGTGGTATCAATGCCTATGGTGGGCAAAATCACTTCCCTCAACGCGTCCAATGCGGCAGCAGTTATTATCTACGAAGTAAGAAAGCAGAGAGATGGAGTTCAGTAGTTTACACATTCTCACCGACGAACAGCTGGTGAAAATGGCCCAGGAGGGCAGCGAAACCGCCGAGGAAATACTCATTGAAAAATACAAAGGTTTCGTAAAAAACAAGGCAAAATCGTATTACATCGCCGGCGCAGACAGCGAAGATGTGGTGCAGGAGGGAATGATAGGACTTTTTAAGGCTATCAGAGGTTTTGATGCCAACAAAGAGGCTGCCTTCAAGACTTTTGCCGACACCTGCGTGAACAATCAGATTATGACGGCCATAAAAAAGGCTAACCGCCAGAAACACCAGCCTCTCAATGAGTCTCTGTCTCTGAGCGGCGGCGTTGATGACGAGCGTCCCGATATGACAGTGGGTGACCTTATTGCTGCTTCCATGGACAATGAACCAGAAGCCCTGATGCTTCTGCAGGAAGCTGTTGCCGGCCTGAAAGCCTCGGACAGCGGACTCTTCAGCAGCTTCGAATGGCAGGTATGGACCGAAAAACTAAAAGGCCACAGCTATGTGGAAATCGCAGAAATTCTGGGCAAATCCCCTAAATCCATCGACAATGCAATTCAGAGAATAAAAAAGAAAATAGTTGCATATCTTGAAAAATAATGTTATTATATAGTGCGTGGGTTTTAACGCCCACGCAAAACACCTGCTGCTGTAGCTCAGTCGGTAGAGCGCATCCTTGGTAAGGATGAGGTTCGGCAGTTCAAGTCTGCTCAGCAGCTCCAAGTAAAAATACCCATCGCTTTGCGGTGGGTATTTTTACTTTTTGAAGGATGCCAGGCAGAATTGAACTCCCCGGGCGTGGCCGTCAGCAGTTGCTTGCAAAGGGACTATGGTCAGAACCGAGTCCTGCGCCACATTTTTATGCATAACTTCCGCAGGAAACCTTGCAGCCCTCATTCTTTTATCAGCGTTGCGGAAAGAAATCTGATTGCGCGTGAATATTTTCCGCAGCGAATTCGGGGATTTCTATTATAAAACCCTCAAGTTGTGCAGCTGCAATGGCTTGAGGGTTTGTTCTTGCTCCGGTGTAATTGTTAATGCGGAAAAAAGGGTGCCCCTCCCTTTGCACTTTTTCCGCAGTCAGAAAAAAATTTCAACGGTTACAGCCAATCCTGCGGAGAATATGCACAAAAAACGGTGCGGATCAAACCACACCGGAGAATCAGCTGAATTTTTTTATAAGAATTGCTGCAACAAACACCAGAACGACTCCGGCGACTGCAGCAACCGGCCATATCAATGCACGGCGGGCTTCTTTTCACGCTGAGCAACCGCCTTGGGGCGCATATCGATTTTTTCGGGTTTTTCTGAGCCGGGCGCTACAGGGTTGTAATCGGTCTGGGGCTGCCAGGACTTAGGGTAGCGGGGGTTATTTATTACGGGTCTGCCATGGAAAAGTTTCCGCATGGAATCCCAGAAAGAATTGTTTTGTTTCGACATAATTTGACACACTCCTTCCCCTGAAAAATACCCACCATCGGCCTGCTTACATTTATAGTATTTTATCAGAACGAAAAAAGGAATTCAACATGTTTTATATTCCGTCAGAATGTGATATAATCGGGCTATAAAGCAGTTTTTGTTCTGAATTATACGAGAAAAATGAGGCAATCTATGTACCATAATCTGAAAGAAAGAATCGAAGAAATTGTTGTTCAGCTGGTGGAGGAAAAAAGTATCGTTGAAACGGATGGCGAAAATGATGTCAGCGATAAAGTTTACGAAATTTTTTCTCAGCTGGAATATTATAAAAAACACCCGGAAAAACTGTATTTCCTGCCGGTAAAGGATGACCCATGGGGCAGAAAGTCAGTGGTTGCAATAATGAACGGAGAAAAGAAACCGTCGGATCGTACCGTGGTTTTCATCGGACATACAGATACCGTAGGAATTTCTGACTATGGTGCTCTGGCAGAGTACGCAACCAGACCTTATGAGCTGGTGGAAAAACTTAAAGAAGTAAGCAGTCTAACAGATGAAGTGAGAGAGGATCTTGAGTCAGGAAATTACCTTTTCGGCCGCGGCATTTTCGACATGAAGTCGGGGGTGGCTGTGGTAATGGCTCTGATGGAACGCCTTTCAGAGGAGATTGAGGAACTGGAAGGAAATATTATCTTTGCGGCTGTCTGTGATGAAGAAGGAAGCTCCAAAGGCATGCTGACTTTTGTGCCTGAGCTGGTGCGCCTGAAAAAAGAACAGGGATATGACTACATGGCCATGCTTGACCCTGACTACATAGCGCCTGCTTATCCCGGCGATGAAAATGTATATCAGTATGTAGGCACCGTAGGCAAGCTGATGCCCACTTTCCTGATTATAGGCAAAGAAAGCCACGTGGGCGAGTCTTTCAGCGGCCTTGACCCTAACCAGATTGCAGCAGAAATCACACGCAAGGTCAACCTGAACCCGGCACTTTCCGATGTGGTTGACGGGGAAGTGACTCTGCCTCCGATTACGCTGATGCAGCGCGATCTGAAACCTGAGTACTCCGTGCAGATTGCAAACAAGTCAATTGTTTTCTTCAATTTCGCGACCCACTGCAGCACGCCGGCGCAGGTCATGGAAAAAATGATGAAAGTCGGTGCAAGGGCTTTCCGCACAGTAATCAACGACCTGAACGAGGCTTACGAGGACTTCTGCGCCATGAGAGGTGCCAACTTCGAAAAGCTTCCATGGGTTGAAAGAACACTGAGTTACCAGCAGCTTTATGAACTGGTAAAAGCCGAAGTGGGCAGCAGGTTTGATACAATGGTACGCGAATACGCAGAAGAAATCTCACAGAATCCGGAGTATGATGTCCGTGACCGCGCCATGAAAGTTGTGGAATATGTCCACTCATTATGGTCTGACAAGAATCCGGTGCTGATCGTGTATCTTACGCCGCCATACTACCCGCACATTTATGTTGAAGGTATAATGTCTGACGAAAAACGCCTTATTGAGGCGGTGGAATATGCAACAAGCACCACAGAATGCGACTATAATCTGGTACAGAAAAAATTCCTGCCATGCATATCTGACCTGAGCTATGCAGCGGCACCTAAGGAAGAAGGTGCGATTGAAGCGCTGAAGGAAAATATGCCGGGCTTCGGTATCGTATATGACCTTCCTCTTGACGATATGCGCGAACTGGACCTTCCTGTTGCTGATATCGGCTGCTACGGCAAGGACGCCCATCAGTTCACAGAAAGAGTGGAAAAAGAGTACTCCTTCGGAGTGCTGCCGGAAATACTGTACAAGACTACAAAATACATATTGGAACATTAATGAAAGAAACCACGGCGGGGCGACTGACCTGCCGTGGTTTTTGTGCATGGAAAGGCTGTATGGGGCTGCTTAGGAGTGATTTTGCAAAGGGAGTGCCGGTTGTATTCCTGCCTGCGCAGCATTTTTATGTATAATTTCCGCAAAAAACCTTGCGGCCCCCATTCTTTTATAGGTGCTGCGGAAAGAAATCTGATTGCGTGTGAATATTTTCCGCAGCAAATGCAAATATCCACATTGTACAAACCCTCAAACCGTGCAGTTGCAATGGCTTGAGGGTTTGCTATTTTTTCAGAGCAATTGTTGGTGCGGAAAGAAAAGGATACCTTCCTTTACACTTTTTCCGCAAGATGAAAAAATTTTCAACGGTTACAGCAAATCCTGCGGAGAATATACACAAACGCCGGAGATAAGATAAAATTCAGCTTTATCATTCAGTCAGTTCCATCGCCTAAGGCAGAACCTTTCAAACTCTGGCTGGCGCCTGTGGCCATCGGAGAAAATCCTCATAATTAGGCTAAACCCTATATTTTAGCGATTTTACACACACTCAACACAAAAATGTATTTGCAAAACCGTTGAAATATGGTAAAATCAATAGTAGGTTTGAGCTAAACCCAACGTGGATTTGGGGACGCCCAACTCCACACTTCCAAAAAATAACGTTATACAATCAGGAGGAATGATAACAATGGCAAAAGCTAAATTTGAAAGAACTAAACCGCATATTAACATTGGTACTATCGGACACGTAGACCACGGTAAGACAACTCTTACAGCAGCAATCACAAAGACTCTCTTCGAAAGATACGGTCTTGGTCAGAAGGTTGACTTCGAAAACATCGAC
>JAFSCP010000016.1 GCA_017436705.1 Bacillota bacterium
GTAAAACCTATCTGCGAAAAGTGCAAAGTAATCAAGAGAAACGGAAAAGTAATGGTTATCTGCGAAAATCCTAAGCACAAGCAGAAACAGGGTTAATAATCAAATAAATAATTGGCCGCTGAATGCTACCGGGGCTTCAGCATCAAGGCTGTTTTCAATTAATTAAGTGATCCCGTCTATATCGCCCCCGGCAAGGCGACGGAAGATGGGGGAAGGAGAAAAGTATGGCTCGTATAGCCGGTGTTGACTTACCAAGAGAAAAAAGAGTAGAAATCGGTTTAACCTATATCTACGGTATTGGCAGACCAACTTCATTAGCTATCCTTGAAAAAGCTGGCATCAACCCAGACACAAGAGTTAAGGATCTTACAGAAGATGAAGCTGGTAAAATCAGAAAAATCATCGACGAAGAATATCTCGTAGAAGGTGACCTCAGAAGAGAAGTTTCTTTAAACATCAAGAGACTTATGGAAATCGGTTCCTACAGAGGTATCAGACACAGAAGAGGACTTCCAGTAAGAGGTCAGAACACTAAGACAAACGCTAGAACTCGTAAGGGTCCAAAGAAGACCGTTGGTAGAAAGAAAAAGAAGTAAAGGAGGTAGGATGTAATGGCTAAAGCTGTAAAGAAGACAGTAAGAAAGAAAAAAAGAGAACGTAAGAATATCGAAAAGGGCCAGGCACATATCCAGTCCACCTTTAACAATACTTTAGTTACTCTTACAGATATGAGCGGTAATGCCCTTTCATGGTCATCCGCTGGTTCCCTTGGTTTTAAGGGTTCAAGAAAGTCCACTCCATTCGCTGCACAGATGGCTGCTGAAGAAGCTGCTAAGGGCGCAATGGAACACGGTTTAAAGACTGTTGAAGTTTATGTAAAGGGTCCAGGTTCCGGCAGAGAAGCTGCTATCAGAGCACTTCAGACTGCAGGTCTCGAAATCACTATGATCAGAGATATCACACCAATCCCACACAACGGATGCAGACCACCAAAGAGAAGAAGAGTCTAGGAAAGGAGGAGTAATTTAAATGTCAAGATATACAGATGCAAACTGCAAATTATGCAGAAGAGAAGGTCAGAAGCTTTTCTTAAAGGGCGAAAGATGCTACAGCAGCAAGTGTGCTATTGAAAGAAGAAATTACGCTCCTGGACAGCACGGTCAGGCAAGAAAGAAAATGTCCGACTATGGTTTACAGTTAAGAGAAAAGCAGAAAGCAAAGAGATTCTACGGAGTTCAGGAAACTCAGTTCAGAAACTTATTCGAAAAAGCTTCTAAGAGACACGGTAAGACTGGTGAAAACCTCATGATCTTACTTGAAACAAGACTGGATAACGTTGTTTTCAGACTTGGTTTCGCAGCTTCCAGAAAGGAAGCAAGACAGCTTGTAACTCACGGACACTTCACAGTTAACGGTCACAAGGCTGACATTCCTTCAATGGAAGTTAAGGCTGGCGACGTTATCGCTGTTAAGGAAAAGTCCCAGAAGTCTCCTAAGTTCAAGGAAATCAAGGAAATGTCCATCACAGTTCCTGCTTGGATGAGCGTTGACGTTGACAAGTTAGAAGGTAAAGTTGTTGCTGTGCCAAGAAGAGAAGAAATCGATACTCCAATTGCAGAGCACTTAATCGTCGAATTATACTCCAAGTAATAACGTAGCATAAGCTAACGCATGTCTTGGAATGAAAGGGAGGGTTTTTGAGTGATCGAAATCGAAAAACCAACAATCAATAAGTATATTGATGAAGACGGAAACTACGGTAAATTCGTAGTAGAACCTCTCGAAAGAGGTTATGGCACAACACTCGGTAACGCACTTAGAAGAATTCTTTTAAGCTCCTTACCTGGTGCTGCAGTAACATCAATTAAAATCGACGGAGTACTTCACGAGTTTTCAACAATCCCAGGAGTTAAAGAAGACGTTACAGAAATCATCTTAAACTTAAAGAAACTTGCTGTAAGATTAAACGGCGAGAACACTAAGAGAGTAATCATCAACGCTGTTGGTCCTAAGGAAGTAACAGCGGCTGACATCATCGGAGATGCTGATATGGAGATCTTCAATCCAGACCTTCATATCGCAACTCTTGAAGAAAACGCTACTCTCGTAATGGAAATCAATCTTGCAAGAGGCAGAGGTTATGTGCCTGCAGAAATGAACAAGAATGAAAATACACCAATTTCAGTCATTCCTACAGACTCCATCTACACTCCTGTAAGAAAGGTTAACTTTACTGTAGAAAACACAAGAGTTGGTCAGGTTACTGACTACGACAGACTTGTGCTTGAAATCTGGACAGACGGTTCAATTTCACCTGATGAAGGCGTGTCCATCGGTGCAAAGATTATGCAGGAACACTTAAACCTGTTCATCGCACTCACTGATGTGACTGGTTCCATGGAAATCATGGTTGAAAAGGAAGAAGACCAGAAAGAAAAGGCTCTTGAAATGACAATTGAAGAACTTGAACTTTCAGTTCGTTCCTTCAACTGCCTCAAGAGAGCAGCAATCAACACAGTAGAAGAACTTACTCAGAAGTCAGAAGATGATATGATGAAGGTTAGAAACCTTGGTAAGAAATCTTTAGATGAAGTAAAAGCTAAACTGGAAGAATTAGGCCTTGGATTAAGACCTAGTGATGACTAATAACTTTGCAGAAAGGAGAATCTCATTATGCCTGGATACAGAAAATTAGGCAGACCTACAGCTCACAGAAAGTCTATGTTAAGAAACCTTGTAACTGATTTATTCAGAGAAGGCAGAATTCAGACTACAGATTGCAGAGCTAAGGAAGCAAGAAGAGAAGCTGAAAAGCTGATTACATTAGCTAAGCGCGGTGACCTTCACGCTAGAAGACAGGTTTTAGCATATGTATTTGATGAAACCGTTGTAACTAAGCTGTTCGAAGAAATCGCTCCAAAATATGCTGACAGAAACGGCGGATACACAAGAATTCTTAAGTTAGGACCTCGTCAGGGGGACAACGCAGAAGTTGTATTCTTAGAACTCGTATAGCATTACTTAGGGAAGTCGCAAGACTTCCCTTTTTTATTGCCTTTTTTGATGAGCTTTTCAAAATAAATCAATGTTTTACTGGTTTCAAGATAGGTTTTTAAGGATATTGGCCTAAAAATATGAGAATATTGATTTGTTTTTAGGAAATATCAAAATAATTCAATGTTTTTGTCGAAAATATTGCATGATATGGAAAAAACATTTAAAATATTCAATATAACCACTGTTGTGGTACGGCAGAGCAGAGATTCTATATAAAATATTGAATTAAATTTTAATTGTGGCATGAAAATGCAATGTTTGAATAACTAAAGAAGGTGATGTTGCTGTGCATAAGAAAAAAGTGTTAATGACCGTAATTGTACTGTTACTTATTATAATTTCTGTAAGTTTAATCAGACCCCAATGGTTTGCAAAAATAAAACTTACTGACAGTGATAATGACGGTAATCCTGAATACTCAGTAAAAAACTATTCTTTGAGGCGTATGGTTCCTGGTGAGTGGACTGCCTATGCTCTGGACGATTACTACGGATGGGTCAGGTGTGGCCAGATGCATGGACCGGAAGTATCCAGTCCTTTAGCCATATCAATAAGGCCGTTTCACAATACTAAGCCGCGAGAAGTCGACTTTAGCAGACCAGAAAATGCATTGGAATACAAACTTGAAGTTGAGGTGTCATTTCATAACCCAGGACCAATTATTTTAGAAAAAGAATTCGTTGTGCAGTAAAACATACTAGCCAAAATCATCCCGCGAGACTTCCAATCCGAAGGGATGTTTTAATATGGATAACATTAAATTTATCGTTGAATTTAACATAAAATTTTGGTATAATTTTTACAACAAAATGGGAGGTGATATTAATGCCTAATATAAAACCAATTTCTGATTTGAGAAACTATTCAGAAGTGCTTAATGATGTTGCAGTTGGAGCACCGGTATTTCTGACTAAAAATGGGAGAGGACGATACGCGATCCTTGATATTACAGAATACGAAAAGCTTATGTCAGCAGTAGCGCTTATGACAGAACTTTCTTGTGGTAAGAAATCTGGGGAGGAGGAAGGGTGGCTCTTGCATGAAGAAGTAAGCGAGTACCTGGCTAAAAAAAGAAATGAAGAATAAACTGCATTATTCGAGACTAGCTCTTAATGATTTGGAAGAAATCCAGAACTACATTTTAGCAGATAGTTGCAGTTTATATATAGCAGAAAACGAAATAAACAATATTCTTGATGCAGTACAGAAGCTGGAGACCTTCTCGGAAATAGGAATTATGCTTGATGAACTGGTACCATTTAAAAGTGATTATCGTATTTTGTCTGTAAAGAAATATTTGATTTTCTACCGTATAGAAGAAAACGATGTTTATGTAGATAGAATACTTCACAGCAGAAGAAACTATATCAGAATTTTGTTTGGCAGGTAGTGAATTTTGAAATGCCGGGGTAGTAGCCCCGGCGTTTTTATGATATAATAAATTGTTATGAAGAACTTATTTAAGAAGACAATTACAATTTTAATGGTGAGTGTGATGCTCATGGTGGGTGCTGCTGAGGTGGCTTTTGCGGCTACTCCGGCAAAGGTTGTTATGACAGCCAAGCAGAAGAGTCAGACCAGCGTTACTCTTTCCTGGGAGAAGGTTAAGAACGCTGATGGTTATGAGATTTACCGCAAGACCGGCAAGGATGGTACGTACAAGAAGATCAAGACCATCACCAGCGGCAAGACTGTGACTTACAAGAACACAGGGCTGACTGTAGGCAAGAAGTACTACTATAAGGTCCGCGCTTATGACGGCGGTACCAAGGGCAAGTACAGCACTGCAAAGTCAGTGACTCTGACTTATACCAAGCCTAAGTTTACAGTGACTTTGCCGAAATCGCTTAATGACGATGGCACTCTGACCATTACTTTCACCAACAACAGTAAGGCCGCGAAGACATATTTCGACGGCGTTTTTGCGCTGGAAAACCTTGAAACAGGCAGGGTCTGTAATCTGCCAAGCGTCGGATACAACAAGCCTGAAAGCGGCAAGGAAGGGGTTCTGGCCAAGGGTAAGAGGCTTTTTCTGGATCCGGGCGAAAAGGTGAAGTTTACATGCCAGGTACCGGAAGGTTTTGCGTATGATAAGGAGCAGGCATTGCTGACATCCTGTATCCGCTACAAGTCAAAAGATTATGTCAGCGTGTATTCAGTTGAAGGAAAAAACACAATCTACACTGAGGCAGGTTATTATGATTACCTGATCGGTGCAGAGGATTAAGAGGTAAAGAAGGAGAGAGTTTATGAATCTGGATCATCTGAACAGAGAGCAGCAGAAGGCGGCGACCCATACCGACGGGCCCCTTCTTATTCTGGCAGGGGCAGGCAGCGGCAAGACTGCGACCATGACCCACAGAATCGCTTATTTAATAGAACAGGGCGTGAGCCCCTATAATATTCTGGCAGTTACTTTCACCAACAAGGCAGCCGGTGAGATGCGCGAGCGTGTTGAAAAACTGGTTGGCTCATGTCCAGGCATGTGGATAATGACTTTCCACGCAATGAGCCTGAGAATTCTGCGTGAGCACTATAACGTGGTGGGTTACGAAAAGAATTTCGTGGTTTACGACACAGTGGACACCAAGACTCTGGTCAAGAATATAATGAAGGAACTGAATGTGGACAGCAAGCAGTTCCCGCAGGCATACCTTTCTTCCATTATCAGCAAGCAGAAGGAAGCAGACATCGACCCTGAAAAGTTCATTGAAATCGAAGGGCAGACACCTAAGACCAAGGTGATTTATAACGTTTACAAGGAATATCAGCGCCAGCTGAGGGCAAACAATGCCATGGACTTTGACGACCTGCTGGTGAATGCTCTTCATGTGCTGAAAGAGGACAGGGACGCGCTGGCTGAGTACCAGAGACGTTTCAGATACATAATGGTGGACGAGTATCAGGATACCAACCATATTCAGTATGAAATTATCAAAATGATGGCAAGTGCTCACAAAAATCTCTGTGTTGTCGGCGACGATGACCAGTGTATTTACCAGTGGCGAGGTGCCGATATACGCAATATTCTGGACTTTGAGAAGGACTTCCCGTCTGCAAAGGTCATCAAGCTGGAGCAGAATTACCGTTCCTACGGAAATATTCTGGCTGCGGCACATTCAGTAATAAAGAACAACAAAGGCCGTAAGGCCAAGGAACTGTGGACCGACAAGGAAGCCGGCGACAAGATCGTATACAAGCGTGCAGAAAGCGACAAGGAAGAAGCCTGGTATGTGGCTCAGGAAATTGATTTTCTGGCGGGCAAGCGAAGCTATGATGATTTTGCGGTGCTTTACAGAACCAATGCCCAGTCCAGACTTTTTGAAGATGCGCTGAAACGCCGCGGAATTCCGTACCAGATTCTTTCCGGCTTCAGTTTCTACGAACGTAAAGAAACCAAGGACATGATCTGTTATCTCCGTCTTGTGGTGAACCCTGCTGACGACCTGGCTCTGAAGAGGGTAATCAACGAGCCAAAGAGAGGTGTAGGTCCCACAACTCTGGGCAAAATCGAAGCTCTTGCAAAGGTAAACGGCCAGTCAATGCTGGAATGTCTTATGGAGGAAGAAGTGGTTTACAGCCTGCCTGCCAAGGCATCCGTGGCTGTGAAGGAAATGGTTGATATAATCAGACTCTGCCAGCAGGAAAAGGAAAACCTGCGTGTTTCCGATATTTACGATAATCTGTTGGTAAAGACAGGCTACCTCAAAGCTCTGGAAGCAGAAAACACTGTGGAAGCCGAAAGCCGCATTGAAAACCTGCTGGACTTCAAATCGTTCATCTACGATTTTGAGAAGGAAAAGGCAGATGCACAGGAAAAAGCAACGCTGGAAGAGTTTCTGGAAAGAGTTGCTACCGACAGCGATACTGATAAATACGATGAAGAAGCGGGCAAAGTTACCCTTATGACCATGCACAGCGCCAAGGGACTTGAGTTTCCTGTGGTTTTCCTGCCGGGTATGGAAGACGGACTTTTCCCAAGCTACCGTTCACTTGACAGCGAGACCGGACTGGAAGAAGAGCGCAGACTTTGCTATGTGGGCATGACACGTGCCAAGGAAAAACTTTTCCTTACAAGCGCTGCCTACCGCGTGATGTACGGTCAGGGAGACTACACCAGAGAGTCCACTTTCCTCAAAGAACTGGACAGCAGGCTGCTGGATGAAGCGGGAGATGCAGTTTACCAGCCAAGCCGCAGGACAGCAAACAAGCTGGGCGTTTCCACAGGAAGCCTGGATGGATTCAGCCAGCCGGCCTACAAGCCTTTTGCTTACGATCCTATGAAGTATGCGAAGCAGACTGTCAAGGAAACTGCCAAAGGTGCTGCAGGTGTGGATTTCCAGGTGGGCGATCAGGTGACCCATGCCAAGTTCGGCCACGGTATAATTGTGGACATGGACGCAAAAACTGTAACTGTAAACTTCGATGCTGCAGGTTCCAAGAAGCTTGCCAAGGGCATCGCTCCTATAAAGAAAGTGTAGACGGAGGACTGAAATGACGGACCTTAACGAAAA
>JAFSCP010000017.1 GCA_017436705.1 Bacillota bacterium
ACAGAGTCGCTATTATTCCTTCAAACGTGGGCGTTTTAGTAAACGCAGGCCATGAAGTATATGTACAGAAAGATGCCGGTGCAGCTGCAGGCTACACAGATGCAATGTACGAAGCGGTAGGCGCAACTATCCTTGAAACTGAACCTGAAGTATGGAAGGCAGCAGACCTTATCATCAAGGTTAAAGAAATGCTTCCAAGCCAGTTCGATCTCCTTGAAGAAAGACATACTCTGTTTACTTATATCCACTCATCCAACAGAAGACCTCAGACAGAAGCTCTCCTGAACTCCAAGTGCGTAGCACTTGCTTACGAAGATGTTAAGGACGAAAACGGCAGATTCCCTCTTCTTGAACCAATGAGCAGAATGGCCGGTGAAGTAGGTCTTTTAACAGGTATTTTCTACTCCTTCACAACTGAAGGCGGTTTAGGTAAGCTGGTTTGCGGCAACCCTGGTATCAAGCCTATGAAGATTGTTATCTTCGGTGCAGGCAACGTAGGTGTTTCCGCTGCAAGACTGGGTCTCGGCCTCAATGCTGACGTAGTTCTTATGGATACAGACCTCAAGAAACTTGAAGATGTTATTGCAAACAAGCTTCCAGGCGTAAGAACTCTTTACTCCAACAGAGCAAACGTTGAACAGGAAATCAAGGACGCAGATATCGTATTCAACTGCGTAAAATGGTTCCCTGGCCTGAAGATTATCACAAGAGATATGCTCAAGCTCATGCAGCCTAAGTCCTTAATCGTGGACATCGACGCTGAACCAGGCGGAGCTATTGAAACAAGCCAGTACAGCACACACGAAAACGCAGTATTCGAAGTTGACGGCATCAGACACATCGGTATTGCAAACCTTCCAAGTGCAGTTGCAAACTCAGCATCCGCTGCTCTTTCCAACGCTACTATCAAGTACATCATGGCACTTGCAAACAAGGGCTGGAAGCAGGCTACAATGGATGACGAATCATTAAGATATGGTCTTGACTTCGTAAAGGGTTACCTTACATTCAAGGATACTGCAGATGCTTTCGATATTCCGCTTACTGACAAGCAGTGGATTTACGATAATTTCTAAGCAATTTACCCATATTAATCCAATATAATCACACAACCAAAGCGAAGACCCCGGTATTCTTACCGGGGCCTTTGCTTTATTATTTAACTATGAGTGATTTCTTGGTAAGTTTGTCTACATAACCGATGATTTCGGCGGTAGGAAGATGGTCTTTCATGCGGGCAATGAGCTTGTGGGCTTCTTTTTCCGGTACAGAGACCATGAGACCGCCGGAGGTCTGAGGGTCATACATAACGTCTGTAAGCGCAAGAGGGATTCTCAGGCCTGCCTGAACGCTGCAGCCCATCCATTCTCTGTTCTTATATGCACCGGCAGGAACGATACCCATTTCAGCCATTTCGAGAGCTTCGGGAAGGATAGGAACTTTCTGGCTTTCGAGAACAATACTGATGTCCTTGCTTCCGTGGGCCATTTCGTAGGCGTGTCCGATAAGACCAAAGCCTGTGACGTCTGTACATGCATTTACAGTGAAACCTTCCAGCATTTCAGCAGCAACTCTGTTAAGCTGGGCCATGGACTCGCTGAGAGTTTTTACTGTGGAAGGCTGAAGCAGGTCTGCTTTCATGGCTGTGTTGAGAATACCTGTACCTACTGCCTTGGTGATGATAATCAGGTCGCCTTCCTGGCATCCGTTGTTCTTGAGGATTTTGTCAGGGTGAACGAAACCGCTTACGCAGAGGCCGTATTTAGGCTCTTTGTCCTTGATTGTGTGGCCGCCGCAGATAATTGTATCGGCTTCGCGGCACTTGGAATAACCGCCCTGAAGTACGTCAGAAAGCACTGACTGCGGCAGGTCCTCAGGCATGCAGAGAACGTTCATTGCAAGCTTGGGACGTCCGCCCATGGCATAAACGTCACTGAGGGAGTTGGCCGCAGCAATCTGGCCGTACATGTAAGGGTCATCTACTACAGGCGGGAAGATATCCACTGTCTGGATAAGGGCAGTGGTATCGTTGATTTTATATACAGCGGCATCGTCGCTGGTGTCAAAACCTACTATAAGGTTAGGATCATAGAATTTTGGTAACTGGGACAGAACCTGTTCCAGGGCACTTGGCTCTACTTTGGCTGCTCAGCCGCCGTTGTTGGTCATAGTGGTCAGTTTTACTTCTGACATGGAAAAACCTCCTGATATTGATAATATAAATAGTCATAATTGGTCATTTTAAGGTCATTATACCCTTATAATGAAAATAAAACAATATAAAACGACGAATATCTAAAATTTCAATATTGAGATGGCAAATATATCTTGACAGAATACTGTCGAAACCGCTATTATTATAGTATGAAAACATTGATAATAACTAATAACCCCAAGGTAAGTATTGATTTTTCCAATACTGAGAACGTGGAGCTTCATGAAGACCTTGCTCAGGATGAAATTTTAAAGCTGGCAAGAGACCATATACATGTTGGTGCCAGACTCATCATGCACCCTATGATGGGCAGAATCAAGCCTCATGAAACTCCATACAAGTCAGTTTATATGGAAGTCCCTGAAGAAGGACGCCACATGGACCTTCACATGGACAGCCTTATAATAATAGAAGACAGCATTGCAGAAACACAGAAGTATCTGGACAATACATATATGAAAAAATATGATGACCAGCTTCTGCCGGATCTGCAGTTTATTGATGCCCTTCTTCTGAGAAGCGGTATTGAAGAGTACAGGAGATAAACCATGGCAACCAAAGAGGAATTGATGCTGAAAAAAGCAGACTATGTTCTCGTAGTCAATAAGGATTTTGAAATTGTATATAATTCGCGTTTTGACTCAAACATGGGTGGTGCTCAGGACTCAAAGGAATATAAGCATTTCTTTGACATGTATCCTTCCCTTGCCAAGAATAACAGTTCCATCGCCAAGACAATGTCAACAGGTGTGACAGTCTTCAATGATGCTCAGGAATTCGTCGACATAAACGGTCAGGTATATGTTACACAGAACCTGACAATCCCGGTTTTCCATGAGGGTCAGGTGTGCGGTGTTGTGGAACTGACCAAGGACCTTACAACTGTAGGCGACGCCGAAAGCAGAGAAGATTATCTGAGTACAATCAAGGGCGAAGGCAAATTCCATCCCAACAGAGAAAGCAACGATAAAATCAGTTTTGATGACATTCTCACAATCAACGACAAGATGATTGATGCCATTGAAAAAGCCAAGATTTTTGCACTGAACAATAATCCGGTGCTGATTTACGGCGAAACAGGTACCGGTAAGGAAATGTTCGCTCAGGCCATGATCAACTACGCATCAAGTCCTAAACAGAGAACAATCATCCAGAACTGTGCAGCAGTTCCTGAAAATCTCATTGAGTCAATTCTCTTCGGTACAACCAAGGGCTCTTACACAGGTGCTGAGAATAAAAAAGGTCTCTTTGAAGAGGCTGACGGCGGAATCTTTTTCCTGGATGAACTTAATGCACTGCCTTACCATGTGCAGGGCAAACTGCTGAGAGTAGTTCAGGAAGGAACATTCAGACCTATCGGTGCCAATAAAGAAAAGAAAGTCAATGTAAAAATTGTGGCGGCAATGAATGTTGATCCTATGGAAGCAATTGAAAAGATGATCCTCAGAAAGGACCTTTTCTACAGACTTTCAAGCAACATGATTTACCTTCCGCCGCTGAGAGAGCGTCCTGACGATATCGAATATCTGGTAGATAACTATATAGATTATTTCAATGAAGTCTACAATAAAAATGTAAAGGGCATCTCCGAAAAACTGCGTAAATTTTTCCTCGAATATGAATGGGAAGGCAATGTGCGTGAGCTGAAGCACGTTATTGAATCAATGGTCAGCATGACCAAGGAAGATATTCTTCAGTTCTCAGAACTTCCTCTTTATCTTCACGGTAAACATACTAATGATAAGAATCACAGAAACAGCCTGCTGCCTGTGAACGAAAGTGATGATATCACTGATCTGAACAGCGGCGACTACGACCTCCGTACCGTGGTTGAACAGGTTGAAAGAGACCTGATTCTCAAGATTCTTGCCAAGACCAAAGGCAACAAGACCAAGGCCGGAGAAATCCTCGGAATTCCTCGCCAGACTCTTAAATACAAGATGGTCAAACTTGGCATCGAGGATATCGAAAAATAACAAGAAACGCCATATTTTTGGCGTTTTGACGACGAATTTTTATCGCATAATGCGGTAAAAAAGTCGGCATATAAATAAAGATTGTGTCATTTCAACCGTCTGAGGGGCTTTAAAGACGATTGCTGCTATGGCATGAACTTTGCAATAAATAACAGTATGTATTATATTGTTAGAAATCGTTATAGTACAGATGCATTTAACAAATCACAATCACACAAACAATCACCAAACAATCACTTATTACTTTAGTAATTAAAGAAAAGAAAGGATTAGAGTCACATGAATTTAGAACTGAGAAAAGTTGCGATCAAGGATATCCAGTTCGGCACTGAAGGCAAAGTTGTTGACGGCTGCTTATACGTAGATCCTAAGAAACTTGAAGAATTAGTTCTGGAAGACAGCAAGGTGAAGAGCGTTTCATTTGACATTGCAAGACCAGGCGAATCTGTAAGAATCGTTCCTGTAAAAGATGTAATCGAGCCAAGAGCTAAGCTCGAAGGCGGAGAAACTTTCCCTGGCTTATTCAGAGAAGACATGCAGGAAGCTGGCGAAGGCATCACAGTTGCTCTTACTGGTATGGCAGTAACATCAACTGGTCCTATCGTAGGTTTCCAGGAAGGCGTTATCGATATGATGGGCCCTGGCACACAGTACACTAAGTACTCCGAATTATGCCACCTCGTTATGATTATCGAAAAGCAGGATTATGTAGACCAGCATGACCACGAAGAAGTTGTAAGACTTGCTGGTATCAAAGTTGCTAAAGAAGTTGCTACATACGGCTTCGAAGCAGAATATGAAGCAGAAAACTACGAATGGAAATCCATCGGAGAAAAATATCAGGAATATCCTGAATTACCAAGAGTTGTATACGTTTACAATGTAATGGCTCAGGGTCTTCTGCACGACACTTACTTCTACGGCAGAGATGCTAAGGTAATGGTACCTACAATGGTAACTCCTCTTGAAGTAATGGACGGCGCAATCATTTCCGGTAACTGTGTATCCCCTGGTTCAAAGACAACAACTTACATGCACCAGAACAACGCAGTAATCACAGAGTTATTCAAACTCCACGGAAAAGAAATCAACTTTATGGGTATCGTTGTTAACCCACTGATGACTACACTTAAAGAAAAGTTCAGAGACAGAATGCTTACAGTAAGAGAAGTTAAGATGCTCGGAGCTCAGGGTGCAATCATCTCTCAGGAAGGTTTCGGTAATCCAACTACTGACCTTATGATCGTTTGTCAGGAACTTGAACAGAACGGCGTTAAAGTTGTTATCATCACTAACGAAGACGCTGGTGTGGATGGTATGTCAGAATCCCTTCCAGACTCCGTTCAGGAAGCAAACGCAATCGTATCAACAGGTAACTCCAACGCAACTGTAATGCTCCCAGCTATGGAAAAGACTATCGGTAACCTTAAGGAAGTAGAAAGAGTATGCGGCGGTAACGTAACATCCATCCAGGATGACGGCCAGCTCCTCCTCGAAATCCACGGTATCATGGGTTCCCATAACTTACAGGGCAACACTAAGCTTGGTGCTATCACATTATAATTTGAGGGAAGGAGAAAAGTTCAAATGGCTGAAAATAAAAGAATTTTATTTTACACCAACCAGTTCTTCGGACAGATTGGTGGGGAAGAATTCGCATACCAGACTCCATTCGTAGAAGAAGGAACTCGTGGTAACGCTAACGCATTTGCACCTTCCATCAAGGGCGGTGAAATCGTAGCAACTATCGTTTGCGGGGACAACTACTTCGTAGAAAACATGGATGTTTGCTTAGAATTCATCAAAGAACAGGTAGAAGCTTACAAGCCTGACATCTTAATCGCTGGTCCTGCGTTCAACGCTGGTCGTTTCGGTATTGCATGCTGCGAAGTATGTAAGTTCGTACAGGCTAACTACAACATTCCATCCATTACAGGTCTGTACTGGGAAAACCCTGGTGTAGAAATGTACAAGGCTGACTGCTACATCATGGAAGTTGGTAAGTCCGCTGCTACAATCAGAAAGGCAATTCCGTTAATCACTGGATTTGTTAATAAATTAATCGCTGGCGAAAAGCTCGGCACTCCTAAGCAGGAACACTACTATCCAAAGGGACAGCGTGTAAACGTATTCCACGAAAAGAACGGTGCAGAAAGAGCTGCAGAAATGCTCGTTAAGAAGCTCAAAGGCGAACCATACGATACAGAACTTGAAATCTCTGTATACGAAAAGGTTACTCCAGCTGCTCCTATCGCAGACTTATCCAAGGCTAAGATCGCTCTTTGCACAACTGGTGGTATCGTTCCATTAGGTAACCCAGACCACATGTATGCTGCTACAGCTAAGTTCTGGAAGAAGTACGACCTTGCAGGCAAGGAAGACCTTCAGGGCTTTGAATCCGTTCACGCAGGTTTCGACCCTGTATATGCGAACGAATCCCCAGACCGTGTAGCTCCATACAAGATTCTGAAGATGTTCGAAAAGGAAGGCGTTGTTGGTGAAGTATATCCATACCTCTTAACAACAACTGGTAACTCCACTTCCGTAGCTGACGCTACAAAGTTTGGTCAGGAAATGGCTGAAGATCTGCTTGCTGCAGGTGTACAGGCTGCAATCCTGACTTCCACATGAGGTACTTGTACACGTTGCGGTGCAACAATTGTTAAACAGTTAGAAAAGGCAGGTATCCCTGCTGCCCATATCTGTACAGTAACTCCAATTTCTGCAACTGTAGGTGCTGCAAGAATCTCTGGCGCACAGGCTATTCCTTACCCAACTGGTAACCCACAGTTACCTGCTGAAAAGGAATTAAACAGACAGAAAGAAATCGTTATGAACGCTTTAGAATTACTCGTGAAGTAATCGGCAGTACAAACGAAACTGTAATTTCAGGAGAGGCTCGTGCAGTCTCTCCTTGATATGGGGGTAGATGAGTGCTGGTGTGCTCTACGGTCTTCAAAACCGGTGCGAGGGGTTAGGAGCCTCTTGGGTGGGTTCGATTCCCACATACTCCCGCCAAAAAAATGAATATGGAGAGAAATATGGACAGCAATTTACTTAGAAAACTACCAAAGGTTGATGACCTTCTCAAGGCCCAGCCTGTAGCGGATTTTTCAGGAGAACTTCCACATGAAGTCATTACCGACTCTATCAGAAAGGTGATTGACGGGAAGCGCGAAAAGATTCTTGCCGGAGATGAAGCGCTCGATGAGAGCTTCGTAGCTTATGATAATGTGGTGGATGAGGTAGTGACTGTCCTTAATTTTTGTAAAATCAACAGTCTGCGCCGCGTTATCAATGGAACCGGCGTAGTTTTGCATACGAACCTGGGAAGAGCTAATCTGAGCAAAGCAGCGGCTGCAGCAGTTGCAGCAGTTGCGGACCGTTACTCAACTCTTGAATACGACCCGGAAACAGGTAAGCGCGGCTCACGTCACACTCACGTTGAAGAAGTGATTAAAAAAGTCACAGGTGCAGAAGCTGCAATGGTTGTAAACAACAATGCTGCGGCTACAATGATCTGCCTGGCTACCATGGGTGCAGGTAAGGAAGTAATCGTTTCAAGAGGAGAACTTGTTGAAATCGGCGGTTCTTTCAGAGTACCTGAAATCATGAGCCAGAGCGGTGCAATCCTTGCAGAAATCGGAACAACCAACAAGACAAAAATCAGCGACTACGAAAAGCGTATTACTGAAAACACAGGCGCACTTCTCAAGGTGCACACAAGCAACTACAAGATTATCGGTTTCACTGAAGAAGCGACAATTGCTCAGCTGAGAGAACTGGGTGACAAGTACGGTCTTCCGGTGATTTACGATATGGGAAGCGGCCTGATGGTTGACCTTACTGCTTATGGAATTGAAGAACCGACTGTTAAGGACGCATTTGCGCAGGGCGCTGATGTGGTGCTTTTCAGCGGTGACAAGCTTCTTGGCGGGGCACAGGGCGGCGTGCTGGCAGGTAAAAAGGAATTTATCGACAAGATGAAGAAACATCCTCTTGCGCGTATCCTCAGAGTGGACAAGATGACTCTTGCGGCAATGGAAGCAACTTTCAAAGCATACTATAACGAAGAACAGGCAAAGAAGGAAATCCCTGTACTTGCAATGCTTACAAGAAGTCAGGAAGACCTTATGAAGGCAGCTCAGACACTGAAAAGAACCATCGCACGCAGGAATGCAGGCTATGAAATTACAATTGCTAAGGACAAGGGTATGGTAGGAGGCGGCAGCGCACCATCATCCTTTATCGACAATATTATCCTGAAAATAACCCATGAAAAGTTTACAAGCCAGCAGCTGGCAGCGCTTCTGCGCAAAGGGGAACTTCCAATCGTAGGAAGAATTCACGAAGAACAGCTGGTGCTCGATGTACGTACAATCTTTGCTGATGAATATCAGCTGATTGCAGACAAGCTTGCAGCAATCGCAGCAGCAAAATAGGGGAAACAGAATATGAAAAATGTTATTGTGGGGACTGCCGGTCACGTAGACCACGGTAAAACCTGCCTCATCAGGGCGCTTACCGGAATGGAGACCGACAGACTCAAAGAAGAAAAGAAACGCGGAATTACAATTGAAAATGGTTTCGCTGATATGATTTACGGTGACTATAACATCAGTATCATCGACGTACCAGGACATGAGCGTTTTGTAAACAACATGCTCATGGGTATCGGAGGAATTGACCTGGTGCTCCTTGTGGTCGGTCTTGACGAAGGCGTAATGCCGCAGACCAGGGAACATTTCCAGATTCTCAGTATGCTGGAAATAAATAAGGGAATCATAGTTTATACCAAGCGTGACCTGGTGGACGATGAAGAGTGGATTGAGCTTGTAAAGGACGATGCTAGAACTATGGTGGCAGGGACTTTCCTGGAAGGTGCGCCTGAAATCGAGGTTTCAGCCCACGAAAACATCAATATCGAAGAACTGAAGCAGCTCATAATCGACAATATCGACGATGATGCACTTAAAAACGACAGTGATATGCTTTTCAGACTGCCTGTGGACAGAGTTTTCACTATTTCAGGTTTCGGTACCGTAGTTACAGGAACCCTCATGGAAGGTACAATTCATGTGGGCGACGAAATGATGGTTTATCCTGAAGGCAAGCTGACCAAGGTAAGAAATATCCAGGTTCACAATGAGCAGGTTGAAAGCGCCTTTGCAGGCCAGCGTACCGCCATCAATGTGGGCGGCATGAAGAAGGAAGAACTGGAGCGCGGAAGCGTCCTTGCACGTAAGGACGGTCTGGAACCGACCATGATGCTGGACGTGAAGCTGAAGCTTTTCGGAGATATCGACAAGGCTGTTTTAAACGGCAGCCGCGTGCATTTTTACTGCGGTTCATCACAGGTGCTGGCCAAGGTTGTGCTTCTTGACAGAGATGTGGCTGAGGCAGGAGATGAGTGCTATGTGCAGCTCAGACTTGAAGAAGAAGTTGCCCTCCGAATGGGTGACCGGTTCATTGTCCGTTTCTATTCACCGCTCATCACCATAGGCGGGGGCAAGATTCTGGAAGTATCGCCGCGTAAGCACAAGCGTAACGACGAAAAAGTTCTGGAAGCTCTGAAAATCAAGGATGAAGGTACTAAAACAGAAATCGCGCAGCTCATTATAAAAGAAAAAAGCAGCCAGCTGATTACAGCAGACCAGCTTGCCATAAAGATGAAGCTGAGCCCCGAAGAGGCCGGCTCAATCATCGGAGAACTTACAGAAAACGGCAAGGTAAAAATCATCAAAAAGGAATACCTGATGCATCAGGACTATCTGCAGGTGGTATATGATTTCAGCAGAAATCTTCTGGGTGAATACCATGCTAAAAATGAACTTTCTGCAGGTATGGTCAAGGAAGAATTCAAGTCCAGGCTTGAGCAGGAACTGAGACTTACAGACCGTAAGATTATCGAAGATATCATGGCCAATATGGAAGAAGCGGGAATCATCAGAACTGCTGAAAAGACTGTGGCTGCAGCTGATTTTGAGATTCATTATTCTCCAGAAATGGAAAAGATGAAGAACAGAATCATGAAGATTTACAGAGAAGCCAGATTCGAGATGCCTACTGTGGATGAAGTGCTGCAGACTGAAAAGGATGCTGCCAATGCCAGACATGTTATCGATGCGCTGGAAGGCCAGAAGGAGCTTGTGCGCCTGAGCCACCAGTACTACATCGATGCAGAGGCCTACAGCTGGGCTTTCAGCGAGCTTAAAAAAGTAGTTGAATCAAATGGCCAGATTACTCTGGCAGAATTCAGAGACATCATAGGTACATCAAGAAAATTCGCCATGGCAATTCTCGATTACCTGGACAACCAGAAAATAACTCAGAAAGTAGATGACGCAAGAGTTTTAATTTAGAGGTGGATATGGATTTCAAACAGATCGAGGCATTTGTAAATGTCATAAAGTACAAGAGCTTCTCCAAGGCGGCAGAAGCAACTTTCCTGACTCAGCCTACCATCAGTACCCACATCAGTTCTCTGGAAAAGGAACTGGGCGTAACGCTGATTGACAGACTGGGCAAGGAATCCAGACCGACTAAGCAGGGCAGAGCATTTTATAACTACGCTATAAATCTTATCAATACGAGAGAGCGTGCAATCAACGCCATGGGTAATTTCGGCAAGGAAATTTCCGGCCAGATTGACCTGAGAGCGTCCAGCGTACCTGGTCAGTATATCGTACCTAAACTCCTGGCAGATTTCCACAAGGAATATCCGGAAGTTACTTTCCGTCTGGAGCAGTCAGACAGTGAGCAGGTGTGGAACGATATCCTGGACAACATGGGTGAAATCGGTTTTACAGGCGAGTATCAGAACAACGGACTCAAGTACGAACTGCTTTTTAAGGAACCGTCCGTGCTCATCACGCCGAAGAACGAAAAGTTTACACGTCTGAGAGAAAAAACCGACACAATTTCCCTGAAGTATATCATCGACGAGCCTCTTGTATGGCGTGAAGAAGGATCTGCTACCAGAAGGGCATTTGAGGAAAAGCTGCGTCAGGCAGGCAGAACAAGCATGATTAAGGCGGTTGCCACTGTAAACGGTATAGAAGCTGTAAAACAGTGTGTTGCGGCAGGACTTGGGGTGTCACTGCTTTCACAGGTTGTAGTGGAAAGCGACAAAGGAAATGGCGACTACATCAGTTTCAGACTGGAAGAAACAGAGCTGGAAAGAGAATTCTACATGGTGTACAACAAGAATACCACCCTTTCACCGGTGGCACTGAAGTTCAAGGAATTCGTGCTGGAAAAGTTTGGAGAATAGTTGACAAGAATTATGCGCATATAGCGACAAAAAACTGGCGGGTATCCATGACGGATGCCCGTCTTTTTCATGCCTTTATACTCTATATGCCCACTGATTTATTGAAATTCCAATAATAATATTTAATCTAAAAAAACTATTAGTGATTTTTATAATAATTATTGCAGTGGCACGGGATTTGCAATATAATTATAGCGTGATTGTTAAATGCACAAGCATCTAAATTTTTTAGAGAAAGGAGAAACGGTTCAATGGCAATTCTTAAAGACAAGAAAGCTATCATCATTGGCGACAGAGATGGTATTCCTGGTCAGGCTATCGAAGAATGTGCTGTGTCCGCTGGAGCAGAAGTAATCTTTTCTTCCACTGAGTGCTTCGTCTGAACAGCGGCTGGAGCTATGGACTTAGAAAATCAGAGAAGAGTTTTAGAGTTTACTAATCAGTACGGAGCTGAAAACATCGTTGTGCTGCTGGGTGCAGCAGAAGGCGAAGCATCAGGCCTTGCAGCTGAAACAGTAACTCTTGGCGACCCTACTTTCGCAGGTCCTTTAGCAGGAGTCCAGTTAGGACTTACAGTATACCACGTTTGTGAGCCAGAAATTAAGGAAGAAATCGATCCTGCTGTTTACGATGAACAGATCAGCATGATGGAAATGGTTCTCGATGTGGATGACATTTGCAATGAAATGAACGCTATCAGAGAACAGTTATAATCACAATGGAAAAGGCGGAAGCCCCCGCCTTTTCCTGATTGTTATTTTTTTTAATTAACAGAACCCCGAAAAGGAGATGATTCCAATGAAGAAGTATGATGTAGTTATTATTGGTGCAGGTCCAGCTGGATTAGCCGCAGGTCTGTACGCTGGAAGAGCTAGACTTAATACATTAATTATCGAAAAACAGAAAAACGGTGGACAGATCGTTATCACAAGTGAAATTGAAAACTATCCAGGTGGCCTGGAAGAAGAAACAGGCCCGTCTTTAATAGATCGTATGGTTGCACAGACTCAGAGATTCGGTGTTGACCATGTATTTGATACAGTAACAGATGTTGAACTTGAAGGCGAAGAAAAGATTATCAAGTGCCTTCACGAAGAATACAGCGCTAAGGTTGTTATCATTGCCGCAGGAGCTAACCCAGTTCCAATCGGCTGCCCTGGCGAAAAAGAATTATCCGGTAAGGGCGTATCCTACTGCGCTACATGCGACGGTGCTTTCTTCGAAGATTTTGAAGTATACGTAGTAGGCGGCGGTGACTCCGCAGTTGAAGAAGCTATGTACCTCACTAAGTTCGCAAGAAAGGTTACAATCATCCACAGAAGAGACGAACTCAGAGCAGCTAAGTCCATTCAGGAAAAGGCTTTCGCAAACGAAAAGATCGACTTCATGTGGGATTCCGTTGTTGAAGAAATCAAGGGTGACGGCTTAGTTGAAACTATGGTTGTTAAGAACGTTAAGACTGGCGAATTAACAGAAGTAGTTGCAGACGAAGAAGACGGCACATTCGGTATCTTCGTATTCATCGGCTTCAAGCCAAACTCAGCTCTCTTCGAAGGCAAGGTTGAAATGGAAAAGGGTTACATCGTAACTGACGAAGACATGAAGACTAACGTTCCAGGCGTATTCGCTGTTGGTGACATCAGAAAGAAGAGCTTAAGACAGGTTGTTACAGCTGCTGCTGACGGTGCTATCGCTGCAGTTCAGGCTGGTAAATATATCGAAGAACACGAATAATAACTTTTAAAAAATCATTGAAAACCCAAGGAGGACATTAAAACATGTTAGAATTAGATAAGAACACATTTGAAGCAGAAGTATTACAGGCTGAAGGTTATGTTGTAGTAGATTTCTACGGTGACGGCTGCGTTCCTTGCGCTGCATTAATGCCACACGTACACGCTATGGGCGACACTTACGGCGACAAGATCAAGTTCACAGCTCTTAACACAACTAAGGCTAGAAGACTTGCTATCAGCCAGAAGATCATGGGCCTTCCAGTAGTTGCAGTTTACAAAGACGGTGAAAAGATCGAAGAAAAGGTAAAAGACGACGCAACTAAGGAAGCAGTAGAAGAAATGATCAAGAAGTACTACGAAATGGTTTAATTAAAAAGGAGAACTTTTAAGATATGAGCGATTATGCAGTAATTAAAGGTGCAAGCTACGTATTAGCTGCAGCACCTGACATGGTTTTACATAACGGTACAACTCAGACTACAGAAATGATTGTTAATCCTGAATCTGAGTACTTAAAAGAGCTTCCAAACCATTTAAGAAGCTTTGATGATGTTCTCGCATATATCCCTAACCAGGTATATATCGGAAACATGACAAACAAAGATTTAGCTGCAACTGAATTCCCTTACTATGACAAGAAGGCTGAAAAGGCTGAAAGATATGGTAAGTACGGTGAAATCATGCCTCAGGATGAATTCATCGGTTT
Source organism: Bacillota bacterium (assembly GCA_017436705.1). Classification (GTDB taxonomy): domain Bacteria; phylum Bacillota; class Clostridia; order Peptostreptococcales; family Anaerovoracaceae; genus SUG1106. The sequence goes on from JAFSCP010000017.1 coordinate 13,907, forward strand.
AATGCAGATCTGTGACGTTTTCGACTTAGTTAAGTTAGAAGCTGGCTTCGCACAGGAAGTTAAGGCTAAGTTAACTGCTCACGGAATGTTAAAGGAAGAACAGATTGCAATCCTTGATAAGAACAACGATACAGATGAAACTATCGCTGCACTTGTAAATGACGAACACTCCGAACCTATCTACCACAACTTCAAGCTTGTTGGTGCTGTTAAGAGAGCTCACGACGTTGACGTTAACTTATCCGCACACGTAATGTTTGAAAACATCGTAGCTAAGGCTTCCAGCGTTCTTGCAATGCTCCACCTCATCAAGAACACAGGTATTGATCCGGCAGAAATCGAATACGTAGTAGACTGCTGCGAAGAAGCTTGTGGTGATATGAACCAGAGAGGCGGCGGCAACTTTGCTAAGGCTGCTGCAGAAGTAGTTGGTTTAGTAAACGCTACAGGTTCCGACGTAAGAGGTTTCTGTGCAGGTCCTGCACACGCAATCCTTGATGCTGCTTCCTTAGTAAAGGCTGGCACATTCAAGAACGTTATCGTTACTGCCGGCGGCTGCACAGCTAAGCTTGGTATGAACGGTAAGGACCACGTTAAGAAGGGTCTTCCTATCTTAGAAGACTGCCTTGGCGGTTTTGCAGTATTACTCAGCGAAAACGACGGTGTAAACCCAGTTATCAGAACTGATATCGTTGGCAGACACACAGTTGGTACAGGTTCATCCCCTCAGGCTGTAATCGGTGGTCTCGTAACTGATTCCCTCGACAAGGCTGGTCTTAAGTTAACTGACGTTGACAAGTTTGCTCCAGAACTTCAGAACCCAGATATCACTAAGCCAGCAGGCGCAGGTGACGTTCCTGAAGCTAACTACAAGATGATCGCAGCTCTCGGAGTAAAGAGAGGCGACATCGCAAGAACTGACATTCCATCTTTCGTAGCAGAAAGAGGATTAGTAGGCTGGGCTCCAACTCAGGGCCACATTCCTTCAGGTGTTCCTTACATGGGACCTTGCAGAGAAGATATCTTAGCAGGAGATATCAAGCGTGCTATGATTATCGGTAAGGGAAGCTTATTCCTCGGCAGAATGACTAACCTCTTCGACGGTGTTTCCTTCTTAGTAGAAGCAAACCCTGGCAAGCAGGAAGCAGCTGCTGCAGTTTCCGAAGAAACAATCAAGAGCCTCATCGGCGAAGCAATGCGTGACTTTGCAAAATCCCTCATTGCAGAATAAGCAGAAGGAAGGAATACAGACTATGTCAGAAAAGCAGATCAAAAAAATGATTGCCAATACTTTCCTGGACATCGCAGATGCTCTTGAAACAGGCTCCTTTGGTAAGAAGCCTGTAATCGGTGTTGCTGTTGCAGGAACAGAACATGGCATGGATAATATTTACGAAGGCGTAAGACTTGCTGAAAAGAAAGGCTGCAAGGCAGTTGTAATCGAAGGCGAAGACGCTCACAAGAAGATGGAAGCAATGCTGGAAGCTGGAGAAATCCAGGGTGCTGTAACTATGCACTATCCATTCCCTATCGGTGTTTCCACTGTTGGCCGCGTAATCACTCCTGGTATGGGTAAGGAAATGTTCCTTGCAACTACTACAGGTACTTCCTCAACTGACAGAGTAGAAGGCATGGTTAAGAATGCTATCTACGGCATCATTTCAGCAAAGGCTTGCGGCATCGAAGCTCCTACTGTTGGTATTGCAAATATCGACGGAGCTCGTCAGACTGAAAAGATTCTGATGAAGCTGGCAGAAAACGGTTACCCAATCAACTTTGCTCAGTCCGCAAGAGCAGACGGCGGCGTTGTAATGAGAGGTAACGACCTTCTTGCAGCTACATCTGATGTAATGGTAATGGACCCTCTTACAGGAAACCTTATGATGAAGCTTTTCTCCGCTTACACAACTGGCGGAAGCTATGAATCACTTGGTTACGGCTACGGCCCTGGTATCGGTGAAGGATTCGACAAGGTTATCATGATCGTTTCCAGAGCATCCGGTGCACCTGTAATCTCCGGCGCTATCCAGTACGCTACTGAACTCCTTGAAAACAAGGTTCTTCAGGTAGCAGCTGCTGAATTTGAAGCTGCAAACAAGGCAGGCCTCAAGGCTCTCCTTGAAGAATACAAGGCTGCTAACAAGCCTTCCGCAGCTCCTGCAGAAGAAGTTAAGATGCCTCCTAAGGAAGCATGTACTGCAGAAATTCACGGTATTGAAGTTACTGACCTTGAAGACGCAGCTCAGGCACTCTGGGCAGCAGGCATCTATGCTGAAACAGGTATGGGTTGCACAGGTCCGGTAGTTCTCATGGCTGGCGACAAGGAAGAAAAGGCAAGAGAAATCCTTACAGCTAAGGGTTACATCAGCTAATTTTAACCGGTAAAAATAACTATAAAACATAAGACGCCTCCGGATTGACTCCGGAGGTGTTTTTGTATATAATTGTCGTAATATGGCTGATAAGTTAAGGCAAGATAATTTACAGGGGATTCAGATTATGAGAGAAAAACTATTGCAGAAAAAATATTTATTTATTGTTGTGCTCATGATTGCTATGATGAGTATTTTTTGTGGCTGCGGGGGACCTGAACAGCAGGAAACTGCAACGCCTGATGACGAGGCGGTGACAGTATTTGAGGAGTATATATCAGAAATTGAGAGATATGAAACACCTGACGGAATTTTCCGTGAAGAAAACAGATATGTCATGGTGGATGGGGACTTTAAGGCAGACATAGTTTATCCGGTGACAGGTAATGAAGGTGTTGACAGGGAAATATTATCCTATGTCCAGCATGCAGTATCGCGGTATAACAGAGAGGCCGGCGGTAACATTGCTGAACTGACCATGAAGTACGAAGGGTATATTGTAAATAAGCAATATATGGGCGTGAAGATGACAGGCGTGTTTGACGGACCTTTCATGGCCCATCCTGAAGATATCTTAAAAACTTTCAACGGCATGGCAGACGGCGGTATTGTAAAAATAGGAGATGTTATTGCAGCAGAAAGCCGGGAAGAGCTGATTGAAATGACTGCCGATGCTACAGGAGCAGACCATAGTCTCATAGACGATGGTTTTCTGGATAACTGGAATCTTACCGGCAGAGGTCTTGAAATCACTCTGGAAAGAGGTAAATACGGTCCCATGTCCGATGGTACCAGAAGCGTGCTTTTTACATATGCAGAGCTGGGCAGCAGAATGACTGCGGACATCGACACCAGAAAAACCATCAGAAATGAAACTACGGAGCAGATTACTGCGCCTGCAGATAAGGTGACAGTTCCTGAGCTGCAAAGACCTGACCCGGATAAGCCTATGATTGCTCTTACCTTTGATGATGGTCCTGGAGCATATACCGACAGACTTCTGGATATATTTCAGGAGCATGGCGGACAGGCCACCTTTTTCCTTCTTGGAAACAAAATTGATAAGCGTCCTGAAACAGTGCAGAGAATGATAGAAGAAGGACATGAAGTGGCCGGTCACAGCTGGAGCCACAAGGAGCTTACAAAACTGACTGACAAGGAAATCCGTTCACAGCTGGTTAAGACAAACAACAAAATCAATGAACTTACGGGGCTGACACCGGTGATTATGCGGCCGCCATACGGTTCGTATAATGACAATGTGAGAGCAGTGGCAAAGAAACTTGGCCTCAGTGCCATCAACTGGAATGTGGACACCCTTGACTGGAAGTATAAGGATGCTGACTATGTTTACGATGCGGCCATGAAAAAACTTAAAGACGGAAATATTATTCTTTTCCACGATATACATCCTACCACAGTGGATGCAATGGAGCAGGTTATTCCGGCACTGATTGAAGAAGGATATCAGCTTGTAACTGTAAGCCAGCTTCTTACTGCTGACGGCAGTGAGATTGTTCCGGGTGCACTTTACTATAACAGATAATGTAGGAATGTACTGTTGACAAGCAGTGCAAAGTGATTTATAATTTCCACAAATAAATAATGTAATCCTTCCGCACCACCGGGTGCGGACTCAAAGGCATCCCAGACTTCACCGTAGGTACGGCTGATCGCAAGATTGGCTATAAGGTGTGGTCCGGGATGCTTTTTTTTTAAAACATTTTTATGGAGGTAAAGCCAATGAAAATCAAAACTTTTAAAGTAGAAAGATGGATGAACGATTACGAAGATGATGCAGTATATAACCTTGGAGAAACCTGCATCGATTCACTTACCATAGGAGAACTTCTTGAACTTGGAGGATACAGTCCTGATGAATACCTGAAATCACTGAAGGATACCAGACTGACGTACAGCTATATTTTCGGCTCACCTGAGTTCAAATCCGGAGTTGCATCGTTATATAACAATATAAAGCCGGAGCATGTAATTCCAACACATGGGGCTACCGGTGCCAACGCAATGGTTTTAGAAACGCTCATCGAACCCGGCGATAATATGATTTCAGTTATGCCTACATATCAGCAGCACTATTCAATTCCTGAAGCTATCGGTGCAGAAGTAAGGATTCTTCAGCTCACTGCTGAAAACGGCTACCTTCCTGACATTGATGAACTCAGGAAACTGGTGGACGATAATACTAAGATGATCACAGTCAATAATCCTAATAATCCTACTGGCTCATGGATTCCTGAAGAGAGCATGAAGCAGATTGCAGAAGTTGCAGCGTCTGTAGATGCTTATCTTCTTTCGGATGAAGTTTACAGAGGGATTTCCGAAGACGGTGAATATATGTATTCAGTAACTGATCTTTATGACAAAGGCATTTCAGTTGGCAGCATGTCCAAAATATTCTCGCTGGCAGGCCTCAGAATGGGATGGATTGCAACAAGAGATGAAGATGCGCTCAATGAAATCCTTGAACGCCGCGATTATAACACCATCAGCTGCGGCGTAATTGACGACAAGCTGGCTTCCATTGCCCTTGCAAACAAAGAAAAAATCTTTGCAAGAAACCGCGAAATCCTCCATAAGAACAGAGAAATTCTTGATCAGTGGGTACAGGAAACACCGGAAGTTCACTATGTAAGACCTGTGGCAGGTACTACAGCTCTTGTTTATTACGATGCTGACATTCCTTCATATGAACTTTGCGTAAGACTGATTAAGGAAAAGGGATTGCTGTTTACTCCTGGAGAAGCTTTCGAAATGGAAGGAGCGGTGAGAATCGGATATGCATTTGATTCAAAACTGCTCAGACAGGGACTGGACATTTTTGCAGAATTTCTGAAGGAAATAAAGGAGAAGTAAAAATGAAGAACCCATATATATCAAAAAGATATTGGGAGGATAAGAGTACTGCCATGGGCAAGTCTGATGAAATGGCCAAGGCCTTTGATGATGTTATAAATCTCAGTCTTGGCGATCCGGACCTGATTACAGACAGCAGAATTATCGATGCAGCCTTTGAGGATGCCAGAAAAGGCCATACCAAGTATACTGATTTCCGTGGCGACCCTGAACTGAGGGAAGCAATTGCGGATTTCTACAAAGAAGAATACAATATGGAAATTGCTGACGAGGAAATTTTCGTATGCGCTTCGGCATGTCTTGGCATGTACCTGACACTGGAAGCAATCCTCGATGACGGCGACGAGGTTATAATGCAGGCACCATATTTTACCCCTTATAAGCAGCAGATTGAACTTGCAAGAGGTATCCCTGTAGAGCTGCCGACATACGAGGAAGAGGATTTTCAGATAAATGTGGACCGGCTGGAAAGCCTGATTACAGAAAGGACCAAGGCGCTGATTATCAACAGCCCGAGCAATCCTACAGGAAACTGTCTTTCAACGGAGACGATGAAATGCATTGCCGGACTGGCTGAAAAATACGATCTGGTTATAATATCAGACGATATTTACACTGCCTTCAGCTATCAGAATCCTTTCGTGCCTTTTGCGTCATTACCTGATATGAAAAAACGGACCATTGTACTTAATTCTTTTTCAAAGAATTTTACTATGACAGGCTGGCGTGTAGGCAATATCATCGCACCGGCCGAAATAATCAGTGTAATCCAGCAGATCAATGAAAATGTGGTATTTACTGCACCATCAGTTTCTCAGCGGGCAGCCCTGTTTGCCCTCAGAAACCGTCATGCTGTGCAGCCGCCTATGGTTGAAGAGTACCGCAGGAGAATATATTATGCAGCAGAAAGGATCAACAGTATACCTTGGATGAGCGTGCTTTATCCGCCGAAGGGAAGCTTCTACCTGTTCATAAATATTAAAAAGACTGGTCTGACAAGTGAAGAAGCGGCAGAGCTGATTCTTAAGGAAGCACATGTACTTGTACTGCCGGGAAATGCTTTCGGGCAGTGCGGCGAAGGGTATGTGAGGATTGCCTGTACAGTCAGCATTGAAAAGCTTGGCGAGGCTTTTGACAGAATCAGCAGGATAAATTTAACTCGAAAATAATAATTTAGTGTTAGACTTTTCTCTATGTTCTGTTATAATGAAAATAGCGAGCAATTCGTAATAATTTGCGCATTAAACAATGGAGGCAAAAATGGTATACACAAAAGAAGTAGAAAACATGTGCCCTGTAAACAAAGGCACATATCACGGTCCTGCTCCGATTCCGCAGGAAGGCAAGTGGACGCAGGTTAAAGAAGTTTCCGACATTTCCGGTCTTACACACGGCGTGGGCTGGTGTGCACCTCAGCAGGGCGCATGCAAGCTGACACTCAACATCAAGGATGGCATCATTGAAGAGGCTCTCGTAGAAACGCTTGGATGTTCCGGTATGACTCATTCTGCAGCTATGGCAGGTGAAATTCTTATCGGCAAGACACTCCTGGAAGCTCTCAATACTGACCTTGTATGCGATGCTATCAATACTGCAATGAGGGAACTTTTCCTGCAGATTGTTTACGGCAGAAGCCAGTCTGCTTTCTCAGAAGGCGGTCTTGCAATCGGTGCCGGTCTTGAAGACCTTGGAAAAGGCCACAGAAGCCAGGTGGGTACCATTTACTCCACTAAGGCAAAGGGCCCTAGATACCTTGAACTTGCTGAAGGTTACATCACTGAAGTCGGCCTTGACGAAGAAGGTAACATTATCGGTTACAAGTATGTAAATCTGGGCAGAATGATGGATGGAATCAAAGCGGGCGTTGACCCTATGGAAGCCATCGAAAAGGCAAGCGGCAAGTACGGCAGATTTGATGACGCGGTAAAGACAATTGATCCGCGTAAGGAATAGGAGGGGCAGAGCATGATTACTTTTGAAAATTACGACAGAAAAATAGAAAAAATCAACAAAGCTCTGGCAGCTTACGGAATTTCCGGTCTCGAAGATGCGGAAAAAATCTGCAAAGACAAGGGAATTGATCCATATAAAATCACAAAGGATATTCAGCCTATCTGCTTTGAAGACGCATGCTGGGCATACGTTGCAGGGGCTGCAATTGCAATAAAGAAAGGCTGCATTAAGGCGGCTGATGCAGCAGAAGCAGTTGGCGAAGGTCTGCAGGCATTCTGTCTTCCTGGCTCTGTAGCTGAAGACCGTAAGGTAGGTCTGGGTCACGGCAATCTGGCAGCAATGCTTTTAAGAGAAGAAACTGAATGTTTCGCTTTCCTTGCAGGACATGAATCATTTGCTGCAGCAGAAGGCGCTATCGGTATTGCTAAATCCGCAAATAAAATCAGAAAGAACCCTCTCCGCGTAATCCTCAATGGTCTCGGAAAGGACGCAGCACAGATTATTTCCAGAATCAACGGTTTCACTTATGTGCAGACTCAGTTCGACTACTACACAGGCGAACTTAAAGTTGTGCAGGAAATCCCTTATTCCAAGGGCGAAAGAGCTGCAGTAAAATGCTACGGCGCTGATGATGTGCGTGAAGGCGTTGCAATCATGCATGCAGAAAAGGTTGACGTTTCCATCACTGGTAACTCCACCAACCCTACACGTTTCCAGCATCCGGTAGCAGGCACATACAAAAAAGAATGCATTGAACAGGGCAAGAAGTACTTCTCCGTTGCTTCCGGCGGCGGTACAGGAAGAACTCTTCATCCTGACAACATGGCAGCAGGTCCTGCTTCCTACGGCATGACTGATACCATGGGCAGAATGCACTCAGACGCACAGTTTGCAGGTTCATCTTCCGTTCCGGCTCATGTGGCAATGATGGGCTATGTGGGCATGGGCAACAACCCTATGGTAGGTGCTACCGTAGCAGTTGCAGTAGCAATTGAAGAAGCTATGAAATAGTCTGAATAATTGATAAATAAGGACACGCTGCAGAAAGCATAAGCTTTCAGCGTGTCCTTTTTTGTGTCTAAATATAGTTTCTCAGATATTGTCTGAGCAGCTTTTCCCACTCTTCACCGGCAGGGGTCTGGTCTACAAGGTCACGGATTTTCTGCATGTACTGGTCAGGAATAAGGTCCATTTCTGTGTAGTCGTGGTTGGTCCACATGCGGCGCGAAATCTGGAATTCGCGCTGCTGACGTTCAGGCAGTGCAAGGAAAGTATCGATATAGTCCAGCATCTTCTGCTTATCGGTGTTTACATGGCCTTCAAGCAGAGGGAGCAGGTTGATGATATGATCGCTGATTACATAGCAGCTGAGCTTCGGGTCCAGGTGCTCAATCATTGTGCGTATTTCATGGAGTTTTTCCATATCAGAACATTCCTCAAAGTCCGGACCCTGGGCAATGTCCCACATGGGCGCGCCGGATTTCACCACGAAAGTCCTGATGCGGAGGAAATCCGGGTCAATGGCATTGGCCACCTCAGCCGTCTCCACTGCGTTCCGGCGGCTGAGGGCGCGCCCGCCGCAGCCGGGCATGTAGAACATGTTGAAGGTGATGCCTGCTTCTTTTATGCGCTGGCCGGCATCAATCTGCTGCTGACGTGTGGTGCCTTTGTTGAGAAGGGCAAGTACATCGTCGCAGCCGCTTTCGTAGCCTGAATGGAGCATATTGAGGCCTGCTGCCTTAAGGTCCCTGAAATCCCCACTGCTGAGGCGGGCAAGGGTGTCAGCTCTGCCGTAACATGAAACTGTTTCCACAGTCGGGAACTTTTCTTTGAGATATTTTACTGCTTCGCAGAGAATGTCTTTTTTTATTACAATTGAATTGGCATCCTGCAGGAATACTGTCTTCATGCCGTCTGCAACAATCCAGTTGAGGATGATGGAGTAGCAGAGCTGTTCATTTCTTGTCAGCTTGGAAGCGAAGCCGCTGCCCATTTTTTTTACGGTCTGAAGGTCATAATTCTGCATTCTTTCAACAATCAGGTCGCGGTAATATGCAGCATTGTCAATATCCTGCTTTATTTCATCAAGCTGACGCATCTTAAACTGTCCGCCGCGGTAAAGGGTGCAGAAGTTGCATTTATTCCATGTGCAGTTTTCAGTAATCTGAAGCAGCAGACTGGCTGCGTGGAAAGGCGGGCGGATGTTGCCCACGTGAAATGTTCTCTGTTCCATCTTATTTTCCTTCCATCTTTGCAATTGCTTCAAGGGCAACCAGAATTTCGTTTCTTTCACCGGTCTGGGCAGGTGTTTCTTCGCCGGTGGAGTAGCTTGCAACTCCTTCTTCCTTATCTCCTTCAAAGGCAACCACATTATTGAGGATGGATGCGCATTTCATGCCGCGGAGTCTGCCTACCACAAACAGCGGTGCAGTTTCCATATCGTCACAGAGGACATTCTGATTCATCCAGTATTCTTCCTGGGCGATTTCAGCTTCTGCATAGAATGTTTCGTGGCTTCTTGTAACTCCTACATGATGAGGGTAGCCGCCTTCCTTTGCGGCCTGAATCATGGCGAAGAGAAGTTCAGTATCAGGAACTGCAGGATATGTAGCTCTGATGTATGCATGGGAAGTGCCGTCATCGCGGACACAGCCGCTGGAAATAACCAGATCACCAACTTCGATACCTGGAACCAGCGTGCCGCAGGAACCGATTCTGATAAGGGTAGTAACTCCGATATTGTTGAGTTCCTCGATGCCGATTGCTGTGGATACTCCTCCCATACCTGTGGACATACCGAGAATTTTTATTCCTTTATAGTAGCCTGTGATACTTCTGTATTCTCTGTTAAAAGTTACTTCTTCGTAGTCTTCTAAAAAAGGAATGAGCTTGTCAAGGCGGGCAGGGTCACCCGGTAAAATAGCGTATTTTACGCCGATGGTTTCGTCTAAATGAATATGTGCCTGCATATATTTTTCTCCTTAAATGGCTTAAAATCAACGTTTGTACTTATAAAAATACCATATCAGGGGCATTAAATCAACTAAAAAACTTGCATTATACTTTAAAAAGTGGTATAATCCTAACGTATGAAATTATTCTTTACTTGAAGTACGGAGGACAAATATGAAGAAAAGTATATCACTTTTATTAGTCTTCGCTCTCATCCTTTCCGCATTTGTAGGATTATCCGGATGTGCAAGCGAAGGAGAAACTGAAGGGGATAAATTAACTGTATCTATCGTAGTTTCTACTGGATTTGGAGATAAGTCATTCAACGACTCTGCATTAGCCGGCGGCGAAAAGCTGGTGGAAGACTTAGGTATCGAACTTAAGACTATCGAATGCAAAGGCGAAAACTTTAAACAATATATGATGGACGCAGCTGATGTAGCTGACGTAGTAGTTCCTGTGGGCTGGGAATTCTGGGAAATCGGCGATGTTGCAGCTGAATATCCTGATGTTAAGTTTATCTGGGTTGACAACGTAGCAGACGGCATTGAAAGCCTTCCTAACGTTCTCTGCATCACTTATGCTCAGAACGAAGGTTCATTCTTAGCTGGTTACATTGCAGCTAACATGTCCGCAACAGGTGTTATCGGTGCTATGGGCGGCGAAGATGTTATCACAATCAACGACTTCATCGTTGGTTACAAGCAGGGTGCTGAATATGCAAACCCTGATATCAAGGTTGAAAAGAACTATGCTAACTCCTATGATGACCCTGCAGCAGGTAAGGAATGTGCACAGGCACTTCACGACTTAGGTGCAGACATCATCTTCCAGATTGCTGGTAACTCCGGCAACGGCGTATTCGAAGCAGCTAAAGAAGGCGGTTACTACGCTATCGGCGTTGACCAGGACCAGAAGATTTCCGCTCCTGAATTCGACGATACAATCATCTGCTCCATGAAGAAGGAAGTAGGTAACTCCATCTATGATACTGTAAAGGCTTTAGTTGAAGAAGATACATGGGAAGGCGCAAGAGTATGGGTAGCTGATATGGCTACTGGTTACATCTCCATCGCTTACGGTGATGAAAATTCAACTCAGCAGGTTGGCGATGACCTCAAGGCTGAAGTAGATGCTTTAGCACAGAAGATCGTTTCCGGCGAAATCGAAGTTGAAACTACAAGAGAATAATCTCTGGCAGTAAATTTACAAGTTTGCTTATGAGGCGTAGCGTGATATGCGCTACGCCTCATTTTGTATAAAATGCGGAAAAACATGGCAAAGGGAGGTAAGTACTTTGCAGGAATCTATAGTAAAATTTGAGCATGTGTCCATGCAGTTTCCGGGTGTGCTGGCCAATGATGATGTGTCTTTTGACATTAAGAAGGGTGAAGTTTTCGCACTGGTAGGTGAAAACGGAGCCGGCAAGAGTACACTTATGAACATTCTTTACGGAATCAACAAGCCGACAGGCGGAAATGTGTACATAAAAGGAAAAAAGGTTGAAAAATACAGCCCCAGCGATGCTATCAGCCAGGGTGTAGGCATGGTTCATCAGCACTTTATGCTGGTGCCTTCATTTACAGTTGCCCAGAATATCGTAATGAGCAAAGAACCTAAAAAAATGGGTATTTTCTACGATCTGAAGGCAGCTGACAAAATCACTGAAAATCTGGTAAAAGAGTACGGTCTGGAAGTAGACGGAAAAGCTACAGTTGCTGAAATCAGCGTTGGTCTTCAGCAGCGTGTTGAAATCCTCAAAACTCTTTACAGGGGAGCTGATGTGCTCATTCTGGACGAGCCTACAGCGGTTCTGACACCACAGGAAACGGAAGAACTTTTCCAGGTTATCAGAAGAATTGTAAAAGAAAAAGAAATGACAGTAATCATCATCACCCATAAGCTTTATGAAGTTATGGCCATTTCTGACAGAGTCGGCGTAATGCGTCAGGGCAGGCTTATCGGTGTTGAGGAAACAAAGAATGTAAACGAACGAATTCTGGCATCCATGATGGTGGGAAGAGAAGTTCTGTTTGATAATATTGAAAAAACCGGAACTCCGGGCGATGTGCAGATCAAGGCGGATAACCTTTATGTTGCGGATAACCGCGGCCTGATGGCTGTCAACGGTGTTTCACTGGAAGTAAGAGCTGGTGAAGTCCTTGGTATTGCTGCTATTGAAGGAAACGGTCAGAGTGAGCTTCTTGAAGCTCTTACAGGCATGAGGCCGGTTGCCCGGGGTGAATTTTTCATTCAGGGTGAAAAGAGCAATGGCAAAACTCCTGGTCAGATCAGAGAGCTGGGACTTGCCCACATCCCTGAAGACCGTATGTCTACAGGGGTATCCCTTCAGTCCACAATCACTGAAAACCTGATTATCGGTAAGCAGAAAGAGTCTGCTTTCTCAAAATACAAGACTCATCTGAAACAGTCATCCATCGCACGATATGCAGAAGAACTCTTTGAAAAGTTCGATATGCGAGGCAGTGGTGTTGAAACCAGAGTCGGAGACCTTTCCGGCGGTAACATGCAGAAAGTAGTAGTTGCAAGGGAATTCTCCTTTGATACTCCTACGCTGATTATCGCCCAGCCTACACGAGGTGTGGATATCGGTGCCATGGAGTTCATCCACAAGCAGATTATCGCAAAACGTAACGAAGGCTGTGCAATTCTTCTTGCCAGCGCTGATCTGGATGAAGTTTTCAGACTCAGTGACCGCATAATCACTTTATATGAAGGTAAAATCACAGGCGAATTCAAAGCCGGTGAAATTGATAAGATGGGCATCAGCTACTATATGACAGGCGACCGTTCCGGCGGCAATGGCGGTCAGGAGGGAGGTGCTGAAAATGAATAAACTGACAACAGCTTTTCAGAAAAACAGATCATATCTGACGGCACTTTTTCTCAGTATCGTGACAGCACTGATTCTCGGTGCAATACTGATGCTGATTACAGGCTACAATCCTCTTGCAGGTTATGCAGCAATGCTCAAAGGCGTTTTTGGAAACAGCAGAGTATTCGGTAACACCCTTGCAAAAATGCTTACGCTCTGTCTTACCGGTCTGGCAATGGCAGTCTGCTCCAAGGCCGGCATGTTCAATGTCGGCGGTGAAGGTCAGCTTTTCCTCGGAGGCCTTGCAGCAACTATGGTTGGTGTATGTCTGGAAGGAATTTCACCAATTATCGCAGTGCCTCTTGCATTTTTAAGTGCAGCGGCAGTGGGTGGTTTCTACGCATGGATTCCTGCAATGCTGAAAGTAAAACTCAATGTGAGTGAAGTAATTACCACAATCATGCTCAACTCAGTGGCGATTTATCTCTGTACATATCTGACAAACAGCGGAGGCCCGCTGCTTACTGATGACAGAGGGGTGCTTGGCGGTACAGAAGCAGTTCCTGATCCTTTCATGTTCAGCCAGCTTATTCCGCGTTCCAACCTGAGTACAGCGATTATCTACAGTGCAGCAATTGCTTTTATCTGCTGGTATGTGATGAAAAAGACTACAATGGGCCTTGAAATGAAAATTACCGGTGAAAACTCTCGTTTTGCTTTCTTTTCAGGTCTGAAGAAGGACAAGATCATGGTGCTTGCAATGGTTGCTTCCGGCGCAATCTGCGGCCTTGTAGGTATGTTTGAAGTTTATGGATATCAGCAGAGATTCATGGACTCTATCAGTAACGAGTTCTATTATGATGGTATGCTGGTTGCCATGATTATGAATTATAACCCTCTGGGTATTATAATAATGAGCTTTTTCTTTGCGGTCGTCGATATCGGTGCAGGTGCAATGGAACTTTCCATCGGTATCTCAGGAGAACTTTCTGATATTATCTTCGCAATCATCATTTTCCTGATGGCTGCAGAAGGTGGAATCACCAAGTTCCTCAATGAACGCAAAGCAAGAAAGGAGGCGCAGAAGTAATGGAACAACTTGCACAGGTCTTTAATATAGGTCTTTTACAGAATACACTGCGTACTGCAACTCCTGTAATTCTGGCAGCAATGGGCGGTCTGCTCACTGAACAGGCCGGAATCATGAATATCGGTATGGACGGTATGATTTTAATGGGCGCTTTCGTTGCGGTTGCTTTCAGCTATGCCTGCGCATCTGCATCAATGGGTGTTCTCATGGCCGTGCTCATCGGTATTTTAGTAGGTATTTTCTTTGCAATTTTCGTTGTAAAGTTAAAGAGTGACGAGTTTATCATCGGTATGGCGCTGAATACATTTGCGGGCGGTCTTACAGTTTACCTGCTCCGTTCAATTTTCGGCGTAAAGGGAACTTTCTCCGATGCAGGAATCGTTTCACTTCCGACTGTACACCTTGATTTTCTTGATGGTATCCCGGTGCTGGGACCGCTGCTCAATGACAATTCAATCTTCGTGTACATAACATGGGTTCTCGTGTTCCTTACCTGGCTTTTCCTGTACAGAACTCCTTACGGATTCTGGCTCAGAGCAGCAGGCGAACATCCTGAATCACTGGAAACAGCAGGCATCAGCGCACAGAAAATGAAACTTATCGCAAGCATCATGTGTGGTGTCTTCTGCGGATTTGCAGGGGCACACCTTTCACTGGGCTATCTGACAATGTTCTCCGAAGGCATGAGCAACAGCCGCGGATTCATTGCCTTTGCCTGCGTTATCTTCGGTATGGCCAACCCTCCTAAGGTATTCCTGGCAGCACTGCTTTTCGGTTTCCTTCAGGCTCTGGGTCTCAGACTTCAGAATGTTGGCGTACCTGCTGACATTACGTCAATTATTCCTTACCTTGCAACAATTCTGATGCTGGTTTACGTTGTAGTAGCTGGTGACAGAAAGAAAAAGAACAAGGCAAAAAAGGAATTAAAAAATATAAATTAAAGGGGAAAAATTAAAAAATGAAAAAAGTTTTATCTTTAGTATTAATTGCAGTTTTATGCTTCGGCCTTATGGCAGGCTGCGGCAGCGAAGAAGAACTTGCAGAAAATCTTTATGATGCGTATGATCTTCCTTCAATGGTAACTTTACCGGATTACAACGGCTACTCTTTCGAAGAAGAGGAAGTAACAGTTACTGATGAAGATATCGATGATACAGTACAGGTATTCCTTGAAGGTCTTGCAACTACTGAAGAAGTAACTGAAGGTACTGCAGAAAAAGGCGATACAGTAAAAATCGCTTTTGAAGGCGTGCTTGACAATGGTTATACTTCCGATGGCATGAAGTCCGAAGGTACAACTATCACTCTCGGCAACGCAGGATACATTGATGGTTTTGAAGCTGGTCTTTATGGTGCAACTATCGGTGAAGAAGTAGTTCTCAAGCTTCAGTTCCCTGAAAATTACGGTGAGGACGAACTTAATGGTCAGCCAGTTACTTTCAAGGTTACAGTGCTTTCCAAGACTGTTTCCACAATTCCAGAACTGACTGACAAGCTTGTAAAGGAAAACTCCAATTACAAGACAATTGAAAAGTTCAGAGAAGCTGCTGCTGAAGAACTTGAAAAGCTCATGAAGGAAGAAGAAGTAATTCGCGTAAAAGGTCTCATCTACGATAAACTTTTTGGCGAAGCTGAAGTACCGGCTCTCATCGAAGAAGAAGTTCAGAGAGAAATGGACAGACTTGAAGCAAACTACAAGGATATCGCAGAAATTTACGGCCAGGAATGGGAAGAATTCCTTGAAACAAACATGTCCTTTACTGAAGAAGAATTCCTTGAAGAACTGAAGACATATGGTGAAGACATCGTAAAGTCCAAGATGATCGTTTATACTTTCGCAAGAGCTGAAGAAATTGCAGTTACTCAGGAAGAATATGATGCAGCACTGGAAGAAGCAATGTTTTCATTAGGCATCAGCGAACCATCACTCTTTGAAATGTACATGGGATGCACAATCGAAGAATACGGCGAACTTAACCACATTCACCTGAACCTTACACTGGACAAGGCTCTGGACAAGATTTATCCGAATGTAGTGAAGAACGCTGCAGCTTAATAGTCTGAGATAAAGACCTCCGCAAGGGGGTCTTTTTTTGAATAAACTGAGGAAGCAAAGCATATAATTGACCATTACGACTGGTATGACAAGGGGGATAAAGTATGCTGAGTACGGACAAACTGAAGAATAAGGAAGTTATAAATATATCTGACGGGAAAAGCCTGGGATTCGTGAGCGATATTGAGGTTGACCTGGAACAGGGTACCATAGGAGGAATTGTGATTCCGGGACAGAGAAGTGTGTTCGGATGGTTTTCCAGAGGCGAAAATGATATGCTTATCAAGTGGGAAAAGGTCAAAACTGTAGGAGATGATGTGATTTTAGTAGACTTGGGACCACAAGATGTGGTATAGTTAATATATATGATTATCATGGAGGTAGCAATATGAAATGCCCGTTTTGTGACAGTCCGGATACTAAAGTAATCGATTCACGTCCTACTGAAGAAGGACATGCTATCCGCCGCCGCCGTGGCTGCGACAGATGCAACAAGAGATTTACCACTTACGAAAAAGTTGAAGAAACTATCCTTATGGTTGTGAAAAAAGATAACCGCAGGGAAGTTTTTGACCGCCAGAAAGTTCTCAGCGGCATAATCAAGGCCTGTGAAAAGCGTCCTGTGTCTATCGCCCGCATGGAGCAGATGGTAGACGAAATCGAGCGTGACCTGAGCAATCTGATGGAAAAAGAAGTGGACAGCCACTATATCGGTGAACTTATCATGGAACAGCTTAAAAAAGTGGATGAGGTGGCATATGTGCGCTTTGCGTCAGTTTACAGACAGTTCACAGATGTGAATACCTTTATAAAAGAAATTGAAAAATTAATCGGAAAGCAGGATAGATAAAAATGTCAGAAAAGAATTTCCAGATTGCAATTGACGGACCAAGCGGTGCAGGAAAATCCACCGTTGCCAAGGCAATTGCAAAGAAACTTAACATAGAATATATCGATACAGGTGCCATGTACAGAGCTCTTGGTCTGAAGATGCTCAACCTTGGAATTCCAATGGAAGACGGTCCGCAGCTTCACAAGCTTCTTGAAGAAACTGAAATTGATTTTCAGAATGGCGAAATCATGCTGGACGGACAGGTTGTAAGCCACCTGATCAGAACCCCTGAAGTTTCCATGGCAGCTTCAGACTGCTCAGCATTTCCGTGCGTGCGTAAGCAGCTGGTGGCAGCTCAGCAGAAAATGGGTGAAAGCAAGAGCGTAATCATGGACGGACGCGACATCTGCAGCGTGGTTTTCCCTGATGCGCAGCACAAGTATTACATCACTGCAACTGATGAGGAAAGAGCCCGCAGAAGATACAAGGAACTCATTGAAAAGGGTGAAAATACTACATTTGAGGAAACTCTGGCAGCAATCAGAGAACGCGACTATAATGACAGCCACAGAGCTGCAAGCCCGCTGAAAAAAGCTGATGATGCAGTTGAGCTGGACACAACAGACATGACCATTGAAGAAGTGGTTGAGTATATCTGCAGCAGAGTATAAAATTGGATAAAATTAACCTCTTCCGGGGAAAATAACCTGGAGGAGGTTTTTTTATGCGCAAGAAAGAAAAATATTATGCCGGTGCTGGTGTTGGTGTCGGTGTCGAAAATTGTCGACGCATAAAAACAGGGCTGGCAGGGATAACTATTTTGCTGCTGGCCTTAATCTGCCGCCTGTTTTATATTCAGGTGCTGTGCCATGAAGAGTTTGCTGACACAGCAGCAGTTCAGTATGAAATGGCTGTTGAAGGTCTGGATACGCGGGGGCAGATATTTGACAGGAATATGAAGCCGCTGACAGGAAGTACTTACAAGTATTATTACATCCTAAAAACATCTGTGCTGAATGAAGATTGCGGGCTGCTTCTGGCACAGACCGGTGCGGAAAATATCACTGCCGGAGGCGGTGATGGTATGAGTGGGATAAATCAGGGAAGTGGCGCGCAGAATTTGTCGAAATATCAGGTGTTTCAAACGGAGCATTATATTGAAAATGTCAGCAGTAGTCTTCGCAGCCAGTATGGCGCCTATGTGTTCCGTACTAAAGCCAGATATACTGATGACCAGCTTGCCTGCCATCTCATAGGCTATCTTAATGATGCTGAAAAACGGGGTGTTTCCGGTCTTGAGCTGCTATGCGAGGAAAGGCTTGAGGCCGGCAGTGACAGGCTGGTACTTATGGCCGATGCTGCAGGTAATATAATACCGGGAGCAGCGCCTTCTGAAGAAGGCGCTGATGGGAAGGTACCTGAAAATAATTCAGTTATAGTTACCATCGACTCAGACCTGCAGAGAAAATGTGAAAGCCTGCTGAGCAGTTCATCGTCATGTGTGGTTTCAGATGGGCAGACAGGGGAAATTCTGGCACTGGCATCTGCGCCGGGATTCAATCCTAATGACATAGCTTCGTATCTGGATGACGACAGCGACTGCCTGCTGAACAAAGCTTTGCAGGGAGCTTATGCTCCCGGTTCGGTGTTCAAGCTTGTGGTGGCCGCCGCCGCGCTGGAAAGCGGTGGGTGCGCGGCCACCCGTACATTTGAATGTACGGGTGAGGCGGCGGCAGGTGGCCTGACTGTCAGATGTGCCACCGCGCCGCCGGGCGGCCATGGCACGATAAACATGTATGAAGCCATGGCAAAGTCCTGTAACAGTTATTTTGTGCAGCTTGGAGAACTTATCGGAAAAGACAGAATCCTCGCCATGGCACGAAATCTGGGCCTTGGAGAGACAGTTCTGCAGGACTATCCGGAAGAATCAGAAGGAAATGTCCCGTCAGATTATGAAACCAGTGACATAGACATTTCCAACCTTTCTATCGGGCAGGGGACTCTGCTTGCAACGCCACTGCAGATAAACCGCCTGACCGCCATCATTGCAAGAGGCGGCAGAAACGTTGAAATGACCCTGTTCCCAGAAGAAAAACTGACATCTTCTCAGATATCAGTTACGAATACGGGAGATGATGCTGATAGCATTACCCCGGCAAGTTTTGACAATGGCTGTGTTTCCACAGATTCCGGAACGCAGCTGATTTCGCCGGAAACTGCTTCAGAACTGCAGATAATGATGTTCAGTACAGCTGAATATGGCACGGCTTCCGGACCTGACTGGAAAATACCTGTATGGGCAAAAACCGGCACAGCGGAGGCTCGCCTCCGCGGCCAGCCAGCAAAACATTGCTGGCTGACCGGTTTCTGCCTGTCGCCGGCCTCTGAGGCAGAAACCGGTGCCGGTTCTGCCGGAAATAGGGATTCTGTGACAGAAAGCCGGTGCTATGTAATCACAGTTTTCGTTGAAAATGGTATATCGGGCTCTGCTACGGCTCTGCCGATATTCGAAAAAATTGTCGAATACCTTAATCGCTGAAAAATTAATAGTAATAGTGCGCAGACATTGCATTTTTTCAGTAAAAAAGGAGAATTATGCAATAAAATCGACAATTCGACAAATTTCGCGGAACGACGGAGTGACGAACCGCCCCCTGCGGAACGACGGACTGACGAACCTCGGATCAGTCACCATGCAGGCCAGCCAGCAATCCGCATAACTATTCGCCTCCCAGATACTCCCGCAGTTTTTCCAGGGCACGTTTTTCTATCCGGGAAACGTATGAACGGCTGATTTCAAGTTTTGCAGCGATCTCACGCTGGGGCAGAGGCTCACGTCCGTCAAGACCGTAGCGGCATACAACTACAAGCCGTTCCCGTGGCGTCAGTACTGAATTAATGGCTCTGTAAAGTTTTCCGGCCTGGATTTTCAGATTTATGGAGTCCACTATTTCGTCGGTATCTGTACCGAGAATATCGTTGAAACTTATCTCGTTGCCGTCTTTGTCGGTGCCGATGGGAAGGCTCAGTGAAACTTCCTGCTTTATACGCTTTGAGGCACGTATGCTCATGAGAATTTCGTTTTCAATGCACTTTGCTGCATATGTGGCCAGCCTGGTGGACTTCTTGCTTGTATATGTATTTACAGCCTTTATGAGGCCTATTGTGCCGATTGAAATCAGATCATCGTGAGTCTGCACAGGACTCACATATTTTTTTGCAATGTGTGCAACCAGCCGGAGGTTGTGCTCAATAAGTTTCTGCCGTGCTGCCGGATCATTTTCTTCCATCAGTTTAACGTAGTGCTGCTCCTCTTTTTCTGTCAGTGGATTGGGAAATGAACTGCTCATATATGTAAACCCCCTCTTTCGCTTTTACTATATGCGAAGAAAGGGGACTCAGTGCCTGGCACACTATGAAACGGCCAGTACCTATTTTGCTTCAAATGACATGCAGTCTGTACACTTCTGTTCTGTAGGGTTGGCTTCGTGAGTACCTACTGTGATGCTTTCAAGTGAGCAAAGGTTTTTTGAAGTTTCATTGTATCTGCACTTGTCTACTGTGCATCTGATTGTCTGGTTGCAGTTCATTTTAATCCTCCTGTAATTTCGAATTTCGTTCATATTATGAGCGAATCTTCACAAAAATATACGCCCCGAGTTCTTGTACTCTCTGCAAAAAAATGATATAATTTCAAATAGTATTTTTATTTTGATAAAATGGGATTTTCATGTGATTTATGCCGTTTTTTCCATGAGGAAAATTCATGTAAAAAAGGAGAATTTTATGAAAATCAAATCTTTGCCGCAGAGCGAAAGACCTGTGGAAAAATCAATGAGTCAGGGCATCGGCAGACTTTCAAATCCGGAACTTCTGGCAATCCTTCTCGGTACCGGCACCAGGGATAAATCAGCTATCGGTCTGGCCGAAGATATTATTGCAGCAGACAGGCGGGGGATTTCCTGCCTTGCTGAAAGTTCTGTGGAGGAACTGATGAAAATCAACGGAGTGGGGCAGTTCAAGGCGGCCAGAGTAATGGCGGCTGTGGAACTGGGAAAGAGAATTTCAACTTCTCCGCGGAGCAAACGGATACACGTTAAAAGCACTGACGAAATTGCAAGACTTTTTTTAGACGATATGCGTTATGAGAACCGGGAGGTTTTCAAGGCACTTCTTCTCAATCCTAAAAGTGAGATAATATGTATTGAAACTGTTTCGGTTGGTGAGCTGACAAGCACACTGATTCATCCCCGGGAGGTTTTCAGTCAGGCAGTGAAAAGAAGTGCAGCAGGTGTTGTTTTCGTACATAATCATCCAAGCGGCGATCCGACGCCGAGCCAGGAAGATATTGAAACGACTGAACGGCTTGAAGCCTGCGGAACACTTCTGGGAATAAAAGTAATTGACCATATCATTATCGGTGATGGTCGGTATGTAAGTTTAAAAAGTTCAGGATATATGTAGTTTTTTTATTGGATGGAGGTATTAAAATGTGCAGTTTTTTTAAAGCTAAAGATATGGGAATTGACTTAGGAACAGCTAATACACTGATTTATGTAAAAGACAGTGGAATCATAATGAATGAGCCTTCTGTTATCGCAGTTGAAAACCGCGGCGGCAAGACTCTTGCAGTAGGTCTGAGAGCAAAGGACATGCTGGGCAAGGCACCTCAGAGCATTTCTGTTGTAAGACCGCTTCAGGACGGCGTTATTTCTGATTTCGACAGAACAGCAGACATGCTCAAATCTTTCCTTGAAGCAGCTCTCAAGGCTAAGAGAATCAGAAATTTCAGAGTTGTGGTAGGTGTTCCGAGCGGTGTTACAGAAGTTGAAAAGAGAGCAGTAAGTGAAGTTGTAAAGCAGCTTGGCGCTACTGATGTTTTCATTCTGGAAGAACCTATGGCAGCTGCAATCGGAGCAGGTATGGATGTTGACGGAACTACAGGCTGCATGATTGCTGATATCGGCGGCGGTACAACTGACGTTGCAATTATTGCTCTTGGCGGTATTGTGTGCAGTACTTCCATCAGACATGCAGGCGATAAAATCAATGACGAAATTATCCAGTATATGAGAAAGCGTCATGCACTTCTCATCGGTGAACGTACAGCAGAAGAACTTAAAATCAACATCGGATGTGCGTGCATGGATGTGGATGAAAACGGCAACGAAATCATCAAGACAATGAACGCAAGAGGAAGAGATATTGTATCCGGCCTTCCTAAGACTCTGGAAGTAACAAACAAGGATATGATGATTGCCCTTCAGGAATCAATGGATATTATTGTTGATGCCATCAAGGCTACAATTGAAAAAGCACCGCCTGAAATTGCTGCGGATATCGCTGAAAATGGTATGGTGCTTTCCGGCGGAGGCGGAAAAATCTACAACCTTGACAAGCTGATTACAAAGAGAACCGGCATGGAAGTCAGAGTTTCCGACAATGCTTTTGAAGCAGTTGCCCTGGGTGCAGGCAAGAGCCTTGAAGATATTGAAAAATTAAAAGTATATGCACAGGGCGGCAGAAAGAGATAGAGGAAAATTATGCGTTGGATTACAGAGCATAAGTTAATATCGGTACTGATTTTAATTCTGCTGATTCTTGCAGTTATTTTTGCTGTGTCTGTATTTACTGACGGTATGAACAATACAGCAACCGGTGCTGTCAATAAGGGTATGTCAGTAATTTCCGGAGGTCTTTCTTCTGTGGGAAACACAATCCGTGATAACATAACAGGCCTGTTTGCCTATAAAGCACTGCAGGAGCAGATTGATGAGCTTGAGAATGAGAACGATAATCTTCGCCGTCAGCTGGTGGAAACCCAGCTTGACAGGGAGGAACTGGAGCAGCTTGAGGAGCTTTCCGGGGCTCTGAATTTCGAATATGCATCCAACAAGTTTGACATGGTAACTGCGGATATCACATCTCTTGACGGTTCCAACTGGACCAATATCTTTACAATTGACAGGGGAACTGAATCAGGTATTGAGGCAGGAGATGCGGTTGTCAACGGCATGGGACTTGTAGGAAGAATTCAGGAAACAGGAGACGGCTGGTCCAAAGTAGTTTCAATCATTGACGAAGATATTCAGGTAAGTTTCAAACTGGTGCGTGACCGCAAGCAGCTTGGAGTAGTTTCAGGCAATGCCAGCGCAAGCATCAGCGGATATATGATGGATGCAGATTCTACAGTAATGGAAGGCGACGTTCTTGTTACTTCAGGTCTTGGTACTTATCCGAGAGGCCTGGAAATCGGCAATGTAAAGACTGTTGTTTATAACAGCAACACTCTTCTGAAGGAAATTACAGTAGAACCGGCAGTTAATTTCAGAGGTCTTGAAAAGGTTGCGGTGATTAAGTAATGAAGTACTGGAAAGCAGGCATAGCCTTTCTCGTGGCGTTTTTAATACAGACATCGCTGCTCAACGGCATAAGTATCGGCGGCTATACTCCGAATCTGCTGCTGTGCCTTGTAATCGTATTTTCTTTCCTCTATGAAGAGGATATGTACGGTGTGGTTTACGGCGCAGTTTTTGGTGTGCTCTACGATGTGTGCTATAACTATATAATAGGACCGACACCGATTGCGCTCGTGCTGGTGGCAATTTTTATTCTGCTGGTAAGGGAGTATGCAAATATAGAAAATGTAATAAACCTCTGGTTTGTTTCAGTTGTTTCAATGGTAGGCTACTACCTCATACACTGGGGACTCTGCCGCATAGGCGGCAACCCGGTTGGAATTGTTTACGCACTCCGTGATCTTCCGGGAATAGGAATTTATTCACTGGCAGTGGTGACAATCATATACTTTATACTCATCCGAAAGGTAGTAAGACACCGCAAAGACAGGTATTTCAGATGAACAAAAAGATTGTTAATTCCAGGTATTATCAGATTATCGGGTTAATTTTAATCCTTATGCTGGCACTCTGCATAAGGCTTTTTGTGCTGACTGTAATTCAGGAAGAACGCTGGTCAGAGGCGGCAGTCAATCAGAATACCAAAGAAGTTGTAACTTCCGCACCGCGCGGAGAAATCTTTGACCGGTACGGCAGAACACTGGCAACAAACAAGCAGATTTTCACCGTTACATTCAATGTCAGCGGTCTGCAGACTACGGACATCAACCGTTCAGCGTACACTCTGGTGAAGCTGCTCGAAGAAAACGGTGACGAATATGTAGACAATTTCCCTATCAAAATCACCAAGAAGGGGAAATTCAGATATACTTACGATGACAGCAAGAAGAACTGGCTGAAGAGTATCGGCCTTGATTCTGATGCAACTCCTGAAGAGGCGTTGGAAAAGCTCCGCAAGGACTATGAAATCGATCCGGCGCTGGACCGTTATGATGCGCTGGAAGTTCTTCAGGAAACCCACGGTGTATGGCCTCCGATAAACATCAGAAGTATGACATATACTTATGATACGAGGAAGACTGCTTTCCTGGAAAAATATAGCCCTTACTCAGGTATTGCAAGTGCTGATATTCCTGGTTTGAGCGCTGAAGAGGCTTTCAACGCACTGCGTAAAAAATATAGTCTCGATAAGCCTCTTTATGAAGGCGGCGAAGTGCTTTCAGATACTGAAGTCCGCAAGATTTTTGCAATCAGAGAGGAAATCAAGAATACAGGTTATAACAAGTACCGTTCAAGTACCATTGCCAGCGACGTAAGCGATGAAACAGTTGCTTACATTGAAGAAATGGGCAGCTTCCTCAAAGGTGTTGAAATCGCATCCGAAACTGTGCGTGTATATCCTGAAGGTACCCTCCTTGCCCATGCACTGGGATACATGGGAAGTATTTCAGACTATCAGTATGACGAGTATGTGAATCAGAAAGGCTACAGTGCTGACGACCTCATCGGTAAGGACGGGCTGGAAGCTACCATGGAAGAGTATCTTCACGGTACTGATGGTATCAAGACAATCCTTGTAAACAGCGGCGGCGACTATATTGAAACCCTCAGCGAGACTGAGCCTGTGGCAGGTAAAAACATCTACCTGACAGTGGATATGGACCTGCAGCGTGTGGCTGAAGACGCCCTTGAAAAAGCAATTCTGGCCACACAGACCGGAAGCATTTTTGAGAGCAAATACGGCAATATGAAGCTGCAGGAATATGAAAACTGCGGTTCCGGAGCTGTGGTTGCCCTGGATGTTGAAACAGGTGATGTGCTTGCGATGGCAAGTTATCCTGACTATGATCCGAATATTTTCGCCGAAGGTATTTCGACCAAAGACTGGGCATCGGTACAGAGTACCAACCCGAGAGACTCTCTGGCTCCGACACCTTTATACAATAACGCAATAAGAACTTCCGTACAGCCAGGTTCCACTTTCAAGCCGATTACGGCGGTGGCAGCATTGCAGTGCGGTCTTAATCCGGACCTTCAGTTAAGGGACGGAGGATATATTGAGCTTGGTAACCGTAAGTTCGGTTGTTCCAGCTGGAATAACTACCGTGCAACCCACGGCTATCAGAACCTTGCTACGGCAATCCAGAATTCCTGTAACTACTATTTCTACTGCATTGCATCAGGTCTGGACTATGCAAGAAATCAGATTTCCCTAGGGTACGATGAAGAAATTACAATTGACAAGATCATGCAGGTAGCATCTGAATTCGGCCTGGGGCAGAAAACAGGCATTGAGCTTTACGAAGCAGTCACACCACTGGCTTCCGAAGAAAGAAAGACTCAGGCTATGAAGCAGTCTTTATGGAGCCATTTATATTATGGGGCTGAAGCGTACTGGCCGAAGTCCACAATCGAGGATGACGAAAAGCTCCGTGAAGAAATCAGCACAATCACAGGCTGGACTGAAGAAAACCCTTCAAGAGCGGTAATCATCAGCCGTATCAAGGAACAGACAACTGTAAAAGATTCAAAGGTTGAGGCAATCACCGACGATATCAAATATTCATATTTCAACATGGCTGTATGGACACGAGGTGACGAGTTCAATATCGCTATCGGTCAGGGGGACAACTCCTATACACCGATCCAGATGGCCAACTATATCGCAACTCTGGGCAATGATGGCGAACGCAACGAAGTCAGCATTATCAAGGGTATCGAAGGCGAAGGAAACCATGTGAAGGCAGAGCCATACCAGATCGATGTAAGCGAAGAAGATATAGATGCAGTGCTTGAAGGTATGAGACTGGTAACAACACGAGGTACACTGGCAAGCACTTTCTCAAGATTCCCGATCAGCGTTGCCGGCAAGACAGGTACTGCCGAAAAGGACGGCTACATCAATCCTAAAGATGAAGTCGCTTATGTAAAGGAAAACCTGAGTAAAATTGCTCCGGGAGTAAAATGGGACGAAGTTCAGAAGGAAATGTCCAAACTGATGAAAAAAGACCCTGACAAGTATCCTACAGAAAACGACACCGTGGATGCAGCGCTTATTTCAGTAACAGACAAGGAAGTAACCCAGGGACAGATCAACCAGTTCAAGGATGAGTACGATCACTTTGCGTGGGCTGTTACTCTGGCACCTGCTGACAATCCTAAGATTGCAGTGGTTGTAATGCTCATTCAGGGTGGTACTTCCCTCAATGCAGGTCCTGTGGCAAGGGAAGTTATAGGACAATATCTGCAGGTTGGTGAAGAAACTTATGCAGAAGGGTTTGACTTTTCGACAAAGATGAATTAAAATATAAGTCCGCGACTTTTGTTGATACGAGGCGGGATTCGCGGAAATAAGAATTTTAAGAGAGGAGATTGCTATGGGGAAGACTATTGTAATAGCTTCCGGTAAGGGCGGAACCGGTAAAACCATGTTTTCAGCCAATTTAGGGGCAACCCTGGCAGGAAACGGTCATAAGGTGGTATTGGTAGATATGGACACAGGCCTCAGAAACCTGGATCTTTATCTCGGCCTGGAAAACAACGTGGTATACGATGTGTGCGATGTCCTCAACGGTGTCTGCCGCATCAAGCAGGCTCTTATCAAGGATAAGCGCTTTCCGGGACTGTTTTTCATGGCAGCATCACCAAGACCTGATGACGGTGAAATCACACCTCTTCATGTCAAAGTCCTCTGCGATAAGCTGAGCGAAATCTTTGACTATGTTATCATTGATGCTCCTGCAGGACTTGATGACGGACTGGCAATTGCCCTTGGCGGTGCCGATGAAGTTATTCTGGTGATTACACCTGAATTTTCTTCAATCCGTGACTGCGATACAGTTTCAATGACTCTGAGAGAACAGGGAATTACCAACATCCATTACATTCTGAACAAAGTCAACGTGAAACTAATGAAATCAGGCCTTGCACCTTCGTTGAGCGAGTTCCCGAGAGAAATCACCGAACGCATAATCGGACTTGTTCAGTTTGATGAAAACATTCATATTTCAACCAATATGGGTATTCCGATTGTATTCAAGAAGGATACTTACATATGGAACAATTTTAAAAAGATTGCTGCAAGAGTTGAACAGCTTTAAGACAGAAGAAAAGGCTCCGGATGTCCGGAGCCTTTATTATTTTCTGAGTATTTAGAATTTGATTGCTTTGTTGTTGACGCCTACATTGAGGACAACTCCTACTGAAATCATACTTGCGATTACTGAAGTACCGCCGCCGGAAAGAAACGGCAGGGTAATACCGGTAACGGGCATCATTCCCATGGTCATAGCAATATTTTCGAAAGACTGGAACAGGAACATGGCAGTAAAACCGATTACAATCAGTGCGCCGTAAAGGTCCACGCAGTCTCTGATAATCACGCAGAAACGTGAAAGGAGCATACCATATAAAGCAATAACTACTGCTCCTCCGAAGAAACCCAGTTCTTCAACTACAACAGAAAAGATGAAGTCGGACTGCTGTACAGGAATGAAATCCAGGGATTTCTGAGTCCCCTGAAACAGCCCCTCGCCGGTGAGACCGCCGTTGCCGATGGCAACTTTGGACTGCCATACCTGATAATTGCCTGAAAGACTCAGATTTTCAGGATGAAGGAAAGCTTCAATTCGCTCTTTCTGGTAATCGTCCAGAAATCTGTACACAAGAGGAATTGCCGCAATTGTTCCAAGCGCACATTTGATAAAAATACTGTAATCTATGCCCGCGAAGAATACCATGAAAATCCACATTACAGCATAAACCAGCGCACTTCCCAGGTCTTCTTTAAGTACAATCAGAATAATAGGTCCGCCTACAAGGGCAGCTTTTAAAACGCCGCTGAACTTGTCCAGTTCGTCGCGGTGCTCAGACAGCCAGCCGGCCATAATCAGCACGAAGAGAATCTTTACAAACTCAGATGGCTGGAGGGTTGTGAAACCCAGGTCAATCCAGTTTCGGGAACCGTAACGGCTGTCACCAAGAGGTGTGTAAACTGTAAGCAGGAGCAGGACCCCTGCGATGTATAAAAACTTTTCCAGACCGATAAAAAATCTGTAGTCTATGTGCTGCACAAGAATAAGCACCCCGAAGCCTATGACATATGAAACTGCCTGGATAAGGACAGGTCTTGCCAGTACAAAACCTTCGTCGTAAACAGTACTTTCAAGCATGAGAATACTTATTATTCCAAGCATGGCCACGATAATCAGTATGAATTTGTCAACTTCTTTAAGCGGTGAAAAAATTTTGTTCATTTCTTACCTTTCTCTACCTTGACATTTTGCTCACTTAAACATTATAATATACATTGTATGGATATATCAAGTTTTAATTATGTAATGCATTTTGATTTTTTTAAATATTAAAATTAACTAAAGAAAACTTCTGTAAACATAGACGGAAAATTAAATAAAAGGAGGTGCTGCGGTGAAATATATCATTGTTGGTATTTTAGCGCTTATTGTTGGCGCTTTGATCGGATATATATATCGTAAAAATGTAGGCGAAAAGGCCATCGGCAGCGCAGAGCAGAAGGCAAGAAACCTTATTCTCGACGCTGAAAACAAATCCGAAAGTATGAAAAAAGAGGCTATTATTGAAGCCAAGGAAGAAGCTCACAGAATCAGGAGCGATGCAGAACGTGACGCAAGAGAAAGACGTCAGGAAATCCAGCGTTCTGAAAGAAGAATGATTCAGAAAGAAGAAACTCTCGACCGTAAGATCGAAAACATTGAAAAGAAAGAAGAAAGCATTACACAAAAAGAACAGTCACTGATAAACAAACACAAAGATCTGGAAGCAGTTATCGCCAAGCAGATGGAAGAACTTGAAAGAATTTCAGGTTACACTGTAGATGAAGCGAAGGCAATTCTGCTTGCTAACACAGAAAAGGAAGTAAGACACGAAGCTTCCGTAATGATCAAGGAAATCGAAACCAAGGCTAAAGAAGAAGCGGACAAGAAGGATAAGTACATCATCACTAACGCTATTCAGAGATGCGCTGCTGACCACGTAGCTGAAAGTACAGTTTCCGTAGTAGCTCTTCCTAACGACGAAATGAAGGGAAGAATTATCGGCCGTGAAGGCAGAAACATCAGAGCAATCGAAACACTCACAGGCGTTGACCTTATCATCGACGATACTCCTGAAGCAGTCATCCTTTCAGGCTTCGATCCTGTAAGAAGAGAAATTGCAAGAGTAGCTCTCGAAAAGCTCATCGTTGACGGACGTATCCATCCTGCAAGAATTGAAGAAATGGTTGAAAAGGCAGAGAAGGAAGTCAACGCAATCATCAAGGAAGAAGGGGAACAGGCAACTTTCGAAGTTGGTATCCACAACCTCCATCCTGAACTTGTAAGAATCCTCGGAAGATTAAGATACAGAACATCCTACGGACAGAACGTGCTGAAGCACTCCATCGAAGTTGCTCATCTCGCAGGTCTGATGGCAGGAGAACTGGGTCTGGATGTAAAGCTGGCTAAGAGAGCCGGTCTGCTCCACGATATCGGTAAAGCCCTTGACCACGAATATGAAGGTACACACGTAGATATAGGTATCGAAATCTTAAGAAAATACAAAGAGTCTGAAGCTGTTGTCAACGGCATGGCGGCTCACCACGGCGACTATGAACCAAAGAGCATGGAAGCTGTTTTAATTGCTGCGGCAGACGCTCTTAGCGCAGCAAGACCTGGAGCAAGAAGAGAAACTCTTGATGCTTACATCAAGAGACTCGAAAAGCTCGAAGAAATTGCAAATACTACACCTGGTGTTGAAAAATCCTTTGCAATCCAGGCCGGCAGAGAAATCAGAATCATCGCCAAGCCTGAAGACGTTAACGACGAAGAAATCGTATTCCTGGCAAGAGAAATCTCCAAGAAGATTGAATCTGAACTTGAATATCCTGGTCAGATTAAAGTTAACGTTGTAAGAGAAACAAGAGCAATCGACTACGCTAAGTAGTTTATGACCGGCAAAGCTGGGGGCAAGAATTTTTTCTGCCCCCATTTGTTTTTGCTGAAGAATAAACTGAGACTGGATTAAGATTATGAGACGAGAAGAAGAAAAAAAGGACTTTTACCGCAAGCTGACCATCACGGGTATTCCGATGGTAATACAGCAGGTCATCGGCGTTACCCTGAACCTGGCGGACACCATTATGGTGGGTAAGGTTTCAGAAGAAGCCCTGGCTGCTGTAGGCGCAGCCAATCAGGTGTATTTCATATTCGGTATTCTGCTGTTCGGGATTTTCAGCGGTGCATCGGTGCTGGCAGTACAGTACTGGGGCATCGGTGACCTTAAAACCCTGCGCAGCATAGTAGGTATCGATTACACAATGTGTCTGGTGCTCTGCGTCCCAGGAATTGCTATTGCATATTTTGCGGCGCCTTTCCTCATTCAGATTTTTTCTGATGATCCGGCTGTACTGGAGCTGGGGGTAAGCTACCTGAGAATAGCATGCTTTTCATATATTTTTTCAGGGCTGACCTTCGTTATTTCATATAATTCAAGGGCTATCAAAGACCTTAAATACCCGACAATAATCAATGCCTGCGCAATTCTCATCAATATCTGCTTAAACTGGCTGCTGATTTTCGGTAAGTGCGGGTTCCCTGAGCTGGGGGTGCGCGGTGCAGCAATCGCAACTCTCATCGCCCGTATTATAGAATGTACAGCCATGCTGCTTTCTGTGTACCTGCGCAGGAGCCACCCGCTGAAGGCCATGCCAAAAGACCTGTTTTCCTATTCAGGTGAGCTTTTTGTAAGAGTAATGAAGACAGCGGTGCCTGTAATAGTTACAGAAGGGCTCTGGGCCATTTCCGTATCATCGATTTTTGCAGCTTACGGCAGAATCAGCGCGGCGGCGCTGGCCGTTTCACAGATTGCAGTTACTGTAACAGATTTTTTCCAGACAGTATATTTCGGACTGGGAAATGCAGCGGCAGTTATCATTGGAGAAGTGCTTGGACAGGGCAAAAAAGAACTTGCATACCGCTACAGTAAAAATATAATAAAGGTAACGTGGATTCTCAATGGGGTCATGACCGTGATTCTCATCCTGGCAAGAACCCCCATTGCGGTTATTTACAATTACGGGCCTGAAACTACGCAGATGCTCATGGAGGCATTGCTGGTATACGCAGTTGCCATTACGCCGAAAATGTTCGCTTACATGATGATATGCGCTATTTTCAGGTCTGGTGGCGATACAGTCTACTCAATGATTGTGGACGTGTCTTTCAATGTAGGGGCTCAGATTCCGCTGGCATACATCGGCGTGCTGGTGCTTGACTGGCCGCTGGCCTGGGTAATGGCCCTGGTTGCCACAGCAGACTTTGCCAAGACCATATTTATTTTCCAGAGGTATTACAGCCGCAAGTGGATGAATGTTTTTACCGGAAGAAAAGAATCAGTTTAAGGAGAAAATATAATGTCAGAGAAAATGTCAGTATATTTAGATAACAGTGCAACTACCCGTCAGTACGACCAGGTGACAGATGCCATGGCAGAGGCTATGCGTGACTTTTTTGGTAACCCGTCGTCACTTCACCGTATGGGCCTGGAAGCGGAGAAAAAAGTCCGTGCAGCCCGCAAATCACTGACCGGTGCTTTCGGATGCAGCGAAGAAGAAGTGATTTTTACATCCTGTGGTACTGAGGCAGACAACACCGTTCTCATGGGCGCAGCTTCTTCCCGCAGACGCGCAGGAAAGAAAATAATCACAACAGCGGTGGAACATCCTGCAATCCTGGAACCTGCCCGCCGCCTTGAGTCCATGGGCTATCAGGTGGAATACATCGGCGTGGATAAAAACTGCCGCCTCAATATGGACCACCTCAGAGCGGCAATCACAGACGATACAATTTTAATTTCGGTTATGGGTGTAAACAACGAGGCCGGCACAGTGATGCCTGTCAGCGAAATCGCCCGTTTCAAAGACGAATACAACAAGGCCAACGGCACACAGATATGGCTTCACAGCGACGCAGTGCAGGCTTTCGGAAAAATCCCTGTAAACGTGAAAAAACAGTGGCAGGGCGTGGATCTGATTTCCGTAAGCGGTCATAAAATCCACGGACCGAAGGGCATGGGCGCCTTATACGTCCGCAAAGGTCTTAACATTGAACCCTTCATGATCGGCGGCGGCCAGGAACGCCACATGCGCTCCGGCACAGAAAACACACCGGGAATCATCGGTTTCGGAACTGCGTGCGATCTGGCGGTGGCGAACTTTGAAGGGCGTGTAGCGGCAATGGCCGCAGCGCGCCAGTACCTTCTGGACGGAATCAAGGCAGAGCTGAAAGATGTGCTCATAAACAGCCCTGAAGAAGCCGGCAGTGAGGCAGGACTCTGCTGCCCGTCAGTACTCAACGTATCTTTCCTGGGTACCCGCGGCGAAGTAATACTGCATACGCTTGAGCAGGACGGAATCTACGTTTCCACAGGCTCTGCGTGCTCATCAAACAAAAAAGGCCGCAGCCACGTGCTGGCCGCAATGGGCCTTAAAGATAAAGAAATTGAAGGGGCAATCCGCTTCAGCTTCAGCGAATTCAATACTCAGGCTGAGATGGAATATACCCTGGAAAAAGTCAAGCAGGCTGTTACCAGATTCAGACGACTGGGCAGCTTCAGATAAAAAATTGTAAGCCGGCGCCAACTATTTTGCCGGAGTGAGGAGTTACACAATGAACGAACAGAATATTTTAATCGTAAGATGCGGCGAAGTTGCATTAAAAGGCATGAACAAGCCATATTTTGAGAGAATGCTGGTGGACCGCATCAAGAGAAATCTTAAGAGCTTTGAGGGAGTGGACGTTAGGAGACACGAAGGTCTTATCTTTGTCCGCGCAGAAAAGGACCTGGACATCGACGCTATTGTTAAGCAGATTTCCAAGGTTTTCGGGGTTGCATCAATCAGCAAAGCTGTGGAAGCACCATCCGAACTTAACGCCATCGGCGACGAAGCAGTGAAGTACATGCTGAACCTGATTGAAGAACGGGGCGTAAAGACTTTCAAGGTTGAAGGCAAGCGTGCTGACAAGACTTTCCCTGTGAAGTCACCGGATCTGGGCCGCATCATCGGTGCCAAAATCCTGGTAGGCTGCAAGGTTCTCAAAGTGGATGTACACCAGCCTGATGTGCTGCTTCACGTTGACGTAAGAAGCGACCGCACATATATCTACGAAGGTAAGATTGCCGGCTTCGGCGGACTGCCTCTTGGTACCAACGGCAAGGGCCTGACCCTGCTTTCCGGCGGTATCGACAGCCCTGTTGCCACATGGATGATGGCCAAGCGCGGCATGCTCATCGAAGCGGTTCATTTCCACTCATACCCATATACAAGCGAACGTGCACAGGAAAAGGTTGAAGACCTGGCCCGCATCGTTGCGTCCTACTGCGGCCGTTTCAAAATGCACGTTATCAACCTGCTCCCTATTCAGGAAGCAATCGTTGAAAACTGCCCTGAAGAGGAAACAACAATCCTTGTGCGCCGTTTCATGATGCGTATCGCAGAAAAAATCGCCCTTGATACAGGATGCATGATGCTCATCACCGGCGAAAACCTTGGCCAGGTAGCAAGCCAGACTGCAGAAGCTCTGGTAGTAACTGACGCCAGCGTGAGCCTGCCTGTAATGAGACCGCTCATCGCAATGGACAAGGTTGACATCATGGAAAAAGCACAGGAAATCGGAACTTTCGAAACTTCCATTCTCCCATATGAAGACTGCTGCACAGTTTTCCTTCCTAAACATCCGACAACCAAGCCTAAACTGGAAAGAATTCTGGAATCCGAAAGCAAGCTGGATGTGGAAGCTCTCGTTGAAGCGGCAGTGAAATCGCAGGAAATCGTAAACATTATGCCTGAGTAGTCTGAGTTAGTTGGGCGTCGAAATTTGTCGAAAGAGAAGGTGTCGAAATATGTTAATTTCACTCGAAAAAAGAATTGAAGAAGTAATAGTAAATAAACTTGAAGAACTTGGCCGCGGCGATCTGTTCAGAACTCCACATGTGGGTTTCAGCGCAGCGGATGACCCTAAATTCGAAGAACTTAAAACAATCATCGGACCATGGCACTATTTGCCGTCCGATATTCTGCCCGGCGCAAAGAGCGTAATCAGCTTCTACGTGCCTTTCACAGCAGAAGTTGCTGAAGGTCCGCGCGAAGCACAGTACGCTTCCATTAAGTGGGGCGAATCCTACGAAGTAATCAACGCTCACTTCGGCGTGATGAGCGATGCAGTAATTGAGCTCCTTGAAGCAGAAGGCTACAAGGCAGAAAAAATCCCTGCAACCCATACATACGACCCAGCCACACTCCAGTGCAAATGGTCTCACCGTTCAGCCGCTGTAGTTGCAGGCCTGGGAAGCTTCGGCGCAAACCGCCTGGTAATCACTGAAAAAGGCAGCGCAGTAAGATTCTGCACAGTTATTACCGACGCAGTGCTTGCGCCAACCGGTGCCTATGCAGGCCCTAAGTGCATGTTCTACGAAGACGGCTCCTGCAGACTCTGCATCGACTTCTGCCCGGCAAAGGCCCTTAATGACGGCGACATTGACAAGTTCGTCTGCCAGCGTGAGCTCAACCTGAACGAAGCCCGCCTCAAGGAAACTACGCCATTTAAAGGCTCCGACTCCTGCGGAAAATGCATCAGCATCTGTCCGTTCTCGTATATAGAATAAGAAAGTTTTTTCTGTGTGCACGGTGGTCGTAGTTACAGAAGTAGCACTACGCGTGTCGAATTCCGTCGAATCTTGAATAAGTTCCGCAAGAATCACTGCAACCGTTGGAATTAAAATCGGTTTGCGGAAAGGAAACTGAATCAGTGAAGGGACTCCCTTTGCAGATTCCCGCAGAAAGATATATAATAAAAAAGATAAAACCCGCAAACCTTTGCAATTACAAGGCTTGCGGGTTATTTTATGCTATGATGTGCGGAAAATATGCAGAATCAGGTAATCCTGTGAGAAGACCCTTTCCACAAAATGGGTAAAACAATGCGGGCTGCAGGGTTTTCTGCGGGAATTATGCACGAAAAGGCCTTTTGAAGAAAAAATAAAAAACATCAGCTCTTGTAATGGATGCCGAAAGTGGTCGAAAGAATTAGGCTGATGTTTTATTTTTTTGCATCCGGTATATATTTAATGATTTGTGAAATATCACAGTCAAGAATTCTGCAGAGATCACCAAGAGTAGTAGTATTGACTGGTTGGTCGTGGCGCAGACGGTTTACTGTAGAGCTGCTGATTCCATGAACACTGATGAGAGTATATGTGCTTTGATTTTTTTCTCTTAATGTTGCCCAGAATGGTTCGTATGTAATCATATTTTTACAAATCTCCTATTACAAAGTATTTGTAAAAAGTATATTTTGTAATCGACTTCTTGACTATGGTCGATAAAACGACTATAATGAACATACTTATAGTCGTTTAAAAGACTATAATATGTGCGCATGCGGATTCACACACCGCATGAAAATTAATGATATGAAAGAGGAAAGGAGATCATTAAAATGAAAAAATTCTTAATATCATTACTGTGTGTAATGATGGTTTTCTGCATGATGCCAGGTATGGCGTTTGCGGAAGGGGAAGCTCAGGGACGTGATTTTACCGGCTACACCAGTGCGGACAGTATCTGGGGCGAAACCTGGGGTAATGCTAAAGAAAGCTTTGTTATCAAAGTTCTTGATGCATATGGAAATGTAATGGGTACAACTTCCCTTAACAATGTTGGCGGCATCATTGATGGTGATGTCGAAGTAACATGGAACCTCAAACTTGATGCGGCTTCCAACACAGATGAATATTGGACAATGGCATGGACTACAGCACCTAGCGTTGACAATATTCCTGCTAAAGTTGAACTCTGGGTTGACAGGGTTAAAGTAAGTGGCGGCGATGTTGTACTTAATGCACCAGACGCCATAACACCTATTTTTGCTGCAAAGACTGATGAAAACGGTAAATTTACTAGCTATATTACTGAGGCAGCCGGACTGTCTTCAATAAGTGATGGAGATAATGTAGCAATCCTAGTTCCAGGTACTTATGCAGTTCCAACAGGAAAAGATGTAACTATTACCGGTGCTGTTGATGGCGTTGTATTCGATAACATCGGTGCATGTGGTATGGGTGGCGCAGATGTGACTTTCAACAATGTAACATTTGACTATTATCCTAATACTAATTATACAGGACTTCAGCATTCCGGAAATCTTGTATACAACAACTGTACTATTAACGGTCAGGTATTCCTTTACGGTGCTTCTGAAACATTCAACAACTGTACTTTCAACCAGAACAGTGCGGACGCGTATAATGTCTGGACTTATGGTGCAAAGGAAGTTGAATTCAATGGTTGCACTTTAAATTCCGCAGGTAAATCTGTACTGGTTTATAACGAAGGAGGTCCTGCAACAGAACTGGATGTAGTTAAGTCTACTTTTAATGCTTCCGAGACAGTTTCAGGTAAGGCAGCAATTGAAATTGATACTAGTGCTCCTAATGCACCTGGTGAAATGGATGGTACTGTTATTACAATTGATGAAGCGACTACTGCTACAGGATTTTCTAATGAAACCAAGTCTGGAAGTTCACTTTGGAATGATAAGAAAGTTGACCCTGAAAATGCCAATGGTGGTGGCACTACTTCTAAGGTTATTGTAAATAGTGAAATCGTTAAGGCGCCTTACATTCCAACTGATGCAGTCGCTCGTATTGGTGCAAAATATTATACTTCTTTGGAAGATGCATTAAACGCTGCAGCAAAAGTTACTGGAGAAGTTACCATTGAATTAGTAGATGATGTTGAATGGGTAACTGGTTCTGGACATGGCTCTACTCCACTTATTCCTGAAGGCGCACCAGCAACTAGAGTTACAATTGACGGTAAAGGTATCTATACTTTAACTGCTACAGGTGCAGGTGTAGGTTCACTTCGTGCAGCAAACGGTGCAACCTTAGCGTTCAAAGATCTGAATATTGTTGATGAATCTGTTTCATATGCAGAAAATTCATGGGAATTCACTTATCTTGAATTTGCTGGAAACCTTGAATTCGAAAATTGTATTTTTAATAGTGGTATTTCATTAGATACAGATAATGGCCAGGCAGCTGGTGTTGATGCAACATTTACAAACTGCACATTTACTTCTCCAAATCCTAGTGAATATGCAGTTTGGGTTGGACATGGTACAGCTGTATTTAATGGTTGTGAATTCAAAGATGGAACACGTGGTCTTAAAGTCCACGAAGCATATGGCTCAGATGTCGCTACATTAGAAGTAAACAACTGCACATTTGAAAATCTGAGTGAAAAACCAGGTATTGCCGTTGGCACACTTAACAGAGAAACTGTTTTAGTTGTAGATGGTTGTGAATTTATCAATTGCCAGCCAGGAGATCAGGGCAACTACATGTACGAAACTGATACAGATTTATCAACCATAATTTACTGCAATTTAGTTGATAACGTTTCTGTTACAGGTGAAATCACTGGCGGGACTCTTGTTGATAATACAGCGACAAATGGCGAAGCTGCAATCTGCTACGAACTTCTCAATGTTGGCAACAACAGCGACGTCAAAGTAGAACTTTACAAGGGAACTGAACTCCTTATGACTAAGTCAAGACACTTTGACAATGGTGGTACAATTACTTGCTCTTTATATACAGTAGGAACTAGCAGCAGCTGGACTCAGGAACCATCACCATGGAAAGCATACGACTGCAAGATGCCTACACATGCCGTTTTATACATCAACGATGTTGAAATCGGAAAATGTGATGTAGCATTTACTGAACAGGCATGGATTGATTTTGCAGGTACAGCTGAACATGTTTACTCAAACGGTACATGTACAATCTGCGGCGGAGCTGATCCAAACTATGTTCCTCCACAGCCTCCAACCTATACACCATCCGTAACAATCCAGAAGCCAGTTATTACAACTGACGCTGGTGCAGCTGCTGAACTTAACATCCTCGGCACAACTGCAACTATCACAGTAGCTGAAGGTTACGAACTTGTTGACGTAACAGTTAACGGTGTATCAAAGGGCGCAGTAACAAGCCTTTCCGGCCTGAAGACAGGCGATGCAGTAGTTGTAACAACTAAGTTAATTGAAGCTCCTAAGACTGAAGCTGAACTTGTTCAGGAAGAGCTTGATGGTATGGCACTTGTTGCTCGTTCCAAGAGAACTGCAGCACCAAGTGGCAAGGATTCCATCATGGTTTACTGGTATGACAAGGCTGGTGCAGAACTCGACTTTGATGGTGTTGAAATTTTCAGATCCACAAAGAAGAATTCCGGATACAAGAAAGTATTCACTTCTAAAACTGACAAGTACTACAACACAGCCATCGAAGAAGGCGTGAAGTATTACTACAAAGTTCGTGGTTATGTAACTGTTGACGGTGAAAAGCTCTACACAGACTGGTCACTGAAAGCAATCAGAACAGCGAAATAAATTTTCTTTCTTCGGCCGCCGGTGGCGCACAACACCGGCGGTCTGCTTTTTAGAAAAAGAGGTGAACCCGGTGACCAGGAGTTACTATTCTGTAGACGTTTCCGGACAGAAATTCAACCGCCTGACAGCCCTTTATCCCACAGAAAAGCGCAAGCGGGGAATCGTGGTTTGGCACTGCCGGTGCGACTGCGGCAAGGAGCTTGATGTTTCGTACAACGACCTGGTGTACACTAACCTGAGGAGCTGCGGCTGCCGCAAGCAGGAACACAACCAGGCCCTGCACGGGCTTCTAACCCACGTGGACGGCACATCAATCGACATGCTCCGCAGCAAAAAGGTGCCCACAGACAATACCACAGGTGCCAGAGGCGTGTACCTGATCAGGGGCAAATATGCGGCCAAGATAGTTTTCCAGAAAAAGCAGTATTATCTGGGAAGTTATGAAACTTTCGAAGAAGCAGCGGCTGTAAGGAAAGAGGCTGAAAACCTGCTCTTCGACGGGGCTGTTGAGTACTACTCAAAATGGCAGGAAAGGGCAGCGACTGACCCTGAGTGGGCGGCAGCCAACCCTGTGCAG
The DNA here is from genome assembly GCA_017436705.1 of Bacillota bacterium. Taxonomy (GTDB): domain Bacteria; phylum Bacillota; class Clostridia; order Peptostreptococcales; family Anaerovoracaceae; genus SUG1106. The sequence continues at coordinate 53,278 of JAFSCP010000017.1, forward strand.
ATAAAAGTCGAAAAAGAAGGTCTGGACAGGCTGAAAGTAAAGTTCATACCGGAAATTTAAACCCTGAGAACAGATGTGATTGTTTTCGGGGTTTTAGTTTACTGTCGAATTGTGCATAAGTTCCGCGTGAATCCCTGCAACCGTTGAAATTTAATTCAGTTTGCGGAAAGGAAAGTGAATCTGCGAAGGGAGTCCCTTTGCAGTTTTCCGCAAAGGGAAATTGCATCAAAAAAATATAACACCCGCAAACCTTTGCAATTGCAAGGCTTGCGGGTTATTTTATGTTCTGGCGTGCGGAAAATATGCAGAATCAGGCAGTAGCGTGAGCGGGCCCTTTCCGCAAAGTTGGTGAAACAATGCGGGCTCCAGGGTTTTCTGCGGGAATTATTCACGATTCGACAGCGCAGCGTCAGCAGAGACACGCCGACAGTGCAGGAGAGGATCAGCCCAGGCATATCCACAAATAAAAAACTGCAGACTGGCTGGGCCTGCAGTTGTGCGTTGATTCCTATGTAATATTGATAAGTTCAGCTTTTAATCAGGTGCCTGAATCACCTCCTGAACCACCAGAAGTCCTGTACCGACTTCTTCCGCTGCAGTTACGATAACGTGGTCACCGATTTCAACTTCGCGCGGAAAACCGTATTTGCTGCGGTCGGGTGCTTTGTCGGACGCGGCCCAGATGCAGATGCCGTCAAGGTCAGAATTCACAAGACTGAGCCCAAGGTACTCGCGGCTTTCGGCAAAGATGCGGGCAGGTGAGTTCCAGTCGGTCAGATCATATGCCCGGTCGCTTACAACCCCCTCGTAAACAACCTCGGTGCCTTCGACAAATTTCGTCACGTCCCCAAGCCGGTGAATCACCAGAAAAGCTCCCAGCGCCAGCAGGAAGGCCAGAGCGTACATAATAACCTTTTTATAATCTTTTTTGATTTCAATTTCCCCGTTTGCTGTCTGAATCATAATCCCAATCCCCCTGATGTCGAATTTTGTCGACCGGTAAACAACCACTTACTGCTACTGCAGACTCATGACTCCGGCGCAGAAGCAGGCAATTACCAGCACAAAATCGCTGTAGTTGAGCTGCTGCGGTTCGTGAGGTGACATGCAGGCTTTGAACACGCCGTTGATGCCGAAACGCTGGTCACGGACCATGTGGAAGAGCACGTCTTTTTCATCGCCGAAGAACTGGCGGACTACCTGCTCGGCTTCCATATATGCTGCTGTCTGGTTGCGGTTCATAAACATATTGTAGAAATTTGTCGAAAGAACCGTAGAACCGTCGTCAAGTCTGAACTGGTAGTTGTGATAAAAGCGTGAGTTGTCGAAGCGCTTTGTCTGGGCATAGTTGAGGCCCATTTCGTAGGCTTTCAGTGCAATTTCTTCCATGAGAGGGCCGGCGCCCATTTCGCCTTTAACTTTTACAATAATCTGAGCAAGTAAGCTGTTTTCTGACATGTTATTCTCCTTTTTCTCTTTTCCCCTTTAAGAACAAAGTCCCCTAATCGTCTGTATCATCTTCATCGTCATCTGACGGCACGTACTCCAGTATATCCCCCGGCTGGCAGTCCAGTGCCTTACAGATAGCGTTGAGCGTTGAAAATTTCACGCCTTTGGCCTTGCCGTTTTTCAGAACCGACATGTTCACGATTGTGATGCCCACCTTTTCAGAAAGTTCGGTGACGGTCATTTTACGCTTGGCCAGCATTACATCAATATTTATTACTATCATCCGCAACACCTCCTAGACGAAGGATTCGTTTTCTTCGCGGAGCAGGGCGGCCTTGTGAACCAGATGGGACACGCAGCCTGCAAATACTGCGATTACTACGCCTGCAAAGCATACGAACAGGCTGGCTATGAGAATGCCCGGATGGTTCATGTTCATAAACAGGAAAGCCACATTGACGATGAAAACAAATGCGGAGTCGGCCAGAGCCAGAATCATGATGCGCTTCACACGCAGGGAGTTTTCGATGGTGAAAGACCTGTCTGCGCGGATTTCATCAGCGATTTTCCAGACGATGCCAAGAACCCAGTAGCAAGGGATGGTCGCTGCCCAGATGAAAATTGTCCATGCATCAGCTGTATATCTGAAACCCTGTCCCCACTCGGGTTCCTGTGACAGTATGCTGTAAATAAGCCGTGGCATCAGAAGTCCGAATACCATCAGCCCGCAGAGGCCCATACCTATAACTATAACCTTCAGCCAGTTGGCAAGATGCTGCTGTTTCATGATTCATACCTCCTTGTCTTGACCCCATAATAGCACTGTCATTACCTCTTGTCAATAATAATTTATCGTTTTACGATAAAAAGTTATCGTGAGTGGACAGAACCACAGGGCGAAATGAGCCGTCGACAAAACTAGTCACAATACGACAGTATCTCCTAAAGACAGGCCGCACCCATGGGGAGTATAATCAAAGGAGGACAGGAGGTTTTAAAAAATGGACATGATTTTTAATATAAAGGAAAATATTCTGGTGGCAGAGCTTTTTGGTGAGCTTGATCACCACGCAGCCGGAAAGGTAAGGGAAGATACAGACAGCGCAATGGAAACCTACGGCTGCAGGGATCTGGTGTTTGATTTTACCAGGGTGACCTTCATGGACAGCTCGGGAATCGGTGTAATTCTGGGCCGTTACAGGAAACTGAGTGCCGCCGGAGGAAGGGTGGCAATAACCGGCTGCTCTCTGACCGTAAGGAATATTCTCAACATGGCCGGCGTTTTTTCGCTGGTTGATTATTTTGACACCAGAGATGAGGCCGTAAACTATTTAAACAGAAAGGAAGTTTCATAATATGGAAAAGATACTTAAAGTACAGATGGAAGCAGTTCTTGAAAATCAGGGACTGGCCAGGGCTGTTGCGGCAGCATACGCTTCAGAGCTGGACCCTACAGTGGAAGAACTTACAGAAATTAAGACAGCAGTATCAGAAGCTTTCAGCAATGCGGCAATCCACGGGTATCCGGGAGATATGAGCGGCAGCGTGACAATGGAGATTGCAACGATCAGACCGTCAACCATAATGATAAAGATAAGCGACCAGGGAGTAGGTATCGAGGATATTGCGCAGGCCATGGAACCGCTGTTTACAACGGACACAGGAGACGAACGTTCCGGCATGGGTTTTACTGTAATGGAAAGTTTCACTGACAAGATAAAGGTAGATTCACGCCCGGGCGAAGGCACTACTGTAACTCTCATAAAGAAACTGGATACATATTATGATTTCTAAGGACGAGGGATGCGGAAACCGGGACTTTCTGGACCAGATGGCCCGGCAGCACGCAGGGCTGGTAAAATCAGTGGCGCTGCGGCTTTCCCGTGCCTACGGGGAGGAACTGGACGACCTGATTCAGATAGGATATATCGGGCTGATCAAGGCAGCGAAAAGATTTGAGCCGGAGAGGGGGCTGCAGTTTTCTACTTATGCAGTGCCTGTGATTGCAGGTGAAATCAGATCCCAGCTCCGGGACCAGGGTGCGGTGAAGGTCAGCAGGAGCCTTAAATCAGATGCTGCGGCAGTTAAAAAAGCCGAAAATGAATATATAACAATCCACGGCACATCACCCAGACTGTCAGAACTGGCTGAGATGACCGGACTTTGTGCTGAGCGGATTTCTGAGGCACTGAATGCAGCGGACGCTCTTAAGAACTACGAAGACTACGAGACAGCAGACCTCTGGACCGATGATGAGCAGCGAAACGTGGAAGGTATTGACCTGCGTAACTCAATAAGCAGTCTGCCGGAAAGGGAAAGAAAAGTAATAGTGCTTCGCTACTATAAAGATATGACCCAGCAGCAGGTAGCAAAAATTATGGGAATCTCACAGGTGCAGGTATGCCGGATAGAAAAAAATACATTGAAAGAACTGGCAGAAAAAGTATAATTTTTACAGCGCAGCCGTTTTTCACAGAATCTTCATAAGAAATTTCGACATTTTCGCCTTTGTTACGCAAAAATGACTTGCATATTTGCGTAAAAAATGTTTTAATATTATTGTATGTTGTTATGTCTTTAACATAGGTTTAAAACAAAGAATAACAAGTTAAAAACACGGTTAATTGTCCCACAGTGGGAACCGTTATTAATAATTTAAGGAGGCATTTAAATGAACTTTCAACTCACGAAGGAACAGGAATTCGTAAGAAAAATGGTAAGAGAATTCGCCGTTAACGAAGTTGAACCGTTAGCTGCAGACATCGACAAGGAACACAGATTCCCAGTTGAAACTGTAGAAAAGATGGCTAAGTATGGTTTACTTGGTGTACCATTCCCAACTCAGTACGGCGGAGCAGGCGGAGACCACATCTCCTATGCAATCACTGTAGAAGAATTATCCAGAGTTTGCGCATCCACAGGCGTAATCTGCTCAGCACATACTTCCCTTTGCTGCTGGCCAATCTTTAACTGGGGTAATGAAGAACAGAAGATGAAGTACTTACCAGATTTATTATCCGGTAAGAAGCTCGGTGCTTTCGGTCTTACTGAACCTAACGCAGGTACAGACGCATCCGGACAGCAGACAAGAGCTGAATTAGTAGGCGACAAGTGGATCCTCAACGGTGCTAAGGTATTCATCACTAACGGTGGATATGCTGACGTATTCGTTGTTATGGCTATGACTGACAAGAAGAAGGGCAACCACGGTATCTCCGCATTCATCGTTGAAAAGGGCGACGTTGGTTTCTCCATCGGTAAGACAGAAGACAAGATGGGTATCTGCGCATCTTCCACAACTGAACTTATTTTCCAGAACTGCGAAATCCCAGCTGACAGATTACTCGGTCAGGTTGGCGACGGTTTCAAGGTAGCTATGTCTACTCTTGACGGTGGTCGTATCGGTATCGCTTCCCAGGCTTTAGGTATTGCTCAGGGCGCATTCGACGTAACAGTTGAATACATGAACGCTAGAAAGCAGTTCGGTAAGAAGCTTTCTCAGTTCCAGGCTCTTCAGTTCCAGATGGCAGACCTCAAGACTAAGATCGAAGCTGCTAGACTCCTTATCTACAGAGCTGCTGACATGAAGGATAAGCACATGAACTATGGCGAAGCTGCTGCAATGGCTAAGTTATTTGCTGCAGAAACAGCTATGGAAGTAACTACTAAGTGCGTACAGTACCACGGTGGTTACGGTTACACTAAGGATTATCCAGTTGAAAGAATGATGAGAGACGCTAAGATTACTGAAATCTACGAAGGTACTTCCGAAGTTCAGAGAATGGTAATCGCTGGCAAGACTTTCAAGAAATAGTTAGGTAGGAGGAGAATAGATATGGCATTTAAGATTATCGTATGCGCAAAGCAGGTTCCTGATACAAACGTTATTAAAATTAACCCTGCAACAGGAACATTAATCAGAGACGGTGTTCCATCAATCCTTAACCACGATGATAACAACGCTCTTGAAGAAGCATTAAAAATTAAAGACAAGTATGAAGATGTAACTGTAACAGTTGTTTCCATGGGACCTCCTCAGGCTGCTGACATGCTTTTCGAATGTATCGCAAAGGGTGCAGACGAAGGTATCCTCGTATCCGACAGAGCAGTTGGTGGTTCCGATACATGGGCTACATCCAACACTCTTGAAGCTGCAATCAGAAAGTGGGAAAAACTCAATGGTCCTGCAGACTTAATCTTCGCTGGTCGTCAGGCTATCGACGGTGACACTGCTCAGGTAGGTCCACAGATCGCAGAAAAGTTAGATTTACCACAGGTTACATACGTAGAAGAATTCGAAATCTCCGATGACCTCAAGGAAATCACAGTTAAGAGACAGTTAGAAGACGGTTACGAATTAATCGGAATCAAGACTCCTTGCATGCTTACAGCTATCAAGGAACTCAACGAACCAAGATACATGAGCATGGCTGGTATCTTCGGCAAGAAGGACATCAAGGTTTGGAATGCTGCAGATATCGAAGTTGACCTCAACAAGGTAGGTCTTCTTGCTTCCCCAACAAACGTTTACAGATCATTCACACCAGCTCCAAAGGCTCCTGGTCAGAAGGTTGCTGGAGACACTGAAAACGAACAGGCAAAGAATCTCTTAGTTCAGCTTAAGGGTAAGCACATCATCTAATAGGAGGAATTGAAATGGCAGTAGAAATTTTAAAAGAGAAATGTATAGGCTGCGGACAGTGCTTTAAGTCCTGTCCTTATGACGCTTTTGAATTCGAACCATATGCTGGCAACAAGCTCGGCAAGGTTGCAAAGATCAACTCTAAGTGTTCCTCTTGTAACCAGTGCTTAACAGCATGTAAGTTCGGTGCAATCAAAGAAAAACAGCAGGAAGCTGCAACTGACCTTTCTGCTTACAAGCACATCTGGGTATTCGCAGAACAGAGACAGGGCAAGATTCAGAACGTTGCTCTTGAACTTATCGGCGAAGGTAAGAGATTAGCTAAGGATATCTCCGAAGAAACTCAGATCTGCGCAGTATTAATGGGTAACAATATCGAACACCTTGCACAGGAATGTTTCGAATACGGTGCTGAAAAGGTTTACCTCGTTCAGGATCCATTACTTGAAAACTACACAACTGACGGTTACACTAAGGTAATGAAGCAGTTAATCGACGAATACAAGCCAGAAATCGTTCTTTACGGTGCAACTCACATCGGTCGTGACTTCGCTCCAAGAATTGCTGCAAGATGCAACACTGGTCTTACAGCTGACTGTACTCACCTTGACGTTAAGGTTTCCAAGTACATCGAATTCGCTAAGGCTAACACTACATTAGACACTTCCACATTAGACCCTAACGACCCATCCACAGGCATCAAGCAGACTCGTCCTGCATTCGGTGGTAACCTCATGGCTACAATCGTTTGCCCTAAGACAAGACCTCAGATGTCCACAGTTCGTCCAGGCGTAATGCAGAAGCAGGAAAGAGTTGCTGGCGCTACAGGTGAAATTGTAAACGTTAAGCCAGAAATCGCTGCTGAAGATATCAGAATCGAAATCAAGGACATCGTTAAGTCCATGAAGGAAATGGTATCCTTAACAGACGCTAAGATCATCTGCTCCGGCGGTCGTGGTCTCGGTGATGCTTCCGGTTTCGAATTAATCAAGCAGTTCGCTGACAAGGTTGGCGGTGTTGTTGGTTCCTCCAGAGCAGCTGTTGACGCTGGTTGGATCGATCACTCTCACCAGGTAGGTCAGACTGGTACTACTGTTAAGCCAGAAATCTACTTCGCTTGCGGTATCTCCGGTGCTATCCAGCACTTAGCTGGTATGCAGACTTCCAACTGCATCGTTGCTATCAACAAGGACCCTGATGCTCCTATCATGGAAATTGCTGACTACGCAATCGTTGGTGACCTTTACAAGGTAATCCCAGAAATCATTGCTGAATGGGACAACGCAGAAGCTCTTTACGATGCATCTACTAAATAGTATTTAGTGAAGTTCATTTAAACAAAATATACAAAAAAGGCTGTTCCTCGTGAGCAGTCTTTTTTATGTATAAAAAACACATTTTAAAAGCAAAGGTGTTAATATTTTGTTATGTTTAACCAAAAAAACAAAAAAATATTCAAAAAAGGGGTTGTATTTTTATTCATGGAGGTGTATTATTACGTTCGTAATCAAGAACAGTACCTTTTAAAAAAGGCACATATAAATCACACGGAGGATAAGACAATGAAAAAGACAAGTAAATTATTAGCACTTTTATTAATCGCAGTTATGGCGATGGGACTTTTTACAGGTTGCGGCAGCGATGAACCAGCTGACGACCAGCAGGGCGGCGAAACTGAAATGACTACTCTTATCA
>JAFSCP010000018.1 GCA_017436705.1 Bacillota bacterium
CCCAGGCTCTCAGGCTCTCCCATTTCAGTCAGCACCTCGCGGGCAGCTCTTTCCTCGTCCATGCCGCAGTCCATGAGAAACTCCAGCTTGTCTTCCATGTGTTCCTCATACTCCAGGCGGATGTCCTTGTGATCAAAGCGGAACTTCACCTGCGAAAGCATGGCATCTATGTAGTTGTCCCATGATTCAAATCTCATGGCGCACCTCCCTGAACCCTAAGCGAAACTGTAACCGCTGGCTCCCAGCACTTTGTTGACAGAAAGTGAAAACTCTCTCCACTGTTTCTGTTCTTCAGCAAGCTGGCGCTCCCCCGCTGCGGTGATTGAATAGTATTTGCGGACTTTGCCGTTGTCGCCCTCTTTGCGGTAGCTCTTTACGTAGCCGTTGGCCTCCATTTTGTGGAGAACCGGATATAATGAACCCTCCTGAAATTTAAAAGTATCGTCGCTGCGCTCAGCCAGCTCGCGGATAATCTGGTATCCGTAGCAGTCCCCTTCACTGAGCAAAGAAAGCAGCATGAGCACTGTGGCCCCACCTAAAAGATTTTTGTCAAATTGCATGATGTACCTCCTTATAAGATTGAAATATTTCCTCTTTGATTTTCCTCATATTGATAACTCCAGAGCTGGTTACCTTTTCCGTCAAAAGCCATTATCATCTGCAGATCGGGTCCGTTCCAGAGATTTGTGCCTCCTGCTGATGTAAGCTCATCGTAGAAATCTGCGTAAAAATACCCATTTTCATCTACATCAGCCGTACCTGATATTACAAAAGGACCTTCCTCGTTCTTTTCCCATCTTCCCGGATAATATCTTATAGAAAATTTAAAGTGAACCTGCTCTGCCTCCTGATTCTTTACTTTGCCGAAAAGCAGATGTGAATCAGTCGAGTATTTTGCTTCATAATCATCTTCCGGTGTGACAATGTCATGCATTCCGCTGACTTCCCACAGACCAGCTTTCTTCTCCATCACGAATGCGTAGTCCGGCTCACCAATGCAGTCCACAATACAAAAAGTATCTCCGCTCTGGCTCTCATACTCCAGCAAAGTTTCCTTTGCAGGTACTGCATGATAACCCCTCAAGTAAGCATCAACCAGCGCGTCTTTGCTGAAACACTTCGGCGTTGTCTGATACCACAAAAGCAGTGCCGCAGCGGTTACAAGCAGATAAACTATTGTCTTTTTTACTCTGTTCATTGCACCGTCACCTCCTCATTACGCAGGTCGCTGACCGGAGTTACCGGAATTTCCAGATAAAACTGTCTTCCATTCTTATTGTAGTCGATGATGATAGTATTGGAATCGACAGGAAACCTTAATATGTCCGTTGTAATGAATCCATATGCTGTACTTCCATGTCCTACTCCGCTGCGGAAAATGCGGTATTTATATGAGTATGAATTGATATTTTCCCCGAAAGAAACACCATTTTCATCAGTTACCGACTGTTCCCAGAAGCTGCCTCCGGTTATAGGTGTTTTGCTGAAAATGTGCGGAATTGCTATATAATTGATGTTCACACACTGAAAGTCCGGATTTACTGTTGACTGGAACCTGACAACATTGTCGAAATACAGCGTCATTTCGTCAACAGTAACGAACTGGTTAATTTCATATTCTGCCATGATGTGTCTTCCGTCGTAAATTCTTTCGTACTGTCCGATTTTTTTAACAGCCTCATATGTACCATATCCGCGGCTGCCTATTACAATCACCAACACCACTATCATCAATGCTCTTGCAATCCGCCACACCCAGCCGATTACCGGATGGTGGGCCATGTTAAGGCCTTCCCCGTTGGCATCAGCATCGCCCATCTGCTCCAGAACTTCGTAGCGGGCCTGCTCCTCGTCCATGCCGCTGTCTATGAGCATCTCGTAAAGGTCCTCCATGTGTTCCTCGTACTCTTCACGGATTCCCGCCCGGTCGAAGCGGAACTTCACATGACTGAGCATTTGCTCTATATATGTTTCCCATTCAGGAAAATCTTTCTGATCCACAGACACCCCCCTTTCCTTCGGTATACATTACCAAGAACTTCTAAGTATCTTCTTGCCTTGATTATACTTGGAAGTTCTAGGTATGTCAATATTAATATTTTGTGATGCGGACAAATTCAACTTTTAAAATTAATTTTGTCCGCGAAAATCCTTGTTTCTAAGATTTTGACCGGTTAAAATCAGGAAAATCACCAAAATCAGGCGCAAAAACTCAAAATGCGGACACGCCCCCTTCGAAAAGAAGTGATTTGTCCGCATTTTCATAAATAAAGCGGACAAACTTGCTGCTCAAAGCAAGCTGTGTCCGCTTGTAAATATTTACCTTATTTCCGAGTCAGATTTATCATAGAAATCATCCATATCCCCATGTCACCAGGCGCCATTTTTCCCCTTTGTCGCGTACCAGAACCCACTGCCATCTGGTGTAGGTCTGACCAGGGTTCAGGCTCGGGTTTCGGCCGCTTTCGTCCACATCAAAATCGCTGTAAAGCACGATTCCTTCATCCGCATCGTTGTCTGCCGCCCATTCCTCTGCCGCCTTTCTGGTCTTTTCTTCATCGTACCAGATGCGGGTCATAGTGCAGGCTTCGAATCCTTTGCGGAACTGCCTGATTGCGGCGTTCATTGCATCGTTAACATCTTCTTCACTGTAAAGCTGGGATGTGCCCACATCTATCGACACATTGCTCACATCACCGCCCCGTGAGCAGCCGCCCAGCATCCCTGCCGTCAGGATTGCAATCATAAACACTGCGACAAATTTCGACAACCTAGCCCCACTCATAAATGTTCTCTTCATCCTTAATTTCCCCTTTCAAACAAAGTTTCATCATCTCTTACTGTACCGTTGCATGAGCCGGCACGTACTCATAAAGTTCCTTCGCCATCTGGATTATGCGCTCGTCCGGAATGACATAGTACCCGTCCTCATATTGTGTAAGCTGCACAGGACCGTATGCCACATAATCATCAAGTGCTTTTATCCCTACATCTGCTTGTCCGTTTTCATACAAATTAACCGCAAATCTGATAACCGGGCCTTCTGCCCCTCCATCATCAAGATGCTGAAGATTGGATATATTTGCATAAACTGTTTTTCCCTTTTCAAATTCAATATCATTGATATTAATCGTTCCCTGACAATTTCTGCCGAATTCCGGAAAAAGGTCAAAATGATTCACAAAATATGATGTGCTTTCCACGCTACCTTCTATTCTTTCGTGTGCAGCCTTTTGTCGTGTTTCAAAGCCCTCGAATGTTTTCAACTCATCGATGTCCCATTTGCCGCCTGACTGACTGATGTGCGCTTCGCCTTCATAAGCCTGACCGCCATAAAAAGTCCTTCCGTAGACGATTGCACTGCGCCCGTAATCGTATCTGTACCAGCTATAAATTTCAGTACCAGTCGTGCCGCAACGCACCTCAAATTCAGGTATCAGAGCATCAATAAAACTCCTGTCCATATCATATATGCAAGGATATTTTTCAGCCATAAGTGTCATGAAAGCAGGGTCGAGGATTTCAGCTTCGATGTCTGCAGTGTACATAAGACTTTCATCAATTTGTCTGTACAAACCAGAGTTGATAAGATACTGGCGATAAATTACTGATGATGCTTCATATTCAGCTAAAAATTCCTGTTTACCACCCATCCTTTGCGCTTTCTGCACATATTCATCAATCAGCCCCTGGAAATATTCTTCATCGTAGCTCTCACTCAGTTCAAGAGCCGCCTGTCTGTTCCTTATATCCGCTTTGATTGATTCTAGAGCATCTCCAACCGGGTTTTCACTTCCTTCATGCTGGTGAGCTTTCACCACATATTCCATCCACTCTGCACTCACATCTTCGCCCAGAACCCTTGCAACTGTGCGCTTTCCGGACATAGGATTGGCAAGGCAGACCGCCCCTGCTGCAATACACACTATCAGCGCAATGGCCGTTACCCAGATGCGCGGACGCTTCCAGTCAAGAATATTTTTTATGCGCGTTCTGACGCTTGTCTCGCCAAAAGCCAGAGGTCCTGTCAGCGAAAATCTGCGGCCGACCGCAAAGTTCAGAATGGACATGCTGTAGCCTCTGATATCTTCGTCTGAGCCCGTTTCTCCTGTTAACTGAAGCAGCACCTTTTCATCACAGCTCATTTCCATGTCCTTGCACATGAGGCCGAAAGCCAGCCAGCAAAGCGGATTGAACCAATGTAACGCCAGAATCAGGAATGCCAGCGGTTTCACCAGATGGTCACCACGTTTCAGATGGCAGTTTTCGTGAATAAGCACATATTCCAGTGTCTGCGTATCAAGGCCGTAAGGTATGTAAATCCGCGGTTTTATAAAACCCATTATAAAAGGTGATTCGACGAATTCCGACAACCACACATTATTTTCGTGTAAAACTGCGTGCGACAGTCTGTGGCGCAGACGCACATAACTGACCACACTGTAAACTAGCAGTGCTGCAATTCCAATCACCCAAACTGCTGTGCCCACAGCCAGCCAGATCTGCATCGGATTGATACTGGACTCAGACACCGCCGCAGGCAGTGATCCATTTATTGCTTCATTAAGTACCGGCACTCCGGTCTCCACAGCCGGCTGACCCATCATGCCGATGTCCTCCGGCACGAAATCCAGTACGGTACGCGGAGGCTCTTCACCTAAACTGCCGGTCACGGTCACCGGTGCTTTCAACGGTCCTGCACTGAACAGGCTCCATGCAGCCTCAAAGGACACCGGACAGCAAAGCCGAAATCCTGCAGCCGCCCACAGCATGTACGCAAATTTTTTCTGCGCACCGCAGCAGGCCAGCAGCCAGCGCACTGCCAGCACTACGGCAATCACATAGGAAGCCGTAATGCTCATGTTTATCACTCTCAGAAAAACCCCTTCCATTTTACCCCTCCTTGTACTGATCTATGAGCCGTTTCAGTTCATCTGCCTCCTCTTCCGAAATTTTTTTATCTCCAAGAAAAGACACCAGAAACTTAGGCAGTGACCCTTCAAATGTGTGCTCCACGAAATGTTCACTGGCATACGCCTGAACATCTTCCTGCGGCACAAGTGATGTCACAATGGTATCTACATTCTGCGCAAAACCTTTTTCGCTGAGCTTTTTCAGCGTTGTGTATGTTGTTGCCTTCTTCCAGCCAAGTTTTTCATTGCAAAGTTCTACCAGCTTACCTGACGGCAGCGGTTCATTTTCCCAGATTACTGTCATGAAGCGGTAATCGCTTTCACATAACTTCAAATTGTCCATAGGATTCCTCCCGTTCCTGTTTTACGCATCGGTTGGTAAGTGCCAACCTCCCTCTTTAAGGTCAGTCTATAACAACCAACCAGATTTGTCAATAACTATATTTTTGTCCGCAATAAAAAACTGCACATCGTCAAAAATGTGCAGTTTGCAATTATTTTGTATGTGAATGAATCCCTATCCTGCCACAATCTGCTCAAGCGCGGCTTTCAGGCGGGACTTTTCGGCTTCTGCCTGGCGGAGTGCAGCTTCCATATGGTCAATCAGGTTGTAAATCTGATGCTGAAGATCATAAACCTGCGTCTGGATTTTCTGAATCTTATCCAGGAAAAAACTGTCCACAAAGAAACCATCAAAAAACCAATCCGCAAACCGTGAAAACTCGTCCATGCTTATCTGGATATCTGCGTTTATGTTCACATCTGCAAGTTCTGTTCTGAAAGTGTTCAGGTGTTTCTGCAGATTTTCCATTTCATACTGAGCCTGGTCAAGTTTTTCGTGCTTGGCGATACTTGCCAGCAGGCCTCCTCCGAAAATGTCGAAGGCGCCCCAGTTTTCAGCGCTGTCAAGGTTCTTCATTACAGGGTCTATGTACTCTGATGCAGTTTTCCCCGCAATAATCGCCTCGTTAAGTTCACGGATTTTATTATCCTGTTCCAGCATTTTCTGTTCTAGTCCTATAATTCTTTCAGCAGCTTCATCATTCTGTCCGGAAGTTTTTACTGCCTCCACAGCATCTGCAACGGCCTCTTCAAGTTCCTTTTCGCAGTCGCCGTAATCATCATATTCTTTCCGCTTGGCCGCCACTGTTTTTTCAATATTTTCAAGTTCTGCAGCCGCCGCATGGTATCTGGTTGCTGCGGCATAAGCCTCGCGGCGCTCCTGGTTCATTTTTTCGCCCATCCTGCCGGAAAGCTCGATAAAGAAATTTGAAATGCTTGCCTTTTCCAGCCGTTTCACATCTTCCTCTTCAAGCTCCATCGCATTACGGAGAGTCTCTGCGTTATTCGCCAGTTCCTGACGCTGTTCTTCTAGGTCGGCAAGCTCCGCTGCAAGTTTACGCCTGCGGGCAGCTTTTTCATATAGTTCTCTGATTCTTGCTTTTCTTTCGTCCATGTTTGTCCCCCCTTAAATACTGTCAAAATACTCCTCGTCATGTATTACAAGCTCTGCATCCAGTTCTTCAATCATCTCATCAATTGACGGAAGATTGTTGTCCGCTATATATTTCTCAAGATTGCTGATGCGCCATGCTGTACGCTGACCTTCCCTCTGGTAAACATTCCAGAAATCATCAGCGCTTATTCCAAGTTCCCTTATCAGTGTTTCCAATCCCAGTGATGCTTCAATATCAGACTCTGCAGTCTCCCACACCACTTTCAGCTGTTCATCTATCAAAGCATTTTCAGGTTCCAGGTCATATTTCTGCGCCAAATACTTTATAGCCTGCGCACGCTTTATTCTTTCAATAACATCTTCCTTGCTCAGCTGCTCATTGCTCATCTGGCTGCTTACCAGCATATGGTCAACATACTCCTTATATATCGGTTCCAGATACTCACCTACGAGTGTTCCTACCTTTCCTTTGAGTATTTCCAGATAATCTGCCACGCTTTCTGCAAGCTGACGTCCCATAGCCTGGAACCTGCGTATTGCAGTGTCCGCAGTCTGCGGGAGATTAGTGTGGAAAGCAACCATATCAGCAGCATCATTTACAGAATATTCATTACCGTAATAGTAAATATGCCCGCCTTCAGCATCCATATCGAAAGAGACTTTTTCATCACCAACAACCAGAATCACTCTGTATGTATTAGCTCCCTCAAACTCCTGCACGTCGCCGGCTCTTCCTGTATAACTGATTTCAGTTTCTTTAAAAAAAGTTTTAATGCCAATGATATTTTTTGTATCCGTTATTTCATAGTTATTGATATCCTCTGTTCCCAGAACTTCAGTCACGAAACACCTTTCAAACTCCGAAAAGGACCCGGTCATCTCAGCCAGTGTGCCCACCCTGCGGGCAGCCGGATTCCATACATAAATACCTGCCATGGACAGAACTGCAGCCAGAACTACCGTTATTATAAATCTTGTTACTTTAGACATTTTCCCCTCCCTGTATCACGCTTTTCTGAATAATCAAAAAAACGCAGAAAACAAGCCTTGCCGGCCCAGTTCTCTGCGGGTCTGTTCCCAAAAAATAATCTCCTTTTACCTGCACCCGCAGATAATATCCAAAATTACACCTCTTTATTATGATAAAGGATTTGTCGTAATTTGTCAAGCCAGCTTACACGCGGCGGCATGCCCTCAGGCTCACCGAAAAGCAGTGTCCGTATTATGTACGCGACACCATCTTCATCGTTTGTCGGAGCAGTAATGTCAGCTTCATACTTGATATCATCAATGGCGTTCCCCATTGCCACACCGATTCCTGCTGCTTTGATCATTGCACCGTCGTTTGGGCTGTCTCCGAAAGCCATGACGTTTTCCTGCTCCAGGCCGTACAGGCTGCAGAGATAACCGATGGCGCTGGCTTTGCTTGTAGCAGCGCCTCCAATTTCAATGTTCTTTTTCATTGAAGAAGTTATGGTCAGGTTTTTAATCCTGCCCAGCACCTCGTACATACGTGCCTTGTCTTTCTGCTCACGGAAGTAAATGTTTATATTTTCAATGGCATCACTGTTTGCCTCCCAGAAACTGTAGATATCATCCACAGGCTTTCTGGTGCGCAGTATGTACCTGTAGCTGAGCCAGTCAGAACCGTTGGCTGCCAGGTCGTCGTAAAGGGCTTTGTCCACGTAGGCCCCTCCGCCGGTAAACACCTCTATTACAAAATCTTCTTCCATGAGGATTTCACGGACTTTCATTATTGCGTCAGAATCAGCACAGCTTGAGTATATGAACTCTCCTGTATGCGGCACTGCAATATGGGCGCCGTTGGAGATAATTATATGCTCCAGTCCCTTAATCGCAGCCACCTCTTCCGGCAGCGCCACAAAAGGCCTGCCGGTGGCCACAACAACCTTATATCCCCGGCGGATTGCTTCCTCCAGCGTTTCTTTGGTGCGGCGTGTCAGACCGTTTCTGGTCAGAGTTGTCCCGTCCAGGTCCAGGGCTATCATTTTAATTTTTTCAAGTCTTTCTTTTTCAATCATTATAAACAGCTCAGAAACTCCTCGTTATATATTCTTACCTGCTTCATGGTAGCGCTGCCGTCGTGGCCCGGATAAATTGTGTACTCGTTGGACCACTTATTTATCACGTCGCGGCAGGACTCAATCATATCCCTGGGTGATCCGTCCATCAGGTCAGTTCTTCCAAGGTCTGTATCAAAAATTGTATCTCCGGTGAATACCACCTTGCTCTTTTCGGAAAGAATACATACAGAGCCCCATGTATGGCCCGGCGTACTTAAAACCAGAAGAGTCTCTCCGTCAAGGTCGATTGTATCACCGTCTCTGAGCTGGCGGTCAATGGTGCCTTTGTACATAGGTGCGTCCATTTCGTGCATCATTGCAGGCACTCCGAAATGGTCACGGATTCTTGACACGCCTCCAACATGGTCATGATGGTGATGTGTAAGAATGATACCTTTAAGTGAAAGGCCCTCTGTCTCCACATAATCGATAAACTTCTTAGGTTCGTAACCCGGGTCTATGATATAGCAGCTTCCGCCTGCTTTGTTGCTGATTATGTATCCGTTGCTTTCGAGGCTTCCGCCTACAAATCTCTTTATTTTCACTGTCTTTTCCTGCTTTCTCCGGTATCGGGCAACCGGGTCTTATATTAATATATTGTACAACAAATGGCCAAGACTTGCAAATTTATTATAATATGGTAGAATATAGGGTACAGTATTTTTTTATTGCTTTGTTTTAAAAAACTTAAATGAAGAGGTAAATTACAGTGAAAATCGCAATTGTTGGTGCCGGCAAACTGGGGCTTAAAATCACCCACGCACTGGTCGGCGGAGACCACGCTATCACAATCATAGATACAGACGCAGAAGTTCTGAATAAAATCAGTCAGACATACGATGTCCTTACAATCGAAGGCAATGCCAAGCAGATCAGCCTGCTCAAGGATAAGGGAATCGGCGAGTTTGACTTTCTCATTGCATGTACAGACAACGATGAGCTTAACATCGTAATTGCATCCTTTGCCAAGAAACTGGGATGCCAGAAGGTTATCGCCCGCGTGCGTGACCCTGAGCATATGTACCAGATTGACTTCATCAAGGAAACCATGGGTATCGACCACATCGTCAACCCTGACCTTGCAATCACTCTGGAAATCTACAAATACCTGGTTGAAAAGTACACACTGACCAACGGTATTTTCTCCAGCGGCAAGGTGGCTATCATCCAGTTTCATACACGCAGATTCAAAAAACTCATCGGTATGTCCCTTGTGGAAGTGAGCAAGACTCTGCCTAACATGCTGGTTGTTGCAATTTCCCGTAACGGCAAGATTATCATCCCTCACGGCAAACATTATGTTGAAGAGGGCGATACGCTTTACCTTATCGGCGAACGCTCCGAAATCCACGAGCTTCACGCCAAGGTTCACGAACGCGGCAAATACACCAACCTGCAGAAAGTAATGATTATCGGCGGCGGCAAGACAGGCTTCTATCTGGCTTCCAAACTTTCTGAATTCGGTGTTGCTGTCAAGGTAATCGAACGTGATAAGGAACGCTGCTACTACCTTTCCACTCACCTGGATGATGTAATGGTACTCCACGGCGATGCAACAGACAGTGCTTTCCTCGAAGACGAAAACATCGAAGAAATGGATGCTTTCGTATCTGCCACAGGCTTCGACGAAGAAAACCTGCTGCTGGCTCTCATGGCCAAGCAGAAAGGTGTGGAAGACGTTATTTCCAAGGTCAGCCACAGCAACTACAAAGACCTCATCGAAAAGATGGGTATCGATATGGCCCTCAATCCGCAGGACATCGTTACAAGCAACATTCTGCGCTACATTCAGGGTTCCAAGAAGATTATTTCCTCCCTGCTCGTTCAGGGTCAGGCGGAAATCATGGAGATTATTGCCACAGAAGATATGACTTTCTCCAACATTTCGCTTAAGGATCTTTCACTTCCTGACGGAGTGCTTATCGCAGCAATCCACAGAGGCCAGCAGGTTATTATCCCTAATGGTAATACAAGAATTCTCAAGGACGACAAGGTTACAATCTTCTGTCTCCTGGACGAACTGAGCGAACTGGAAAAGCTCATCACCCACAAAAAATCATTCTTGTAGAATAATTCTGACAGAAAGGATTCCCTATGCGCGGAAAACATAAAGATTTCGTCATTATCGAGGGTTATGTGCTCCTGGTTCTGGCGGCCGCAATGATAATACCGCTCATAATGGCCATAGTTCTTAAAGAAAGTTCTTCCGTTTACGGTTTCGGCTGGACGGTTGCCATATGTGCAGGTGCAGGCGCTTCAATTGTTGTGTTAATGAAGCCTTCTCCGGAAAAATTCAAATCCAGAGACGGTTTCTTTGTTGTGTCTCTGACATGGCTTGTTGCCTCCATTGCAGGCGCAATGCCTTTCTGGATTTCCGGTGCTATGCCTAATCTTGCGGATGCTATTTTTGAGTCTGCTTCAGGATTCAGTACCACAGGTTCATCAATCCTAACAGATATTGAAATCATGCCGAAATCCATACTTTTCTGGCGTTCATTTACCCACTGGCTGGGCGGCATGGGTATTATAGTCTTCGTTATGGCAATCCTTCCTGCCATAGGCATCAGCGGCCAGCTGGTTGCATACGCAGAAACACCCGGCCCCGTAAAAGATAAGGTTACAGCAAGATTTACAGACACTGCCAAAGGTCTCTATGCTCTTTATATCGGTATGACGCTTATTCAGGCTGTGCTCCTCAGACTGGGAAAAATGAGCTGGTATGATGCTTTTATTCACACTTTCGGAACTGTGGGAACAGGCGGTTTCTCAAATTACAATACAAGCATTGCCCATTTTGACAGCGTATATATCGAGCTTGTCATAATAGTTTTCATGGTACTGTCAGGTATCAATTTCAACCTTTATTATGTAGCAATCAATCAGGGCCGCGGTCTGAAAACTGTTTTCAGAGATGATGAAACCAGATTCTATCTGACCGTAATGGGTACAGCAGCTGCTCTGATTTTCGGATACAACATTATTTTCAATGGTTTCACCAATATCGGTGGCGAGTTCATGGACGCCATTTTCCACGTTGCTTCCATCACCACAACCACCGGCTATGGCAGCGGAGATTATGATTTATGGCCTACATTCTCAAAAATGGTGCTCTTTGCATTATTCTTCTTCGGCGGCTGTTCCGGCTCCACAGGCGGCGGTATCAAACACATCCGTATGCTTGTTGCCCTTAAACTTCTCCGTAGAAGTTTTTCGCTGAAAATGCATCCGAAGAGAATCATTCCTGTACGTGTCAATGGTGCAGACCTTTCAAGTGATGTGGTAATTAAAATCACAAACTTCCTGTTTATGTACATTGCCACACTGTTTGCAGGTATCATGCTTATAGGTCTGGACGGCATGGATTTCATGTCCACTGTCTCTGCTGCTGCTACATGTCTTGGCAATATCGGACCTGGCTTTAATCTGGTTGGTCCTACCATGAATTTTGCCCTGCTCTCAGACTTCGCAAAATATGTCTGCTCATTCCTTATGATTGCCGGCAGACTTGAACTATACACAGTTTTCACTTTATTCACAAGGTATTACTGGAATTCCAACAAAGCTTAGGGAGATTTCTATGCATATAAATTACAAGGTATTCTTTAAAATAATAGGATTCCTGACCATGCTGTGCGGTTACGGCATGCTTCCTTGCGCTGCAGTCGGTCTGCATTTTGAGGAATGGAGTTCTGCAGGATCTTTGTTTATCAGTTCGTTATGCCTGATTGTGGCAGGTTCAGTGATTCATGCCATCACCAGACTTAATGAAGTTCACCTGCGTTACCACGAAGGCTGGCTCATTGCATGTGTCAGCTGGGTTTACTGCTCACTTCTGGGCAGTATTCCTATTTACTTCTGCGGTATGGACTACACTTATGTGGGATCCTTTTTCGAAGCAGTTGCAGGCTTTACAACCACAGGCTGCTCTGTTTTCGACATAAATTTTATGCCTAAGTCAATCCTCATGTGGAAAGCAGTTTCCAGCTGGTTCGGCGGCATGGGTATCCTGGTTCTGGTAGTATCCGTTTTCCCTGCTTTGGGAATAAGCGGTCAGTCAATTGCTTCTGCCGAAACAACCGGTCCTACTCTGGAAAAACTGGGTGAAAAATACTCTGACACAGGCCGTTTTCTGTACAAGGTTTACTTTGCCTTTACAGTAACAGAATTTTTACTGCTCCTCATCGGGCCTCTGGACTGGTACGATGCCATCATCACAACTCTCAGTAGCGTAAGTACCGGCGGTATTGTAATCACCTCAGAAAACGAAGCACTCTTTACTTCAACCTATGTCCGCTTTGTTGTAATTATTTTTACAATACTTTCATCGTTGAATTACTGCATATACTTCCTGGTCCGCAAGCGCCGCTTCAAAGAAGCTCTGACATATATCGAAACCCGCGTTTTCTTTATGATTATAGCTGTATCAACACTGCTTATTGCCCTGTGCCTTAAGATTACAGGAACTTATTCAAGCATGTGGCAGGCCATCAAGGACAGCCTTTCCCAGGTGGTATCCTTTATTGCCACATCGGGATACTATGTCTGCGACTATACAGAATGGCCGACATTCACTGTAATTATTCTTTTCTCCCTGCTGCTTATCGGAGGCTGTTCCATGTCCACTTCCGGCTCGATGAAGATCATGCGTTTTACGGTTTTCATCAAACTGATTCAGAGGGGGCTTTTCAAGCAGGTTCATCCACGCGGCGTGAAAGCAATCAAAGTTGATGGTCAGGTTATCCCAGCTGACAAGGTTTCTGCCATCAGTACCCATATAATGCTCTATTTTGCATCATTCTTCCTGGCCTGCATAGTTCTTTCCTTCAATAATTTTGATATGGAAACTACCATCACAACCGCCATAGGCTTCTTCTCCAACACAGGTATGGCCATGGGTGAAGCAGGATGTACCGGGTACTTCGGCATGTTCAACGGTTTTTCCCAGTTCTTCCTGGCATTTATCATGATAATGGGCAGACTGGAAATGTACTCAATACTGCTCCTCTTCTCTAAATCATTCTGGATGAGCGACAGTGCAAACACAATATAATAAAAAAGCTGCAAAAGGTCATCCTATAATCAGGAGGGCCTTTTTATGATGGTAAAAGATCTTATGACTGTTTCTGTCACCTGCGTCCGGCCTGACATGCCGGCTGACGCAGTAATACGAATAATGCAGGGTGAAGATGTGGGAATAGTGCCTGTCTGCGATATCCAGAATCATCTGCTCGGCGTCATTACCGACCGGGATATTATAATGCGCGACGGCTTCGGTAAAACTGCCGGAGAAATCATGACCACGCCTGTTTTCACAGCAGATATAAAAGAGGACATTCATGATGCTGCCCTGCGGATGTCGGAACATGGTGTGCGGCGCCTTCCTGTTCTGGAAAATGAAAAGCTGACCGGAATGCTCTCACTTAAAGACCTGTCCCGCAAAAGAATCTTTACTGCGGAAATAGGACATATAATATACAATATCTGCAACAAAAAAATTTAAAATACCCATTGTTTTTTGCAGCAAACCGTGCTAATATATGTGCTAAGAAAGTGTTAATTCTCAATTGCAAATTACTAACCACGTTTACACAATAATACGAAAGACCTCTGAGCATCTGCCGGAGGTCTTTTGTATTTCTAATCTTCAATTATCATAAAATCAATCTGTCTTTCCCAAGGTCTGGCATCCATTACTCTGATGCGTACTTTTTCACCCAGCTGATAAGGCCGGCGCAGATCCCTGGCAAAGCTCATGCCTTCAATTGTGTTCGGCAGTTCCACATAAACGCCGAAGTCTGTCACACCGCTGACAATTCCCTCAAACTCTTCACCGATAAAGCTGAGCATGAATTCAGCTTTCTTCATCTTTTCCACATCACGCTCAAGTTCCTGGGCCTGGCGTTCTGTCTGTGAAGAAATCTCAGCAGCATTTACAGCATCTGCTCTGTATTTTTCAAGCTTCTGTTCGGTCATACGTCCAGTAATGGACTCCTTGATTATACGGTGGATAATCAGGTCCGGATAACGTCTTATCGGAGACGTAAAGTGGCAGTAATATCTGAAGGCAAGCCCGAAATGGCCGTCGCATTCTGTGCTGTAGTAAGCCTTTTTCATGGTTCTCAGCATGACTCTGTTAACAATGCCTTCATAAGGCTGGTCCTCAATCTGGGCGATAATATCTGCCAGTGTGCGTGAATGAATGTTGTCCGGATTACCCTTGAGCTTTATTCCAAAATTTGAAAGGTAAACTTTCAGATCCATCATCTTTTCAGTATCCGGCTTTTCGTGGACACGGTATACAAACGGATAGTTCATCCAGAAGAAATGTTCGGCTACAGTTTCGTTGGCAGCCAGCATGAATTCTTCGATAAGCCTGTTTGCAGTTCTGCGCTCAGCCAGTTCCACCGCCACAGGGCGTTCTTCCTCATCAAGCTCAATTTCAGCTTCGTCAATATCAAAATCCAGGCTGCCCTGCTGCTTTCTCTTATGGCGGAGAACCGCAGCCAGCTGACCCATGATTTTAATATCTTCATAAATGCCACTGTACTTTTCAATGAGCACAGGGTCTTCGTTTTCAAGAATATCTGACACATCATCATACACCATCCGGGCGCATGAGCGGATTACAGACTCCTCAATCGTATGGTTTACCACCTGACCGTCATGGTCGATTTCCATGATGCAGGAAAGCGTCAGTCTGTCCTCATCAGGATTCAGACTGCAGATTCCGTTGGAAAGAGCCTTTGGCAGCATCGGTATTACACGGTTGAGCAAATACACGCTTGTGCCGCGTTTTAATGCTTCTTTGTCCAGCGGACCGTCTTCAGCCACAAAATGGCTCACATCGGCAATATGGACCCCTAAAAGGTAATTCCCATTGTCCAGTATACTTACTGAAACTGCATCGTCCAGGTCCTTGGCGGTCGGGCCGTCAATGGTGAAAATTTTCTGTCCGCGCAGGTCAAGGCGCTTTGCAAGTTCTTCCTCAGTAATAACTTCCTTTGAACGTGCCTTGGCTTCAGCGTTGGCTCTGCTTGGGAAAGTTTCAAAAAGTCCGCGGGCTCTTATCATGCTGAGAACAGCACTGCCCGGCTGGCCTCTGTGGGCGATCACCTCAGTAATTTTTCCCTCTGCCCCGAAACGTCCTTCAGGGTATTTTGTAATCTTTGCAACCACCTTGTCGCCGTTCTGTGCATTTCTGAAAAAGTCACGTTTGATAAAAATATCATCGCAGGCCTTTTTATCATCAGGCACCACAAAACCATATTTTTTATTTTTCTGGAAAGTACCCACAACTTCAGTGGTCTTTCTTTCAAGAACCCTGGTAACAATTCCTTCTTTTGATTTTGTCCAAAGATAAGGAGGCAGCAGATCTGCCTCCACAATATCTCCGTTCATAGCTCCGCCCATGTTGTCAGGCGCGATAAAAATATCCGCACCTTCCTCCTGGCGCACAAAACCGAACCCTCTCGGATGTTTTTCAATTGTTCCGATAATTTTAGATAATTCCATATTTTTTTGCTTCATCTGTCAGTAACTCTCTGAATTCAGGATGTGCCAGGCTGATGATGGCGCGGGCTCTGTCTGCTGCATTGAGCGGTTTCAGATTTACGCAGCCATACTCTGTAGCTACATACTGAATGTCTGATCTTGTAGTTGTGACAACAGAACCTGGTGCGAAACAAGGCACGATTCTGCTGACTCTTTTTCCGTCTTTTATAAAGCTGGAAGTTGTGGCGATGAAAGACTTGCCGCCTTCTGACCACTGAGCTCCCCGCACAAAGTCCACCTGTCCGCCTGTGGCACTCTG
Organism: Bacillota bacterium; assembly: GCA_017436705.1. Taxonomy (GTDB): domain Bacteria; phylum Bacillota; class Clostridia; order Peptostreptococcales; family Anaerovoracaceae; genus SUG1106. The sequence continues at coordinate 16,264 of JAFSCP010000018.1, forward strand.
CTGTCTCCAGCCCAGACAGTCTGATGCCGCCTGGCCATAAAGGTCGATGGACATGGTGGTGTTGATTGAAATCATTTTTTTATTCTGCGCAATTACACGCGGATCATTGGCATAGGTAAACGGTATACAGTAATAGTCCGGATTCTTGTCCAGAGCATCATAAAGCTTCTCAGTACCCAGCGCAAAAGAATACACTGTCTTGCCGTCCATGAAGCCTTTATGCTTGTTGGTTACATTTCCGTTTTCTATAAGGTCCAGCATAGGCTGGTTAAAAAGTTCTGTGTGAATTCCCAGATCGTTCTTGGTCTTGAGACCGTAACCGATGGCCGTTGAAATATTGCCGAGACCCAGCTGGATTGTAGCACCGTCCGGAACCTCATCAATAATAAGCTTTGAAAGCTGCTGCGCTGTTTCATCAGCTGCAGGCGTTTCATATGACATGATCGGACGCTCATATTCCACAATCAGGTCTGCTTCTGAAACGTGAATCAGATTGTCCTCACCATAAACGTAAGGAACTTTGCTGTTGACTTCCAGAACGATTTTCTTTGCTGCTGCCTTGATGTCCTTGGCGATGGCAACGCCGGACGGACCATATGACATGTATCCGTTTTCATCCGGAAGTGATACTTCGAAGAAAGCCACATCAGGACGGGCATTCTGGCGGCACCAGATGTCTACCTGTGAAAGATGCACAGAATTGAAATCCACAGACATGCCGCTGCGCAGCGCCTTTCTTTCGTTGACCCCTACAAAGTATGTATTGTAACTGAACGGATTCTCATCGAAGTTTCCGTAAAGCGGTGACGGCTCAAAAGCCTGGCTGCTCTGGATTTCCACGCCTTCCAGTTCATTGCGTCTTTCCCATAATGCTTCAGCAAGGCCGTAAGCTACACTGGATGCTGTTCCTGTATAAACTTTATCCCCGGATTTTACGATTCTTACTGCTTCTTCGTGGCTGACCAGTTTCTGACTGTATTCTTTTTTCCATTCCATATTGTACCTCAGTTATTCCCATAAAATAAACATATTCCTGTATACAGTATATTATCAAACAAGCATAAAGTCAAGGTCTCCCGCCCCTGCGGAAGACCCGGCTTTGCTGTAGTTTGTCTCAGAATTAATTGGCAGCATCTGTGCCGCTGCCCGCACTGTTTCCATTGTCGTTGAGGCCGCCATGGTTATTGGTTTCATTTCCGTCCAGAATGTCTTCGACACCATCCTTGATGTCTTCTCCGGCATTTTCAAGATCGTTTTCCATATCACCAATATCTTCTCCTATGGTGTTGTCGTTATAAAGACCGTCGTTAAGTCCGTCTGTTTCTGCCTCCTCTCTGCTGCGGCAGCCGGCAAGCACCATAGATACGCAAAGCAATAATACCATTAAAACAACTGTTGTTTTCTTTTTCATAATTTACCTCCAGAATAGTATTTCACACTTAGTTTGGAGGTTTTTCAGAAAAATATTCAAAAAAAACTGAACCCTGCGGGTGCAAGGTTCAGTAAAAATTCTGCAATTTTAATTAGTCGAGTAAATCTTCAACTTTGTCAGCTACTTCGTCGATGAAATCTGCAACTTTTTCTGCTGCTTCTTCGATAGCATCTTCGATTTTTTCAAGAACAGGAGCTTCTAAAGTCTGCTTGATGCTGAGGCTGATTCTCTTTCTTTCTGTGTCGATTTCAAGAATCTTAGCATCTACAGTCTGTCCGATTGTAAGTTCTTCAGCGATATCAGTTACTCTCTTGTGTGCAACTTCGGAAATGTGAACAAGACCGTCAAGACCTGGTTCTAATTCGATGAATGCACCGTATTCCTTAATCTGAACAACCTTACCGGATACAACCTGTCCAACCTGGTAGTTTTCTTCGATAACTGTCCAAGGTTCTGGCTGAGTCTGCTTTAAACCTAAGGAAATCTTACCCTTTTCAGCGTTCATGGAAAGGATCTTAACCTTAACTGTATCGCCGATTGCAAGAACTTCCTGTGGGTGTTTCAGCTTGCCCCAGGAAATTTCGGAAATATGTAATAATCCGTCAATTCCGCCAAGGTCTACGAATGCGCCGTAGTCAGTAAATCTCATAACCTTACCTTCAACTACGTCGTCAACGTTTAAGCTGTTCCAGATTTCTTCAACTTTCTTCTGCTTTTCTTCTGCAAGGATAACCTTGTGGGAGAATACAGCTCTGCCTCTCTTCTGGTCAACTCTTGTAACTCTTACTGCAAGTTCCTTACCCATGAATTCTTCAGCGTTTTCAACAAATTTGTCGGAAAGCTGGGAAAGTGGAATAAATCCGGATACTTCCTTGTAAGCTGCGATTACGCCGCCGTTAACCTGCTTAACAACTTTTACGTTAAGAATTGATTTATTTTCAAGAGCTTCATTGATTTCGTTCCAGTGTTCGTTTACTTCTAATTTCTTCTTGGAAAGTAAAATAACGCCGTCGCCATCATCAGTCTTAATTACTTTAGCCTGAATTTCGTCGCCTTCTTTGAATAAATCTGCTAACTTCTGGTCTCCTTCCAGTGTTACTTCGTCTTTTGGAATAACTCCGTCCTTTTTGCATCCCATGTTAACGATGATTTCTTTTTCAGTAACCTGGTGTACCTTTCCGTTAACAGTTTCGCCGATTCTTGGTAATCTTAATGACTTTTCAATATCGTCCATTAAGTCCATCATGTTCATTTCGTTCATTTCAGTGATGTGTTCACTCATGGTAGCAATAACCTCCTTAATTACGCATTCAGGCGTCGATGCACCTGCTGCAACTCCTATTTTATTATATTTTTTGATTTCATGCAATGGTAAATCTTCGATTTTTTCAACAAAAATTGAATTTTTGCATACTTTTTTTGCAATCTGATAAAGTTTATGTGTATTTGAACTGTCTCTTCCGCCGATTACCACCATGGCATCGCACTGTGCCGCCAGCTGGCTGCAGCTTTTCTGGCGCTGGGTAGTGGCATTGCAGATGGTATTTTTGGTTCTGAAGCCTGTACCATTCCGCTTCAGAACTTCTTCTACCTGGTCCAGAAGTTCCTTCTTGATCGTAGTCTGACACACCAGCAGATAATTATTGCCGCGCACATTCTCTGCTTCTTCTGCAGAATTTACAATTACTGCAGAATTTTCGCACCAGCCGTTAATGCCTTTTACTTCCGGATGATCCCTATCACCCACAATTATAATTTTTTTACCCTGGCTGTAGGCTTCTTCCACCAGCAGATGTATTTTTTTTACGAAAGGACATGTTGCATCTACCACTCTTATGCCGGTCTCTTCCACCTTATCAAAAAAAGATTTCGCTTCTCCGTGAGACCGAACAATAACAACATCGCCATCTGCAGCTTCCTCCGGTCCGCTGATTATGCCCACTCCTCTGCGGGCCAGATCGTCGGTCACAAGGGTGTTGTGGATAAGAGGTCCGCATGTGTAAATCCGGCCTTCAATTCCGCCCTCTTCCTTGCTTTTTATCTGTTCTTCAGTTTTTTCCATGGCCTGCTTCACACCGAAGCAAAAACCCGAATTTTCAGCTCTTATAATTTCTTTCATGATTATTTTTCCAGACTTTCAAGATATTTTTTAAATGAAGCTTCTGACCCGTTGGTTGTGGGATTATAGTACTTCACGCCTTCTTTGTAAAGGTTGTCCGGCAGGTACTGCTGCTTCACATAACCCCCGTATGCGTGTGGGTATTTATAGTCCAGCCCGTGTCCCAGATTCTTTGCACCACTGTAGTGGCTGTCCTTGAGATGGTCGGGTACATCGTCTGTTTTGCGGGAGTGCAGGTCGCCCATTGCTGCTTCGTAAGCACTGATTGCCGAATTGGATTTCGGTGATGATGCCAGTACAATTACCGCCTGGCTCAGATTGATTGCTGCCTCAGGAAGTCCCACCATAAGGGCAGCCTGAACACATGATGTCACTATTGAAATTGCTGACGGATAAGCCATTCCGATGTCTTCACTGGCCATTACAAGCAGGCGCCGGCCTATCATCTGAATATCTGCGCCGCCGTCTATAAGCCTTGCAAAATAATGGATTGCTGCATCCGGGTCACTGCCGCGGATTGATTTCTGCAGAGCGCTGAGCAGGTTATAGCGGTCATCGCCTTTGTCATAAAATCCAACCTTACGCTGCATTGCTTCAGACACGATTTTCTGGTCAATTACAGTACCTTCACTCAGGTTGTCCACAATGAATCCGAGAGTATCCAGGGCCACCCTTGCATCGCCGTTTGCAAGCTCCGCAAGTATTCTCAGCGCATCTTCATCATATTTTATATTCAGATTGCCGAATCCGATGCTGCAGTCCTCCAGCGTTCTCTTAAGGATAGTCAGCAAATTGTCCGGTGTCAGCCGTCTGAACTCGTAAATGTTGCGTACCCGGCTGATAACTGCATTGTTCACCGCAAAATACGGGTTCTCTGTTGTACTTCCGATAAACTTTATTACCCCTTCTTCCAGAGCTTTAAGCAGTGAATCCTGCTGAAGTTTATTCCAGCGGTGAAACTCGTCTATGTAAACATAAGTAGTCTTTTTTTCCAATCCGTAGAAGCTGAGTTTTGCTCTGTCAATGAGTTCCTTCAGTTCCTTGGTTCCTGTGGTGGAAGCGTTGATTTCAAAGAAATTACCATCCATTTCCTTGGCGATTATTCTTGCCAGAGTGGTCTTGCCTGTACCTGACGGGCCGAAAAATATGGCAGAGTCAAAGGTCTTGTTTTTTATTGAATTATAAAAGAGAGACCCTGGATACATGAAATGGTCCTGCCCTACAAATTCCTCTATTCTGTTTGGTCTCATTCTCGTTGATAAAGGTATCAATTGCTTTTCCTCCGGTGTAATCTGGTGTAATTTATTGAAACGATGCTATAAACACATCGGTCACTTCTTTTTCTTTGGCATTTTCAAGTGCTTTGAGGGCCTCATCCCTGTCTTCGGCAACAGGACTGATAACCTTGAAAATATCTCCTGCTTCAATTATTTCAGTTTCAATACCCTTGCTTTTAAGTTCATCTGAAAGCGCTCTGGCAGCTTCTTCCGTGGAAAATGCTCCGAACTGGAGTGCAAAACCTTCTGCAGGAGTAGTGTTTGCCTCCTCAGTCAGAGTATCATCTTCTTCTGCTTTGTTCTCAGTATCGCTGTCCTGCGCAATTTTTATTTCGCTCTCATCAGCATTATATCCTATAACCGGCCCGATTACAAATCTGGCCGTAAGAAATCCAAGAAAAACTGCCAGTAACATTATACCAGCAAATGCAGTCAATTTCACCCTTGAATTTTCAGCCTGGGCCTTTCTTTTCCTTACTTTTCTTCTTCCTGCCGGACTCATCATATCCCACCTCCAGAATTTCTTTGTATTATTCTATTTTAAGAATGCCGCTGTTATGCCAGAAAATAAGCCCGCCGGAAGCGGCAGGCTTAAAACTTTTATTCAATACCGCAGAGATTTATCTCCTGCTTCAGGCGCTCAATAAATCCCGTAACTTTAGATACCTTCAGATTGCTGCATTCAAGCATGGTGCCCAGAGTATCCAGATACATACGGCCATTTTCAGTGGTAATTCTTTTAAGTGAACGGATCAGACCTGCAATTGCTTTCTTTTCACTGCAATGCGGCTTAACCGGTATGTACGCAAGCTTCACATCCCTGAAATCTTCACTTATGTACACAGTATCTGCTGCCAGAACATACTCTTCCGGAAAGAGCAGATAATCCCGGCACATTTCTGTACACTCAATAATTTTCTCAGCGGCAGTCAGAATTCCGGCTGCACTTATATCGGACAGTGAAGATAATCTGATAAAACCTTCAGTTCTGTATATTCCTCTTATGCAGTCTCCCGACTTTGCAATATTCAAAGGCAGAATCGCAGGACAAATCCCGGAAATAACAGTTTCGTATTTTTTACGGTAAGCAAATCCTTTTTCATCCAGATTGACTATTATCACATTACTCATTATTCAGCCCTCCACAGATCTGACATGGAGTGTATCCTTTTCTTTCTGCATCTTCAGCCTCCATCTCCAGCCTGCATTCCTTACCTTCGTATTCCTGCCTTACATACCTGCACTCAGGGATATGATACCGTATCCCGAATTTTGGAAAAACCACCACAGTCCGCGAAATCCCGCTTTGCTGAAATTCTGCTTCAGTCAGAGGTCTGCCGCTTTGCCTGGTTCCTGTAAATCCTCTGGCAGTGAGTTCCTGCTCAAAACGTATCCGGCCGTTTATCCCCAGAGGGTGCTCTGCTGTAAAGTCAGCCCTGGTACTTATTCCTATCAGATCATCTATATTCCCGTCAGAATACAGATAGTCCAGATTTGTAACCTTAAATTGCGTGAGGCGTGGATTTTCTTCGTATATCCTTTCTTCAAAAATAAAATCATAAACAGGAATCACAGTTTCCGTCTGTTCCCAGTAGGATGCGAGGGAAATTTCATGTAGTTCTTCCGCTGCCGCAAAGCATATGTTTTCGCATATTGCTATGATATTTACAATCAGTGCAAGGGCTGTAACACAGACAACAAACACAGGCAGAGTCAGTGCAGCCTCCACAATATAACTGCCTTTCCTGTCTCTAATATGTTTCTTCAAATTCATGCTTCTTACCATTGACTTCAAAGGAAAAATTCAGTCCCCCGTAATAGTCTTCCAGCAGAAACCAGTCACAGCAAAAGTACTTCATATTAATCTGGATAAGATCCATAACTCTTTGAATTTTCAGGCTTTCAGGCAGTGACGCCACTAAAATTCTGAGATAATCTTCGTACTTTATGCCGCTCATATTCTGCGGTTTCACATATTTTTTACTTTCTTCACTGGTCGCATCACTGCCCGGCTCTGACTGCAGAGCATTTTCCAGAGACAAAGCCCAGTTTGTATCATCTTTAAAAACAGCCACAGACTGTCCGTCATAAAGAAGTTCCAGATCGTTCTTTGCCTCAAGGTACGCCCATGTTTCCAGAATCACAGCCTGTGTCGCAACAGCAGCCGGCCCCGGCGTAATCATTTCAGCAGCCGCCATAGCAGCTCCCGCTTTTTCCTCACAGGTATAAAGATAGGCCAGATTAAGACCGTTTCTCAATGCTAAAAGTGTGTTTTTCACATTCTTTACCGATTTTTCGTCATCCGGTCTGCCGCTGAGTATGTACTCAATCTCGCCTCTGAAATAAGTGTCACCCAGTTCTTCTCCATCCATGTAATCTCTGAAAAATCTGAAAATATATGTATCTATGGTCGCATTACCTGCAATGCCCGAAATTGACATATCTTCTTTAAGCTTGGAAACAAGCGATGATATACTCACACCTCCGCCTTTCCCACCTGACGGTAGTCCTTTCAGAATCCACTGGCTTGTTATTGCTCTGTCCGGACGGACTGTCACAGCAGCATCTGTGCTTTCATCAGCTGATTCTCTGAACACAGGGAGTGGAACAGTTCCTGACATAACAGTTTCTCCTGCCTGCTTAATAAAAACCTCTTTATCTGTCAGCGACCAGCCGTCAAGGGAGCATAACGCACCGCTGTAATCAATGTAATCTTTGCTCTCAAAAGATATCCCGGCATAAAAGTCCAGCTTTTCCTCAACCAGAAAATCATTACCATAAAACGCGAACAATCCATACCGTTCCTTGAGAGTTATATCGTATTCTGCCAGGATGCTTCTTCCCCATAATCTGCCAAAACTCTCGCAGCAGCTGCTTATAGCCTGCTGTCCCGATGCCCACAATACCGCTGATACCATGATAAGAACTGCCGCAAAAGCCAGTGTCACAAATACCGTAAATGAACCTTTTTTACTGTGCAAATCCAGTTTCAAGTCTGTCATAAGTCCGTATATAAGTTACTTCACGGTTTTCATATATTCCGGCCAGTTCCTCTGCATTTGTTTCTGTCTGAGTCAGAAGTTCATTGTAAAATATCATCATCAGGCTTATCAGACTGATCAGAATCATACACGTAAGAGGCATAACCAGCGTTGCTTCAACAAACTTCACAGCACCACGCTCCTAAAAACTTGCTGAATTCAGTGATCCAAAAGTATCATTGACAAAATCCGTAATCTGCGTTTTGAATATCAGTCCCAGGGCAACAGCAATGGCCACCAGAATTGCTACCTGAACCATTTCCATCCCCCGTTTTCCGGCAAACAACAAAGGCTGCCGCCTCTTTCCTCTTTTCTTCATAATCTCCTCCTTTTAATCATTTTATATCTGCAGCATTGCAGGAGCTGCCGTAATAATTATGAGCGCTATGAGCAGTATTCCCAGCGGAAAACTCATCTTGCTCTCTGCCAGCCTGATTTTTTCCAGTGCCAGCCGCTTCCTTTCAGCCCAAAGAGCATCGCTCTGCTCTGCGAGCTTCTCCCACAGGTCTGTTCCTTTATCACGGTTTTCCATAAGTATGTTCGCAACCCTTGTAAGCTCCTTAACTCCTGAGAGCCGGCTGTAACAATAAAACCCGGCAATGACGTTTTCTCCTGTTTTACAGCTGTTGTCATAAATACTGCAGACAGCTTCTGTAAAACTGTTTTTTCTTGCCTCCGGAAGGACAGTGTAGCTTCCCGCAATGCGGCAGAAAGCATCCTTCACTGCTGTACCGCTGTTCATAAGCAGAAGCAGCTGATTTATAAATCCCGGCAAAGCCATGATTATTTCTTCTTTTTGTTTTTTTACAGTCTTTTTTTCGTCAGATTTCAATATTATTTATCCTTTCCATCATCACAACTGCAGCAGCCATAAGCCCCAGTGCAAAAGTCATAATCATCACTCCCTCCCTGGTTTCGGTCATGGGCTTCAGATAATCCGGTGCAATGATTTTCAGAAGCAAAATCAGTACAAATGGAGAACCCATCACAATCCTGCTTTCAAATCTTTTCTGAGCCATCAGCGTTTTCAGTTCTCTTTCAAGGTTTATTTTATCACCGATAATTGAAGTTGCCCTGTTTATAGCCTTTGGCAGATCACCCCCGGTTATCCTGCAGCTTTCGTAAACTGCCGCAAAATCAGCTGCATCTTCCAGCCCGCTTCTTTCAGCAAACTGACGCAATACCACTGAATCCTTTTCATTGCCTTCTTTTATCTGCCTGGTCATGTAATCCAGTTCTTTCATTATGTAATCATCCGGTCCGTACGTTGATTTCCAGAAATCAACAGATTCTTCAAGGGCCTGCCCCATTGTTCTTCCCGCCGATACTGACGAGGATACCGAGTAAAGCATATCCCTGAACTGCACAAGTCTCTGGCTACGCTTTTTTTCTATAACAGTTTTTTTATATACAGGAAAGAAAAAGACGAAGCCAGCTGTCAGTACAAGTCCGGCCAGCGGTTTCCCGTAAAACAGCAGACCCGTCAGCATTCCTGCACCTGCCGCACATGAAGCAAAAATCCTTATTTCCTTATCCGACAATGCCAGATTTTCTGAGCTTTTCCCCATACTTTTCTCCTTTCAGTATAATTTTTCTGCTGTTTATAAGCTTATTACCGGTATATACAAGACTGCCGTTTCCACCGGCTGTCATCAGCGGATTCAACTCGAACCGGCCATTTTCATACCCGGCAATCTCCGTAATTTCAACGATTCTGCGTCTTCCATCCCCGAACTTTTCTATATGCACAATTATATCTATTCCTTCTGCAATCTGAGCCCGGACAGCATCGATATCAAGAGATTGTGCCATCAGATACATCGACTCCAATCTCCGCAGCATACCTGTTACAGAATTTCCGTGACCTGTGCTCATACTCCCTGAATGTCCTGTGTTCATTGCCTGAAGCATATCGGCCACTTCTGCCCCTCTTACCTCGCCCACAATGATTCTGTCAGGCCTCATTCTCAGACTGCTGCGTATGAGCTGGGACATTGAAACCTGTCCCTTACCTGATGCATTGCTGCTCCTGCATTCCATATGAACAATATTTTCTATTCCCGGAAGTTTCAGTTCTGCAGAATCTTCTATAACTATTACCCGTTCCTGCCGCGGCACTGAGTCTGCCAGAGTATTCAGCAGAGTAGTTTTCCCTGATGATGTCCCTCCGCTGACAAATATGTTATATCCGCATTCAACCAGAATTTCCAGCAAAAAAGCTGCATCTTCTGTCACCGTACCGTTGTTTATAAGGTCGGCCATCTTCATGTACCGCTCTGAAAATTTACGGATGGTAAGAATGGGGCCATTGACTGCGACATTTTTATATACACCATTGACTCTGGAACCATCCGCAAGTCTGGCATCCACAATAGGGTTCATTTCACTGATTTCTCTGTGCACATCTCCGGCCACATTTCTTATTACTTCTTCCAGTTCTTCTGCAGAATCAAAGCAGAACCTGTACTTTTCAATCTTTCCGCCCTTTTCCACAAAAATATTTTCAGGGCCGTTCACCATGATTTCTGTAACATTCTCATCATCTGCCAGCGGCTGAAGAATTCCCAGGCGACACCTCGTCTTGAAGAAAATTTTATTTATGCATTCCTCAGCTTCTTCATCATCAAGAACGCTGCACCTGGGGTCATCAAATACAGCCCGTACAATAATCTCCATTGCCTGCTTATCATCCGGATTTTCAGCTGCGCTCAGGCTTTTTCTTGCAGAGGCAAGAATATCATTTATAAAAATAGCTTTGTTCATCATCCAGTTCACTCTCAATCATTGTTATCAGATCCCTTACCGATCCGGCAAAAGCCTTATTCATTGAAATTTCAACGTTTTCGCCTATGCGGGAAAAGCTTTCGCTGTCCATCTGAATCTTAACAAAACGGCCATCAGCCATCCTGTATGGTGCCTTGTTAAGTACATAAAACTCCAGGCTTCCCCATTCTGTTTCATTTCTTGCCAGCTGTTCAAAATTCTCCGCTCTCCGGTCTCCATATGCTTCAACATTTATTGTTGCCTGGCAGGAAATACTTCTGTAATCCCTGCTGTTTCCCGCATCTGTTACAACCACACTGAATCCATTGTGTTTCAGATATTCATTCAGCTCCGGTACTGGTTTTTCAATAGCCAGCACCGTCACGCCGTACCTGTCCTCACAAATGTATCTTTCAATATCCATATCCATCCCGTGGCTCAAAAAATATGTAAGCTCCCTGCCTCTGAACATATATGGTGCTGTCTCTGAATACATTGCTGCATCCCTGCCGTCGCCAATACTTACAAAGGCTGTCCTGCCGCCGGACCTTGCTGCAAGTATTCTGGCGATGGTAATACCCACAGCAGTACATCCGGCTCCTCCGGAGCAGCTGCGTACCACATATGTCCGCAAAGTTTCTTCCCCGCCCGGAAGGCATGCTCTGAACCTCTCCCCTGCAGCACCTGCAATCCCGAAAATCATCCGGCTTACAGGAAAAAACGCCTCCGCTGAATTATCATCTATAACAAAATCCGCATCATCTGAAAACATGCCCTGCTCTGACACAATAAACTCAATGCCTGACACCAGCTCACTTATCCGACGCATCAGGTCAAGTCCATATTTTTCATCATTTACAGCAACGGCAATACGTATTTTTTTCATAACCCCTCTTTTCCATTTCCTTACTGTTTATTTACAATATATGCCATTTGTAATAAAATGTCAATGTTTTCGAACCCATTTTTTTCCAACAAAATAACCGTCGGTTCGACAAAATCCGACGGTTACACTCTTTTGCACTATTCGGTTTTTCCAATCAGCTCACGCAGCTTCGCCAGTGCCTGTGTCAGTGTCCCAAGACCGTCCACAAGGCCCATATTTACCGCCTCAGGCCCGAAAAGCAGCGTACCCACATCATTGGCCATATTGCTTGTACAGTTCATTTTTTCCTCGATTTCAGCCCTTGAAGCATGCGAATGTTCAACTATAAAATCCACAACCCTGTCCTGAGTTTTTTTCATATACTCAAAAGTCGGTTCAGCAGTAATAAGTGTGCCGCTGGTACGTATAGGATGAAGGGTCATAGTGGCTGACTTTGCCACGAAGGAATAATCGGCAGATACTGCAAGGGGTATGCCTATGCTGTGTCCCCCTCCTATCACCAGTGAAACTGTTGGTTTTGATATACCTGCAATAAGTTCAGCCAGTGCAAGTCCTGCTTCCACATCCCCGCCTACTGTATTGAGTACCAGAAGCAGCCCTTTTATATCCGGATTTTCCTCCACGGCTATAAGTTCAGGAATGAGATGTTCATACCTTGTAGCTTTGGTATCCTGCGGCAGCACCGAATGACCCTCAATACTTCCGATTATGTTGATGTACTGAATGTCGCTTTTAAAATTACTGCCACTTGTCAGAAGGCCAAGTTCCTTGATGATGTCGGCAGTTTCCTTGTCCTTTTCTTTTTCGTCACTCATATTTTCAAATCTCTCCTCGTAAATTAAAGTAATTCTTTTTTTATTATTTGCAAGGGAGGTCCATAATATGCTTTTAAGTGAAATCGGTGACAAAGAAATCGTTGATATTTCAAAGGGCAGTATGCACGGGCGGCTGTGGGATGCCGAAATGCTTTTTGATGAAAACACTGGCATTATTCATTCCCTTCTTGTTCCCGATTTTCAGGGAGTAAAAAACCGCTTTCATGAGGAACTTCAACTACCCTGGAGTTCAGTCATAATCATCGGCGAGGATGTTATTATTTTCAGATCCCGCTAGTTCCATAAAAAAAGCAGCATTACTGCTGCTTTCTTGATACTGTTATAACTTCTGCTCTGTGTTCATGTACCTTGTCAATACTTACTTCAAGTTCCTCTGTTTCGAAAACAACTGTAGTTCCATCTTCCGGAATACGTCCGAGCTTTCCGATAATATATCCTCCGAATGTGTCATATTCTTCAGATGGAAGAACAAGCCCGAGAGCTTCTGCTGCATCATCAATATCCGCAAGACCCTGTATTACCCACTGATTCTCACTGGTTTTACGGATATCCTCTTCTTTGGGAGTTTCACCTTCTTCAAACATTTCGCCCATTATCAGTTCTACCAGGTCATGCATCGTAACGATACCGCTCATGCCGCCATATTCATCTATAGCTACTGCAAAATGGACTCCTGTGGATTTCATGTTTCTGCACAGGTTCTGTGCTTTCATATTCTCAGGTACGAAATATGCCTTACGCAGACATGTTTCCAGTACTTTACCCTGTGACATTTCTCTGTCTTTTTCATCCATACGCAAAAATGCCCTCGTATCCAGTACTCCCACAATGTCATCGCTGTCCTCGCCGTAAACAGGCATGTAATTGTGTCTGGACTCTTTTATAATCTTTTCCCATTCTTCAACAGTTTCGTCCATATCCAGAGAAACAACATCCTTGCGGTGAGTGCAGATCTCATCTACAGAAACATCGTCAAAGTCAAGAACATTCTGTATCATGATGTTTTCATCGCTGTCTATTACACCCTTTTCACTGCCTGCTGCCACCATCATACGGATTTCTTCTTCTGTGACAGTTTCATCCTGATCCGGATTAATACGCATCAGGCGAAGGACACTGTTGGTAGACGCAGTCAGCAGCCACACAAGTGGTCTGAAAAGTTTGGAAACAATATAAAGCGGGCCGGATACTGCCATTGCAATGCCTTCTGTCCTGTTCATGGCAACACGTTTAGGAATGAGTTCCCCGAAGACAATGCTGAAATAAGCAATTATTATTGTAATCAGGAAAACGCAGATGTCCTTAAGAACACTTTCAGGAACCGGTACTCCCGCACCAATAAGAACTGCAACCAGAGGTCCTGCAAAATTATCAGCAGCATAGGCACTGCCCAGAAAACCAGCCAGTGTGATACATACTTGAATCGTAGCAAGGAATCTTGCAGGCTGGGAAGTAAGTGCAACAAGCTTTTTTGCACGTCTGTCTCCGCCGTCAGCCATGCGCGCAAGCTTAACGTCGTTCATTGAAATAACTGCAATTTCTGCACTGGCACATACTGCATTCAGTGCAATAAGTATAATCTGTAAAATAACGGCTCCTGCCATCATATCCTCCTCGTATAACAAAAGGCGCAGTCTGCAACTGCAGGCCGCACCCTTTTAATTATGATTAGTTAAGGGAATACTTTTCAGCATATTCTCTTTCTTTTTCTTCGAAGTTTTCCATATCGTACTTCTTGAGTCTTCTTGCATATTTGTGCATGTCGAAACCTTCGTTTGCAGTTTCAATTGTGCAGATTGCAAGGTTGGAACAGTGGTCTGCAACTCTTTCCAGGTTTGTTCCAAGGTCGGAAAGAATGAAACCAAGTTCGATTGTGCACTGACCCTTTCTCAGTCTTTCGATGTGACCGTCCTTTACCTTTGCATGGATTTCGTCGATAACTTCTTCCAGTGGTTCTACATTGGTTGCAAGTTCCACATCCTTTTCAACGAAGGAATTAACTGCAATTTCAACGATTTCTTCAACTGCCTGCATATAAATGCCAACTTCTCTCTTAGCTTCATCAGAGAAATGAATTCCCTTTGTATGAAGTTCATGTGCAACTTCTGCAATATTCTTGGCGTGGTCAGAGATTCTTTCAAGGTCGCCTACATTATGGAGAATTGCATTGAGCACGTTGTTTTCTTCGATGGAAAGATCCTGTCTTTCAAGCTTGATGATGTACTCGCTGAGCGCGTCTTCATAACGGTCAATCTTGCTTTCAAGAAGATTTACGTAGTCGAATTTATCTTCGTCATATTTATTTACTAAGTTCATGGCAGCCACAATACTGTCTTTGGACAGGTTTGCCATCTTAGCTGCTACTGCCTTACATTCCATAACCGCAACGGATGGAGTTTCCAGGAAACGTTCGTCCAGGAAAGTAAGTGTTCCGTCCTGTGCCTTCTTTTCAGGTTCTGCTGAATCCTTTACAAGAAGTATTGCAAGCTTTTCAAGCTGCTTGTAGAAAGGAAGGAGCATCAATGTAGCGCACACGTTGAAAATACTGTGAATTACTGCAATATTCTGAGGAGCTACTGCCTTGTCCATGAAATCAAATCCTACGATTGCATTGGCACCATAGAATGCAATAAGGAAAATGATTGTACCAATCAGGTTAAATGATAAGTGAACCGCAGCTACACGTTTCGCGCCTTTATTTGCACCAATGGATGAAAGAATTGCTGTCACACAAGTACCGATATTCTGACCCATGATGATAGGAATTGCTGTTCCGAAGTTAATTGCCCCGGTCAGACAAAGTGCCTGAAGAATACCGACTGAAGCTGATGAACTCTGGATTGCAGCAGTTACGATTGCACCCGCAGCCACACCAAGGATAGGGTTGGAGAACATTGTGAGAATATTTACGAACTCAGGAACTTCCTTAAGAGGTTCTACTGCAGAACTCATAATATCCATACCATACATAAGTACTGCGAAACCGATCATAATCATACCGATATTATATTTCTTTTCGTTCTTCATGAACATCATGAAAACTATTGCCACTGCCGCAAGAATCGGCGAGAATGACATCGGTTTGAGAAGCTGCATGAACACGCTGTCGCCTTCCACAGCAGTTAAGCTGAGAAGCCATGCAGTAGCAGTTGTACCGATGTTTGCACCCATGATTACAGGAATAGCCTGTGCAAGTTTCATGATACCGGAGTTTACGAAACCTACCAGCATAACTGTAGTTGCAGATGAACTCTGGATTACAGCTGTTACAACCGCACCGAGCAGTACGCCCTTAGGAACGCTTGAAGTAAGTTTGCCTAAAATTGATTCAAGTTTGCTTCCGGAAGTTCTTGTAAGACCGTCGCCCATCGTTTCCATACCGAAGAGGAAAAGACAAAGACCGCCGATCATTTGTAAGACGTCAAAAATATCCATTTTTTTCTCCTTTTATGTTTATATTACTTTTTGTTTACACAATAATAACCGCATTTCCACAATTTATATTCTACATCCAAACTAATAAAAAGAAAAGTTAAATATATGTAAAATCTTTTGACGCAAACTTAAAATAACCATAAAAATACAGCCCATATTTCTGCAGGCTGTATAATGACTTATTTATTTAATTCTTCTCTGATTTTATTGGCTGCCTGCACCCTGTCCTCCACATCAAGTTTTTTATAGAGGCGGGAGCTGTGAACCCTTATAGTGTTTTCCGAAAGCCCCAGCTCATCTGCTATCTGCGTGATACGCTTTCCTTCGTAAATCGCCCTTACAATTTCCGTTTCTCTGTCCGTCAGGCCATACATGCTGCAGAATTTTTTCATGCCTGTTTCAGAGTCTGTTTCTCCGCTATTCTTGTCTTTATGCTCCGCATAACAGCCTCTGCAGATTACGATAATGCTGTAGATGCCTATAAAAAGCCAGCCTGCTATGTAAATAGCATCAAGCCCCGCAGGATATTCAGCCATTCTGATGTTTAGAATCTCGTCCCAAATATAAACGACCGTCAGCAGCATGAAAACAACGCAGTATACGCTCAAATCCCCGGAGGATACCGGGTTCGTGCTGCGGATCTTTGATATGTTTTTATAACAGCAGATTACTGTAATTATTCCTGACAGAGCATATGTTGCAATATTCACACCACTGTATACAGCCTGCGACATGCCTTCCGGCTTTATGGTGTCTGTAATCTCCATAACTATAATAACAGCCTCAAGTGCTATGAAAAAAAAGATCCACCTACTCCTTCTCTGCTGTCCTGCCGCAGTGCGCGCCAGCTCAATCATTCCGTAATAGCTCCAGGGCCACAGTGCTGCTGCAATTACCCATATAATAAACAAAGGCTTATACAGCTCACCTTTAAAGAAAAAATCTATCAGAAAGTCCGTCGTATTGAGCATCACAAGCACCGCGATGAAAAAAGTAAAAGACCTGCTGCCTATCCATTCAGTACTGAACTGCATACCTTTTTTCGCCGCAAATAAATTTATCACCAGCGCAGCACTTCCTGTAATAATTGCAGCACCGTATAAAAGTGTAATGTATGCCTCCATACGACAATCCTCCTACCCTGTAATTCAAGTATTTTAATCAGTATACCACCGGATGCTTCATATGGCAAACTGTTTGATGCAACGGCAAAAAACCAGGAGGATTCCTGGCTTTTGCCGTTCTTATTCATTCATTCAATATTATTAAGAAGGACTTAATGCCCTTACTTAAACTATGTAATTAGCCTTCCATTCCTTTTAATGCAGCTTCTTTTTCTGCCGCTCTCATTTCAAGGATTCTTGCGTATTCTTCATCTATCATCTTTTCCATTGAAATACCTGTGAATCCATAGAAAATAGAGATTAACGGATTGAGCCAGTTAAGGATTGCATATGGAATATATGCGCTGCCTACTCCGAGGAAAGATCTCATTGTAGCACCACAAGTATTCCATGGGAAGAAGTTTGATGTAATTGTACCGGAGTCTTCCAGACATCTTGAAAGGTTCTTTGGCTTCAGCTTCATGTCTTCGAAAGCTTCTTTGTACATTCTTCCAGGAAGGATGATTGCAAGATACTGGTCGCAGCAAATTGCGTTAACAACAATTGCAGTGAAAACAGTAACTACAACAAGGCCGCCTCTTGTGCCTTTTGCGAGTTTAAGCATTCCGCCTGCCACGCTGCCCATAATGCCTGTGCAGTCAACTATACCGCCGAAGCACATTGCACACAGAATAAGAGAAACCGTCCACATCATTCCCTGCAGACCCTTACCATTGAGTAAAGCCCCGAGCTTCTGCATCATTAAGCTTGCATCTTCAGGCACTTCACCAAGAGTAATACCGTTGTTGAGAATGTCCATTACGCTTGTAATTTCTGTTCCGTTCATAAGCATGAAAGGAATTGCAATAAGCACGCCGCCCATAAGGGATGGAAGAGCAGGAAGCTTCAATGCAACTGCTGCAATTACAAATACAGGCGGAATAAGGTAGAGAAGGTTGATTGTGCTTGCACTTTCAATAAAACCAAGGATTTCATTAATTGTACCTATATCAACTTCTGTTGCCGCACTATGTTTAATACCTAAAACAAGATATGCAATCAGTGCAATAACCAGAGATGGGCCTGTAGTCCAGATCATGTGTCTGATGTGGTCAAACAGATTGGAACCCGCTACTGCAGGAGCAAGGTTTGTAGTGTCAGATAACGGAGACATCTTATCGCCGAAATATGCACCGGATACTACCGCGCCGGCTGTCATTGCTGTAGGGAAGCCTAATGCTGTACCTACACCGATAAGTGCAATACCCATAGAACCTGCTGTTGACCAGGATGAACCTGTTGCCAGTGATACGATGGAGCAAAGCAGGCAGGCAGTAAACAGGAATACGCCAGGAGCAATAACTTTAATGCCGTAGTACATCATTGTAGGAATTGTGCCGCCTGCCATCCATGCCGCAAGCATCGCACCTACAACGGCCAGAATAAGGCAAGCCTGCATTGATCTGTTGATAGCAGCAAGGATACCTGCTTCAAGGAAGCTCCACTTCCAGCCATTGGCTACAGCAACAACGCCTGCAAAAATAGCTGCGAGAATCAGGCCGATATGTGCTTCTCCGGCGCTGTCTTTGGTAATCGCCCAGACAAGTAAACCGGTCATCACCAGCAATACTAAAATGCATTGCCATACAGGAATTTTTCTACCCATAATAAGTCCTCCTATTCTTAATAGAATAATAATTGCTGCGTCTTGTAAGACGATCCATATTACCTTCGGTTGACAAAGGCACTATGATAGATTAATAATAGGCTTATTATCTTATAGATACAATGGAATTAAAGTTTAATCGGTGTAAATTATTGTTTACTGTCCATTTATGGCAATAAAAGAGGACCGCCGTTACGGTCCTATTCAATCAAGAAACGGCCCGCATATGCAGACCGTTTCAATGTCAGTTATTTATTTCTTGAAGTAAGCAACTGCTGCTTCGAACATCTTCATGTCGAATTCGCCTGGAACGTTCTGGTACAGACCGTTTCCGATTCTTTCGGAGTGACCCATCTTACCGAGAACTCTTCCGTCAGGTGAAATGATACCTTCTACAGCCCAGTCGGAACCGTTAGGGTTGAACTGAATGTCCTGAGTTGCATTGCCGTCCATATCAACATACTGAGTGATAATCTGACCGTTTGCTGCCAGCTGCTGAAGTAATTCAGGCGGAGCAATAAATCTGCCTTCACCGTGGGAGATAGGAACTGTATAAACATCGCCGACTTCAGTATTTGCAAGCCATGGAGAATTGTTGGAAGCAATTCTTGTACGTACCAGCTTGGACTGATGGCGTGCAATCTTGTTGAATGTAAGTGTAGGACAGTTTTCGTCAGTGTCGATAATCTTGCCGTAAGGTACAAGGCCAAGTTTGATGAGCGCCTGGAAACCGTTGCAGATACCGGCCATGAGACCGTCTCTTTCTTCAAGGAGCTCAGTTACAGCTTCCTTGACTTCCTGGTTTCTGAAGAAAGCAGTGATGAACTTACCGGAACCGTCCGGTTCGTCACCGCCGGAGAAACCGCCAGGGATGAAGATAATCTGGCTTTCTCTTACCTTCGCTGCGAAGTCTGCGATGGACTTGGCAACATCTGCTGCTGTCAGGTTGTTTACCACGAAGATTTCCGGCTCAGCACCGGCTCTTGCAAATGCCTTCGCTGTATCGTATTCGCAGTTTGTACCTGGGAATGCAGGAATCAGAACCTTTGGCTTGTCGCACTTAACCTTGGCACCGAATTTCTTTTCAGATTCGTATGTAAGGTTTGCAGGTGCTTCACCTTCAGCAGGAATATTGCAGCTGAATACTGGTTCAAGCTTATCTTCATAAATTCCGCAGAGTTCCTTCAGACATACAGTTTCACCTGCACCCTTGATTTCAAGAGCTTCTGTTGTCT
The DNA here is from genome assembly GCA_017436705.1 of Bacillota bacterium. Taxonomy (GTDB): domain Bacteria; phylum Bacillota; class Clostridia; order Peptostreptococcales; family Anaerovoracaceae; genus SUG1106. Next base: position 36,057 of record JAFSCP010000018.1, read on the forward strand.
TACCCACAAGTGTGCCGCAGGCAATTTCTTCAGTTGATTCAAGCACGAATGCGCCGTAGTTGTAGCCGAAGATTTCTTCCATGGAAACGCCTTCTGCATATTCGAAACCGATTCCGTTACCCATTGCCATCTTGAGCACTGCTTCAGCAACGCCGCCGAAGCCAGGAGTATAAGCAGCCTTTACAAGGCCCTTTCTCATAAGCTCTGTTACCTGTGCGTAAACTGCCTTCAGGCTTTCACCTGCAGGAAGACCGTCTTCGTTGAGTTCTGGCTTGATAAGGTATACAGGGTGACCTGCTGCCTTGAATTCAGGGGATACGATATTGTCAATATGTTCAGTAGTTACAGCGAAGGATACCAGTGTTGGAGGTACATGCATGTTTTCGAAAGTACCGGACATGGAGTCCTTACCGCCGATAGCGCCAACGCCAAGGTCAAGCTGAGCTTCCAGTGCACCAAGGAGTGCAGAGAAAGGCTGCCCCACTTCTTAGGATCCTGACCAAGTTTTTCGAAGTATTCCTGGAATGACAGGTAAACGTCACAGAAATCTGCGCCCTGTGCAACCAGCTTGGAAACTGATTCAACTACTGCAAGGTAAGCACCGTGGTATGGGCTCTTTTCCATGATGAATGGGTTGTAGCCCCATGCCATGAGGGACCAAGTAGTAGTATCAGCTTTTTCTACGGAAACCTTGTTAACCATTGCCTGGATAGGTGTTCTCTGGTACTTGCCGCCGAATGGCATCAGTACTGTGCCTGCACCGATTGTGGAGTCAAATCTTTCGGAAAGACCTCTCTTGGAGCAGACATTGAGGTCGCCTGCCAGAGCCTTGTAGTTTTCAGCGAAGCCGCCCTTAACTTCCTTGCCGAAAGTTTCAGGTTTAACTGCTTCAACTGTGATATGCTTTTCAGCTCCGTTGGAGTCCAGGAACTCTCTGGAGATGTTTACGATATTCTGACCATTCCAGTGCATGGAAAGTCTAGGTTCTTCTGTTACTCTTGCAACTACAGTAGCTTCAAGGTTTTCAGACTTTGCAAGTTCGCAGAATCTTTCAACATCCTTTTCTTCAACTACTACAGCCATTCTTTCCTGGGATTCGGAAATTGCAAGTTCAGTTCCGTCAAGACCATCGTACTTCTTAGGAACTACATCAAGGTTGATTTCAAGACCTGCAGCCAGTTCGCCGATTGCTACGGAAACGCCGCCTGCACCGAAGTCGTTACATCTCTTGATAAGCTTGGAAGCTTCAGGATTTCTGAAAAGTCTCTGGAGCTTTCTTTCTTCAGGGGCATTTCCCTTCTGAACTTCTGCACCGCAGCTTTCCAGTGAGGAAAGGTCATGGGACTTGGAGGAACCTGTAGCACCGCCGCAGCCGTCACGTCCTGTTTTGCCGCCAAGAAGGATTACTCTGTCGCCGTCAGCAGGAACTTCTCTTACTACATTTTCTGCAGGAGCTGCTGCAATTACAGCACCGATTTCCATTCTCTTTGCAACGTAGCCTGGGTGGTAGATTTCGTCTACCTGACCTGTTGCAAGACCAATCTGGTTACCGTAGGAGCTGTAGCCGCTTGCTGCTGTTGTAACCAGCTTACGCTGAGGAAGCTTGCCAGGAATAGTTTCTGAAACAGGAACTAACGGATCTCCTGCGCCTGTTACACGCATTGCAGCATATACATAGGATCTGCCTGAAAGCGGGTCTCTGATTGCGCCGCCCACACATGTTGCAGCACCGCCGAAAGGCTCGATTTCAGTAGGATGGTTGTGTGTTTCGTTCTTGAAAAGAAGGAGCCAGTCTTCTTCCTTGCCTTCCACGTCAACTTTGATTTTAACTGTGCAGGCATTGATTTCTTCAGACTCGTCAAGCTTGGTGAGCTTGCCTTCTTTTTTGAGCTGCTTAACAGCGATTGTGCCGATATCCATAAGTGTCACCGGCTTGGTTCTGTTAAGGCCCTTTCTGATTTCAATGTATCTGTCGTAAGCAGCCTGAAGAGTTTCGTCTTCAAATGTTACGTTGTCGATAATTGTATTGAATGTGGTGTGACGGCAGTGGTCAGACCAGTAAGTGTCGATCATCTTCACTTCTGTGATAGTCGGATTTCTGTCTTCACCCTTGAAATATTCCTGACAGAACTTGATGTCAGCAAGGTCCATAGCAAGGCCTCTGTCCTTGATGAACTGTGCAAGCTGTTCTTCTGTAAGGTCGATGAAACCTTCAACAGTTTCAACTGTTGTCGGAATATCATAATGAACAGCTAAAGTTTCAGGAAGTTCCATTGCAGCTTCTCTTGATTCAACTGCGTTGATTACATACTTCTTGATGGCAGCCAGCTCTTCTTCAGAGATTTTTCCGTAGAGAGCGTAAACCTTTGCAGTTTTAACTGTAGGTCTTTCGCCCTTGGAGATGATCTGGATACATTCAGCAGCAGAGGATGCTCTCTGGTCGAACTGACCAGGCAGTGGTTCTACTGCAAAGATGCAGTCAGCTTCAGGAAGTTCTTTAGTAACGATATCAAGCTGTGGCTCTGCGAATACAGTATTTACTGAGTATTCAAAAAGATCCTGCGCAAGGTCTTCAACATCGTATCTGTTGAAAAGTCTTACTTTTTCTACGCCCTTGATCTGCAGCAGTTCGTTGATGTCGTTTCTGATTGCTCTTGCCTCGTTGTCAAGGCCGGGCTTTTTTTCTACAAATATTCTGTAAACCATGATTTCTTAATTATTTCCTTTCTGCCATGAGAGCGCGAGCTCCGATGTCTGTTCTGAAATATGCGTTTTCAAAAGATACAGTTTTAACGGTTTCGTATGCCTTTGCGATTGCTGCTTCCAGAGTGTCAGCAGTTTCTGTTACGCCCAGAACTCTGCCTCCGTTTGTGAGGAGCCTATCGTCTGCCAGCTTGGCACCTGCAACATAGATGTTCTTGTCAGCAGGCATTGTGATTTCAAAGCCCTTTTCGTAGCTCTGTGGGTAACCATTGGAAGCCATTACTACGCAGCATGCAGATTTGTCTGCAAACTTGACTTCTGCTTCAGCAAGCTTGCCTTCGTAAATCTTGAGCATGATGTCAAGAAGGTCGCTTTCGAGAAGCGGAAGTACAACCTGGGTTTCAGGGTCACCGAAACGGCAGTTGTATTCGATTACCTTAGGTCCCTTAGGAGTAATCATGAGACCGAAGTAGAGGCAGCCTGTGAAAGTTCTGCCTTCAGCCTTCATAGCTTCGATTGTAGGCTTGAAAATTGTTTCCATACATTCAGCCGCAACTTCTTCTGTGTAGTAAGGGTTAGGAGCGATTGTTCCCATACCGCCTGTGTTGAGACCCTTGTCGCCATCAAGGGCACGCTTGTGGTCCATGGATGAAACCATTGGAATCACTACATTTCCGTCTGTAAAGGAAAGCACTGATACTTCAGGTCCTGTCAGGAATTCTTCAACTACTACGCAGTTTCCGCTGTCGCCGAAAACCTTGTCTTCCATCATGGAACGAACTGCGTCTCTTGCTTCATCTCTTGTTTCTGCGATGATTACACCCTTTCCGAGCGCAAGGCCATCAGCCTTTACTACTACAGGAATATCGCATTTTTCGATATATGCAAGGGCAGCTTCCATATCTGTGAAAGTTTCATAAGCTGCTGTAGGAATGTTGTATTTTTTCATCAGGTCCTTGGAGAAAGCCTTGCTGCCTTCAATGATTGCAGCCGCCTTATTAGGACCGAAAGTCTTGATACCCTTAGCCTGAAGCGCATCAACTGCACCCAGAACCAGAGGATCGTCAGGAGCTACCACAGCAAAGTCAATTCCCTTCTCAACTGCGAACTCCACGATTTTATCAATATCCTTGGCACCGATGTCAACGCATGTTGCGTCAGCCGCAATACCGCCGTTGCCAGGCAGTGCAAAGATAGTTTCTACTGTCTTGTTTTCTTTGATTTTTTTGATGATGGCATGCTCTCTGCCGCCGCCACCAACTACCATTACTTTCATATTTCGCCCTCCAGAATCAGTGGTGGAATAAACGCATTCCTGTAAACGCCATAACCATATCGTACTTGTTGCATGTTTCGATAACATTGTCATCACGTACGGAGCCGCCTGGCTGAGCAATGAAGCTTACGCCGCTCTTTGCTGCTCTTTCGATGTTGTCACCGAACGGGAAGAATGCGTCAGAACCAAGGCACACGCCCTTGAGGGATGCCAGATATTCACGCTGCTCTGCTCTTGGGAAAGCTTCAGGCTTTTCTGTGAACAGTGCTTCCCAGAAACCATCACCGATAACTTCTTCCTGATCTTCAGAAAGGTAAACATCGATAGCGTTATCTCTGTCAGGACGTCTTACATCTTCCTTAAACGGAAGGTTCAGCACTCTTGGGTGCTGGCGGAGATGCCACTTGTCAGCCTTTTCGCCGGCAAGTCTTGTGCAGTGGATTCTGGACTGCTGGCCTGCACCTACGCCGATAGCCTGTCCGTCCTTTGCAAAGCAGACGGAGTTGGACTGAGTGTATTTGAGAGTGATAAGTGCGATGATAAGGTCGCGTTTAGCTTCTTCAGTAAGTTCTTTATTTTCAGTAACGATTTCCTTCAGGAGGTCAGCATCAATCTTGAAATTGTTTCTGCCCTGTTCGAAAGTAATGCCGTATACCTGCTTATGTTCAGCTTCTGCAGGTACATAGTCTGTGTCGATTTTGATGATGTTGTAAGCGCCTTTTTTCTTTCCTTTGAGGATTTCAAGAGCTTCTTCATCGTAGTCAGGAGCGATTACGCCGTCAGAAACTTCTCTTGCGATAATCTTTGCGCAGGTAACGTCGCATTTGTCAGAAAGTGCAATCCAGTCACCGAAGGAGCTCATTCTGTCAGTACCTCTTGCTCTTGCATAAGCAATTGCAATCGGAGATTCATCGATACCTTCGATATCGTCGACAAAAATTGCTTTTTTCAGTTCAGGGCTCATAGGAGCACCAACTGCTGCAGAAGTAGGGCTTACATGCTTGAAAGATGTAGCTGCGCACATGCCCAGCGCATCTTTGATTTCTTTTACAAGCTGCCAGCTGTTGAGAGCGTCCAGCAGATTGATATAGCCAGGTCTGCCGTTTAAGATTTCCATAGGAATTTCACTTCCGTCATGCATGTAAATCTTTGCAGGTTTCTGGTTAGGATTACAACCGTATTTTAATTCGTATTCTTTCACTGCGGACCCTCCTAAGCGTTCTTGTTAATCATCTTGTTTGTTACTTCGCCTGTTTCAAGGTCGATGTATCTTACATAGATGGAAATCTTGTTGTCTTCGTTAAGGTTAGCCCAGATATCTGAAAGGAATTCTTCAGGAGTATCAGGAACGATAATTCTCTTAGGCTCGCCCTGGAATGTAGGCAGCGGATTGCCGTCGCCTTCGTAAGTGTGGATGAAGTGACCGAGACCTGGCACTGAAGGGAATGTCCAGTGGTATCTTGCGCAGCCTGTACCTGCTTCATCAATGCTCTTGAGAATGCTCATTTCGTATGTAAAATCACCGTTTTCCATAGTGAGCATTCCGCTGATTCTAGGTGTCCAGTTTGGTGCATCAGGTTCGAATTCTCTTGTTTCAAGAGCTGCCGCAAAGCTGGCATCTTCAGCAACATAAGCATAAATTGTATCAGTCTGGTCACCGTTTGTAACGATAACCTTGTTGTCTATTACTCTGATTGGTGAGTAGATAATCAGTGATGGGTCTTCAACCTTGGATTCATCGAATGGATAGATTACTACATCCTGGCCTTCTTCGCGGAAAATTCTGTTTCTGGAATTTTCGCTTCTGCCCATGATGAAATATGCGATTGCAGCTTTCTTCGCATCAGCAGTTTTGCCGATAACAACGCCTCTGCCCACATATGGATTGGAAATTACAGTTGCGCCCATTGTCTTGGAAGTATATACGCTCATTTTTAATTTTTCTCCCTTAAAATTTCTCTGCAGATTTTTTCTGCGGACTGCGGCAGAATAATCCATTCAGCCTGTTCCATCACGCGTTTCTGAAGCACTTCCGGAGTATCTCCGTCCTGGATTTCAACTGCTTTCTGCATGATAATCTGTCCGCCGTCAGGTATTTCGTTTACAAAATGTACGGTTGCACCTGTAACCTTCACTCCGTATTTAAGAGCTTCTTCGTGGACCTTAAGGCCGTAGAAACCTTTGCCGCAGAAAGAAGGTATAAGTGACGGATGTACATTGATAATTCTGCCGTCGTATCTGCCGGTAAAGTCACCGCTGAGGATGCTCATAAAACCTGCAAGGACAATCATGTCAATCTGGTTTTCTTCAAGGACTTCAACCAGGCGTGCTTCGAAAGCTTCCTGAGAGCCAAGTTCTTTCTTTAAAACCACTTCTGATTTAATTCCGTGGTTTGCAGCTCTTTCGAGAGCATAAGCGCTTGCGCTGTTTGAAACCACCAGTACGATTTCGCCGCTTTCAATGACGCCGCTTTTCTGTGCATCGATAAGAGCCTGCAGGTTGGTACCGCCGCCGGACACGAATACAGCAATTTTGGCTTTCATTACAAAGTCACCTTTTCTTCCCCTTCTACGATTTCACCAATCACATAAGCATCAATGCCGTTTTCCTTTAACAGTTCTAAAGAAGTTTCAGCTTCATCAGCCGGAACTACTACGGTCATTCCAACACCCATATTGTATGTGTTAAACATATCTCTTTCAGGAACATTTCCCCATTTCATAATCAGGTCAAAGATAGGAAGAACTTTAATCGCTTCTCTGTCAATCTTTGCACATAACCCATCCGGAATGGAACGAGGAATGTTTTCGTAGAATCCACCACCAGTGATGTGGGAAATACCCTTTACATCAACTTTATCAATTAATGCAAGCACTGGCTTTACATAAATTTTTGTTGGTTCTAACAATGCTTCTGCAATGCTTCTGCCACCCAACTCCTCACGGGAAACATAAATTTCAGGGTTATTATTATCGATATCAAATACCTTACGGCATAAGCTGAAACCATTGGAGTGAATACCTGTGGAAGGTAAAGCGATTACCACATCTCCTACAGCCATTCTGCTGTTATCAATCATCTTTGGCTTGTCAACAACACCAACTGCAAAACCGGCTAAGTCGTAGTCTTCTTCAGGCATTAAACCGGGATGTTCTGCAGTTTCACCACCAATTAATGCTGCACCGGACTGTACACAGCCTTCTGCAACACCTGCTACGATTTCTGCAATTTTTTCAGGCTTGTTCTTTCCACATGCAATATAGTCTAAAAAGAATAATGGCTTTGCTCCAACACATATAATATCATTTACGCACATAGCAACAGCATCAATACCGATAGTGTCGTGTTTATCCATTAAAATTGCAAGCTTGACCTTTGTACCGCAGCCATCTGTACCGGAAACAGAAATCGGTTCTTCCATGCCAGCAATTCCAGCTAAACTGAAGCATCCGCCAAAACCGCCAACATCGTCCACACAACCTTCATTACGTGTTCTTGCAACGTGTTTCTTCATTAATTCTACGGACTTATATCCTGCTGTAATGTCTACTCCTGCAGCAGCATAACTGGCAGAAAAAGAATTTTTATGATCCATAATTGACTCTCCTTTATCTTTTCTTTTATTCCTTTCCGTTCCAACAATAAGTGCAAAGTTTACATGGTTCAAGGCCGATTGCCTTGGTAACGCCTTCAAGTGACTGGAATTCCAGTGATGCGAATCCGAACTTGTCGGCAATGGTTTTACGGAGAAGTTTACCGCGTTCAGTGTTTGAATCGCTGTATTCTTCAATATGTCTGTGGCCTTCATCGCCTTCAAGTTCCTGAATGATTCTTCTTGCCAGAAGTTCCATTTCACTTCTGCTGCTGGAGAAATTAAGGTACTTGCAGCTGTACATGAGCGGCGGGCAGGCAGAGCGCATGTGCACTTCCTTGGCGCCGTTTTCATAGAGAAACTCTACAGTTTCATTAAGCTGGGTACCGCGGACAATGGAGTCGTCCACAAAGAGAAGTTTCTTGCCTTCGATAAGTTCATGAACAGGAATCTGCTTCATCTTGGCAACCTTGTTTCTTTCCAGCTGGCTTGAAGGAGTAAAGCTTCTTGGCCATGTAGGGGTATACTTGATAAACGGTCTTGCGAATTCCACACCCGCTTCCTTGGCATAGCCCAGTGCGTGCGGAGTTCCTGAGTCAGGAATGCCGCAGACATAATCAAGGTCAGGCAGAGTGCCTGCTTCCCTTTCATTCTGAGCCATGATTTCGCCGTTAAGCTGACGCATGGTTTCCACATTTTTTCCTTCGTAGCAGGAAGTAGGATATCCGTAATAGGACCAGAGGAAAGAGCAGATTTTCATTTCTTCGCCAGGCTCTGCCAGCTGAGTTACACCATCAGGTGTAATTTCCACAATTTCTCCGGGACCCAGTTCCTTATAGTCTGCATAGCCCAGTTTTTTATAAGCAAAGGATTCGAAAGACACGCAGTAACCGTGTTCGCCTTTGCCGATCTGTACAGGGATTCTGCCCATCTTGTCGCGGGCTGCAATGAGAGAGCCTTTTTCAGTAAGAATCAGAATTGATACAGTTCCTTCAACCATTTCCTGAACATACCTGATTCCTTCAGTAAAGTCTTTTTTCTGGCTGATAAGTGCTGCCACCAGTTCGATGGTATTTACCTTGCCGCCTGTCATTGCATCGAAATGTCCGCTGTTCACATTCATGTATCTGTCAATCAGCTCATCGGCATTTTTGATAATGCCGATGGTGCCGATGGCAAATGTTCCGAGATGTGAGCGGATGAGCAGCGGCTGCGGATCAGAGTCACTGATGCACGCGATTGCCGCCTTTCCCCACATTTCATTGAAAATATTTTCAAATTTAGTTCTGAACGGTGAGTTCTCAATATTATGAATTTCCCTCTGCATACCGATTTTTTCGTCGTATGCTGCGATACCGCCACGGCGTGTTCCCAGATGTGAATGATAGTCCACACCGAAGAAAACATCTACCATGCAGTCTTCTTTAGAGGTAACTCCAAAAAATCCACCCATTTCTTCCTCCTGAGAGCCTTTTCAGGCCATTTATTTTAGTGTTTAGTGATTATGCGAAGAAAAGTTCGGAAAGTGTCATTGGGTCAATGTACTGACCGTCTTTGTAAACACGCATATTTCCGGAAGCGATTTCATCGATTAACATTACCTTGCCTTCTGCGTCATAACCGAATTCAAACTTGATGTCATAAAGTACAAGTCCCTTTTCCTTAAGGTCGTCTGCAACAATCTGAGTAATCTGCTGAGTCATAACCTTGATGTCTTCGTACTGCTGTTCAGTCATTACGCCAAGAGCAACGAGACCGTCCTTAGTTACTAACGGATCTCCTAAAGCGTCGTTCTTGAAAGTAGTTTCAACGTAAGCCGGAAGGTCTGCACCTTCTTCAATATATTCACCGTAACGTCTGAAGAAGCTTCCTACTGCCTTGTGACGGCAGATTACTTCGAGACCTTTACCGAATACCTTACCTGGAAGAACTTCCATAGTAGTGTTCTGAAGGTCTGCGCTTACGAAATGAGTCTTGATTCCTGCAGCGTTTACTTTTTCAAAGAAGTAGATGGACATACGGAGATTAACATCACCAACGCCATCGATTATAAGGCCTACAGAGTTTTCGCCCGGGTCGAAAACGCCGTCTTTGCCAGTACAGTCATCTTTGAATTTTAAGAGGTAGTTACCATTTTCAAGTTCATAAACGTCTTTGGTCTTTCCTGTGTAAACATGTTTCATTTCCATTTTTTTAAGCTCCTTTTATATTAAAATTTAAATTGTTATCTTTGGTTGTCTGGTATTTATTTGTTGTATTTTTCTTCAACCTTGCGGTTCTTTTCGAGGACAGTTTCTGCTGATGCTGCTCTCTTGGCATCGAGCTTGTCTGCCAGTTCCTTATCTTCAATGGCCAGCATCTGTATGCAAAGAAGTGCTGCGTTGGAAGCCCCGTTGATTGCAACTGTAGCAACAGGAATGCCTGAAGGCATCTGCACTGTTGAAAGCAGAGCATCCATACCGTCTAAGTGAGTTGATTTGACAGGTACTCCCACTACAGGAAGTGTAGTGTTTGCAGCAAGGGCACCTGCAAGGTGAGCTGCCATACCCGCAAACCCGATGATTGCACCGAAGCCGTTAGCTCTGGCATTCTTTGCAAATTCTGCTGCAGGCACAGGAGTTCTGTGTGCTGAGTATACGTGCACTTCATAAGGCACGCCGTATTCTTCCAGGGTCGCGATGGCTTTTTCCACTACAGGAAGGTCGCTGTCGGAACCCATAACAAGGCCTATTTTTTTGCTCATAGTATTCCTCCGGTTTATGTGAAATATTTCTTTTAATTTGTCAACTAAAAAAGGGCGCATTCATCCCTTGAATAAGGAACAAATACGCCCAGACGGTCGGCAATCCAAGCTTCCTGCTCCCCTGCGGTACTCCGCGTTCCGTCAGTCACAAAAAGCTGTCCAAAGATATTTCAATTATAGCAATTTAATGGTGAAAATGCAAGAAAAATATCGCTTAAAATGCGCCTAAATTGCGTCGGTTTCTTCAGGAGTAAGGCCGGTGCATTCGGATATAATTTTTATATCAAATCCCTTGGATTTCATGGATGCAGCAATTTTAAAATAAGCATCTCTGGCACCCATATCATACCCACTACCTTGGTCGTTTATGGTAATAATTTGAGCTTTTTCTGTATTAGCTACATTATAAACGGATAAATTACACCTGCAACAAAAACTACTAAAGAGAAAGCTGCCATCCACTCTTCTCTTCTGCAATCTTCACCACGCATTGTAAGCTGTACACATTTTAAAATAAGGTGTATAAATAACCATACAGGAATTGCATAAAGACAAGCAATACCTGCTAAAGCTACTATGCTCATTAATTCCATCCCCTTTTTCTCCTTTCATTAAACATTTCAGCCGTTGCAGCTAAGCGAGGATATTTATCAGTGTCTGCACCAGCATGAAAACATGTATTGCAATCAGTACACCGTGCCATATGTAACCAAGCCTGAAAGAATTTCTCCATTCTCTGATTTCCTCGCCGGAAACCTTATAGACAATCACGAGCTGGGTTATGCAGAAAACATTCGCCGCAATGCAGATAATGTTAAGAAGCACATTCCATTTTATGTCCATGGGATAATACAGTGTCGTCAACGCACCACTGAGAAATATTCTGAAAAACGGTCAGCACTTAATATAGCAGGTGTTGTCTTCATGGCATTCACCTCCTGTAATTCACATACTGATTATTTGTTTTAATTTTAACACATTATCCCAGTAAAGTCAACGAACCATCGATGCTCCTTTTTTATTGCATATTTTTCTGCTGTCCACGGAAATAATCAATGTTTTCTTGCTCCGGCCATTTTTTCAGTCGCCCTGGGCAGCAAATATTGTATTTTTTGAAGCATTTTTCGCAAAGAATCAATATTTTCGGTCAAAACATTGTATAATTTCATAAATTCCTTTAAAAAATACAATATCACCCGCCAGAACAGGCAAAAACATATAAAATATGCTGCATTTCTGCCATTTTATTGATTTATTTTTTAAATGTCAGAAAAATATGCAATATACCGATGCTCCCTCACACCCACAAAAAACTAAAAGACCTGCCCGCGTGCGGCGGACAGGTCCCGGATGGTTTTTGCTGAATTATTTTACTTTGTGTTCTGCGTCGCAGTATACGCATCTGTATACTTTGTGTTCTCTGTCGATGAGCTTGAACTGCTGCACGATTTCCTGTTCTACGGAAGTGATGCATCTTGGGTTCTTGCACTTTGCAACGTTTGTGAGAGTTTCCGGTAATTCCATGTGGAGTTTCTTTACCATCTTGCCGTCTTCTACGAAGTTTACAGTGATGTTGCTGTCTACGTAGCCAAGTAAGTCGTAGTCAAGGTCGATTTTAGCGTCGATCTTTAAGATATCCTTCTTGCCGTACTTGGAGCTATCTGCGTTCTTGATGATTGCCACGCAAGCGTCAACTTTATCTAAACCTAATAAGTTATATACCTGAATGCTCTTTCCAGCTTTGATATGGTCAATTACGATTCCGTTCTTTACACCGTCAATATTCATTTATGTACCTCCTGAATTGTTCTTTATCCTTGAAATTTCAACTGATTAAGCTTCTCTCTTGATTCCGAGAAGGAACAGGATGAGAGCCATTCTGATGTGCTTGCCGCAAAGTGCCTGGAAGAAGTAGCACGCTCTTGGGTCATCGTCAACTTCTACAGAGATTTCGTTTACTCTTGGCAGCGGATGCATGATTGTAAGGTCAGCCTTAGCGTTTTCAAGCTTTGCAAGGTCGAGGATGTAGCTGTCTTTCAGTCTGATATAGTCTTCTTCGTTGAAGAATCTTTCTCTCTGGATTCTTGTCATGTAGAGGATATCAAGTTCAGGCATTGCATCTTCAAGGCTTTCAACTTCTACCCATTCAGCGCCTTCTGCGTTCATCTTTTCCTTAACATAGTCAGGTACCTGAAGTTCCTGTGGGGAGATGAGAACGAACTTGATGCCTTCATATCTGAGCATTGCTTCGATGAGGGAGTGTACAGTTCTGCCGAACTTAAGGTCTCCGCAAAGACCAACTGTCATGTTATTGAGTCTGCCCTTCTTTCTCTTGATTGTGAGAAGGTCTGTTAAAGTCTGAGTTGGGTGGAAGTGGCCGCCGTCACCGCCGTTGATGATAGGAACTGTGGTTCTCTGTGCAGCAACGATAGGAGCACCTTCTTTAGGATGTCTCATAGCGATGATGTCAGCGTAGCAGCCTACAGTCTGGATTGTGTCGGATACGCTTTCGCCCTTGGCAGCGGAGCTGGAGCTTGCTGAGGAGAAGCCGAGAACGCTTCCGCCCAGTTCGAGCATAGCAGCTTCAAAGCTGAGTCTTGTTCTTGTGGATGGTTCGAAGAAAAGTGTAGCAAGCTTTTTGTGTGCGCAGATGTCTTCGTAAGCACTGTGGTTGGCAACGATGTCGTCTGCAACTTCGATTAACTGGTCGATTTCTTCGATTGTTAAGTCAGTGATGTTGATTAAGTTTCTGATTTCGCTCATTTTATTTTTCCTCCAATTTATTTCATCCAGCTTTCATCAGCTGGGTTTTCTCTGAACTTTAAGATTCTTTCCTTGTCTTCTGCCTTGATATAGCCTGTGTCAGCTGCAACTTCAACTAAAGCGTCAAGGTCGCAGAGGCTTACGTTCTTAACTTCAGCTTCTGCCATTCTGTCGATACCCTTCTTCATGCCGTATGTAAAAATACTTGCAATTCCAAGGACTTCAGCACCTGCTTCTCTGAGAACTTTTACGCAGTCGATTGCGGAACCGCCTGTGGAGATAAGGTCTTCGATAACTACTACTTTCTGGCCAGGAAGAAGTTTGCCTTCAATCTGGTTTGTTCTGCCGTGGTCCTTGGCGGAGCTTCTTACATAACCCATAGGAAGGTTCATAAGGTGACCAACGATTGCTGCATGTGCAATACCTGCTGTGGATGTTCCCATGAGAACTTCACATTCAGGATAGTGTTCCTTAACAGTCTGCGCGAGACCTTCTTCAACAGCAGTTCTTACTTCAGGTGCTGTGAGAGTGAGTCTGTTGTCACAGTAGATAGGGCTCTTGATGCCGCTTGCCCACGTAAAAGGCTCTTCCGGTCTTAAGAAAACCGCTTCAATTGAGAGCAGACCTTCTGCAATTTTTCTCTTTAATTCCATTACTAATTCTCCTTTTATTCTATATAAACAAATGTATTTAGCTTATTATTACCTGAATTAACCTACGAATTCTGCCATGCATCTTCTGTATGCTGCCACAGGGTCAGCAGCCTGAGTGATAGGACGGCCTACTACAATGTAGTCAGAGCCCAGTTCCTTAGCCTTGGCAGGAGTAGTTACACGCACCTGGTCGCCCTTTTCACCGTCAGCAAAACGCACGCCAGGAGTTACTGTGCAGAATCCTTCGCCGCACGCTTCGTGTACCACTGGGGATTCAAGCGGTGAGCATACAACGCCGTCAAGGCCTGCTTTCTTGGCATTCTGTGCATAGTGCATTACTACATCTTCCAGCTTGTGGTCGATGAGAAGATCATTTTTCATTCTTTCTTCATCAGTAGAAGTGAGCTGGGTTACAGCGATGAGAAGCGGACGTGTGCCGTCAGGTCTTGTGAGCCCTTCGATTGCAGCTTCCATCATTGCAACAGTACCGGCAGCGTGGAGGTTTGTCATGTCCACATCAAGGCCGGAAAGCACGCTCATTGCCTTCTTTACTGTATTAGGAATGTCGTGGAGCTTGAGGTCAAGGAAAATCTTGTGACCTCTCTTTTTGATTTCCTTTACGATTGCAGGACCTTCTGCATAGTAAAGTTCCATACCGATTTTTACATATGGTTTTTCTTCAGTGAAGTTGTCAAGAAACTTGAAAGTCTCTTCCGCTGTGCTGAAATCACATGCAATGATTACGTCCTTACCCATTAGTGTGCTCCTCCTATAATTTCCTTTAAATCTTTGATTCCGTACTTTTCCATTACTCTTGGTAAATCTTCGATGATTTCCTTGCTTGCAAAAGGATTTACAAGGTTTGCTGCGCCGATTTCAACAGCAGTTGCCCCTGCAAGCATCATTTCAATCACTTCTTCTGCGCTCTGAACGCCGCCCATACCAACTATAGGAAGCTTTACTGCATCGTAAACCTGGTAAACCATTCTCAGTGCCACAGGCAGAATTGCGTGGCCGCTGAAACCGCCCATCTTATTGGCAATTACAGGCTGCTTTGTCTTCAGGTTGATACGCATGCCAAGAAGAGTGTTGATAAGGCTGATACCGTCAGCACCTGCTGCTTCGCAGGCTCTGGCAATTTCAGTGATGTCTGTTACATTTGGTGAAAGCTTGATGAGCATAGGTTTCTTTGTCACCTTGCGTACTGCTGCTGTCACCTCTTCTGCAGCCTTCGGAGAAGTTCCGAAAGCCATGCCGCCGCCGTGTACATTAGGGCAGCTGATATTGATTTCAAACCATCCGATGTGCCTTCCTGCAACCGGATCGTTTTCAAGCTTTGAAACGGTCTGAACATAATCGTCCACGCTGAAACCGCTCACATTGGCCATTACAGGCTTGTGGAAAACCTTTGCCATTTCAGGTATTTCGTGTGCGATTACCTCATCCACGCCAGGATTCTGAAGACCTACAGCATTGATCATGCCGTCAGGACATTCTGCGATTCTTGGCAGAGGATTACCGAATCTTGGTTCCAGTGTTGTACCCTTGAAAGAAAAAGTTCCAAGGCAGTTTATATCATAAAGTTCTGCAAACTCATAACCGTAACCGAAAGTTCCGGAGGCAGGGATTACAGGGTTGTCCATTTCGATGCCGCACAGCTCAACTTTAGTGCTTAACTTCTTGTCTACCATATGATTTCCTCCCTTTCCAGAACAGGACCGTCCTTGCAGATTCTCTTGTTACCGTATTTAGTCTTGCATGAGCAGCCCATGCATGCGCCGAAACCGCAGCCCATGCGTTCTTCAAAACTGTACTGACCGCTTGTCTGGGCAATTGCTTCGATTGCCTTGAACATAGGGAGCGGGCCGCATGTGAAGAAGTATGAATATTCAAGATCCTTCATCACATCAGTAACAAAGCCCTTTGTTCCTACGCTACCGTCAGCAGTTGCGATGTGAACTTCCGCACCCAGCTTTTCAAACTCCTCAGCGTAGAAAACTTCTTCTTCGCTGTTGAAGCCCAGGATAACCTGAACCTTATGCTGCGGATTTGCGGCCAGGAGGGCTTTGGCAAGCCCGTACATCGGCGGCACACCTACTCCGCCGCCGATGAGCAGCGGACATTCGCCGGCCTTGCTCACATTGTATCCGTTGCCAAGGCCGGTGAGAATGTCCAGCTCCTGGCCGCAGACCATGTCTGCCATAACTTCTGTGCCTGCTCCGACAACTTTATAGATGATTGTCAGTTCGTTTGGTTTATAGTCACATACTGAAATAGGTCTTCTGAGGAACAGTCCGTCAATCTTGATGTTGACAAACTGGCCCGGCGCTGTCAGCGCACTGGTATCCCCTTCAAGAACCATTTTCATTGTATTCTTTGCAATTTCAACGTTTTCTTTTATTTCAAAGATTCCCTGTTTCATCGGTTCCTCCTTATTCTGCCTTATATACTTCCTTGCCGCCGCATACGTTGAGGAGGCACTTGCCATAAACTTTGTGTCCTGCAAACGGTGTTGCTCTGCCCTTTGTAGCAAATTCTTCAGGCTTGACTTCGTATTCTTCGCCAAGCTCCCATACTGCAAAGTCACCGTTTTCTTCGGCTGATGGCAGTCCGAAACGCTTACGGGGGTTTTCGCTCATCAGCTTCACAAGCTGCTCCATGGTCATGATGCCTGTCTTCACAAAATGTGTATACATGACTGGGAAGGCTGTTTCCAGTCCTACGATACCCATTGCACTGTCCTTGAGGCCTCTTGATTTTTCTTCTTCACTGTGTGGTGCATGGTCTGTTGCAATCATGTCGATTGTGCCGTCCAGCAGTCCTTCAATAAGCGCCTGACGGTCTTCCGCACTTCTGATCGGTGGGTTCATTTTGAAACGTGCATCTTCCTGCAGGTCTTCGTCGCAGAACACCAGATAGTGAGGTGCTGTTTCGCAGGTTACGTCCACGCCTCTTGCCTTGGCCTTTCTGATTACTTCCACAGTTTCCTTGGTTGAAATATGGCATACATGGTAACTGCAGCCGGTTTCTTCTGCCAGCTTCAGGTCTCTTTCAACAGGTTTCCATTCGCTGGCTGAGTTGATGCCCTTGTGACCGTGTGCCTTTGCATACTTGCCGTCATGAATGTAGCCTCCTGCTCTTTCTTCCATGTCTTCGCAGTGAGCTACAATCATCTTACCCATTGCCTTGGCACGTACCATCGCTTCCTTCATCAGCTTCTTGTCGTTGAGACCTACGCCGTCATCACTGAAACCGATTACATGCGGTGCCATTGCTTCCAGGTCTGCCATTTCCCTGCCTTTTTCGCCCACTGTGATTGCACCGTAAGGTATTACGTTTATTACCGCATCCTTTTCGATGATATCCAGCTGCTGCTGCAGGCTTTCCATGCAGTCAGGCACAGGATTAAGATTTGGCATTGAGCAGACCCAGGAATATCCTCCCCGTGCTGCCGCCTGAGTGCCTGTCTTTATTGTTTCCTTATAAAAAAATCCCGGCTCTCGTAAATGAACATGAACATCTACAAAAGAAGGGACAATTATTGCGTCTTTATCAAGTTGGGAAATAAGGGAATCGATTTTTCCCTTGGTTGTTTCGTTTAAGCTGTCTGTGTGCAGAAATAGGTTCTTCATTTTTGCTCCTCTGATAACTTTACCTAACAAAAAAACTTGCCATTACGGCAAGCTACGTTCATAAAAACCTACGGGCATAGTACTCCCCGTGCATACTTTTATATGACCATCTTGCCGATCTCTCTGTATCGTCTTAAAGATTTATTCCACAAGAAATAATACCACGGCTGCCGGCTCATGTCAACAAAAAATGATGATGGATTTCTATGTTTTTTTGTGTTATACTTGTGGTTGTTCAATAAAAGACACCTCAGGAGGACAAAAAATGTCAGAGACTTTAATTCTGGTTTTTGAACTTATAGGCACAGTCGCCTTTTCCATTTCAGGCGCCATGACCGGTCTTAAAAAAAGGATGGACATACTCGGTGTAATTATCCTTGGCCTCACCACTGCTGTAGGCGGCGGTGTAATCCGCGACCTGATTCTGGGAATAACCCCGCCCAACACTTTCCGCAACCCGGTATACGCAACCGTTGCGATTCTCACAGCAGCACTTTTCTTTATGCCGAAAGTCCACAGGGCACTTATGAGCCATAAGCATCTTTACGATACGCTGATGCTTTGGATGGACTCACTGGGCCTTGGAATCTTCACAGTTATGGGTATCCAGACAGCATACACCGTAGGCGGAAACCACAGCATTTTCCTTATGTTTTTCGTGGGTGTGGTAACCGGTGTCGGCGGCGGCGTACTCCGCGATATTATGGCCGGCGACCGTCCGTACATCTTCGTAAAACATTTCTATGCCAGTGCCTCCCTTGCCGGGGCTTTCGTTCACATCATCATGCAGCCTGCATGGGGCAGCGCCGCTGCCATGATTGCCGGAACTGTAACGGTAGTCATTCTCAGACTCCTTGCCGCAAAGTATCACTGGAGCCTGCCGAAGGCAGATATTTAATATTATTCCTGAAAAACATAAGTCCCTTATGCTGTTCTGCAGCAAAAGGGACTTTTTTTAATCTATGCTCTTGTAATTACACCTTTTTTCATAACATAATGAATCATATCCGGACGTATACATGACAAATCATGTGTACTTATGATAATTGTCTTTCCTTCCGCAGCCTGACGCTGGAAATAGTCCATAATCATAGCTGTATTTTCTTCATCCAGATCTGATGTCGGTTCATCGGCAACAACAAGCTCAGGTCCGTGTACAAACGCTCTGGCAATGGCCACACGTCTGCGTTCACCACCGGAAAGATTTGACGGATAATCATAGGCCATAGTGTCCAGACCAAACTCACGGAGCAGTTCCATAGCCTTTTCTTCCAGCCCTTCATACCTGCCGCAGAGCTTATGAGGCAGGCAGATGTTTTCCAGAACCGTAAAGTTAGACAGCAGGCTGTCTCCCTGCAGTATATAACTTACTTTATTAGCCCTGAGCTCTGTAAGCTGTTTTTCTGAATAATTGGTTATATCTTCGCCATTGAAAAAAATCTCTCCGCTGTCTGCCTTTGTTATACCGCATACAAGATGGAAGAAAGTACTTTTCCCACATCCGGAAGGGCCTGTAAGAATACAGAACTCTCCCTTGTCCAGTGAAAAATCAACATGGTCCACAGCTTCAAATGTTTTTTCCTGACGTGAAAATGACTTAGTCAACTGTTTTGTCCTCAGCATTACATTTCCTCCCCTTTAATTAAAGCATCCAGATTGTTGCGGCTTACTTTCCATGCGGAATAAAGTGATGCTGCCACAGAAACCACCAGCGCCAGGCCTGTACACCTGAGGCCGAGCATAAGCATGTATGCAATATCACTGTTCAGCTGAGGAAGCTCCATAACATTTACAATGGTGCCGCCAAAAATCATGATTACAGCTACGGATACGGCAGTTCCGATGAGGCCGCCTGCCAGACCAATCATAAAGCCTTCTGTCAGAACAATTCCTGATAATTTACTGCTGTCCGCACCCAGAGAAGCAAGAATACCGAATTCTTTAGTTCTTTCATTGATTGTAATTGTAAATATGCAAAGCAGTGCCGCAACTACCAGCACAGAAATAAGTCCCATAAGGATTCTGGTGTAGCTGCCCATGCTTTCAACGGATGCCATAGCATCGGACATGATTCCGTTGGTTGTATAAGCTGATACAGGGCTTCCGTCCGGAAGTTTGAAATTGATTGCCCCTGCAATGGTTGTAATAGGCATATCCTCTTCAGCACGGATCATCAGAGAAGATACCATCTGGCGCACATCAGGAGTTTCTCCAAAAAACTTCACCCATGTTTCGCCGTTCATCATATCCTGTGCAGTATCATAATTCATGAAAACACAGCTGTCATAGCTGGTGCCGGTCTTTTCAAGCTGGCCTATTACCTTATATTCCACATTGAAAAACTTCATTGTTCCTGAATCTCCTGGAGTAATGGAGCTTCCGACAATAAATTCACCGCGGCCAGGCATTTTGATGCCGTCATCTTCCAACCATGAGCTTACGATGAAATCTGTTTCAGGATCGAAGGCAATCAGCTGAACTGCAGAATCGCAGCAGCTTGCTGACATGGTCTGCATGTAGAGCTGTGGTGATATCGCTTCGATACCATCAACATTTTTTATATCTTCTACCCATTTGCTGTCAAAGGAGAAATTGCACAGTTCACCCATAAACAGTGAATCTGCCATGCTGCTTTCATATTCCTTTGGAACAACGATTACATCTGCACCTATACGGTTTACTGTCTTTTCAAGACTCGCTTCCATGCTGTCCACAAGCACAGAACTCATAAACAGGGATGCTGCCAGCATGAACACAAAGAAAACCATACACCATGTTCTTACCGGTCTGCGCTGAAGATTCTTTAATGCCACAATCTGCGTAATCATCTTGCTGCCCCCTGCTTCCCGCTGCCTTTAAGGCCTGTAATAAGAGCCAGCACGCCGCATACCATTTCAATAAGCGCACACATCTTTGCAAAAGGTGCTGTTAAATTACAAGGCATATCTATGTTGGCACATATACCGATTCCCATTGAATTGCTGAATATAACAAATACCACCGCTGCCAGTGCAATTGTCATAACACCACATGCCACTCCCTGCCTGGTCACAAGGTAAAGCAGTGCGTTTACAATCATAAGTACTCCTAAACATACAAGTACCACGCCTGTATAATAACATTTCATATGTACTTCTTTACCGCTTGTAAGTTCCAGCATGCCGCTGCACACAGGTACTACCTTTGTCACAAGCACAATCATAACAGCTGCAATCACAGCCTGAACTGCAGCAATTACTGTGCCTTTCTTTTCATTGTTCTTTCTCATTACTGTATTCCTTTCGTGTAAAACTTAATGTTTACTTTTGAGTCAGGTATATAGTAATGCTGTTTTGTGACATTATTGTGTCATTATTCAATTATCAAGGTTTTTGTCTATTGGAATTATGAATACAAATCTTGTTCCTTTAGCCTCTTTACTATACATATTGACAGTTATTCCGTGGCGTTTTGCAATATTTTTCATAATTACCAGTCCCAGACCGGTTCCTTCGCCCGATGATGCGCGGAAGAACTTATTATAAATAGTCGCCTGTTTTTCCTCAGGAATTCCATATCCCTCATCCTCGATTGCAATATAATAATTATTGGTTTCGCGCTTTACTTCAATTCTTACATTCTTTTCTCTGTCTGAATACTTGATTGCGTTGTCCAGCACGGTTATAAACATCTGGCGCAATCTGCCGTAGTCACCCTCAAATATCCACTCGTCAGCAATATGGTCAAAATGAACATTTATGTCCTTCTGCCTTGCCATGAGTCTGGTACTTCTTACTGCATCTTCCAGTACCAGCAGCAGGTCCAGTCTTTCCTTCTCTATGGAAAACTCTTCATTTTCCAGTCTGGAAAGCTCGAGCATATCGTTTACCAGGCGCTGCAGGGAAACTGCCT
This sequence comes from Bacillota bacterium, assembly GCA_017436705.1. Classification (GTDB taxonomy): domain Bacteria; phylum Bacillota; class Clostridia; order Peptostreptococcales; family Anaerovoracaceae; genus SUG1106. Next base: position 57,310 of record JAFSCP010000018.1, read on the forward strand.
CTGCCACCATCTGCTCATGATAATCCTTACATTTTTCATCATCAACCAGACCGTCTCTCAGAGCTTCAGCTGAGCTTCTGATTACAGCTACCGGCGTACGGAGTTCGTGAGACAGGTTAACGATATAGTTTTTCTGCATCTGCTCTGATGCTTCCAGTTTCTTTGCCAGAAAATCAGTCTGTTCTGCCAGTTCGCCGATTTCATTGTTGTCACTGACGTGAGTTTCCGCTTTGTAATTTCCCTTGGTAAGTTCTCTGGTAGCTGCAGCTATTTTATGAATGGGAACCATGAATCGCTTCGCAAGGAAGGATGATATGAGCACAGCAACAATAAGCGCTATAATCAGGCTGCAAAGCAGAATAGTCAGGGAAAGCAGAAAACTTGCCTTGTCCATATCGTACTTATCAACCATTACAACTACTGCAATGGTTTCGCCCATCTCCTTTACCGGCATTCCGATATATATCAGCAATCCGTCTGCATTCTTCATTGTTTCCTGCTTATATTCACCGGTCATGAAAACATTTTCTGCGAAGGCACTTACTTCCTCCGTAGGCGTTTTTTCAATGGAAACAGTCACCCCGCATGAGCATGGGCAGACGAATTTTTCGCTGTCCCTGCTTACAAAATATGCATCGGCCAGGGAAATATCATCCAGCACCCTGATATAAGCGCTCAGTTCCTGATTGTCGGTACATCCGGCAATATAATTTTCCAGTCTTCCGGTGATAACTTCTGCTCTCGCCTGAAGTTCTTCTTCATGGTGATGGAAAGAATAATATTTAAAAGTGCCGCAGAATCCCAGAAATACTGTAACTGCAAGCAATACTGCTACTGTAACAAAATATAAAAAAAGTTTTCTGGTAATCTTATTCATTGCTGACCTCAAATTTATATCCTACGCCGCGGACTGTAACTATGTCCCAGTCCGGATGCCTGCACTGTTCCAGTTTGGCACGGAGCCTTTTTATATGGGTATCGACGGTTCTTGTATCTCCGAAATAGTCATATCCCCATACGGAGTCCAGAATATGGGTACGTGAAAACACAATATCCGGATTGGATGCCAGAAGTATGAGAATCTCCACTTCTTTTTTAGTCATTGCCAGTTTGTTTTCACCCACAAATACCTGATATTTTTCCGGATAGATTCTCAGGCTTCCTTTTGCAATAACTTCCTCAGGCTGCATTGATGCAGTGGCTGTACCCATGCGCCGCAAAATCGCTCTGAGCCGCGCCATTACCTCTTCAGGTGAAAAAGGCTTCAGAATATAATCGTCTGCCCCTATATCCAACCCCATTATTTTATCGTAATCATCTCCGCGGGCAGTTATCATAATAATCGGCACCATGGAAGTCTGTCTGATTTTTTTGCATACATCAAAACCATCAAGCGCCGGCATCATCACATCCAGCAGAACGGCATCATATTCCCTTTTGCCGAATTCTTCAACAGCGCTGATTCCGTCCGCTGCAGTATATACCTGATAGTCTTCTTTTATTGCATATTGGGTAAGAACATCTATAATCTGCTTGTTGTCATCTGCAATTAAAATTTTCTTCACAACAAATTCTCCTTCTCCCATTTGGTAGTCGACAAATTTTATCACGAAGGAATATATAAAACAACGCTTATAGAATAAAGTAATAGCTTACCACCTTAACCATATATTTCAGCTATACTGAAATGAAACAGCCCCCTGAATGATTCAGAGAGCTGTTTCGGTGATTAGTCTATGTAATTATACATTATTTTTCTTTGTTGTTCTTGAGGATCAGTCTCTTCTTGTCCTTGGAGTAAGTCCAGTACTTGCTGGAAAGTTTAGAGCAGTTTGCTGAAGTGATTGCAGAAACCTTGGTTGCCTTGGCAGTCCAGTCTTTCCATGTTACGCCGCTTGCGCCGTATGCCTTGGCAGAGCTTGTGTAGTAGTTGTAGTTGATGGTACGCTTCATGTCATATTCCGGACCGGAATAAGTTCCGAAGATGGAACCCTTAAACTGGGTTTCACCGGTAACCTTACCTGTGTTGTAGTTGTACTTGGCACTTGTACCGGTAACATAAGCGTTACCTGCAAGACCGCCGACCATACCCTGGTCTCCTGCCTTGGACATGGAAACGGCGCCTGTATTGTAGCAGTATGTCATTTTATAAATTTCACCGGCTACACCGCCTACATATAAATAGCTGGCTTTTGCGGAAGCAGAAACTTTACCCTTGTTGTATGTCTGGGATGGGCTGCCGCTACCGACTACGCCGCCCACAAAAGCTTCTCTTGCTTCACCAGTGAGGGAAACAGCACCCTTGTTGTAGCACTTGGAAACGGTATTAGCCTCACAAGCCACACCTGCAACTCTAACATCGCTGCCGTTTGCACCGCTTACTTTGATCTTGCCTGTGTTGTAGCAGGAAGTAAGACCTTCCTTGCCATCTGTTGTAACGCCTGCCACTTTGACTGCGTAAGTTTTCTGACCGATATCAGTCAAAGTAACGGTAATGTCACCGCTGTTTTTTGTGGATGATAACTTGGTCCCTGACGCATTAGAGACACCTGCGATTGAAACGCTGGATGCAAAACCTTCAAAAGTGATATCTCCTGTGTTGGAACAGCTCTTTATAGTATTGCTTGCGTAAACTGCAGGAGATAATCCGAAAATATTTACACTTGCCCCTGAATATCCGTTTTTGCCTGTAACGATTTTGGCATTGATATCCATTTTGTTCTTGCAGCTCTTTATGGTCGCATCTTTATAAATATACGTGGAAAGACCACCGAAAGTATAGCTTGCCTGATCAGCGCTGCCGTTCAGGTTTACTGTACCTTCCAGCGTAATATTTTCGAAAGTACATCCGTTATCTGCCCAGTAAGTGAGGACGCCAAACTTCATACCTGCGTCAGAGGTGATATTAATATTCACACCGGACAGGGTCAGATTCTTAAATGTGGCACCGCTGCACTTGCCAAAAAGTGCACTGCCTTCAATATATCCGCCCTTGTGGTTATAAGTGATACCAGTGAGCTTGTGGCCGTTACCATCGAGAGTGCCATAGAAAGCAGTCTTTGGCGGATATTCATATTTGAACAGTGTGAAACCTTCAGGGATTTCAATATCCGCTGTGAGGTAGTACTTGCCGTATGGATCGTTTTCTATTGCCTTGAGTTCTTCCAAAGTAGCAATCGGTGTGCCCTCTGGTGTTTCTGCTGCGTAAGCCGCGCCTGTACTGAAGCACATTGTGAACATTACAGACAGTACAAGTAATAATGTAAATAATTTTCTTCTCATATGTCTTTCCTCCCTGGAATAAAACTTTTGAGTATTATAGATGATATTACATTATCACATTTCGGGAAGAAAAATTACAAAAGGCACGAGTGGTCGGTTTTGTTCCGTGAAATGCACTTTATCCGCTATATTTCTTTAATCACAGCACATGGATTACCTGCTGCAAATGTGTTTGCCGGAATGTCCCTGACAACCACACTGCCTGCACCGATTGTGCAGTTGTCGCCTATGGTCACACCCGGACAGACGATGACACCTGCTCCGAACCACACATTGCTGCCCACCGTAACCGGTCTGAATGTCTGATATCCCGCATTGCGTCTTTCCGGGTCAATGGGATGGACTACCGTAACAAATGTGCAGTCAGGCCCGATAAATACATTGTCCCCGAAAGTAATTCTGCCGCCGTCCATGAGTTTGCAGTTACAGTTTGCAAAGAAATTCTTTCCGAAAGAAATATAGTCACCGTATTCGCAGATGAACGGAGTCTTGATTGTACAGCCTTCATTTGCTGCGTCTTTTATGAGCTGCAGGAGAAGTTCTTTTCTCTTTTCAGGCTGATCAGGAGGTGTGTTGTTAAGCTCAAAACAAATCAGCTCTGCCCTGTCCCTCTGTTTTTTCAGTTCTTCATCGCCGCGTCTGAACTCCAGCCCGGCCATTGCTTTTTCTTTTTCAGTCATACGCTTATTCCTTATGAGATTATATAAACAGATAATTATTCTTGTGTCCGCCGAGGGCTTCAGCTTTTGACTCTCCGATGGTTCTCATCTTCTCAGGGTCGAAGTCTCTGGCATGGTTCGGACAAAGGCTGATGCAGCGCATGCAGCTGATACATTTTTCCTTATCGGTGGATGCAGGATTTTCTGTGTCGATGGCACCTACAGGACATTCCTGCGCACAGAGGCCGCAGCCTGTGCAGCGTTCATCACCTTCAGGCCTGAACGGAACCCCGTTGTACTCCTTGTATGTACCGTGACTTCCTGCCAGTTCCGACATGCTGGTTTCTCCGCTGTCCAGTTTCGCCTGAATCTGCGCTGCAAAACCTGTAAGCTGGGCAGCATCTTCTGCATCTGGTCTTCCTGCCGCATACTGGCGGAAAATAGAATGTTCAGCAACTGCTGCAGCCGCTGCCACACATTTAAAACCTGCCCCTTCCAGCATATCCTGAAGTTCAGTGAGAGTATCCTCCCACTCACGGTTACCGTAAACGCAGTTAAGAACTGCTCTTGCCCCGCAGCCATCAATCTTTTTAATTCTTTCTGCTGCCACTGCAGGCACACGTCCGCCGTATGAAGGTACTGATACCAGACAGATATCGTCTGCACTGAGTTTTACCGGTTCAACATCTTTACACAAATCGATTCCCCTGAATTCTCCCGCAAGATTTCCTGCAAGAATATCTGCAACTTTCTTAGTGCCTCCTGTAGGGCTGAAATAAATATTGTAGTTTGCCATGTTCCCTCTCCTTATGTTTATTTTCTTTACTTATCTATCTGATCCGGTCAGGCTTGAAACACATCTGTTCCCACATTGCCGGAGCCTGTATTTTTTCAGTCATCTGTCCGTTTTCGAACTTTTCCAGAATCACTGTACCGCTCATACGGTGGTAAGACCCTCTGAAACCAACCAGATAAAACATCGCCGCCAGAGGTTTTCCCACAATGTCTCTCATAGTCTGTTTTTCCACATCATCATCACCTTTTTTGTATGTAATGCGGTAGTGGATGTCCTGCTGAGGTTCATTGTAGTCATACACCAGTGTCCGTGCCACATGGCGCTTAGTGTATGGATCTCTGATAAAATCTTTTTCTTCGTATTTAAGATACTCTGCAGCGTTATCTGCCAGAATCTTTCCGTCCTTCGCAAGCATGAAAATCGGAGTAGCCTTGTATCCGTCTTTTTTGTTGGCGTAAATATATGATGAAACAACAACGTAATCACCGACCTTGGCTCTTCCCCAGTACCAGTCATTCATAAGCAGAATCATCAGTTTGTTGCCCCAGTTATGGTCATGGTAACCTGTTCCGGCCAGACTGATTGTTTTGTTTTTTGTTGTAAGAGTTCCTTTGACAACACCTTCCGGAACCGAAGGGAGCCACGCGAAGAAATCTTTCTTTCCAAAGTAAATATGCCCGGACTCAGGTCTCCATGAAGGCACGCTTCCGTCCATAGATATGCTGCACTCCGCCTCATCATTTCTGAAATAAATGTCGTAATGCTTCAGGTCGCCCCTGATATAGCAGTCGCCTATTCTCACATTACATTTTTCTCTTGAGAAAGAATAGTCCTCCGAAGTGAATACAGTATGAACTTCCCTTCCGTCAGGATTGACATAATCCAGCGATACGTATGGTCTGAATTTTTTCCCGAAGGATGTGACATGTTTAGTAAAAAAGACGATGACCAGGCTGGAACCATCAGGATACTTGGAGTCAAAATACCACCACTCATAATTCCCGGATTTTTCTTCAGTTCTCAGTCCGTCTTCATATATCTGGACCTGATCACTCATATTCAGTTCACACGGTTTTAAAAGTCTTACTTCGCTCATCTCTGCTTTCTCCTGTTCTGTTTACTGAGTTCCATGCGTATCAGATACTCTGTATTATGATTTATTAAGCAAAAATCACCATAGCCTGCAGCCACGGTGATTTTCTGGTGTCCCATCCGGGATTCGAACCCGGGACCTGCGCATTCGGAGTGCGTCACTCTATCCCCTGAGCTAATGAGACATATTACAGAGCCTGGCTTCTGTCAGGCTCCTTACAAACATTGATTATACACTATTTCTGCTGTGAAATCAACTTTCCGTAGTGAATTGATGTGCTCACATTGCCGAAAATATCCACTACCTTTACCATAATTGTGCGGTCAGGCAGCGTGTCTGTTTCCAACTCTTTTTCAGCCGTCAGACACAGGCCTTTTTTGTCGCGGAAAAAGAAAGTGTCCGGGCGGAACTTCATGTCGCGGCAGTCAAAGTCAATGCACCAGTAGTCTACCAGTGCCAGAGGGTTTTCGTCTGTGGTACGTGTGATGGTTTCCTGAACATCATCGTTCTTAACCACATTCTCCTCTTTAATTTTATAATCTTTCAGCTCGATTGTACAGCTGGTTTTATTTTCAAAAAGCGACGGCCATGTATACGCTTCGACACAAAGTGACTCAACCAGATGCTGCTTCTGATACTCTTCTTCTGCAGCCTCAGAACGGAGAATCTTCATTTCCTGTCCTGCTCTGATAAGGCGCTTCATGCTTGCTGAAACTGCCAGCTTGCCTTCATCGCAGCATATCCACTGCCTGCCAAGCTTGCCTGCCGCTGCTCCCAGCGTTCCCGAACCGCAGAAAAAGTCTGCCACAATGTCACCCTCACGGCTGCCTGCGGCAATGATTCTTTCCAGCAGGGCTTCCGGTTTCTGGGTTGCATAGCCTGTTCTTTCCGCAGATGTACGCCCCACCATATCGATGCTCCATACGTCCTTCATATTGACCATGGTATACCAGCCCACTTCGTCCTGGAATTCTTCAACACCCTTGAAACGGTACGGTTTCAGGCCACGGTTATAGGACTTTTCCTTAGGAAGGTTTATGTAGTATTTGTCGGTTTTGCCGTAGACCAGAATTGTGTCGTGTTTACGGGCAAAGTGTTTTTTGCTGCTTCCGCCTGATTTGTAGGTCCAGACAATTTCATTGATGAAGTTCTTTTCGCCGAAAATTTCGTCCATAAGAATCTTTACATAGTGAACGCCGTGCCAGTCAAGATGTACCCAGATTGTGCCGTCTTTTGTGAGCAGGTCGCGCATCAGCATGAGGCGCACCGCCAGCATTTTAAGGTACTCTGCCATACCCTCTTTCCACACATCCTCATAGGCCATGTGCTTTACGGCAGTTTCTCCGTCTTCGCTCTGAAGCTTGATGACAGCATCGTAATTGGCCTTGCTGAAAAACGGCGGATCGATATAAATCTGCTGAATTTTTCCTTCCAAATCATGCCCGGAGGCAGGATCCAGCAGGAACTTCATGAACTGGGCATTATCGCCCTCTGCCAGAATATTGCCGGACTGACCTACTTCTTCGCCCACCACAAAAGGAGCACTTTTCAGGTTTTCGTATTCAATTTTTGCCTGAGTAAGTACCTCAGGAAGCTTGCTGATAAGACCCATGTCTGCTCCTTTCACCGTGATGAAAAACTATACTGTGAACCAGAGCTCAGATGCTCTGTTTTCGTTGATTTTTTTAGTTTCAGGGTTTCTCTTTACTTTCTGTGTTGTTGTCATAATCATCGGCTCGCTGTCCAGAATGAAATGATTTATATTCTTGTATGTCGGCATTGTCGCGTTGATTGCCGCCATATCTTTCTTCACTCTTTCTGCCAGCTGATTTACGTCGATGCCTTCCTGTGCAAGATAAGCCTCGTTATATACAATCTTCAGCCAGAGAACAAGCTCGTTATGCTTGTCGTCGCGGGCAAATACCATGCAGTTGTCAACATAGTCAAGACCGCTTACAAGGGATTCGATTTCTTCAGGGAAAATGTTCTTACCGTTTTTCATAACGATAACGCTCTTGCTTCTGCCGCGGATCCATACGAAACCATCTTTGTCGATTTCTGCAAGGTCGCCTGTATGAAGCCAGCCATCTTCTTCAAGAACTTCGGCAGTCGCTTCAGGCTGCTCAAGGTATCCAAGCATTACGTTTGGTCCTTTTACCATCAGCTCGCCGACACCATCTTCACCCACATTGTCCAGTTTTACCTGTACCCGTGGCATTGGCTTGCCTACTGAACCGGCTCTCATGTTATATACAGACTCTGCTGTCAGTACAGGGGCAGTTTCAGTCATGCCGTAGCCCTGGACTGTAAGAATTCCGAAATCATTCATACCTTCACAAGCCTCAGGCTTGAGCGCCGCTGCACCGCAGATGATGAGGCGGAGCTTGCCGCCAAGCTGGGCAAGAATCTCTGCAAAAACTTTTCTTCTTACATCGATTCCTACTTTAAGAAGTGCCTTTGTAAGTTTACGTCCGAAGGCAACTTTTTTAGTCATGCCTTTCTTTTCAACTTCCTTCATTATCTTGCTGTACATATTTTCAACCAGCAGAGGCACTCCGACGAAAACAGTCACGCCGTATTCCTGCAGGTTTTTTGTAATATATTTAAGTCCGTCGCAGAATACGCTGCATCCACCGATTCCGAAGAAAACAGTCACAGCACCAAGGCCAAAACTGTGGTGGCATGGCAGAAAGGCCATGTTTACATCTTCATAGCTGAAAGCTTCGTATTCGTACATATCAATTGTATTGGCTGCAATGTTGAACTGGCTGAGCATAACTGCCTTGGAAGTGGTTGTTGTTCCGGAAGTAAAAAGCAGAACTGCCAGAGCATTTTCATCGATTACAGTGTTTTTGTACTCTTCATGAAGAGGATTTCCTGCTGCAATCTTTTCCTTGCCGGCTTCAATCATAACATCAAATTCATTGCCATCGCCTGTGATTCTCACAAATTTTTCTACATTGATATTGCCTCTTGCCCTGACTTCTTCAACCAGTCCTTCGGATTTGTGGCCGTAAAAGAGCACTCGTATCTTACTGCGGATAATGCTTGATTCCAGTTCTTCCACTGTAAAACCTTTGTCAAAAGGTACGGAAATGCTGCCGCCGCAGACGATTGCAAGATGGCACTGATACCACGGATAGCTGTTGTCACCGATGATACCCATGCGGCTTCCTCCGAAGCCCTGTACCAGAAGCTCAGTTCCAAGAGCTTCTGTATTTTCAATCACTTCAGCGAAAGTAACTGTCTGTATTTCTCCCTTTACCTTGATTCTGAACGCCGGTCTGTCCGGATAACGCTCTGCTGCACCGTAAACCAACTCTCTTATATTTTTACAATCGGGATTGTATGCTGTAGATTTTGCTAACATATTATTACCTCCGCTTTCTGCTGTTCACATTCTTGCCAGGGCGTCCCTGCGGCAGAAGTACAGGAATCAGATCATTTCTGTCTGCCTTTTTAAGAGCCGCAATCACAGTATTTCTGTTTTCAGGCTTGTTATAGTGAATCAGCGCACGCTGCATCTTTTTTTCTTCCATATCCTTGGCAACATAGACAGGCTCTCCTGTGAAAGGATCCAGTTCAGTGTAGAACATACATGTAGCCAGAGTTCCCGGCGTAGGATAAAAGTCCTGCACCTGGTCAGGAATAAAACCGTATTGTTTAAGGAAAAGGGCCAGCTCGATAGCGTCTTCCAGCCTGCTTCCGGGATGACTGGAAATCAGGTACGGAATCAGGTACTGTTTCATACCAAGCTTCTCGTTGGTCCGTTTATATTCTTCACAGAATCTGACAAAAACATCCTTTGACGGTTTGCGCATGTAGTAAAGGACCCTGTCAGAAATATGTTCGGGAGCTACTTTAAGAGTACCGCTGATGTGATACTGGCAAAGTTCCCTTATAAATTCCTTTCGCTCAGGGTCTGCCATGAGATAGTCGTATCTTATGCCTGAACGTATGAAAACTTTCTTTACTTTATCGATTCTTCGTACTGCACGGAGCACATCCAGATAGTCCTTGTGGTCCACGGTCATATTTTTACATACAGCCGGATACAGGCAATCCTTGTTTGTGCATACTCCTGCCTTCAGCTGTTTCTGGCAGGCAGGGCCGCGGAAGTTTGCAGTAGGGCCGCCCACATCGTGGATGTAGCCTTTGAAGTCTTTCTTCTTTGTAAGTTCCTTTACTTCGCGGACAATTGATTCCTTGCTGCGGGCTCTCACCTGTCGTCCCTGATGATAAGTCAGAGCACAGAAGCTGCAACCTCCGAAACAGCCGCGGGAACTTACCACACTGAACTTGATTTCAGTGAAAGCAGGGATTCCTCCCATGTCGTTATATATCGGATGCCATTCGTTTTCAAATGGCAGTGCATAAATATCGTCCAGCTCATCCTGCTCCAGCGGCGGCTGAGGCGGATTCTGAACCACATGCACTGTGTCTGTATATTTTTCAATAAGAGTCTTCGCGCTGATGCTGTCATTGTTTGCATACTGCAGCGCAAAACTCCTGGCATATTCTTTTTTATCGCTGCTCACAGCATCGAAGGACGGCAGGAAAACTGCTTCCTTATCGCCCTCAAAACTGCTTACATCCTTTGCCTTGTGACATGTTCCGCGGATCCAGGTAATGTCCTTAATATCAAGACCCGAGTCCAGAGCATCAGCAATTTCAACGATTGCACGCTCACCCATGCCGTAGATAAGCAGGTCTGCTTTGGCATCAAGCAGGATGGAACGGCGGACTTTGTCGCTCCAGTAGTCGTAGTGTCCCAGACGGCGCAGGCTGGCTTCAAGACCGCCGATGATTACCGGCACATCCTTGTAAGCTTCGCGGGCGCGGTTTGAATACACAACAACAGCACGGTCAGGACGGTTTCCCGCCTTGCCGCCTGGTGCATATTCGTCCACCTTTCGTCTGTGCTTGAAAACAGAGTAGTTGTTGACCATTGAATCCACAACTCCGCTGTTAATCAGGAAGCCAAGACGTGGTCTTCCAAAACGCCGAAAATCCTCAGCCGATTTATAGTCCGGCTGAGGAAGAATCGCTACCTTATATCCATGTTTTTCGAGAAGTCTGCCGATGATAGCAGTGCCGAAAGAATGGTGGTCAACATAAGCATCCCCTGTGACAAGCACAAAGTCCACTTCGTTCCAGCCGCGTTCTTTCACTTCTTCTATAGTTACAGGTAAAAACATAATTATCTCTGTCCTTTGTCGTAAGGGATACCTTCTGCCTTAGGTACTCTGGAGCTCTTGGATGTAAACGCAAGAACAATAAGAGTGATTACATATGGCAGAATTCTGTAAATGTATGGGCTTACGCCGATTTCATTAAGCAGATAAATACCGTCTCCGTTGATATCCAGTGTTGCGTAAGTAGCTGCAATACACTTGAAAAGACCGAAGAGCAGGCCGCCCAGTGCGATATTAAGCGGTGTCCAGTTACCGAAAATCATAACTGCCAGAGCCAGGAAACCATAGCCGGCAACTGCCCCTGTTGCAGTACAGTTTGCGGTAGTAAGAGCATATGTGAAACCGCCCATGCCTGCAAGAGCACCTGAAAGCATAACGCCCATATATCTCATCTTGTAAACATTGATACCCAGAGAGTCTGCAGCCTGTGGGTTTTCGCCGCAGGCACGGAGTCTGAGTCCCAGTCTTGTCTTATAAAGGAACACTGACACCAGTACAAATACTGCAAGGCATATATATGTTGAAAGATAAACCTTATTGATAAACACATCAATGAATGGTCCCCAGCTGTGGTCTTTAGGAAGACCGAAAGTAGACGGTCTGATCATGAACCAGCTTGCTGCGCCGCCTTCTGCCATACCCATCTTAGTCTGCTGAATGAGCATGATGATGAAGAAAAGAACGATAGCAGGTGCCAGCATGTTAAGTGCTGTACCACCGATAGTCTGGTCTGCCTTCAGGTTGATTGCTGAGAAAGCCAGAAGCAGTGAGAAAAGTGCTCCGCATACTGCAGAAACAACCATTGTCAGAAGCATGAGAATCTGCCCCTGCTCCTGTTCAAACATGCCTGTTTCCTGCATAACTCTGATAAAGAGTACTCCGATAAACGCACCGAAGATCATAATACCTTCAAGTGCCAGGTTGATAACCCCTGAACGTTCTGCACATACACCGGCAAGGGCTACAATCATAAGAGGAACTGCAAATAGTAAAGTCTGCTGAATTAAGAATACCATTATTTATTTCCTCCTTTCTGCTTTCTGCCGTTGAGCAGCTGTTTGATAAACATTGAGAATGCACTGAGGTAAACGATAACTGCGATGATAATATCAGCAATGTATTCGTTGTAAGCAGTCAGTGATTTAAGCTGAGTACCGCAGATGTTCAGCATGGACATGAACAGTCCTGAGAAAACTACTGCGACAGGGTTATTTGCTGCAAGAAGTGCAACAGGGATACCATTGAAACCTTCAGGTGGAAGGCTTAAATATGTGGACCAGAAGAACTCTGTGTTGCCTGCCAGATAGTAGAGGCATGCACCGGCTGATGCAAGTCCGCCTGCAATCATCATGGAAAGGATAATGTTCTTCTTGTCATTGATACCAGCATACTTGGCTGCGTGTCTGTTGGAACCGCATGCAGTAAGTTCATATCCAAGAGTAGTCTTGGTCATTAAAATGTAAACTGCCACTGCAATGATACATGCAATCCAGAAACCACCGTTTGCCTGAGAACCAGGGAACAGCACGTCCATTCCCATCTTCGGTGTTACAACACCTACATTTTTCAGAGGGATAATGTAACCGATTTTGCCGCCTTCTGCTGCATTTTTGAATATTTCATGGGAGTCAAACCACCAGGTTACAAGATTTGCTGCAATCCAGTTGGTCATTATACATGTGATTACTTCATTGATATTCAGGAAAGCCTTGAAGATACCAGGAATCGCACCCCAGAGAGCTCCAAGAATCACGCCTGTCAGGAAAGCTGCAAACCATGCGACAACCACAGGGCAGCCTGCATTGCCGAGTGTAAGGCCAACTGACAAAGTACCTGCAATACCCATGAGGTACTGACCAGGAGCTCCGATATTGAAAAGACCTGTCTTGAAGGCAACTGCTACGGAAAGTCCTGTCATAATAAGCGGAGTTGCTCTGAAAAGCATGTTGCCCACGTTGACAGGGTTAAAGCCGAAGGAAAGTTCCGCACCATCACGGCCTGTACTGAGAATGCCCATGAATACAAGTCTGATGCCGTCCCAGATACCTTTAGTGGAAATTCCGTCCTTTGTAAGACCCACGATAATGATAATCAGGGAACCAACAGCCATACCGATTAAAATAGAAATCAAGGCAGATAATACAGACTTGGTGCCATCAGTTGTGTACCACTTCTGTTTGCCTGTTGAAGGATCAACTCTTAACATTTACTCTGCCTCCTTTCCCTGACGCTTTGCACCGGACATATAAAGTCCAAGTTCCTGCGGATTAGTTTCTTTAGGATTAAGTTCACCGACAATCTCACCTTCGTATAAAACGATGATTCTGTCAGCAAGTCCCATTACTTCATCAAGTTCAAGGGATACGAGCAGTACTGCCTTACCCTTGTCACGCTCAGCGATAAGCTGGCCATGGATATGCTCAATAGCACCGACGTCCAGACCTCTTGTAGGCTGAACTGCAATAATAAGAGGTTCATCTCTGTCAATTTCTCTGGCAATGATGGCTTTCTGCTGGTTACCGCCTGACATTGCACGTGAAACTGTAACAGGTCCCTGACCGGAACGCACGTCGTAATCTTCAATAAGTTTTTCAGAATATTTACGGATTTCGTCGAACTTTATGAAACCATGTTTCTGGAAACGCGGATCCTTGTATTTCTGAAGAACCATGTTCTGTTCCAGAGTGTAGTTGAGAACAAGACCATGTTTATGTCTGTCTTCAGGGATATGGCTCATGCCGGCCTGACTTCTTTTTCTGATGCTTAAACCGGAAATATCCTGACCGCAGAGAGTAATCTTTCCTGCAGAAGCTTTTTCAAGACCAGTAAGACCATGAATCAGTTCTGTCTGGCCATTTCCGTCGATGCCGGCAATGCAGAGAATTTCACCTTCTCTTACTTCGAAGGATACATTCTTTACTGCATCGTTTTTGTGAAGTTTGGAAGGAACAGTAAGGCCTTCAACCTTCAGAATAACATCCTTAGGCTGGGCAGGTTCTTTCTGCACTTCAAGCTGAACAGGTCTGCCAACCATCATGTTGGAAAGTTCCTGCTTGTTTGTATCTTTAGTATTCACAGTGCCGATGTATTTACCTTTACGGAGAACAGTAACTCTGTCGGCAACTGCCATGATTTCATTTAATTTATGAGTGATGAAAAGGATTGACTTGCCTTCTGCTGCGAAACCTTTCATAGTTGCCATAAGCTCGTCAATTTCCTGAGGTGTCAGAACTGCAGTAGGTTCGTCAAAGATGAGGATTTCGTTGTCTCTGTAGAGCATCTTGAGAATTTCAACACGCTGCTGCATACCTACGGTAATATCTTCAACTTTTGCATCAAGGTCAACTTTAAGACCGTATTTTTCAGAAAGTTCCTGTACTTTTTTACGTGCTTCTTTCTTTTTAAGGAATCCCAGCTTGTTTGTTGTTTCTGCGCCAAGAATAATATTATCCAGCACAGTAAACACTTCAATCAGTTTGAAGTGCTGGTGAACCATACCGATGCCAAGAGCTGTTGCATCGTTAGGATTGTTGATTTTTACTGTCTGACCATTTTTTCTGATTTCACCCGCTTCAGGCTGATAAAGCCCGAAAAGCACGCTCATGAGGGTTGACTTGCCTGCACCGTTTTCTCCGAGAAGTGCGTGGATTTCTCCCTTTCTGAGCTGCAGGGTAATATCATCGTTGGCCACAATACCAGGGAATTCTTTTCTGATATTGTTCATTTCTATTACATATTCTGACATAATATAATTTCCTTGCCTTTTCTTTGTCTTTTAGGTTGGAGGGTATTATACAAAAAAGGGGGAACCGAAGATTCCCCCTTTATAAGGTTTTTAAAACCTCTCGCTTTTCGTTTAATTATTTAACGAATGTTACGTTTGCTAAACCAGCAGTTGATGGATCCGCCATAGCAGAGTCGTTATCAATTGTGATTTCGTTAGCCTTGATCTTAGCAAATAATGCTTCGTATTCTTCTACGGACCAGTTTTCTAATGACCAGGAGTCAACTGGAAGACCTACTGCATCGTCAGCAGCGCCAAGAACAGATGAACCAGGGATTAAAGCACCACCAGTGTAGAAGTCAGTTAAAGTCTTGATTACGGAAGCATCAAGTCCCTTAAGAGCGGAAGTTACAACTGTGTCGGATAATGGGCTCTGGTCAACGTCTACACCGATGATAGCAGTTTCAGCTGCTTCAGCTGCTGCTGTACCGGAGTTGAACATGGAACCGCCGCACATGAAGATAACTTCTGTACCAGCTTCATACCAACCAGCTAACATAGCCTGAAGGTCTGGGGAGTCGGAGAAAGTATCACCGTATTCCCAGCTGTATCTCATTTCTACGTTTACACCCTTAGCTGCAGCAGCTGCATCAGCACCCTGAGCGTAGCCGTAACCGTATCTGATACATGCAGGGTTTGCACCGCCGCCGCCACCGGAGAAGCCGAGCTTAGTGAAACCTTCCATAACTGCAGCGTAACCAGCTAAGTAACCAGCCTGTTCTTCCTGATAGGAAACGCCAACTAAGTTAGGGAATCCCATATCCCAACCGTCGATGAATACGAACTGTACTTCTGGGTAGTTAGGAA
This sequence comes from Bacillota bacterium, assembly GCA_017436705.1. Lineage (GTDB taxonomy): Bacteria > Bacillota > Clostridia > Peptostreptococcales > Anaerovoracaceae > SUG1106. The sequence continues at coordinate 72,926 of JAFSCP010000018.1, forward strand.
CTACTGCCTTAAGAGCAGTTTCCTGTAAGAAACCAGGAGTTACAACTACTTCTGCGCCAGCTTCGCAAGCGTCAGTAAGAGCCTTGATTCTGTCATCGTCAGTTGCAGCAGAACCGTTTGCTGGCTGATAGTACTTATAGGACTTTTCATTGTCATAAGCGTACTTCTTGCAGCCGTTCCAAGTGAATTCATTGAAGGAACCGTCCTTTAACTGACCAACGTCTGTTACCATAGCAACCTGGTAAACACCATCTGCAGATTCCATTGTGTCTGGAATGTCATCGTAGCTTTCTACAACTACATCGCCGCCCTGCTGCTGATCGTCTGCAGGTTCATCAGATCCGCATGCTGCGAATGTGAAGATCATAGCGAAGATGAGTAATAAAGATAAAAACTTCTTCATTTTTTCCCTCCTAAATGATATAAAGAAATATTTACTAACTAATTATAATACATTCGGGAAAAAAGTAAAAGTTATTTTTTTTACAACCTCGTGTTTTTTGACATTTTTTCGTATATTTTTACTATCCTTTGAAAATTTGCACCCAGTAAATAGTGCCTTTTCCATTTTCTGCAATCCCAACTCCTATTTCGCTGTACTTACTGCTCAGAATGTTTTCTCTGTGACTGGAAGAATTCATCCAGCCTTTCATTGCAGACTGTGCCGAGGGCTGTCCCTTGGCAAGGTTCTCACCGGCAGACCTGTATGAAATGCCCTGTGATTTCATCATATCAAAAGCGCTGCCGTATGTAGGTGAAGTGTGCGAAAAATAGCCGTTTCTGGCCATATCTTCAGCTTTTAGCTGCGCAAGACGGCTGAGCTGGCTGCTGGCCTTAAGGTCCGGCAGGCCTGCTTTGTTTCTTTCCTTGTTTGTAAGGTTTATTACCTGCTGCGCCCTGGAATTCTGCGCTTCCGGCAAGATGACTGCATCATTCTCAGGTTTCTGCTCATCTTTAATCTGCCCTGCAATATAATCCTTTATGCTCTGCATCAGCTGCATAATCCTGTCGTCTGTCTGCTTTTCCGCTGCAAAGACTGCCTCCGCGCTTCCGGCAGCAATGAGTCCTGCTATGGCCATAATCATAATTTTCTTTTTAATCATAAAAAATACTCCTTTCTTTTGTTACAAAAACACTCTACCCTAAAAGGTTACATTCTGTAACCCATCAGATTATGGGGGCATTGACTTTATCTGGAGAATTATATAAAATCTAGGTAACATATCTACAGGAAAGGACGCAAACAGCGATGAACAAAAAAATCAGATATATAGGTATTCTGCTCCTTCTGGTGGCAGTTGCACTTTTTTCCGCTCTGACTGTTGACAGCGGAGATGATAATGCCGGCGTTGACCTGGTTTATACTTCCGCAGAGGATGTAGCTGCGTATATTCACGAAAACGGTCAGCTTCCGGATAATTTCATGACCAAGGACGAAGCCCGCAAGCTGGGCTGGGAAGGCGGAAGTCTTGAAGAATACGCACCGGGCATGGCCATCGGCGGCGACAAATTCGGCAATTACGAAGGCATACTTCCTAAGGCAAAGGGCCGCCAGTACTACGAGTGCGATATTGACACAATCGGAAGAGACAGCCGCGGAGCAAAGCGCCTTGTCTACTCCAACGACGGCCTTATCTATTACACCGAAGATCACTACGAAACCTTTGAACTTCTGTACGGAGAGGAGTAAATTATGAACGACTGTATCAACACAAAAGAAATTATTATCGATGGCGCTGATGTAACATGCCGCGAAGAATTCTTCGGCAAATTCCGACACTATCTTGGAGAATCAGTTCTTATCGGAAGCAATCTTGATGCTCTCCACGATGCACTCACTTCCATAACCTGTCCGACAGACATTACAATCCTCAGCCGTCCTTCTCTTGAAGAATCCCTGGGCGAATACTGGGACGCAGCCTACTCCATGCTCATGGACTGTCTGGACGAAAACTGCGAACTTAGTCTTTCATTCGAAGCAGAATAGCAGTACTAAAGAACCAATTAAAAAAGCAAGGTATGTTTCTTATTTTCAGAATCATTCCTTGCTTTATTTTTTAACTTTTTCCCCGGCTAAATCCTTGCAAACTCAGCATAAATTGCCTGGATTGCAGGAATGTAATTCACACCGTCCACACCGATGAGCATGCTGATTTTTGCTGCGCCGTGGTCGATAAGGCGTATATTGATTTTTCGCTTGGAAAGCGCGCTGAGAACCTTGAGCGCAATGGATGGTGAACTTGACAGTTCGCGTCCTACAATGGCAATCATTGCAATATCATGGTCAAAGGAAAGAGATGCAGGCTGCACCCTTTCTCTCAGTTCTTCTTCAAGCTCTGCTTCACAGGCCTTTACCTGCTCTTCCGGCGCCACAATCGTCAGTGAGTCAATGCCGGAAAGCATATTCTTGACAGTAATATTATACTCTGCAAAAATCTCCAGGATCTCTGCTCTCAGCTGAGGAATTTCGTTGAGACGATCCTTTTCGATGGAGATTGTTGTGTTCTTTTTCTTGCCTGAAATACCGGTGATTTCCAGCTTGCTCTGGAAATAGTCAGCATTCTGTACAATAAGAGTTCCCGCATCTTCCGGCCTGTTGGTATTTCTGATATTGATTGGAATTCCAAGCTTTACAACAGGGAATACTGTTTCTTCGTGAAGCACCGCAGCACCCATATAAGAAAGCTCTCTGAGCTCCTTATATGTAATAACCGGAACGCTGAGCGGGCTGTCAACAATGCGCGGATCTGCCATGAGGAAGCCTGAAACGTCAGTCCAGTTTTCATAAACATCGGCACCTGCCACCGCTGCAACGATAGCTCCTGTAATATCTGAACCGCCTCTTGAAAATGTCTTTATTTTTCCATCCGGAGTACATCCGTAGAAGCCAGGAATAACTGCTCTTTCATGTTCTGAAAGCGCTGCACCAAGAGATGCTCTGGTCTTTTCTTCGTCGTACTGGCCTGCTTCATCAAACCAGATTGTGCCTTCAGCATCCACAAAATCATAGCCTGTAAAAGCTGCCATAATGCGGGCATTCATGTACTCGCCGCGGCTTACTATATAGTCTTTGTTTTCAGGATTTCCAATGGCTTCAGAGATTTTTGCAAACTCGCTGTCAATATCCACCTGCACTCCCAGACTGCGTACAAGAACTTTGTAACGGGACTGTACTCTTGCCAGAATATCTTCAGCTTCTGCCCTGTCTTTCTTTTCAGTACATGCGATGAGCATGTCTGTTACTTTAGTATCGTCTGCTGAACGCTTGCCCGGTGCGCTCACAACCACATAGCGGCGTGAATCTTCGGCCCTGATGATTTCAGCACACTTTCTGAACTGAGCCGCATCCGCCAGAGAGGTTCCGCCGAATTTGATTGCCTTCAGGTCCAGCTTGGCATTTTTCTGGAACATGCTGCGCAGAGATTCGTTGTTGATCTGGGTAATATCGTACTGAGTTGTCTGATATACGAAATAGTTGAGCCAGTTGGAATAAAGCAGGTTGGCACATGATCTCCACTTTACCACCGGTTCTTTTGTATCATCGTCGTCAGGATAGTAATTGCATGGAACCTTAGGATTGAGGCCTGCATTCTTATCACGGACATATTCTTTTTCCAGAGTGTTTCCGTCGTATTCTGAATGTCCCATTACGAAAATCTGACGGTCATCTGCTGACTTGCATACATAAACGCCTGCTTCTTCTGAACTGGAAACAATTTTAAGTTCAGAAACTGCCTCAATATCTTCACGGTAAACCGTTGTATTTCTGGAATGCGGCACGTAGAACTCATCGTCAAAACCTCTGAAAAGCATGCCGTGCTTATAGTCCAGCTTGTGTTTGTACACACCGCTCAGCTTTTCAGGCAGGCGGTGTTTCTGTATTCCGTAATGGTAATAAAGCCCCGCCTGAGCACCCCAGCAGATGTGGAAAGTACTGTGAACATGACGTTTGCTCCACTCCATGATTTCGCAGAGTTCGTCCCAGTATTCAACTTCTTCAAATTCCATAAGTTCGACAGGGGCGCCTGTAATTATGAAACCGTCGTAGTTTTTGTGCTTGATCTGATCAAAAGTCTTATAAAAAGCAATCATGTGCTCCTCAGAAGTGTTGGAAGCCTTGTGAGTGCTTGTCTGCAGCAGTTCCAGTTCCACCTGCAGTGGTGTGTTTCCCAGAAGTCTTGTAAGCTGAGTTTCTGTGTCGATTTTTGTCGGCATAAGATTGAGAATCAGAATCTGCAGGGGACGGATGTCCTGGGTCATGGCACGGGTATCGGTCATTACGAAAACGTTTTCTGCAGTCAATGTTTCAATAGCCGGTAGATTGTTAGGTACTTTAATAGGCATTTTCGCTGGTTCCTCCGTTCAGAATTTTCTTTTAAAGAATACAATAATACATAATGCAGGCGTTTATAATACCGATGGTAATGCCTGCCGCCACCTGTACAGGCGTATGTCCTACGAATTCCTTCAGCTGCACTTCCGGAAGCTTGTCCCTGGAAAATATGCTGAAAGTATCGATGATTTCGTTTAATATCTGGGCCTGCTTACCTGTTTCAAGACGCACTCCCATGGCATCATGACATACGATTATGGCCAGGATTCCGGTTACCGCAAACTCAAAGGACCCTGTCCCATAAGTAAGCAGGGACATTGTCGCCAGCGACGATACAGTTGCTGAATGTCCGCTCGGCATTCCTCCGTCGCCAAAAAGACGTTCCCAGTCAAGTTTTTTGTTTATTACCGCATTGATTATCACCTTCAGCACCTGTGCTATGAACCAGGATGCCAGAGGGACGATAAAAAACGGATTCTGTATAAGATCTGCTAACCAGTCCACTGTTTTTCTCCTTCACGTTTACTTTTCTTTCATTTTTTCCACAAACCATCTTGTTATACGGGCTGTCAGACCCCATATAATCCACTTGTCAAAGTGGTAAATGTAAATGTCCTGTTTACCCACACGCCACTTATAGTCGCTGCGGATGCCGGTCTGCTCATAAGGAAAATCTGTAACATCCTGAATCATTCTGCAGTTATACACAATGGGCTCTGCTTCATCAAAAAAATCCACAGGGACAGTAAAAATCTCTGCAACTTCGTCAGGATTCAGTACCGCGTTTTCATAATCGCGTTCCTTTATTATACCCAGAACTGTGTGCATTGTAATCCTGCCAACTTCAAGGATTGAATCAAACTGACCGATTACCTCAATATCAGTAATTCCAATCTCTTCAGCCGTTTCACGCAGCGCACATTCTATTATGGATTCTCCTTCTTCTATTTTGCCGCCGGGGAAACACACATCGCCCGGCTGCTTTATTCCTTCGGCACGTTTTTCGTAAAGAATATGAAGTTCCCCGTTTCTTTCAACCAGAGGAATCAGCACTGTAAATTCCCTTGTGCCGTCAATTATGCCCGGTTTACGTCCGGCCATTCTCTCTCTTACTTTCTTTAATTCCATCAGATACTTCCTACATAATAAGAAAGTCGGCTCCGCCGATTGGATTTTCAGCGGTAGACTTTCTAGTTATTCCGGCAATGCCGCCAGCGATATTGCCTACATAATAACAAAACAGGGCGATGGAACCCCACCGCCCGTTATTTTCAAACAATTAGTTTAAGATTTCGCATCCTTCAAAGTTTACGCCAACCATTTCTTCTTTTTCAGCACTTACGCTTACTACGAAGTCCATTCCGTAATTCTTGGAGATGTCTTTAAGTCTGTCAATGAATTCTGGAAGGTCGCTCATCTTGAAGTCAGCATGCTTTAAGATGCTGTCAACAAAGATAGTTTCGATATCGTGGTCGGAGCTGATGATTCCGTAAAGGAATCCGATGTATTCGTCACTGTTAGTAACATGTTCAAAATCTTCCATACAGATAACTCTGATTCTGTACTTTAAATCATACATTAATCTCTGGTCTTTATTGATAAAGATAATGCTTCCTCTGCTGTTTTCAACGGACTGGTTAGCAATATCAATCATCTGCTTAGTCTTGCCGCTGCCCTTATGTCCTACTAATAATTTAACCATAGTAATCGCCTCCTATATTTTCGCTCATTTTGCTTATAGTTTGATGTGTTACATTATACAACAAAACTCCGGCTGTTTCAACCTTTATTTGAGCAGAGTTGTATCAAATTTTCCTGCTGCTTGTGTTATGCATCACGGGCCTTCAGTCTCAGTTGTCCGCATGCCGCGTCAATGTCATCACCCAGTTCACGTCTGATGGTGGCAGGCACTCCTCTGGATTCCAGAATCCGTTGGAATTCCAGCGCCGAAGCCCTGCTGCTTGTCTCAAAACCTGTTTCCTTTACCACATTGAGCGGTATAAGGTTCACATGACAAAGCATGCCGCGCAGTACCTTTGCAAGTGCTTCCGCATCCTTCGGTCCGTCGTTGACGCCCTTTACCAGAGTGTACTCAAATGTCACTCTGCGGGAGGTTGCCTGTCCGTAAGCTCTGCATGCTTCAATTAACTGCTCCATCGGATACGCTTTGTTCACAGGCATCATGGCGCTTCTTGCCTCGTTGTTTGTAGCGTGAAGCGAAATGGCCAGATTCACCTGCGGAAAATCTTCGCCGAACCTGCTTATCATCGGTACCACGCCACAAGTAGAGACGGTAATGTTACGCATACCGATGTTCAGACCGTTCTTATCGTTGATAAGTCTGATGAAAGCAGCCACATTATCGTAATTATCAAAAGGCTCGCCGGTACCCATAACCACCACATGGCTGATTCTTTCGCCAGTGTCTTTTTCGGCAGCCAGAATCTGCCCTGCAATTTCTCCCGGTGTCAGGTTTCTCAGCAGCCCGCCCAGTGTAGATGCGCAGAACTTGCAGCCCATGCGGCAGCCAACCTGTGAAGAAACGCAGATTGAATTGCCGAATTTATACTTCATAAAAACGCTTTCGATGGCGTTGCCGTCCTTCAGACCGAAAAGGTACTTGCGTGTGCCGTCAATCTTTGACTGCTGCACCTGCATAACTTCAGGAAGTCCTATTTCGCAAAACTCAGCCAGTTTCTGGCGCAGAGCCGCCGGCACGTTGGTCATTTCATCAAAACTGCCTGCACCTTTATACAGCCAGCCGAAAACCTGCTTTGCACGGAATTTGGGCTCGCCCATGGACACCAGAAGTTCTTCAAGTTTATTCAATTCCAAATCGAGTAAGTTGATCATTATACTCTCCTGTTTTTTATTTTGACAAATCATTATACCAATTCTGCTGCCCGGCTGTCAACCCACGCAAAAACAGGTCCCTTTTACCTTTTGGACTGATTTAGGATATAAATAACCTCCCTTCGTCAAGGTGACGGAGGGAGGTATATTTACAGACCATAACTGCTCGCTAAATTGGAATTTATATAACTCATTATACCATGCCACCGTTTCTACACAGAACGAGGGCATTTTTAGTCTTTATTATCCTTGTCTGCAATATAATTGCAAATACACATCACGACCGGAAATAAAACACCACCAACGG